>JAZLFZ010000047.1:0-9613 GCA_045616065.1 Bacteroidaceae bacterium | reverse complement strand
TTTTTAAAAGAGGATGGGCTCAGAGGGGAAAAAGAAATATCTTCGTGCTCTCCGTGCCTTCGTGCGAAAATTTGCGACTCGAAATTTGCGCCTAATTTACGTCCACGGATTTGCGTCGGCGAAGCCATAAGAAAACACATAAGGAATATCTTCGCGCTCTTCGTGCCTTCGTGTGCAGCCTGATGATTGGTACCGGACGAAGGCACGAAGAGCTCGAAGTTTTTAAAAGAGGATGGGCTCAGAGGGGAAAAAGAAATATCTTCGTGCTCTCCGTGCCTTCGTGCGAAAATTTGCGTCTCGAAATTTGCGCCTAATTTGCGTCCACGGATTTGCGTCGGCAAAGCCATAAGAAAACATATAAGGAATATCTTCGTGCTCTCCGTGCCTTCGTGTGCAGCCTGATGAATTGTACCGCACGAAGGCACGAAGAGCACTCTAACGCAAATTTCGAGACGACAATTATACGCTAATTTCGGGACGCAAATTACGAGTGTCTATTCCCTTGTGCTTCGCCCATGGGATGTTCGCCACTCGTTCGGGGTAAGGCCGGTGACATCCTTGAACTTGTTCTGGAAGTAATTGCGGGAGAATCCACAATAGTCGGCCACGGTCTCGTTGGAGAACTCGGGATGCTCCTGGATGATCCGCTTGGCCTCGGCAATGCGGAGGTCGGAGAGCCACACACGGAAGGTCTTGCCCTCCTCCTCGCGCAGGTACTGGACGAGGAGGCGCTTGGGCACACCTATGTGGACGGACAGGACGGAACTGTTGAGGTCGGACAATCGGTAGCCATGGGTCTGCTGCCAGGCGGCAAGGGCCTGGCACACCTGTTCACGTTCGGACTTGCTGAGCTGGGGGTCGGGGGTGGTGGGAGTTCCGGCATCAGGGGTGTCCGGCACGGGGGGCGTGGAGGCGGAGGTGGGGTCGGTCATGATGCTGTCAACCTGCCGCAGGTTGAAGCCCAGGGCAATGAAGCTGATCACGAAGAACAGCAGGGCAAGGAACTGCAGCGGCCCGACGACGACGAGCAGGGACGTGTGGAAGATGCTCACGGTGAGGAGCAGGGAGAAGATGTTGACGAGTATCTGACCGGTGCGCATGTACAGGTTGAACTGCACGGGGAGGCTGCCCGACTCGTCGTTGACCATCTTGCTCACCCTGCGGATTTCCCGGATGGGATAGAAGATGAAGAAGAGCATGGTGACGAAGAACAGGCCGCCCATGACGTAGACCACGTTCTCCATGTGCAGGCTGCCGTAATGGAGGTAGCCCCATCCAAAGCTGCCGATGATGAGCAGCATGCTGAGGAGCGAGGCCATCATGTGCTTGCTACGGTAACCCTTGCCGCAGCCGATGGAGACCATGGAGTAGGACACGATGTAGACCACGGGCGAATAGAAGAGCATGTTCACCACGGCGCCCACATCGTCGCCCTGGGCACGGAAGCCGCACCCTATCTGCAGCAGATAGTGGACGACAAGGATGGCCATGGCGAGGATCAGGAGATAACGGGTGTGCTCGTAGGAGGGGGTGGTCTCGGGCTGGTGCACGCGTGAGAGCAGGAGCACCAACCCGAGGGTGAAGGCTACAGCCAGCGAGACTGACTGCATGATGAGTAGTAATGCGTGGGGATCTTGCATAGGAGTGTGTTGGAATGATAGGGGATGTTAGGGATGAGACGGAACGAGAAAGGGAGAGAGGGAGGGAAGATGCGTCCCCTACCCCACTCACGTCGTGAGTTTCAGTCGGCCATCGGCGTTCTCGATGCGGCCCTCCTGGGTCAGCTGGCCGAGGGCAAGGTTGATGGCACTCTCCACATTGGCACCGCGACGGGTGAAGCCGAGCTTCTTGGCCACGATGAGGGTAAGGCCTTCCTCCTGCAGGGCTACCTGCTCGCTGAGGGTCTCGACGACGGCGTTGCGCACCTCGGCCATCGGGATGTCGGCTATCTCGCGCCCACCCGACGTACGATACTGCGTGTAGCGAGCGGGCTCGTCGGAGTGGCTCCACACCACCCACCCCTCCCGGTCGGGCTGGAGGAAGAAGCGACTCTCGATGATGGGCTGGAGTTCCTTCTGCAGCTTGGACGTGACACGTCCCAGCTCACGCAGCGTGCAGACGCGACGGCAGAGGTGCATGAAGGTGATGGGCTGCTCCTTGGCCACTATGCGACTGAGCAACTGAGTGTTACTCAGCTTCTGCAGTTCGGAGGCAGAGGGGCTGTACTCCTCGTAGGTATGGTCGACGGAATAGTCGACTTCGGCCTCACCGGAAATATCGAAGACGGGAACGGATGCAGGAGCAACCTTCGGCTGGGGTGACTGCTGGAGCTGCTCGAGGATGCGCTGCACGACACGCTCGGGATTGCAGAACCAGTCGACGCTCCATACGCGCATCGTGGTCCAGCGCAGCGACTCAAGGACGGAGGGCTGCACGATTTCCCTGTCGCGGGTGGTCTGGGTATCGCGATAGCCATCACCGTCGAGGAGTATGCCAAGGCGGTAGACCTGCGGGGTGCGGGGCTCGCTGACGGCCACGTCGACCTTGAAGTGGGAACGTCCGACACAAACCGTAGTGCAGTAGCCGTGGCGCTGCAGGGCGGCGGCTATCTGACGCGCTATGGCGTTGCGCTGGGCGGAGGGCGATGGCGTCTCTGGAGTCAGCACGATGGCAGGTTGTTCGTTTTGCGGAGCACTCTGATTCTCAGCATATTCAAGGAAGTGCTTGAGTCCCTCTACGCCCTTGGCCTGCGTGCGTCGGAGGTCAATCTGTGAGGCACGCAAGGTGGAGTAGACCATCATCTCCTGACGGGCACGGCTGACAGCCACGTTGAGGCGACGCTCGCCACCGCTGTTGTTGAGCGGACCGAAATTCATCGACACCCTGCCCTCGCGATCGGGACCGTAGCCTATGGAGAAGAGGATGACGTCGCGCTCATCGCCCTGCACGTTCTCAAGGTTCTTGACGAAGATGGGTTCGTACATCGAGTCGGCCCACTCGCGCAACTGCTTGTCATGGTCGAGCTGCTCGAGCAAGATGTCCTCGATGAGGGCCTGCTGCACGACGCTGAAGGCGATGACACCGATGCTGTGCTGGCGCAGTTCGTCGTCGCGCAGACGGCGCACTATCTCCTGGACAATGGCGTCGGCCTCGCTGCGATTGGTGCGTTTGTTACCCTTGTCGTAGAAACCCTTTACGGGCACGAAGCGTACCTTGGCCTGCTGGTCGTCGGCCGAGGGGAAGGTGATGAGCTGGCTGTCGTAGTACTCGTGGTTGGAGAAGGCAATGAGGCTCTCGTGCTGCGAACGGTAGTGCCAGTTGAGTTGCAGAGAGGGGACCTCGAGCGTGCGACAGTCCTCGAGGATGCTTTCCATGTCGTCGATGGAAGCCTCCTCCTCGTCGACATTGGTGGAGGAGAAGAAACTGGTGGGCGGCATCTGCTTGGGGTCGCCGACCACGACAACGGATCGGCCACGTGCGATGGCTCCAACGGCCTCGCAGGTAGGCATTTGCGACGCTTCGTCGAAGACAACGAGGTCGATCTTCTCACCCGACAGGTTGAGATACTGCGCCACGCTCATGGGACTCATCAGCATACAGGGACAGAGGCGCGGCAGGAGGGTGGGTATCTGGTCGAAGAGGTCGCGCATGGACACGCCGCGGCCTCCGCTGCTGATGTTGCGGTTGAGGAAGCCTATCTCGCTGCTGTGGTCGATGCCGTCGGTCACACGGGGCACGTTGGCGGCAAGACGGGCATAGAGTTCCTTCTGGCACAACAGCTGGAACTCCTCGGACAGCTGCTTGTAGCGCTTCACGTGCTCGTCGAAGAGCATGCCCTCGAACGTGGAGAGCAGAGGCGTCTGCATCTTCTCTTCTGCCTTCCTGCGATAGAGGGTCTTGAGGAGCGAATCATGGAGCGTCGTCACGTGACAGGGCTCCGCCTCGAGTGCATCGACAACGTATTGGAATCCTTTATCCTTCAGTTCCTTACGATACTGCATCCAGTGATACCAGTCGCGCATCTTGTCGGCATGGTGGCTGGCCTCGACAAGGCGGTCGGCCGCTTGCTGCAGGATGGCGGCAGCAGGCAGATGGTCGGCCTCGGTGGGGAAGTCGAGATAGCGCAGAAGGACGTCGCGCACCTGCTCGATCTGCCGATGCTGGCTGGCATAGAGGCAGAGGTCATCGAGGAGTGCATCGACCTCGGTGTCGAGACGGTGGGAATCGTAGCGACGTATGTCGGACATGAAACGACGCTTGGCAAAGAAGCGGGGCAGGAACCAGCGTGCCTTGGCGGCTCGCCACCGGGCTCGCAGTGCCTCGGCATCGCATTCGAGGATGTCGGCACTGCAATCGCGGAGGATGCGCTGACGGACCTCGGGGGCCAGGGCCAGGCTGTCGCGCTGCTGCTGACAGGCCTCCAGAAGCTGTGCGGCAGCGGTGAGCTGAGCGACGCACTTGTCGGACGTGGTGAGGTCGGCGGCTTCGAACTGCACGCCGTTCAAGGGGTGACGACAAGGTTCGCCCACCAGCTTGAGTACGGCCTCCAAGCGGCTTCCAACCAACTCGTCGACGGCCTCAACACCCTGTTCGTGAATGGTTTGCAAGAAGGCAGCATTGAAGGAGAAGTCGGTAAGGAGCGGCGCTTCGATGGCCTCGTAGTGCACCAGACAGTCGTAGAGCGAGAGATGGTCGGAGGGACCGACACGATGGAGCGAGTCGAGATACTCAAGCAGCACCTTGCGCTCTTCGAATATCTTATCGGCCAGCTGCTGATAACCGTTGGGCGGCATGATGTGGGAGACCTTGAGCGCCTTGTCCAACTGCTCGAGGACGTGGCGCTTGGTGGACTTGTTGGAATGAAGTTCGAGACAGAAAGGAGCCAGGCCAATGCGTTCCAGGCGCTTCTGCACGACGCTCAGTGCGGCCATCTTCTCGGCCACGAAGAGCACGCGTTTGCCTTGGTACAATGCATTGGCTATCAGATTGGTAATAGTCTGCGACTTACCCGTTCCGGGAGGTCCGTAGAGGATGAAGGAGCTGCCCTTGCCCGCCTCGAGGATGGCGGCCATCTGCGAGGAGTCGGCCGACATGGGCAGAATGAGGTCGGTGGGTGAGGTGGTGGCGTCGTACTGTCGCAGGTCGGCCTGCATGACGCCGGGTTGCCAGGTGAGCTTGTTGGCTACGAGGCTCTCCACGATGTTGTTGCGCAGGAGGGCTTCGCGATTGTTGTGCACATCGTTCCACATGAGGAACTTGCTGAAGGAGAACGTGCCCAGGATGCATTCTTCCTCGACATTCCATCGCTTCTGCTCCTTGAGCGCCTCGCGGATGGCGGCAAAGATGAGGGGGACGTCGACGCCACTCTGGTCGGTAGGCAGGGGGTCGAGACCGTTGATGCGTATGTCGTAGACCTGCCGCAGGAACTCGATGAGGGTGATGTTGAGCGTGATGTCCTCGTCGCGCGTACGTATATAATATCCACCTTTTTTATATAGCATCTCTACCGGAAGGAGCAGAAGGGGGGCAAAGCGGGGCGTGGTACTCTGCGGCTTCTCGTACCAGCGCAGGGCTCCGATGGCCAGGAAGAGGGAGTTGGCTCCGGTCTCCTCCACCGCGTTGCGGGCTGCACGGTAGATATTGCGCAGCACGGTCTTCGTCTCGCCCTCCGTGAGATAGGTGTGCAGACGATGGTGCTCAATGTCGCTGCTGATGAGTTCGTGATAGGGCTCGAGCAACTTGGAACGGCGCAGACGTTCGTCGGTATCGTTGTCGATGGGCACGTCTATCTTGGGCAGAAGGCCATACTCCTCGCCTACCTGCAGGTTGTCCTCAATACGATTCACCTCGAAGGACATGAACTGCACGGAACGGCTGCGGAGATTCATGTTGAGCAGCGAGTTGCGAAGCGAGAGGTCGAGGAGCTTGCGATCCCAGATGTCGAACTTGGTCAGCTCGCGGGACGCATGCTCCAGGTTCGAGAGGTCGTAGCGGTCGTGCTCCTTGACGTCGAGCACACACTGCCCATGCTCCACACCGGCACTGACGCTCCACCTGCCATCAACCTGGATGCGGGCGGGAAGCGGCAGGAAGCGTTCGAGACGACACCGCCTCACGTCGATGAACATCTGAAACTGATTCAGCCTGGCCAGTTGCTGCGAAGCGGTCTGCAAGGCAGCGGCAAAGGAACTGTTCTCCTGGGCAATGTGGGTGGACTCGAGCACCATCATCTCGTTGATTCCCTCGGAACACTTCTTCTCAAGATAGGCAGCATCGTCGCAGATACAATGGGTATAGCAGTCGTCGACAAGCCACACGCCCAGATAGGCATGTCCCTGCTGAATGACAATGACACTGTTGATACCGACACTCTCGAGCACGGAGGCAAAGAGAAGGGTCAGTTCAAGACAGTTGCCAAGCTTGCCGTCAAGAACCTGGTCGGGCAGAGAAACGCGTTGGCCCAGTTCCTCAAAGCTGGCAGGCAGGGCGCGATAGACAAGTCCCGCGTCGTGCAAGGCGGCAAAGATGGCCGCCACCTGTTGACGAACGGCATTGGGATCGCCCGACTGGTACTCGTCGAAGGAGGAAGAGCCGGTCAGGGACTTGAGGTGAGCGGCAGCCTGCACGATGACAGAATTGACAGCCGGATGATTGGGGGTGACAAAGGAAGCCAGCGACTGGGGCAGCACGGTCATGCCAAGCCAATGGTCGTAGGGCATGAGTGTGAGTTCGAAGTCCTTCTCCTCCACCACACTGCCATGGGCGCTGACCGTGACACGTACGTGCGAGACAACACGTTCGGAAAGTTCCACCAGAAGTTCGGGTCGCAACTTGAGCTCGACGGAGGATAACCTGACAGGCTTCCCAACGGGCAGGCCAGCCTGGACCGGACAAACACAGGGCGTCACATATTCACCCTGAAGGGTCACCTGCACATCCTGCAGTTCCGAGCCGCCCTTGTTGAGCAGCTCAAGTTTGTTAACAACGGGTATGCCATTGTGGAAAAGGGCATAGTTGACGGTGCTGAAGTATTCTAACCGGATTTCTATCATAATGTTCTACTTTCGCAAGCTTCGCTTTTGCTCAGTCGCTATCGTTTCGGAAACTCGTTGGTCGTGTTGCTTAGTGATGATTTTGTACCAAGTTATTTTTTAATCATCACTTAAAAGGAGAGGGATCAATCCTCGAGGGCGCCGATGATGTCGGTCACGCTCTGGTAACCGTGGCGGTCGAGGTACTCGTTGATGTCGGCGGCCACCTTCTGCGAGATGGCGGGGTCGAGGAAGTTGGCCGTACCGATCTCGATGGCGGTGGCTCCGGCCAGCAGGAACTCGATGGCATCGGTGGCGCACGAGATGCCGCCAAGACCGATGACGGGAATCCGGACGGCCTGGGCCACCTGGTAGACCATGCGCAGGGCAACGGGCTTGACGCAGGGACCGCTGAGACCACCGGTGCCGATGGAGAGGAGCTTCTTGCGCTTCTCGGCATCGATGGCCATGCCCATCAGGGTGTTGATGCAGCTGACGGCGTCGGCTCCCTCGGCTTCGACTGCCTTGGCGATGTCGGCGATGCTGGTCACGTTGGGCGACAGCTTGACGATGAGGGTCTTGGGGTAAGCCTCGCGAACGGCCTTGACAACGGTAGAGGCACCCTCGGCCGTCACGCCGAATGCCATGCCGCCCTGACGCACGTTGGGGCAGGAGATGTTCAGTTCGATGGCTGGTATATTGTCCAACTCAGCAATGCGACGGGCGCACTCGGCATAATCCTCGGGCGAAGAACCGCTGACGTTGACGAGGACCTGGGTGGGGAGGTCCTTGATGGTGGGATAGATGTGCTGGCAGAAGTGGTCGACGCCCTTGTTCTGCAAGCCCACGCAGTTGAGCATGCCCTGTGCCGTCTCGGCCATGCGAGGGTAGGGATTGCCCTGACGGGGATTGAGGGTTGTGCCCTTGACGATGATGCCGCCAACCTGCGAGAGGTCGACGAAATCCTGGAACTCGACACCGTAACCGAAGGTGCCGGACGCGGTCATCACGGGATTCGCCATCGTGAGGCCGCCTATATGTGTTGTTAAGTTTGCCACTTTATTTTAGTCGTTTGGGAGATTAGTCGTTTGGGGGACTAGTCGTTTAGGGGATTAGTCGTTTGGGAGATTAGGAAAGTTTGAGGGATTAGTCGTTTGGGAGATTAGTCATTTGGGGGATTAGGAAAGTTACTCGATTATTCAAATGCACGAATCGTCGACTTTCCGACTCACATTACGACCGCTACACCAATAAAAGAATAATTACCACTTCAAATCCTCGATTGGGAACACGGGACCGTCGGTACAGACACACTGGTGGCCCTTCTGCGTGTCTTCCACACAACAGAGGCAGGCGCCTACGCCACACGCCATCTTGTTCTCCAAGGAAACCTCGCACGCAACGCCAGCCTGACGGGCATATCGTGCCACGGCCATCATCATGGGCTTGGGACCACAGGTGGAGATGCGGCTGAAAGGAGTGCCATCGGTGAGCAGGCTGTGCTGCGTCACAAAACCCTTTTCACCGTAAGAGCCATCTTCCGTGGTTACATACACATCCCCATACTGGGCAAAGAGGTCGAGCTGAAGAAGGTCGCCTTGCGTGCGCGCACCAATTAAGAAGGTAGGTCGGCAGCCCATCTCGGCCATGGCCTTTCCCATATAGAGCAGGGGAGCACAGCCAACTCCTCCACCGACGAGGAGGATGCGTTCGTCCGCAGACTTGGGCAGGGTGAATCCGTTGCCCAAGGGAAGCACCACATTGAGCGTGTCACCCGCCTGAAGCGTGGCCAGTTGACGGGTGCCATCTCCCACGGTCTGTACGAGAAACCAGACTTGGTTAAGTGTACTATCCATATAATGAATAGAAATAGGACGACGCAAAAAAGTGGTGGGACTGCCATCTACGCGCAACTGTGCAAACTGTCCCGGCTGCATCTCAGGCAGGGGCCCGTTGGGATCGGTGAGCTTCAGGAGCACATAACGCTCATGAGGCCGGCTCACCTCCACTACTTGTAGGTCAAGAATATACTTTTTCATCTTATTTGTTCTTGGCTTGAAAAAGGTTGATTTATGGTTGTTTTTCTATGTAAATTCGCATTTCCACCCGTTTTTCTGCCTAAATGAGCTTATTTTCCATACAGAATTATCAAGCCGATCTATGCCAATAAGCATGGCCAGCAGAAGGGGACGAGAAATTGCCACTAACGTAAAATATCCATATTTAAACCAAACAGAAAGTCTTCAGAGAAGAGCTCAGTCAGCAAAAAAGGACACGTTTAGAAGCATTCTCCGTGCAAAATTAACAAAAAAAATGAGAAGAGTGAAAAAAAAAGCCAATTATTTTGCGTGGCTTTATTCGTCCGTAAATCGCACAAGAAATACGCTCGGACGTAACATTTTATGGCAAATACGACATGTGAGCCATTTTGCAAGAGTAAATTGTATATGGTAATTGAAAAGTGTACCACTTAGTAATTGAAAAGTGTACCACCTTCCAATTGCGTTGCAAAAGTACATTTAATTGAGTAAACTTGCAAATAAGATTCTAAGAAACATGTTTATTTGGCATTAAATTTTCTT
>JAZLFZ010000046.1:0-48477 GCA_045616065.1 Bacteroidaceae bacterium | reverse complement strand
GCTTGATGGAAGAATAAACAACAATTCGTTTGGATCTTCCTTCTTTTCAAGGCAACGTAATGCTTCATTTGACAATGGTACGTTGACAATCTTCTGTGTCTTCTGCATCATTGTATGAACATAGAGTGTTTCGCCATCGGGAGTCTTGAATATTTTATTCCATGCCAGAGTACGGACATCGCTCAAACGGAGTCCTGCAAAGCAAGCGAAGATGAATGCCTTCTTGACTTGTTCGTTGGTGCATGGTGTGTTTATGAGTTTACGGAGTTCTTCGATTGTCAGATACTCACGTTCATCGCCATTGCCAGGCTGGAACTTCTCCCTTTTATCGAGAGACTTCATAGGATTGCCAATGATAAGACCATCCCTAACGGCACGATTCAAAGCACCATTCCAAACGGCTTGGTGATGGTGGGCGCATCCTTCGTTGATGGTTCTTCCCTCATGATACTTGGCAACACTATTCTTTGCAGTAGCAAGGAACTTCAGGAAGCCACGGCAGAAGTCGGGAGTCACATCTTTTATACTAATGTACGAGAGTCCTTCTTCGTCAAGATATTCTTCAACCTTCTTGCGCATGTCACTTCTGCCTTTAAGTGTTGATTGAGAGAAACCGAAGCTGTCATTCTCGTATTCCTTCAGAAAGTCAATGAGTGAAATGCTTGAACGCTTAATCTTGTCATAGTGCTTGATGCTATTACCCTGGAGAGCAATGATGCGGTCTGCCTTGATCTTCTCGGCAATGGCACGAGTCTCGGCATTCCTCAGTTTGGCATCAGGTGCATTGGCAGGAATCAAGTATAGATTCAAACTTTCATACTTACGAGTACCCTTCTGGTAAATGTCGAGGTAGAGACTTGTGTTGCCATTCGCAAGTTTGCGCTCACGAATGCGTATAGGTTCTTTTACTTTGAGAGTCTTTTTAGGTCTTCCCATTCTACTTGTTTGGGTTTGGTTGGATGATTACAAAATACACCTTTCTATGGGTGCAAAGGTATATATAATTTTTCATTCCGCCAAACATTCGCGTAACAAATCTGCAACACAAATGCACCGATTATTGCTTTTTAACAGAAGCGATTGCGAATAAAGGAAAATTCACAATATGCTGATATATAATTATATATGTTGCACTTCTTTGAGTTTGTTACGTTTTCATTAGATGTCTCATTCCCAATTTTTTGTTGGTTTTTATTGGTTGATATTTCAATTTCACACTAAATCTCCCTGGTGCGTGTTCGTGTGTCGACCGTCGCACTTGTTCTATTTCTTTTTTGCAGCCTCGCTCTTCTTGCTGGCATCCTTGGACCGTTGCTCCACGACCATGCGGGTGACGATGACGTCGGTGAGGGGACGGTCGTGCGGATCGGTGGGGACGGTCTGTATCTTCTCGGCAACCTCCATGCCCTCGATGACCTCCCCGAAGACGGTGTAGCTGCCGTCGAGGTGAGGCGCTCCGCCGTACTGCTGGTAGTCGTCGAACATCTGGCTGGTCATCTCGATGCCGTTGGCCTCGAGGTTGCTGCGCACCTGCTTGAGGCTGGCGGGTCCGAACTTCTTGCCCGTGACGATGTAGAACTGCGAACCGCTGCTGCGCTGCTCGGGGTTGACGTCGTCGCTCTCGCGTGCGGATGCGAGCGCACCACGCAGGTGATAATAATAGGGTAGGAGGAACTCGGGGGCGAGGGTGTAGGGCACGTCGCCATCGCCCAGCGTATCGCCCGCCTTGGCGGTGCGGCTGTCGGGGTCGCCGCCCTGTATCATGAACTTGTTGATGACGCGGTGGAATAGCGTGCCGTCGTAGTGTCCGCTCTCGGCCAGCTTGAGGAAGTTGTCACGATGGCGGGGAGCGTCATCGAGCAGGGCCACGCGTATGTTGCCCATGGTGGTCTCGATGCGTACAACGCTGCGCTTCTCCTTTCTCTTGGCAGAGAGACTGAGGGTGAGGAGGACGAGGAGGAGAGTAAGGATGGTTTTGCAATTCATAATTCTTGATTCATATTTCATAATTATGCGTATTATGTGGTTTTTGCTGCAAAGTTAGGAAAAATTCCCCACTTCTGCAAATGGCGCGTTGAAAATGTTGTTTATAAGTTGTTAACTTGCTGAAAAAGAGTGTGAATTGTGTGGTCTGTCGGCTGCGTTCTGAACCGTTTGAAATGAGTTATGAACAGGCTGTTCAAAAATAATTTGAAAGTTTTTTGAAAAAAGTGTGGGGAATTGTGGGGAATTTTGTAATTTTGCAACGGAAACAATAATAAATAAGGAAACGAACATGCGATTTACGGGTAATTCAGATGCCAAGGCTGACTCGAAAGGACGAGTTTTTCTGCCTGCCGGATTCCGCAAGATTTTGTCTTCGGAGGAGCAGGGAGGATTGATTCTGCGTCCCGACGTGTTCCAGAAGTGCCTGGTGCTGTACCCCCAGTCGGTGTGGAATAAGATGGTGGACGACATCAACGCGCACACCAGTCCGTTCGACCGTAAGGGGCGTGAGAACCTGCGTCGTTTCCTGGCTGCCAGTGAAATCGTATCGCTGGACGGCGACGGTCGCATTCTCATCCCGAGGCGCTACCTGGAATATGCCGGTATTGTGTCGGAGGTTCGTTTTATCGGAATGGACAACACTATCGAAATCTGGAACCGCCAGTCGGCCGATGACATGCTGAATGCTTCGGATGACTTTGCCGACAGCTTGGAGCTGATGATGCGCGACGTGAAATTTTAGTTTCGACAGGCACCTATGAACTGTGAATCCTACCATAAGCCCGTGATGCTGGAGCAGTGCCTCGAGGCATTGTTCATCCGTCCCGATGGTTTGTATGCTGACGTGACGTATGGAGGGGGTGGCCACAGCCGTGAGATCGTGAAACAGCTGGGCCCCGACGGCCATCTGTACGGTTTCGATCAGGACCTGGACGCCATGGCGGGTGCCATGCAGGACGAGCGTTTCACCTTTGTGCGAAGCAACTTCCGCTTTCTGAAGAACTGGATGCAGTACTACGAGGTGGAGGGATTGGACGGCATCCTGGCCGACCTGGGTGTGAGCAGTCATCATCTGGACGAAGCTTCGCGTGGTTTCTCGTTCCGCTACGATGCGCCGCTTGACATGCGCATGAACCAGACGGCTCGCCTTACGGCAGCCAAGGTAGTGAACGAGTACAACGAGGAGCAACTGGCCGACATCTTCTACCTCTATGGCGAGATGAAGCAGAGCCGCAAGCTGGCTTCCGTGCTGGTGAAGGCTCGTCAGCAGCAGGAGATACGCACCACGGGCCAGTTGGCAGAACTGCTGCGGCCCCTGTTGGGACGCGAGCGTGAGAAGAAAGATATGGCCAAGGTCTTCCAGGCCTTGCGTATCGAGGTCAATGGCGAGATGAACGCCCTGCGCCAGATGCTGAGCAGTGCCATCGAAGTGCTGAAGCCGGGTGGCAGACTGGTAGTGCTGACGTACCACTCGCTGGAAGACCGCATGGTGAAGAACGTGATGAAGAGCGGTAACATTGAGGGCAAGACGGAGCAGGACTTCTTCGGCAATCTGCTGTCGCCCATGCGTCCCGTCAAGAAGGGCGTGATGACGCCCTCGGAGGAGGAACTGGCCGAGAACCCTCGCAGCCGCAGCGCCAAACTGAGGATTGCGGAGAAGGTGTGATGATCGGCCGGTGTTCCGGTTTGATGGTTGTTAAGGTTATAAGGTGTTTTGGTTTGTTAGGTTAGAGATATAAGAAAACAGATGGGGAAAAGAGATAAAGATATGACGGAGCCATTGCTCGACGGACAGGCGTTCGACGAGCAGGTCGGACCACAGGAGGATGGCAAGTTCTCCCAGCGACGCCGCAACCTGATGGGGGCGTTGCTGAACAACGAGGGCGAGGCGAATGTTACGAACTTCCGCGACCTCTTTAGAAGTATTGACCTGAATGGAGAGTGGTTCCGTCGCAACCTATGGTTCATCTGCCTCGTCACGGTGTGTCTGGTGGTGCTGGTGACCAACCGCTACCAGGCTCAGCAAGAGCAGATTGAGGAGGCGGAGCTGAAGAACGAATTGGCGGAGATGAAGTACAAGTGGCTGACGCGATTCAGTGAGTTGACCACCAGTACGAGACAGAGTCAGATTGAGGAGCAGCTGAAACGGAACGGTGACCACACGCTGAAGCCCAGCCGTAAGTCGCCCTTCGTAATCAGAGCGAAGAAATAAGTGTTAACGGTTAATTTTTAAATCACACAACGGTGGCAAAGGATAAAGACATACAGAACAACAGCTCAATGCAGCCGGCAGAGACGCAGACGGGCAGGGCAAGTGTGGGGACAGGACGTTTCCGCGTGGTGTTCTATGTCATGTGTCTTATAGGTGTGGCTATCCTCTTCACGGCTCTGAAGACGATGCTGATGAAGCGTGACTATTGGGAGGTTGTACGAGAACAGTTTACCAAGACGAATATCGTGGATCCTGCCGTGCGTGGAAATATCTATGACTGCAACTACCGCCTCTTGGTGGGCAGTGTGCCCGAGTATCGCCTTTGCATCGACTTCCGCGTTATCGACAAGGATACCACGGCGCAGCGTAAAGCACAGGCCTGGCGTGACAGTGCCTTTGTGGCCGACCGCGACAGCATTGCCGAGGGGCTGCATGCCATCTTTCCCAAGTATACGGTGCAGTATTTTCTGGACCGCCTGGATCGTGGCTTCAAGAACAAGAAGAACGGATGGGGACTGCTGCCACCCCACATGGCTACCTACATCGAGTACCAGCAGTGCAAGCAGTTGCCCTTGCTGAGGGAGCGCAGTTACAAGGGCGGATTCCATGGCGACGAGGTGATGGTGCGCAAGAAGCCTTATGGCAGTCTGGCCAGTCGCACGTTAGGGTCGCTCTACAAGGATTCTGTGCACGATGCCTCGAAACCCTTGGCCGGGGCCAATCGTGTAGCCAAGAACGGCATCGAGGAAGCTTACGACAGCATTCTGCGCGGTGTGGATGGCGTAAAGCATAATACTAAGATAAGGAACGCGCGCGTAGACTTCAGCGATAAGGTGGCCATCGACGGGCACGACCTGATGTCCACCATCGACGTCGACATACAGGATGTGGCCGAGAAGGCGCTGGTGAGTCAGCTCAAGGAACTGGATGCCGAGATGGGCATCGTCATCGTGATGGAAGCCAAGACGGGCGACGTGAAGGCTATGGTGAACATGACGCGACTGGAGAGCGGTGCATACGCTGAGATATACAACTATGCCGTGTCGGAGTGCATGGAACCTGGCTCTACCTTCAAGACGGCCAGCCTCATGGCAGCCCTCGAGGATGGCAAGATAGACACGCTGACGAAGATCAATACCGAGAACGGCCACGTGATGATGCACGGCCGCATGATGAACGATGCCTCACGTGGTGAGGGCGTGGTGTCGGTGAAGCGTATCATACAGAAGAGTTCGAACGTCGGAGTGAGCCGAATGATCGACGCAGCCTATGGCAACAATCCCAAGGCCTATACGGATGCACTGCGCAGGGAGGGAGCGGGCATACCGCTCGGACTGCCCCTGAGAGGTGCTCAGGAACCCAAGATGAAGGTGCCCGAGGATAAGGACAGATGGTACGGTACGACATTGCCTTGGATGAGCATTGGCTACGAATCGCTGCTGCCTCCTATTAGCACGTGTACCTTCTACAACGGTATAGCAAACGATGGCGTACTGGTACGTCCCCGCTTTGTAAAGGCCGAGATGAAGGACGGAAAGGTGATCCGTGAGTTCCCCATCGAGGTGCTGCGCGAGAAGATGTGCTCGGACGAGACGCTGAAGAAGGTGCAGGAGGTACTGGAGAGCGTGGTGAGCGTGAAGGACGGCACGGGCAAGCGTGCTCGCTGTCCGCAGTTCCGTGTGGCGGGCAAGACGGGTACAGCCCAGATAGCAGCCGGAAAGGCTGGCTACCACTCAGGCACGGTGCGTTACTTCGTCAGCTTCTGCGGCTTCTTCCCCTACGATGGCCCCAATCGCTACACCTGCTTTGTGGGCATCCGCAAGTGGGGGTTACCTGCTTCGGGCGGCGGACATTGTGCCCCCATCTTTGCCCAGGTGGCACAGGCCGTCATGGCTACAGGCATGAATCACCGCATCCCTGAGCAGGCACGCGACAGCAATGCCGTGATGACGCCGACCTTGCTGAACGGTAACCTGGCCGAATCGAAGCAGGTGCTCAGCGAACTGGACTTTTCCTTCAACCTTATTGATACGCTCAAGAAAGGGCAAGAGGCCAGCCTCTGGCACAAGACTGACACGACGCACAACGATAAGATTACGCTCGTGCAGACCCTCCACGAACCTGGCAAGATGCCCAACGTGATGGGCATGGGAGCCCGCGATGCGGTGTTTGCCTTGCAGGAGGCAGGGTGCAAGGTGCGGCTCAAGGGAGCCGGCAGGGTGGTGGAGCAAAGCATTGCTCCCGGTACGGTCTTCAAGAAGGGAATTACAGTAGAAGTGGTTTTGAAACAGAAAACGACAAAGATATGAAACTCAATCAACTCATAGATAAATTAGGAGCCTTGCAACTGAAGGGGCAGGCCGAGGTTGAAGTCACCGGCATTGAGATCGACTCACGTCGCGTGCAGCCTGGTTGTGCCTTCGTGGCCATGCGTGGCACACAGGCCGACGGCCATGCCTACATCAGTAAGGCTGTAGAACTGGGAGCAGTAGCCGTGGTGTGCGAGACGATGCCCGACTGCATGGCCGAGGGTGTCAGTTACGTGCAGTTTGCCAATACCGAGGATGTAGTGGGAGCACTGGCTACCCGTTTCTATGGTAACCCTACACAGCGCATGAAGCTGGTGGGCGTGACGGGAACGAATGGCAAGACTACCATTGCCACGCTGCTCTACAAGATGTTCCTGAAGTTCGGATATAAGTGCGGATTGTGCAGCACGGTGTGCAATTACATCAACGAGAAGCCCGTGCCCACCGAATGCACCACGCCCGACCCTGTAACGCTGAATCGACTCCTGGGCCAGATGGCCGATGAGGGCTGTGAGTACGCCTTCATGGAGGTGAGCAGTCATAGTGTGGCACAGAAGCGTATCGGCGGACTGACTTTTGCCGGTGGCATTTTTACCAATCTGACGCGCGACCACCTGGATTACCATAAGACCTTCGAGAACTATCGTGATGCAAAGAAGGCCTTCTTCGACTTGTTGCCCAAGGATGCCTTTGCCGTGACCAATGCCGATGACAAGAACGGCATGATCATGGTGCAGAACACCAAGGCTCAGGTGAAGACCTACTCGCTGCGTGCGGCTGCCGACTTCAAGGCAAAGATTCTGGAGGAGGGCTTCGAGGGCATGAACCTCGACCTGGATGGTACCGAAACCTTTGTACAGTTTGTTGGTCGTTTCAATGTGTCCAATCTACTGGCAGTCTATGGGGCGGCCCGCATGATGGGACGCGAGAAGGAAGAGGTGCTGCTGGCGCTGAGCATGCTGAAGCCCGTGAACGGACGCTTCGAGTGCATCCGCAGTAAGGAGGGCGTGACGGCCATCGTGGACTATGCCCATACTCCCGACGCACTGGTCAACGTGCTCGATACCATCAACGAGGTGTTGCAGCACAAGGGTGAATGCTGGACCATCTGTGGGGCAGGTGGAAACCGCGACAAGGGTAAGCGTCCCCTTATGGCTCAGGAATCGGTGAAGCATAGCGACCGCGTCATCATTACCAGCGACAACCCTCGCAACGAGGAGCCTCAGGATATCATCAACGATATGCTGGCTGGGTTGGACGACGAGCAGAAGCGCAAGGTCATTACTATCGTGGACCGCAGGGAGGCCATCCGTACGGCTTGCATGATGGCCAAGCCCGGCGATGTCATCCTGATTGCGGGTAAGGGTCACGAGGACTACCAGATTATCAAGGGCGTGAAGTATCACTTCGATGACCACGAGGTGGTGCGCGAAGCGTTTGGTCTGTAGTTCATAGTTCATAGTTTTTTTTAGTTTAGTTCATAGATTTAGATGTTATACTATCTGTTTAGATATCTCGAACAATACGGAATCCCGGGTTCTCACCTGTGGTCGTACATCTCGTTCCGTGCCTTGCTGACGCTAGTGTTGTCGCTTGTTATCTCGGCCTGGTTTGGCGAGTATTTCATCAAGTGGATGAAGCGTCACAATGCCAGCGAGGCACAGCGTGATGCCAGCATCGACCCATACGGAGTGGAGAAGAAAGGTGTGCCAACGATGGGTGGCGTAATCATCATCGTGTCCACCGTCATTCCCTGTCTGTTGCTGGGCCGTCTGCGTAATATCTACATGTTGCTGATGCTCGGCACCATCCTTTTCCTTGGACTTCTGGGTTTCCTGGACGATTATATTAAGATGAAGAAATCGAAGGATGGCATGAAGCCGCGCTTCAAATTGTTTGGTCAGGCCAGCCTGGGATTGTTCGTAGGACTGGTGCTCTGGCTCAGTCCGGATGCAGTCATCCAGGAGAACCATACCACCATTCAGGCCAACCAGGAGGTGGTGGTGCACAACTCCAAAATGGTGAAGAGCACCGATACGACGATTCCTTTCGTGAAGGACAATAACCTGAGTTACAGCGAGGCTATGTCGTTCATGGGCAAGTACAAGACGGCAGCGGGGTGGATACTCTTCGTGCTTGTCACTACCTTCATCGTGATGGCTGTCAGCAATGGTTCCAACCTGAACGATGGTATGGACGGCATGTGTGCCGGCAACTCGGCCATCATGATGCTCACGCTTGGCATCCTGGCCTACGTGAGCAGTCATACGGCTCTGGCCTCGTACCTCAACATCATGTACATACCAGGTTCGGAGGAACTGGTAATCTTCAGCCTGGCCTTCATGGGTGGTCTGATAGGCTTTCTCTGGTATAACTCCTATCCCGCCCAGGTCTTCATGGGCGACACGGGTTCGCTGGCTATCGGTGGCGTGATTGGCGTGATGGCTGTCATCCTGCACAAGGAACTGCTCATCCCCCTCATCTGCTTTGTCTTCCTGCTGGAGAGTATCAGTGTGATCCTGCAGACCAACGTGGCTAGGATGGGCAACAAGCGAGGCGTGAAATGGCGCGTCTTCAAGCGGGCTCCCATTCACGATACCTTCCGTGTGAAGCCCGGACAGCTGGCTCCCGACGTCAAGGTCTATCTGAATTGGCCCAAGGGATGCTGGTTGGAGTCGAAGATCACCACTCGCTTCTGGATCGTGACAATCATCATGTGTGCGCTGGCTGTCGTGACGCTGAAGGTGAGGTAGGGCATCGTCTGGTATTCCGCAGAGACCGATAATTCGGTGCTGAAAAAAAGTAAGTTCGTTGGATGTTAACATAAAAGAACAATGAGTAAGAGAATCGTAGTTTTGGGAGCCGCTGAAAGCGGTGTAGGTGCAGCAGCATTGGCCAAGGTCAAGGGGTATAACGTGTTTGTCAGCGATATGGGCAAGATTAAGGACAACTACAAGGAGGTCCTTGCACAGTATGGGGTGGAATGGGAAGAAGGACAGCATACCGAGGAACTCATCCTCAATGCAGACGAGGTGGTGAAGAGTCCCGGTATTCCCGAGAACGCCCCCATGGTGCTCAAGCTGAAGGAAGCTGGCATACATATCATCAGCGAAATAGAGTTTGCTGGTCGCTACACCTCGGCCAAGATGATCTGCATCACAGGCAGCAACGGCAAGACCACTACGACCAGCCTTATCTATCATATCTTTGAGTCGGCTGGCTACAACGTGGGACTGGCTGGCAACATCGGTCGCTCACTGGCGCTTCAGATTGCCGAGGGCAAGGAGTTTGACTACTACGTTATCGAGTTGTCCAGCTTCCAGTTGGATAATATGTACAAGTTCCGCGCCAACATTGCCATCTTGCTCAATATTACGCCCGACCACCTCGACCGCTACGACAACTGCATGCAGAACTACACCGACTCAAAGATGCGCATCCTGCAGAACCAAACGGAGGAGGACTCGTTCGTCTTCTGGGCCGACGATCCCATCATCAAGGAGGAACTGAAAAAGTATGGCATCAAGTCGCGTCTGTGCCCCTTTAGCATCGTCAGTAAGGAGGGCATGATTGGCTACATCTCGGACGGCAAGTATGTCATCGAGTATCCCACTCCCTTCAATATGGAGCAGGAGGAACTCTCGCTGCGAGGCAAGCACAATATGTACAACTCGTTGGCAGCTGGTATCACCGCCCATCTGAGCGGCATCTCCGACGACAAGCTGCGCCAGTGTCTGGGCAACTTCGAGGGTGTGGAGCACCGTCTGCAGAAGGTGGCCCGCATCGGAGGCGTACAGTACATCAACGACTCGAAGGCTACCAACGTGGATGCCTGCTGGTATGCGCTCGACAGTATGACCACCCCCACCATCCTCATCATTGGCGGTAAGGACAAGGGCAACGACTACGAGGCCATCCGCGGCCTTGTGAAGGAGAAGTGTGCCGGTCTGGTTTACCTCGGTGCCGACAATCAGAAGTTACACGACTTCTTTGACGGCATGGGAATCCCTGTGGCCGACACGCATAGCATGAAGGACTGTGTGGCAGCCTGCAAGCAGATGGCCAAGCCCGGCTATACCGTGCTGCTGAGTCCCTGCTGTGCCAGCTTCGACTTGTTCAAGAATATGGAGGACCGTGGCGAGCAGTTCTGTCATTATGTGAACGAGATCTGATTGTAAACGACATGCATGTTCATTGCGTAATAAGATAGATTCGAAGGAACAGATTATGGAACTGCTTCAGAATAGATTCAAGGAAAAAGGTTGGCTTCAGGGCGACATGTCGGTGTGGATGGTGCTCATCCTGCTTTGTGCTATCTCGCTCATCGAGGTGTACAGTGCCTCGAGTCGCGACAGTTATGCCAACGGACGCTACTGGGGTCCCGTGCTGGATCATAGCTTCATGATTTTCGGTGGGCTTATGGTGGCATGGCTGGTGCACATGCTGCCTTGCAAGTTCTTCAAGCTTGGCAGTACGGTTCTTGTAATTGTCTCGGTAGGTCTGTTGTTCTATGCACTCTTCTTTGGGCAACGTATCAACGGAGCCGGACGATGGATATCCTTCTTCGGCCGCTCGTTTCAGCCCAGTGAGTTTGCCAAGCTCTCCACCATAGGCTTTGTATCCTTTTTGCTGACCATGCGCAACAAGGAGACGGGGGGCGCCCACTCGGGCGGTGTGAAGCTGGCAATAGGACTGACGGCCTTTATGTGCCTTCTCATTGCGACCGAAAACTTCTCCACAGCTGCCATGCTGTTTGTTGTCATTATGGTCTTGCTGTGGATTGGTCATGCTCCTGGCAAGTTGCTTCTCTGGGTTATTGTTCCTTTGTTTACATTGGGTGGCCTGGGATTCTTAACAGCCCAGACGATATCTGTCGAGTCGGCTCGCAGCATTGCCCGGAGTGTGCCGGCCCTGCATCGACTGCCTACGTGGGTGGGACGTCTTCAGAATGGCAAGAGTATGCCCGAGGACCCGAAAGAATACAACGTATACGACAATCAGCAGGTGGCGCATGCCCAGATAGCCATTGCCACGAGCAATGTGGTGGGCAAGGGACCCGGAAAGAGTGTGGAGCGCGACTATCTGCCCATGGCTTTCTCCGATTATATCTATGCCATCATCATCGAGGAGGGAGGTATCGAGTCGGCCGTACTGGTACTCTTCCTTTACCTCTTCCTGCTCTATCGGGCTTGGAAGATTGCTGGCAGGTGTGCCACGCGTTTTCCTGCCTATCTGGTGATGGGTTTGTCGCTGATGCTCGTGATGCAGGCTCTTATCAACATGGGAGTGGCTGTTGGCTTACTGCCCGTCACGGGACAACCTCTGCCGCTGGTCAGCAAGGGAGGAACGTCGACCGTCATCACCTGCGCCTACCTTGGCATGATACTGAGCGTAAGCCGCTCGGCCCGTCAGATACAGGCGGCTCCCGTGGAGGTAACCCCCGTTCGTTCCAGCACGGAGCCCTTTGAGGATTATGAGACGATGAGGATTAGGATGTGAAAAGAAGAAACATATATATTATATGTAATAAGGTATAGAAATCTCGAAAATGGAAGAATTGAAAATCATCATAAGCGGAGGCGGAACGGGAGGCCACATTTTCCCTGCCGTGAGCATTGCCAATGCAGTCAAGCAGCTTAGGCCGGATGCAAGGATTCTGTTTGTGGGGGCTGAGGGACGCATGGAGATGACGCGTGTTCCTGCTGCGGGCTACGAGATAAAGGGATTGCCCGTGCGCGGTTTGATACGTCCCCTCTACAGTCCGAAGAACATAGGCGTGATGTGCGACTTCTTCAAGAGCAAGCGCATCGTGAAGGGCATCATCAAGGACTTCAAGCCGCATGTGGTCGTGGGAGTGGGTGGCTATGCCAGCAGTCCGACTCTCAATGCAGCCAGTTCACTTGGTATCCCCTGTCTTATTCAGGAGCAGAACTCTTATGCTGGTGTGACGAACAAGTCGCTGGGCAAGAAGGCAGAAAAGATATGCGTGGCCTATGAGGGCATGGAACGTTTCTTCCCCAAGGAGCGCATCGTGCTGACAGGTAATCCCGTTCGTCAGAATCTCTTGCATGTGGAGGCTTCCAAGGCCGAGTGCGCAGCTGCGTTCGGCATGAGCATCGACCATCCCATCATTCTGTTAGTGGGAGGCAGCCTGGGAGCCCGTACGCTCAACGAGAGTGTGCTTGGTAGCTTGGATAGCATTGCTAAGGCTCCTGTGCAGTTTATCTGGCAGACGGGTAGCTATTACAAGCAGCACATCGAGGAACAGCTGAAGGCTAAGGGCAAGCCGTCAAACCTGTATGTGACCGATTTCGTGTCGGGGATGGATCAGGCCTACAAAGCTGCCGACCTTGTCATTAGCCGTGCCGGAGCCAGCAGCATCAGCGAACTCTGTCTACTGGGTAAGGCCTCTATTCTGGTTCCTTCGCCCAATGTGGCTGAGGATCATCAGACGCACAATGCGATGGCATTGGTCAACAAGAAAGCTGCGCTCTTCGTCAAGGATGCCGAGGCACGCGAGAAGCTCATTCCGCTGGCGCTGGATGTCGTGAGCGACGAACCCTTGCTGCAGCAGCTCGGGCTGAATGCGCAGGCCATGGCCTATCCGGATTCGGCTGAGGCTATTGCTGAGATGGTGCTGAAGTTGGCAAGGAGATAGATGGAAGAACAAAAGTTCAACTGATAGAAACAAGAGAAAAAACTGTTCTCTTACTTAAAAGGTAAGTAAAAAAGAGATATGGAATTCAAGGCAGTATATTTTGTAGGTATTGGTGGTATTGGCATGAGTGCCATTGCACGCTACTTCCTGCACCAGGGGTTGGTTGTAGGCGGTTACGACCGTACGCCCAGCGACCTGACACGCCGTCTGGAGGAGGAGGGTGCGCTGATACATTATGAAGAGAACGTGGATCTCATCCCCGAGGCTTGCAAGGACAAGGAGTCAACGCTTGTCATCTACACTCCCGCCATTCCGGCCCAGCACCAGGAATTGGTCTTCTTCCGGGAAGGAGGCTTTGACATACAGAAGCGTGCACAGGTGCTCGGTACACTGACCCGTTCGAACAAGGGACTCTGTGTGGCCGGCACCCACGGTAAGACGACCACGAGTAGCATGGCGGCCCATATCCTGCATCAGAGTGAGGTGGATTGCAATGCCTTCCTGGGTGGCATCACGAAGAACTATGGCACGAACTACATCCTTAGTCAAAAGAGTGATTTTGTGGTTATCGAGGCCGACGAGTTCGACCGTTCGTTCCACTGGCTTTCACCCTTTGCTACGGTGATTACGGCCACGGATTCCGATCACCTGGATATCTATGGTACCGAAGATGCTTATCTCGAGAGTTTTGCTCACTACACAAGTCTTGTGGTGGAGGGAGGCTACCTCATCCTGCACGAGGGTCTCAAGATGAAGCCCCGTACGGGCGCCGGTGTTACGACCTATACGTATGCTCGCGAGTCGGGTGACTTCCACGCCGAGAATGTCAGGATTGGTGGGGGAGAGATTACCTTCGACCTCGTTTCGCCCTTGGGCAATATCAAGGACATCCGTCTCGGTGTACCCGTGAGCGTGAACATCGATAATGGCATTGCCGCTATGGCATTGGCTCAGATTGCTGGTGTCAAGGCCGACGAGATTCGTGAGGCCATGGCTTCGTTCAGTGGTGTGGACCGTCGTTTTGACTTCCGTGTCAAGACTGACAAGATGGTCTATCTGAGCGACTATGCCCATCATCCTGAGGAAATCCGCCAAAGCGTGCTGAGCATCAAACAGCTCTATGAGGGCAAGCGCATCAAGGCAATCTTCCAGCCGCATCTCTATACCCGAACCCGCGACTTCTATCGTGAGTTCGCTGACGCCCTGTCGCTGCTCGACGATGTGGCCATTGTGGACATCTATCCCGCTCGCGAACTGCCTATCGAGGGCGTTACGAGTGCGCTCATCTACGACAACCTGACGTGCACGAAGCGTGAGATGATAGGCAAAGATGGCATACTCGAGTGCGTGAAGCGGGGTGGTTTCGACGTGCTTGTCACGTTGGGCGCTGGGGATATCGAAGACTATTCCGGACAGATTGCAGATTTGCTGGAATAGGCATTTCGGCGCAGGCCTGCTGGGGCTGGTATTCCTATGGCAGGAAAGCGTAAGATGAGAGACAAAGAGTAAAGATTAGATAACAGACGAGAAAACTTCCAATGAAGACTGCGTTCAAGATATTGATGATACTGATAGTGGCCGGCTTCCTGGTCTGGTCGTTCGTAGGCCTTGACAAGAAGGCCGACGACCGCGTGTGTCAGGGTGTTGAGCTCATTGTGGAAGATAGCCTCTCGTTAGGCCTTGTCAGCAAGGATGAGGTCAGTGAGATTCTTCGTTCCAACAAGCTG
This sequence comes from Bacteroidaceae bacterium, assembly GCA_045616065.1. Lineage (GTDB taxonomy): Bacteria > Bacteroidota > Bacteroidia > Bacteroidales > Bacteroidaceae > Physcousia. The sequence continues at coordinate 33,585 of JAZLFZ010000046.1, read as the reverse complement.
TCCTTTGAGGGACGTAAGTTGACGGACATCAATATGAGCAGTGTGGAACGCACGCTGAGCAAGAGTCCTTATATAGATACGGTAATGTGTTCCATCAATGCAGGTGGCGTCATGGTGCTCAAGGTTCTGCCCAAGATACCGGCACTCTATGTGATGCCCGATGGCGGAATGCCCTATTACCTGGACCGGCGCGGCACGGAAATGCCAGTTGGCAATCTGACAGGCAACCTCTGTGTGGCCACTGGTAAAATCACCAAGGCCTTTGCACACAAACAGCTGGCATCCATAGCCCGATGCATTCAGGATAGTGCCTTCTGGAGGGCGCAGGTGCAGCAGATTGATGTGGTCAGCGAAAACGATATCCGGCTTTATACGCGCATTGCAGACCACTATATCCTGTTGGGCGATGCCCACAACCTGCCCGACCAGTTGTGGCGCTTGCGCGTCTTCTACGCCAAGGGACTCAGTGAAATAGGTTGGGATAAATACGAGTCGCTTAATGTGGCGTACGACGGGATTGTCATTGGTACTACACCCGATGATGGAAAGCGTGAACTCGAGTATGAGTACGTCCCCGAGGCTCCGGCATCCATGCCGGCCACGCCGATAGACTCCACGGCTTCGGCCCCAACGGATGGTCAGTTGGCCAATACGCAGGAAACAGCCGCTCCGACGGGTGGTCAGTCAAGCGGTTTGCAAGCCGTAGCCGGCGTGTCTGCCCCAGTCAATGCGGCTCCCGCTGCTGCATCACGTCCATCGGGCTCAACCAGCAACCCCACCACCAAGAAACAATAATATATAGAGAGAAAGGGTAAATAATAAAATTCATCCACACATATAACCCCACTTGCAAACTATGGTAGCAGAGAACAACATCATTGTAGCCTTCGAACTGGGTAGTTCCGCCATTCGAGGAGTGGCCGGAAAGAAGGATGCTGACGGCAGCGTCCACATTCTGGCAATAGAACAGGAACACATAAGTGGAATCATCCGTCGCGGTGCCGTCTACAACATCAACAAGACGACAAGTGCCATCGGACGCATCAAGGATCGCTTGAACGAACAATTGGGCGTCAATATTACCCGTGCCTATGTGGGCATTGCTGGTCAGTCTCTGCATACCGTCAGCAATAAGGTCGTACGTTCTTACGAGACGAAGGAGAAGATAACCCAGGAGGTTGTAGACACTTTGATGGACCAAAACCGTGCCGCTGACTATCCTGACCGGGAGATACTGGAGGTGGCTCCTCAGGAGTTCCGACTGGGAACGGCTGATTTTACCACCGATCCCGTCGGCGTGCAGACCACTCGCATTGAGGGCCGCTACCTCAATATTGTGGCCAGAAAGAGCCTGCAGGAAGATATTCGCACTTGTATGCGTGATGCCGGACTCGACATAGTGGAACTGCTTATTACACCCATCGAACTGGCCAAGGCCGTCTTGCCCGATGCTGAGAAGCGTGCTGGTTGTGCGTTGGTGGATATTGGTGCCGAGGTGACCACTGTGGCTATCTTTACCAAGAACTTCCTGCGTCAGTTGGTGACAATACCTCTGGGCGGAGCCAATGCGACGTCCGACTTGGCTAATCTCAACAAGATGGAACAGGAAGAGGCAGAAGAGGTGAAGCTGGAATTCGGTGTAGCCCAGGTGCCGGTGGGCAAGGCAGAGGCTGCCCGACAGATTCACATCAGCAACAACCGCAACGTCAGCGAGGAGGAGTTGCAGCGCATTACCAGTGCCCGATACGATGAGATAATAGCCAATATCTGGAATCAGATAAGCAAGGGCAAGTGGCAGAACGACCTCATCTCGGGTGTGACACTTACTGGTGGTGGAGCGGCTATGAAGGGCTTGCCAGAGGCCTTTGCCCAGCTCACTAATTTCGATGCCGGCAAGATTAAACTGGCAAAACAGCTCCTCACCGGTGTACAGAGTGCGTCCACCGTGGATAGCACATTGCCTGGCTTTAATTCCGTCATTGCGCTGATGATGTCGGCCACGGAAGGCTGTACGAGCGAGTTGTCGGACCAGGAGACGACAGACGAAGATGTGGTGGTCGATGCCGAGAGTACACCCGTTCCCGAACCCGAGGCAGAAGCACCCGTTGAGGCGGAGCCCAAGCCTAAGAAGCCTAGTTTCATATCCAAGCTGGCCGGTTGGGCCAGAAAGATGGTGGAAGACGACGACGAGAGATAAACCGTAAACAACGAACCCGTTAAAAAGATACAATATATTATGCCAATAGATTTTCAGCAGCAGGGTGGCATCGATTTTCAGTTCAATTCCTGCAAACCCAGCATCATCAAGGTGATTGGCGTGGGAGGCGGTGGTGGAAATGCCGTCAACCACATGTTCAATGAGGGTATTCACGACGTGACCTACGTCCTCTGCAATACCGACAGCAAGGCCTTGCAGGACTCGCCTGTGCCCCACAAACTCCAGTTGGGCAACGGACTGGGCGCGGGCAATCGTCCCGCCAAGGCACGCGAAGCTGCTCTCGAAAGCATCGAGGAGATTAAGGATATGCTCGACGACGGTACCCGCATGGTCTTCATTACGGCCGGAATGGGTGGTGGTACCGGTACTGGTGCAGCCCCTATCATTGCCCAGTGTGCCAAGGAGGCTGGCATCCTGACCGTCGGCATCGTAACCATTCCCTTTAAGTTCGAGGGTAAACCCAAGATTATTCAGGCGCTCGAAGGCGTGGCCGAGATAAGCAAACATGTGGATGCCCTGCTCGTTATCAACAACGAGCGTCTGCGTGAGCTCTACCCTGAACTGACCCTTCTAAATGCCTTTGCCAAGGCCGATGATACGCTGTCGGTGGCAGCCAAGAGCATTGCCGAGATCATCACCATGCGAGGTAAGATCAACCTCGACTTCCAGGACGTCACTACTGTTCTGAAGGATGGTGGCGTAGCCATCATGAGTACGGGTTACGGCGAGGGCGAGGGCCGTGTCACCAAGGCAATCAAGGAGGCGCTCGACAGTCCCTTGCTCAACAATAATGACATTACCAACTCGCAGCGCATCCTTATCAACATAAGCTTCGGTACCGAGAGCGAAGACGCTCAGGTGTCGATGGAGGAGATGAACGAGGTGCACGAGTTCATGAACAACTTCCGCGACGATGTAGAGACCAAGTGGGGTGTTGCCATCGACGACTCTTTGGGCAAGCGTGTCAAGATTACCCTGCTGGCTACGGGCTTCGGTCTGAAGAACGTGCCCGGAATGCCTGGCATGCCCAAGGAGATCTGGGAGAACAAGACCGAGACCGAGGAGGCCAACGAGGCACTCATTGTCGAATATTATGGCCCGGGCGACAGTTCGCTGACTTCATCACGCCGTCCCAATATATACGTCTTCGAGGACGATGAGATGGACGACAACGATACCATTGCCATGGTAGAGAATACGCCGACCTATCAGCGCACCAAGGAGGACCTGAAGCGCATCAAGGGCAAGAATGATCAGGTGGAAGAAGCCGAGCAAGAAGCTGAGACCCCTGTCAATAACCACATCACCTTTGGGTGACATTCAACACAGATTTTTTTCTATCTCTTTCTTTGACAGCGGCTGGCTGAGGCTCCCCCGGGGATGCTCTTGGCCAGCCACTTCTCTTTCAAGAGGCTGTCTGCTATGCAGCGGAGTGTCAGGTTTCAACCAACCACCTCTCGCAGTATGTCAAGGCTTTTCACTTCTGGGAAGTCGGGTATGTGTAATCGGTAGTAGTGGCACAGGATGTCGAGTACATAGTTGCGTTGCTGACGTGTCATCTTGAAGAAACGCATCGTGGTATAGTTCATTTTCAGGAAACGCGGCACCCAGTCGGCTTCCTCGCCTTTCAGGCATTCGTTGTGGATGGGGTGAAGGCTTGTGAACGAGGCTTCGGTCAGGTCGAAGTAAGCCATGCTGCCGCTCTTCCTATCTTCGCAGTTGGGCCAGAAGCCCAGATAGCGTGTCATTTTTATCAGAAAGGCCAGATGGAAGTTCACGTAGTCCGTGTCGGCCATGTCAAACCAGTGCAATGACTGCAGCAGGAAACAGAACAGCCGGTCGTTGCGCTCTTCGTTTCTGAGTGAGTAATAAAGCATTTCGCCCAGAAAGAGAGCCACCACGCTCTTCATCGGTTCGTACGGAATGGTCTGGTAGGGTTCGGGTACATGCATCTCACGTATGCGTTGCAGGCTTCGTTGGGGGCGGTAGTCCAGTTCAATGTCCAGAATGTTGAGCGGACGCAGCAGTTGCGCCTTAATGCCTGACTTGTGGGAACGAGGCATCTTGACCAGAAACGAAACGCTGCCGCGTGTCTCCGTCAGAATGTCCACTATCTGGCTGTCATCGCCATACCGAAGGGCGTGCAGCACGATTCCTTGCGTCTTTTCGTACATATTTTCTGCTGTCTGTCTGCTGAAAAAGCAAAATTTGCGTACAAAGATAGCGAAAAAACGATGATTAGCCACGAGAAAAGGCTGAAAATGCATGCATTGAATAATTTTTTTGAGTAAATGTTTTGCTGGTTCAAAAAAAAGACGTACCTTTGCACCCGCAAATCAGCAACGAATCATCTTTTCTTTGTTCGACTTGCTTACGGTAGGGTCCCTTCGTCTATCGGTTAGGACGAGAGATTTTCATTCTCTAAAGAGGAGTTCGACTCTCCTAGGGACTACAAATGAGGAGAAAGGTGCGAGGTTTAAACGCCATACCACATCAGACTCCATTTATTTTTAATAAAAACTAAAGTAAAATGGCAAATCACAAATCATCACTTAAGAGAATCCGTCAGGAGGAGAAGAGAAGACTCCACAATCGTTATTACGCCAAGACTATGCGTAACGCAGTTCGTAAGTTGCGTGCTACCACCGACAAGGCTGCTGCTGTAGAGATGTTCCCCTTGGTTCAGAAGTCTCTCGACAAGCTCGCAAAGCGTAATATCATTCACAAGAACAAGGCTGCTAACTTGAAGTCTAAGTTGGCTAAGCATATCGCTAAGTTGGGTTAATTGTTCCCTTCTTGACGACGAAAGACAGAGAGCATTCCGTTCGCGGAGTGCTCTTTTTTTTATCCTTTTTTGTTTGTAACCTTGGTTCTCTGTCTCTTTGCTTTTGTGGCTGCTTGTAGCATTGTGGCTTTTTTGCGTACAAAGTCTCTTTTTCTTTGAAAAAGAAAGGACAAAAATTTCGCGCATTGCGCTTTTTTTTGTATCTTTGCACCGAAAACATGTAAATTCGATACAGAATGGAAGAAATGGAACAGAACCAGGCCAGTTATTCAGCCTCCAGCATTCAAGTCCTGGAAGGCCTTGAGGCCGTTCGTAAGCGCCCTGCGATGTATATTGGTGACATCAGCGAGAAGGGTCTGCATCATCTAGTATACGAGACGGTGGATAACTCCATCGATGAGGCCCTTGCCGGCTATTGTACCCATATTGAAGTGGCCATCGAGGAGGACGGTAGCATCACCGTTCAGGATAATGGTCGTGGTATTCCCGTCGACTTTCACGAGAAGGAGCAGAAGAGCGCTCTTGAGGTTGTCATGACCGTGCTCCATGCCGGTGGTAAGTTCAACAAGGACTCCTACAAGGTCAGTGGTGGTCTGCATGGTGTGGGTGTGAGTTGTGTGAACGCCCTCTCTACCAAGATGGTCAGCACTGTCTTCCGCGATGGTAAGATCCATCAGCAGGAGTACAGCAAGGGCAAGCCCATGACGCCCGTTACCATCATTGGAGATACCGAACAGCGCGGCACGCGTCAGCAGTTCTGGCCCGATGGTAGCATTTTCACCACCACCACCTATAAGTACGACATTCTGGCCAATCGTATGCGCGAGTTGGCCTACCTGAATGCCGGCATCAAGATCATTCTTACTGACAAGCGTATTGACGTCAACGCACAGTCGGGTATCGAGGGCATCCGTACCGAGACCTTCTACAGCGAGGGGGGGCTGCGCGACTTTGTCCGCTACATCGACTCCACCCGCATGCGTCTCATCAACGATGTCATCTACCTCAATACCGAGAAGCAGAATACTCCCATCGAGGTGGCCATCATGTACAACACCGGCTACTCCGAGAACCTCCATTCCTACGTCAACAACATCAATACCATCGAGGGTGGTACTCATCTTCAGGGATTTCGTACCGCACTGACCCGTACGCTCAAGGCCTACGCAGAGGCGCAGTGCCAGAAGGAGTTGGAGAAGCTGGCCAAGAATCACGTCGAGATCAGCGGTGAGGATTTCCGTGAAGGTCTGACCGCTGTCATCAGCGTCAAGGTGGCTGAACCTCAGTTCGAAGGACAGACCAAGACGAAGCTGGGCAACAGCGAGGTGGCTGGTGCCGTACAGCAGGCTGTGGGTGAGGCCCTTACCAACTACCTCGAGGAGCATCCCACCGAGGCCAAGCTCATCGTCGATAAAGTCATCCTGGCCGCTACGGCTCGTGTGGCTGCCCGCAAGGCCCGCGAGAGCGTACAGCGCAAGAACCCCATGACCGGTGGTGGTCTGCCCGGTAAGTTGGCCGACTGCTCCGACAAGGATGCTGCTAACTGCGAGCTCTTCATCGTCGAGGGTGACTCGGCCGGTGGTTCGGCCAAGCAGGGTCGCAGTCGTCAGTACCAGGCCATCCTGCCCATCCGTGGTAAGATCTTCAACGTGGAGCGTGTGATGTGGCACAAGGCCTTCGAGCACGAGGAGGTGAACAATATCATCCAGGCATTGGGCGTACGTTTCGGATTGGGCGAGGACAGCAAGGAAGCCAACTACGACAAACTGCGTTACCACAAGGTCATCCTCATGACCGATGCCGATGTCGATGGTTCTCACATCGACACCCTCCTCATGACCCTCTTCTACCGTTACATGCCTGAGCTCATCCAGAACGGTCACCTCTTCATCGCCATGGCACCTCTCTACCGTTGCTCCATCGGCAAGGTCGAGGAGTACTGCTACGACGAGCAGCAGCGTTGGGATTTCATCCGCCAGTACTGCGACGGCAACGAGAACGACACCCGTCTGCACACCCAGCGCTACAAAGGTTTGGGTGAGATGAATCCCGAGCAGCTGTGGGAGACCACCATGGACCCCGCTCGTCGCTGCCTCAAGCAAGTCACCATCGACGATGCAGCTGCTGCCGACTATGTGTTCTCTATGCTGATGGGTGAGGATGTAGCCCCCCGTCGCGAGTTCATTGAGCAGAACGCTACCTTCGCCAACATCGACGCTTAAGCAGATGTGAATAAGTTAAAAGCCACTTTTAGTACATATTTCAGATAATATCATCCCGAGGAATAGTTTTTGAAAAGTCAAAATCCTTTCCTCGGGATGTTTCGTTTCAATGGGTTCCCTTTAGAAAGTATGATTATGAAAAAGATACTTCTCACCCTTGCCATCCTCTTTGCCGCTACGCTTCCGGTTGCAGCACAGCTGACCTATCTGATGCGCTCCACGCCCGAGGAAGAAGGCGTACGTTCGAAGGACGTGCTGGCCTACATCGACACGTTGATGCGCCAGAAGCAGTCGGACATGCATGGCGTCATGGTGCTGCGCAACGGCAAGGTGATAGCTGAGAAATACAACGAACCCTTCGGCCCACAGTACAGCCACACGCAGTATTCGGCCAGTAAGACGTTCACAGCCGTGGCCGTGGGCATGGCCATCCAGGACAGTTTGCTCCACCTCACCGATCGCCTTGTGGACTATGTGCGGGTCGAGATGCTGCCCGAGATGGTAGACGACTCGCTCGCCCTGATCACTGTTGAGGATCTGCTGACTATGCGTTCCGGCTTCCCCGTCGATACGAATATGCGTACCATCTATTCCGACTGGATACGTCAGTACCTCTCCCACAAGCTGGTGGCCTTACCTGGCACGCGCTTTGCCTATGACAGCATCGACACCTACCTCCTCTCAGCCATCGTACAACAGGTGGAGGGCATGACTGTCTTCGACCTCCTCAAGGCTCGCCTCTTCACTCCTATGGGCATCACGCAGGTAGCCTGGGAGCAGTCGCCCGAGGGCATCACCTGCGGCGGCTGGGGGCTGTACATCCAGCTTGAGTCGATGGCCAAGTTCGGACAACTGCTCCTGCAGCGAGGTGAATGGAATGGTCAGCAGTTGATCAATGGCGAGTGGATTGACCTGATGACCCGGCTGCACGTCTCGCAGAACGGCCAGCAATATGGCTATCAGATCTGGATCACCGACCGCCCGGGAATGGTACGCTGTGATGGTGCATGGGGACAGTATATCTACGTCATACCCGACCGTCAGATGGTGGTGGCCATGACGCAATGCAAGCGTGGGGGGAAGGTAGATGCCGAGGCTACCAACCGCCTTTGTCAGGCAGTGGGGGAGAATGTGGTTCCGTTGCCCGAGACCGCAGATACCAAGACGCTCAAGAATGCACGCTATCGCTTCACGCCTACCCGTGGCAAGCAAGCCGGAGCTCCGCTGCTGCCCGTCAAGCTGTCGCTCGGAGCCAATCCCCTCGACTGGCGTGCCGTGGAGTTCACGTTCAGTGGTCAGTCCAGCCTCAGCAAGCCCCAACTCATGCTCAAGGTTACCACCAAGGCAGGCGAGACGTTCGATTTGGTGTGCGATCACCAGCAGTGGCACATGAACGAGATTAAAGGCCATCCCCTCAATCTGCGTGCTTTTATCAACAACTTCAGCAACATACGTCCCCCCTTCTATGCAGCCGCCAGCTATGGATGGACCACTGACAATGACCTCTACATCCGGCTCCACTATGTTAACTGGATTTCATCCTGTCTCCTTCACTTCCGCTTTGCCGGTAGCCGTGTGGAGCCCGATATTGTTATCAGCAGTTCCGACAAGCGCATCCGCTTCAATGCCACTGTGACGAAGTGAGTGCGCTCGTGCAGAATGTATGTTGAAAATGGGTGTTGGTTATAGATACTGTCAAGTTGTGCATGTTTTGTGTATCGCTTTTGACGTATTTTTCTGAGTTTGTCACACTGTGACAGTAGAGTAATAAAAAAAGGAAGAGGTGACCTCACGGCCACCTCTATTCCTTTCGTTAGTTTAAGTCTTGTGCGAACCCGATGGTATTCAGTTTCCGGGCCTTGTTTGACTCTTGGTTGTTTTAGAATTGTTTTACTAACAGCTATAGAAAAAGCATAATCAAAAATGTTCTAGTTTAGTCGTTTGGGGATTCGTCGTTTAGGAGATTAGGAATTTTACCTAATTTTAATTCGAGACAGCTTGGGGGGCGTTGATGTGCTCGAGTGTGTCGGGCAGGATGGGGTTGCCGGCATGGTCATAGGCTGTCTCGGGTGCTCCGGGCACGACGGCAGGTGGCAGGTTGACAACGTTGTCGGTCTGCTTCTGCTCCATGGCCTGCTGCACGGCGAGGCTGATGGTAAGCACCATGGCCACCATGGCGGCAGCTTTGAAGAGTGGACGCAAACTATAGCTGAGGGTCAGGCGGCGTGCCTTGACGGTGCGTGCTGTCTTTCGGGGCGCTTCTGCTTCTTCGTCGATGAGGGCCAAGATGCGTTCGTCGAAGTCGCTGGACAGTTGTTCGACAGTGGGTTCCATGGCCATGAATGCGGCTTTGTAGGGCCGTAGATGGTTGGGTACATCGTCTTGCGCAAAGAATTTGTGCAGGATGGCCTCCTCCTGGGGTGTAGTCTGGCAGTCCCAGTAGCGTTGCAGCAGTTGTTCGATGTATTTATAGTCCATATTCTTCGTTTTTAGTGCATTGTGCCCTGAGTCGTATTCGGGCTCGGTGCAAGTATACCTTCACCTGACTTTCGTTGAGCGACAGGATCTCGGCTATCTCGCTGTACGTCTTGCCTTCGTGGTCGCGCAGCAGTATGATGCTTCGTTGCACCTCGGGCAGTTCGTCGATGAAGCGTCGCAGGGCTTCGAGCCGCATCTTGCTATCCAGCTCGTCGAGCGGCGTGATGGAGGAGGGTGGCGCGTCCATTTCCTCGTCGAGGTACAGGTTGCTGTGGCGCGCGGCTCCATTGCGGTCGAGAGCCAGGTTGCGGCAGATGGTCATGCTGAAAGCTTCGATGGACTGTATGGTGTGCCATTCTTCGCGTCTTTCCCATAGCCTCAGCATGGTGTCCTGTACCACATCCTCGGCCTCTGCGCGGTTCATGGTGATGCGCAGTGCCAGCCGGAATAGCTTATCCTTGAGCGGCAGTATGTCGTCGCGAAATCTCAGTTCTTTCATCACGCTTCTATAGGGTAGACGAATGAAAATCCCGTTTGTTACAGACAGACGGGATTTTTTTTGATTATATACTTTTAGGCAAAGGGGTATCGGGATGACATTACCGCTCAATGCAAAAGTGTATCGTTACCTTGTCTTATTTCTTCTCGTCGAGTGCGTGCTTGGGATAATCGACGGTGTAGTGCAGTCCTCGGCTCTCCTTGCGCTCGATGGCCTGGCGTGTGATGAGGTAGCCCACGTTGATCATGTTGCGCAACTCGCAGATGTCCTTGGTGGGCTTGACGCGCTTGAAGAGGTGCTCCGTCTCCTCGTAGAGCAGATCGAGTCGCTCCCAGGCACGGTGCAGACGCAGGTCGCTGCGCACGATGCCTACGTAGGTAGACATGATCTGGTTCACCTCCTTGGCATCCTGTGCGATGAGCACCTTCTCCTCGTTCGTCATCGTGCCCTCGTCGTTCCATTCGGGTACACGGTCGTTGAAGTCGTACTGGTCGATGACCTCCAGGCTGTGTTTGGCAGCAGCATCGGCATAGACCACGGCCTCAATCAAGGAGTTGCTGGCCAGACGGTTGCCGCCATGCAGCCCCGTACAGCTGCACTCGCCCACGGCATATAGTCGTTTTATGCTCGATTGTCCGTCGAGGTCCACCTTGATGCCACCACACATGTAGTGGGCACAGGGAGCCACAGGGATGTACTCCTTGGTGATGTCGATGCCGATGGAGAGGCACTTGGCGTAGATGTTGGGGAAGTGGTGCTTCGTCTCCTCGGGGTCCTTGTGGGTGACATCCAGGCAGACGTGATCCAGACCGTGTATCTTCATCTCCTTGTCGATGGCACGTGCCACGATGTCGCGTGGAGCCAGCGAAAGACGTTCGTCGTACTTCTGCATGAACTCGTCGCCGTTGGGCAGACGGAGGATGCCGCCGTAGCCGCGCATGGCCTCGGTGATGAGATAGGCCGGATGACGTTCGGCAGGGTTATAGAGCGCAGTGGGATGGAACTGTACGAACTCCATGTCCTGCACCTTGCCCTTGGCACGGTAGACCATGGCGATACCGTCGCCCGTGGCGATGTTGGGGTTCGTGGTGGTGGCGTAGACGGCACCCGTACCGCCTGTGGCCATCAGCGTCACCTTGCTCAGGTAGGTGTCAATCTTTCCCGTCTCGGGATTGAGGATGTAGGCACCGAAGCACTCGATGTCGGGCGTGCGGCGTGTGACGCGGATGCCCAGATGGTGCTGTGTGATGATTTCCACGGCAAAGTGGTTCTCCAGGATGGTGATGTTGGGGTCATGCCGTACGGCCTCCATCAGTCCTCGCTGAATCTCGAAGCCCGTATCGTCGGCATGATGTAGGATGCGGAACTCGCAGTGTCCGCCCTCGCGGTGCAGGTCGAAGTTGCCCTCGGCATCCTTGTCGAAGTTCACGCCCCAGCGTACCAGGTCGGCAATACCTGCCGGTCCGCCCTTGACCACCTGCTCCACGGCAGCGGGGTCGCTGATGAAGTCGCCGGCCACCATGGTGTCTTGTATGTGCTTTTCGAAGTTGTCCACCTTGAGGTTCGTCACCGAGGCGATGCCACCCTGTGCCTTGGCCGTGTTGGCCTCGTCGAGCGTAGTCTTGCAAACCAGTGCCACCTTGCCCTTTCCGCTTTGGCTCACTTTGAGGGCGTAACTCATACCGGCAACACCGCCGCCGATAATCAGAAAATCGAATTTGCGAATCATCGTTAGTTGTTTTTCATTGTTTTCCGACTACAAAACTACATAAAATTTCGATTGGTTGTATCGCTTTGTTTGTGGTTTATGAAAAAAATGCTAACTTTGTGGCTGAAAATGCAGTAAATTAACAATTCGTAATACCCAATAATGCCTCAAACGATGCACTTGCGATACTCTTCCATCCGACTTACCCTCATCCTCTCTGCAACCCTTCTTGCGGCTTGCGGTACGAGTCGGCACGTTCATCCTACACTCCCTCCCGTACCTGTTCAGGCTCCCGACGCAGCGGCTACCCTCCTCGATACGTCACCCTTGCGTCACGCTGCGGCCTCCGTTCCCGTGGCCCTATATAATTATAATAAGGTGGAGACGGCCGATGAAGGCAGCTGGCAGCGCCGCCTTCAGCAGCGGCTCGACCAGCTTTGCAACACCGACCTCTTTGCCACCACCCGCCTTGCACTCTGCGTCTACGACCTCACGCTGGACCGTATGCTCTACTCTGTCAATATCGACCAGCGCATGCGTCCCGCCAGCAACATGAAGCTCGTCACCGCCATCACGGCCCTCGACCACCTGCCCTCCGACCACGTCTACGTGCCCCAGCTCGACAAGCCCGGCTGGGGATGGTGCTGGGACGATCAGGAGACCGGCATCACCGACTTCGGAGCCAAAGGGACACGCAAGAGTGCCACGCAACTCTACAGCGAGAACCGTGAGTGGACGCTCCTCGAAGTCCTTACGCCCATGATGAAGAAGAGTGACAATATGCTGGCTGAGAGTGTATTCTGGCAGTTGCCCGATGCCTCCGTAGCCAAGCCCACTCGCAAGGACTGTGCCGCCCGCGTCGAACAGCTCATCAGCCGCCTCGGACTGGACCCCTCGCAATACACCATTGCCGACGGCAGTGGCGTGTCGCTCTACAACTACCTCTCGGCCCGTCTCCTCACCATGCTGCTGCGCTATGCCTACCAGACGCCCCGCATCTACCGGTCGCTCTATCCCTCGCTGCCTATTGCGGGGGTGGACGGCACGCTGTCCGGTCGCATGAAGGACACCTCGGCCCATGGTAACGTCCATGCCAAGACGGGCACCGTGACGGGAGTCTCCAGCCTCTCCGGCTACTGTCAGCATCCCTCGGGCCACCAACTCTGCTTCAGCATCATCAACCAGGGCATCCCCAAGGCTGCCGTGGGTCGCAACTTCCAGGACCAGGTTTGCGTGGTGTTGACGAGTGAATAATACTTTTAATACGATAAAAATGTAGAAATATGAACAACAAAGTTAGAAATCTCGTCGTGGTAGGTGCCATCGTACTGGTGGCCCTGTTGATCTTCACGGCACGTCAGAACCAAAGTCAGCATCCAGAAATCAATACGCAGCCCTCGGGGACAGCTCCGACCGAGACTGCGGCAATGCCCCAGCAGACCACGAAGGACGAGGTCAGCAACGAGGAGCTGACGGAATGGATAGACAGCGTACTGGCCCAGGAGCAGAGGGAGAAGAGCCAGAGCGAGTCGACTAAGCCCGGTGTCACCACATCCACCCCCATCGAGGGCGACCCCTACGAAGAACTCAACTCGCTCATCGGACTCCGTTCGGTGAAGGAGGAGGTCAATTCGCTCGCCAACATGGTGCGCATACAGAAGCAGCGTGAGGCACAGGGGCTCAAGTCGGCCACCATGTCGTATCACTGCGTTTTCACCGGCAATCCCGGTACGGGTAAGACCACTGTGGCCCGCATCCTGGCCCGCATCTACAAGGACCTGGGCATCGTGAAGAAGGGTCACCTCGTGGAGACTGACCGCTCGGGCCTCATTGCCGAGTACGTGGGCCAGACGGCCGTCAAGACCAATGCTGTCATCGACTCGGCCCTGGGCGGCATACTCTTCATCGACGAGGCCTATGCCCTGCTCGACGGCAAGGGCGGATACGGCGATGAGGCCATTGCCACCCTGCTCAAGCGCATGGAGGACAACCGCGACAACCTTGTGGTCATCGTGGCCGGTTACACGAACGAGATGAAGTCGTTCATCGACAGCAACCCCGGTCTGCAGTCGCGCTTCACACGCTATATCGACTTCCCCGACTACTCGGCTAACGAGCTATACGACATCTTCATGACGCGTGTCAACAAGTATTCCTACAGGCTCGATGCCGATGCCGAGAAGTTCCTGCGCAAAAGTCTCAGCGAGACCGTCAGCCACCGGTCGCGCAACTTCGGCAACGGACGTTATGTGCGCAACCTCTTCGAGCAGACCCTCACCAACCAGGCCAACCGTCTCGGTCGGCAGAAGAACCTTAGTGCACAGGACCTCTCACAGATCACGCTGGCCGACGTGCAGGGTGCATGCCAGACGGTCATCAAGTAGGGGAGGAGAGTAAGGATGAATGACAAGATGAAGTGGGCACGCACGATACAGGCCTCCCTCGTGGCCGTCGGGCTGCTCTCCTGCTCTGCCGGCGAGGAGCGGAAGGACTTTGCGTTGCAAGGCACGTGGATGCTGGAGAGCGTGTCGTTCCTGGATGAAAATGAAAAGAGCTACGACGCAGAGGACTACACCCGGCTGCGCATCTACGACGACACGTGCTACTACGAGTGCGAGGTGATGGCGGCCCCGAGCGGCAAGATGTTCATCCCCTCGTGCACGGATAGTTACACCCTCATTGAGCGCGGACCGAACGACTACCTCTATCTGCAAGGCCACGACACGCATCCGCTTACGGTTCGGAACGATACCGCTGTGGGCATCCAGGAGTATGGACGCATGTACACGTGGAGGGTGTGCCGCGACTACGACGAGGAGGCTGTGGCCCGGATTGTGGACATCATCAAGAACGAGATGGCCAGCGGCAGCGAGGCCTCACATCGCTACGTCTTCTCCTACGCCGAGCGCAAGCTGCAGACCACCAACCACTCGCTCGTCTACGGATTGGTGCTCATCTGTCTGGCCTTTCTTGCTGCCATAAATTATATATATATAATGTATAGGAAGAAGAAGCATGTGGAACTGGAACTGAAGCGCATCGAACAGGAGCGCGAGTCGTTGCCGCTGCCCGTGCGCGAGGCGTTGGACAGCGTAGAGACGGATTTCCATCAGAGTGCCTTCTACCTCGACCTGCGGCAGAAGATCAGCCGGGGGGGATGCCTCGGTCAGGACGATTGGCAGCAGATCGAGGAGTGCTTCAAGAGCGTCTACCCCCGCTTCAACACCACCCTGCTCACACTCTGCAACATGTCGGACGTCGAGCTGCAGGTGTGCCAGCTCCTCAAGCTGGGTGTCTCGCCCTCCGAGATTGCCACTGTGCTATGCCGAGATAAGAGCAGCATCAGCAGCATCCGCAGCCGCCTCTACAAGAAGGTCTTCGGCACGAAGGGTAGCAGCAAGGACTGGGACGAGTTCGTGCAGACGTTGTAATATGCAACTCTGTGTGAGCATATTTTCCTGTTATTATTTTGCTGTCAAAAAAAAATAGTGTAACTTTGTGTCTTGTTGATGAAAGATTATAAAATACCAAGAAAAATACGTATGAAACGTCTTTTACTTTTTTGCTTTGTCTGCCTGTTCGCTATTGTCGGCCGGGCAGCGGATTATGCGCTCAACAAGGAGCTGACATGGGACCAGGTGAAGAGCGGCACGGTGAGCTTCGCCCTTGTGTCGGGTAGTGAAGTGTTGTACGGTTCTGGAGACCAGAACACAGGCATGGCAGGAGTCACTACTGCTGTGAATGATGCCAATGGCGTATCTCTGTGGAAGGTAGAGACTGTAAGCGGTGGATTCTTCTTCCGAGGCTATAGCACCTCGGGCGTTGCCTATAGGATATGGGGAAATGACGGCTACCTGAATGCGCAGCCTTCCACTAGCGGCGTTTCGTTCATTCTTGGCAAAACAGATCATTCAAACGGTCAGGACATGGACAACGGCGCCGTTTGGACGGTTACCTCCACCACCGGTGGCTATTACATCAGGAATGTGGGCAACAATGCCTATCTCAACGGCACTCATACTTCTGCCACGGCCGATAAGGTGTGGAAGTTCTACTCCGTGAAGGAAAGCGCCAGTGAAGCCGACCCCAACTTCCACATCTACCTCTGCTTCGGTCAGTCGAACATGGAGGGCAATGCCGCCATCGAGGCTGTGGACAAACAGAATGTACCTGAGCGATTCAAGATGATGGCTGCAGTTAACTTCACTAATCCTGCACGTACTATGGGTCAGTGGTACACTGCCACTCCTCCTCTCTGCCGTCAGGGTACAGGTCTCACTCCTGCTGGCTACTTCGGTCGCACGATGATCGAGCGCCTGCCCGAGAATGTGAAGGTAGGTGTGGTCCATGTTGCAGTTGGCGGTGCGCCCATCGAACTCTTCGACGAGGACGTAAGTCAGGCAGATGGCTATTGGAACGGACAGGCCGACTGGTACGTAAACTATTGCAAGGAGTATGACATGAATCCTTACCGCCGCCTTATCAATATGGCCAAGGAAGCACAGAAGTCGGGTGTCATCAAGGGCATCCTGTTCCACCAAGGCGAGTCGAACAACACGCAGCAAGACTGGCCCGGCAAGGTGAAGAAGGTTTACGACCGCATCTGCTCCGAACTCTCGCTCAACCCTGCCGAAACGCCCTTCCTTGCTGGCGAGATGGTTCAGCAAGATATGGGTGGCGTATGCTGGGGACACAACGCCATTATCGCAAAGCTTCCTGAGACTATTGCCAATGCTCATGTCATCAGTTCGGCTGGTCTGCCCTGTAGAGACGACGGCCTCCACTTCACCGCTGCTGGTTACCGCACTCTGGGTGAGCGCTATGCCAACAAGATGTGCGACATCCTTGGCATCAGCTATGACGCCAATGGTGGCAGCGGTAATGCTGACAATGGCACAAATGACGGAGTGGATCTTACTGCAAGCATGTTCCATGGATGGAGCGGAGTGGATGCTTCTGCTACAATAGCTACAGAAAACGTATATGGTGCGTATGTTCTGAAGGAGTCAACAGGCCTTCCTTACGGCGACGGCAATGTAAGTTCACTGAATTACGCTGACCTTTCCGATTATGCAAAACTTGAGGTGACGGTAACCTATGGCGAGCCACGATTCTGCTTCAATCGTGCAGAAAATAATGGCACGGTTACCATCGAGTTCCCACGCGATAATACTTCAAAGCCATACGAGACCGTCAAGGACAATGGCGATGGCTCGAAGACTTATACCGTCGACCTCGAGGCTATAGTTGCAGAGGCTGGCTATGCACACCTCAACTGCATCAAGGGTGCTAACTGGGCAAATGTCACGGTAACCAGCATGAAGCTTATTGAGAATGACATGTGCCCAAGTGTCGAGCCCATCGAAGAGCCCATCGAACTCGCCTTCACCGAACAGGGTTCGAAGGAATTTGATATTCGCTACTTCAAGGTATCGGGCGAGGGAGTAAGCATCGACTACAACTCGGGAATCGTGACGGCAGCAAATGCCAGTGGCAAGATTTACGTGGAATTCAACAACGCCAACCTCTCTGCCGCTCAGAGCATCAAGCTGGATGTGGCAGCCGTCGAGCCATTCGCTGACATCTGCAACACGGGTTCCATCTACAACGAGGGCACAAGCATCAATGCTTGGTACGCCAGCAAGTACAACATGCAGAACCTCGACGGCGAGGCTGTAATTAATCAGGAGCCTCAAGGTTACAACTGGAACGAGAAGATGGGCAGTGTGACAAGGATTGAGTGGAACATCAGCAAGGCGGGCATCATGAAGATCAACGCATTGACCATCACGGCTGATGCACCTTCGACAGACATTGCGCCCGATCCGATGCCCGGCTTCCTTGCAGGCGACATGGACGGAGACGGCAGCTTGTCGATCGATGACCTTACCGCACTTATCAATGCCCTGAAGAATAACACTGCCAGTGAGCGTGGCGACGTGGACGGTGACGGTAGCGTGAATGTCAATGACATAAACGCCTTGGCTGACATACTCCTGGGCAAGGAGAAATGGGTGGCAACGTGGGCTTCTGCCCAGCTGAAGACGACCGAGAGCAACGGCTATCCACCTGCCATCGGACTCTCGGGCAACAGCGTCCGTCAGATTGTTCAGGTCAGTGTAGGCGGCAAGAAGCTGAAGTTCAAGCTGTCGAACGAATTCACCAGCACGCCTACCGAAATCAAGGCCGTGGAGATAGCCGTGGCAAAGAGCAGCGGCAACACGGCAGCCGTCTACGACTACACAACACGATCACTCACATTTGGCGGCAGCAAGAGCATAACAATCCAGCCCGGCCAGATGGTGGAGTCCGACCCCATCTCGTTCACCTTGCGTGAACGTGAGAACGTGTCCATCACCGTCCACTACGGCTCGTGCAGCAACACCGATGCCACAGGCCATCCCGGCAGCCGCACCACCAGCTATATCGTCAGCGGCAACTCCAACGACTTTACCTCTGCCACCCGCACCGAGCACTGGTACAACATCTGCGCCATCGACGTGGTAGGCAACGAGGACTCGCGTGCCGTAGCCATCCTGGGCAACTCCATCACGGACGGTCGTGGCTCTACCACCAACAAGCAGAACCGCTGGACCGATGTCTTCTCGCGCTCCCTATTGGCCAACGAAGCCACCAAGGATGTCAGCGTGCTGAACCTCGGCATTGGTGGCAACCTGCTCACGGGCGATGGACTCGGAACTGCCGGTTATCTGCGCTTCGACCGCGACATCCTGCAGCAGGCAGGCGTGAAGTACGCCATCCTCTTCATCGGCACGAACGATATTGGCTACAGCCCCAACGTCAATTACACCTACGATGCCATGGTTGCCCGTTTCACAGAAATGATAGATAAGGCACACGCGGCAGGCATCAAGATATACGGAGCCACCATCACGCCCTTCAAGAACAGCGGCCATTATTCTGCCGACCATGAGAAGTGCCGTCAGCGCGTGAACACTTGGATTCGCACTTGCGACCGCTTCGATGGCGTCATCGACTTCGATAAGACCATGCAAGACCCCGCCGACACCGAGTCGATGCCACAGAAATACTTCATGGACGGCACCGATGGCCTCCATGCCAATGCCGAAGGCTACCAATTGATGGGTAGCAGCATTGACTTGAATCTTTTCGGTAAGAATCAATAAGTTAAATGGAGTTTGCAAACTTTTTGCAAACTCCTTTTTTTGCTCTCCAACTCATTTGCAAACTATTTGCAAACTGAAAACTTTGGCCGTATGGAATAATTCCCGTACCTTTGCCGACGAAATCCTTCAAGTGTCCGGCCGGCCTTGACATGGAAATCGACCAGCAATAATCAACCATCGAAACATTACCTGTTATGAAGAAGTTCAGAAGAGTGGCAGTGTGCCTCGCAGTCCTGCTCGTCGCATTGACAAGCGCAACCCCATCATTCGCCCAGGCAAAGGTGGCCGACAAGGAGATCGTCGGTGTGTGGATCATGACCTCCATGAAGTTCGAGGGCGAGAACAAGGAGCTCATCAGCGACAGTTACAACCAAGTGAAGGTGTACCGCGCCAATGGCGAGTATGCCTGTGCTGAGGTAGCCAAAGGGAAGGACGGAAGCTATGCCATCTATCCCCACGAGTACGGAACCTATTATCTCCGGAACGGCATGTACAGCGAGATGGGGCGCAAGGAGATCAAGTTCACCTTCATCGACAAGAACACCTTCGGTGGCCGCTGGAAGAACCGCATCGACACGTGGAAGAAGGTGCCCAACATGCCCGAGAAGCTGACGCAGTACATCGTGGACAAGTGCAAGGCCGTGCGTCGGGAGCCCAAAGAAATACAGCTACTCATGAAGAAGCACATCTTCGGGAAGTGAGCCTTAGTCGTTTCCAAACGACTAAACAACTAGTCCTCTAAACAACTAAACAACCAGTCCCCTAAACAACTAAGATATGAAACGACTTTTCCTGCTGGCTCTCATGAGTCTGCAAGCCCTCCTTATGTCCGCCGACGTACTGAAGGGACGTGTGATAGATGCCGATAGTGGCGACCCCCTGCCCGATGCCATTGCAGAGATATGGATGTACCCTCTGGGCGAGAACTGGGCCCAGATGGACAAACTGAACACCGACAGCCTGGGTGTCTTCACCTGCGAGGTAGACTTCATGGCCAGGGTGAACATCACCCTCAACTACTTCGGCTACAATGAGCTGAAGAAGAGCCTCAGCGTGGCGGGCGGTAAGGATACGCTCGACCTGGGCGACCTGAAACTGAAGATGTCGGAGGAACTCATGAAGGAGGTGACGGTGAAGGGACACGCTAAGCGATTCTTCATGAAGGGCGACACGGTGGTCTTCAATCCCGAAGCCTTCCATCTGGAGGATGGCGACCGCGTGGCAGCCCTGCTCAAGAAGCTGCCCGGTGTGAGCGTCAAGGATGGCAAGCTGACCTTCATGGGCAAGGACGTGCATCTGATGGTGAACGGCAAGGATATGGCCGACGAGATGCTGACGGCGCAGTTGCCCGTGGAGGCGGTGCAGAACATCGAGGCCTACGAGCGCAAGAGCGAGCTGGCCGAACTGTCGGGCATGAACGACGGACAGGAGCAACAGGTGCTGAACATCGTCGTCAAGCCAGGCTTTATGGACCGGTGGTACGGCCAGACCAAGCTGAGTGCCTACGCCTCGCCCAACTACCGGGCCTCGGCCAACCTGCACTACCTGACGGAAAAGGATCCGCTCAACTTCTTCGCGCGAGCCTCGGACAACGGCAGTCAGACCTACGGCGTCTATGGCGAGAATGACTACGAATATGGAAACACACCCATGCGCCAGCAGTATGGCAAGTTCTCCTACCAGCACAACTGGAAGCCCAGGAAGGTGGAGTCGTCCTACGACCAGGACAACTGGAGCATCTCCACCTCGCCCCAGCACCAGGACGGCCATCAGCATTTGTGGATCAACGAGCAGAACTTCCTGAGCGGACAGCCTTCGGCCTTTAGCAACAGCCATTCCTACAACTACAATCACAGTATCGAGGCTCCCTTGAGCTTCGGCACGAAGCTGCACTTCGGCCCACGCACCTGGCTGAGCTTGGATGTCGATGGTGGCTACAACAAGGGTGAACGCCGCACAAGCGACGAGCAGCAGACCTACCGTGGCGACAAGTATGCCGCCGACCCGCAGCAGCTGGTGAACAGCCGGAAGAGCGAGGGGCTGAACCGCACGGAGACTGGCACGTTCTACACCTATATGAACCTGTACCACGTATGGGATAACTCCGACATCTACTTCCGTCTCAGTGTTGACTACAAACATGAGAAGAACAACGCAAGCAACCATTCGGAGTATGACTATCGCGAACTGAGCACCAGCGAGACCATCGATCAGGAGACGCAAAGCAAGAGCAACCGACTGCAGACCATTTTCGACACGAAGTATAACTTCCAGATAGTCCCCAAGAA
The DNA here is from genome assembly GCA_045616065.1 of Bacteroidaceae bacterium. GTDB lineage: Bacteria > Bacteroidota > Bacteroidia > Bacteroidales > Bacteroidaceae > Physcousia. The sequence goes on along the minus strand of JAZLFZ010000046.1, from coordinate 12,239 downwards.
AGTAAAGGCTGGTGTGGGCTACTGGGTGGACTACTGGCATAGGACAGAGAACAGCGACAACCAACGCAATGGTGTTTTCGATTTTACCAACAGCTTCGACCGCACGAAGAGCTATCTGGTCAACGAGCCACGTGCCGAGGTGGAGGCCGATTTGGGTAAGGTGTGGATGCATGCCGCTGTCAAGCTGCAGAATGTGTTCGAAGATTTTGACTATCAGCGCGGCAAGCTCGATACCGTGATGCACCGCAATACGTGGTTCCCTCGTCCTGGCTTCGACTTCAAGTGGAAGGCCACCAAGACCAGCGAACTGAAGGCCAATGCAAACTGGGACTATACCGTGGCCGACATGCTGGAGTCCTCTGCCTACGTCGACGATACTAACCCTCTCTACATCACTATGGGTAACCCCAACCTGCGTCCATCGAGTACGCTGAACAGCAGCCTGGCCTACAACATGATGTTCATGAAGGGACAGCAGATGCTGACCATGAACGTGAACTATCATCGCGACTTCGACCCCACCACTCGCGTGAGTGCCTACAATGCCCAGACGGGCGGCTACATATCCACCACGACGAATGTGGCCGACAACGACCGTTGGAGTGCGAACATCGAGTACGACCGTGCGCTGGGCGAGATGTTCCACATGAACAACAGCCTCAGCTACTCGAACATTCGTACCCACGGCATGCAGACGATGACGTACGATGGCAGCACACCGCTGTTGTCCCAACTGAGCGGTGACATTTACTGCCAAACCAACAACGAGTTCCGCGAAAGACTGCAAGTGACCTTCGAGAACAAGGCCTGGGAGGCCAGGGCATACGCAACGATGACGCACTCCGGTCTGACCTACACCGATCCCACGCTCAACGGTCAGAACCTGTGGCGTTACAGTGCGGGTCTGATTGGCGACTACAAGCTCTCGCACTGGACCTTCCATCTGCAGGGCGAGCTCGTCGGCAGCCGTGGCTACCTCTCCGACATCATGAACCGCGACCGCTTTGCCCTCCATGCCGACGTCACCTGGAAGTTCCTCAAGAACAAGGCTCAGCTCAAGCTCTCCGCCCGCGATATCCTGAACCAGATGGACAGCAACTCGGCCACCGTCACCCCCACCCAGATCGTCGAGAACCTGAGCGAGACCTTCCATCGCTACCTCGCCCTCACCTTCACCTACAACTTCGATGCCAAGGCAGCAAATAAGCGAGCGAAATAACATGCTTGCATGATTATGGGTCACAGGACCCGTGTAAATGAGGCAACTGCTTGCCTTTGAGTTATTTAAACGGAGTTTGCAAACTATTTGCAAACTCCGTTTTTCTTTGTAATTGAAAATGCAAACTAAATGCAAACTCGATTTTGCACGTATTGTGAGGGTTTTGAATAACTTTGCACTAACGAACATTCAAAGTCAACACGTAGAATAGAAGCCAAATTAGCCTTCTAAAGAAAAAATAAAGTTAGAGGGGTATTGGGTTTTACTATTTGTGCGTCATATACATAGAAGGACATCCAAAAACAGACAAATGGAGTACACAAGGAAACAATTTGAAGTGCTGTACAAAAAACACTATCAGGCTATGTATTGCCTGGCTTACTCCATCACGCAAGACACCGAAGACTCGCGTGATGCCGTGGGCGAGGTGTTTGCCCAGATGTGGAAACGGCAACCCAGGATAAATCCGAACAGCATCAGCGGATATCTACTGGCTGCTACACGTAACCAGAGCATCTCCATCGTACGAAGCAGGAAACTGACCACCGAGCTGCAGGAGGAACAGGCATACGAGGACGGTCTGCAAGAGGAGGTGGAACGGGAGGAACTGATCAACGAACTGAACCGCGTCATCCGCGAACAGCTCACGGAGCAGGATCGCCGCATCCTGTCCATGCACTACGATGATGACCTGACCTATCAGCAGACGGCCGAGGCACTGGGCATCAGTTCGTCGGCAGTCAACAAGCACATCAACAAGTCGCTCAGCAAGTTGAGACGTGTATTCAAAATCGGTTAATGCATAAACATTAGCAAATTATGAAGACGGAAGATATTTACAAGAAGATAGGAATGCCCGATGTGGACAAGGAATGGGAGAAGTTCGAGCGGGAAGTGATTGACAAGAATCCTGTCCATCACGAGGCATGGTGGAGGAAGGCAGCGGTCATCGTGGGCATTGTCTTCGGTGTGACGCTGGCCACCCTGGCTTCGGTGGCAGTGATCAGCCATATTAACACGAAGCCCGTGGAACTTGACACCAGCGTGGATGAAAGGCCTCTGGTGGAGTATGTACCCGAAGATGGACGATGGGGCGATGGCTTCGTAGTCAACCTCTGCCCGGGCACATACGTGACACACACCAAGGGAACGGACCACACGGGTGAGGCTATCATGAAGGATGGCGAGACCTTTTCCACGGGTAACATGGAGGGGGGAAGCTACATTGAGGACAGACTCTTCAGATACATCTTCCTGAACGGGCGACAGAAGGTGACCATGCAGCTCGATGGTGTAGCGTTCGACAAAGGGCACCTGCCGAAACTGACCAACCGGGCGCTGAAGAAGCTCGAGATCACGCCCAATGGCGACTGGGCCATCATCGTCAATCTGGTGACAAAGGATGACATGATACCCTCCACGGCCAAGAGCAACTCCATCCATGAGCACACCATCTTCCTGCACTCCGACGGAAGTCTGGGTGTCGTTGAAAATCAAGGCACAAAGGGCAACTGGATCAATTGCAGCATCATCACCTGGGAAACTGACCAGTTCGGCTGGTCCATCCGTCGGGAGATAGAGCCTTGCCTGAAGTATGCCGACTACAAACTGAACATCTATGCCAGCGAGGAGACGCCGAAGGAATCCTTCGAGCAGGCCGAGAAACTGATCCGGGAGATGAAGATACCCCACTACGAGTACTTCCGTAACCTGCCTGTCACCCACTGGAATGATGGGCAATACCGCGTATGGGCCCAGAAGATGAAGGAGAAGCACCCACAGTACGATTGGCGCCTCCTCTTCGACGAACTGGGCAAGGAGCATGTAGATGATGACCTGCATGACAAGTGGCACATCATCAAGGAAGTGTATGGGGTGAAGTAGTTAGTGTTGGTAACAAAGATTATTTAAGCGGTTCCTCTTTTCATCCCAAAACATAGTAATCAAAACTTCCACGACAAGAAAAAAATGTGCGTCGTGGAGGAGAATCTTTGGGCAAACATTTCAAATGATAATTTACCACGAAAGACCAAATTAGCGTTTCGTGGTAACTTATCGCCACAAAATGCGCCGATAACTTACCACGAACGGTACAATTTATGCTTTCATGGTAAAATATCCAACTCGTTTTCCGGGCGTTTGGGGGTATTTGATTTGTCATTTTCTGCGTCTTATTGATAGAGACATCATATAACAGAATATCATGAAAAGAAATCTTTTATTGCTGCTTTTGGCATTCAGTTCATGCACACTTTTCGCACAACAGAAACAGAGTCGCATAGGCTATGTGGCATTGTCGAATATTGACAATTATGTTGTGTTCGATACTGCTTCAATCAGAATATGGTATGCGTTGAATGCACTCGACATCAATGATGAGAAGACATACATCGACTGGCAGATACTGGAGATAGGCAAGCATAGTAACAAGTACTACAGCTATTTTGTTTGGGAGTCAGATTCACTTCGTACCATTGATCTTAGAACTAATCGCTCTGGCAACTTCTCAAACAAACTACTTCCTCGTGGCCGCAATGGTAACGGCAACTGGAATGAACTCCAGTATCATGTATTGATTGTAGAGAAAGGCAAGGTGAGAACATACACCCGCGAGCGACTTTCGCAATATGAAGGATATTACGATGAACCTTACCCAGATCAGAAATGGACTTTGACACAAGAGACAGCTACCATCAGTGGTTTTAGGTGTCAGAAGGCTACTTGCCGCTATCATGGTCGCGACTTCGAAGCCTGGTTCACAACGGAAGTTCCTGTGCGTTATGGTCCTTGGAAGTTCGGAGGATTACCGGGGCTTATCATAAAAGTGTATGATACCAACCATCTATACACCTTCGAATGTACCAATGTGGAGCGTGTCAATTGCCCTATGCTCCGAAGCAAATACGAACACCGTAAGGCCATAAAGCGTGAGACAGTCTTAAAGTTTGAACGCAAAATCAATGAGAATCCATCAAAGACTCTTGGTTGGAAGGATTTGGGCGGCAATCCTATGTCACTGGTCTTTCCATACGAACCTTTGGAATTGGAATAACTTCATAAACTTATAATTGGAATAGGAGTAATAATCATATTTTTTATCGATTTATTTGGCGATTACAAACAAAACATGTATCTTTGCCATCGAAATGCTATCAATTGATGGCATAAAGATTAAAAAACAAGGATTATGGCACAGGTAGCAATGACAGTTAGATTGGATTCCAAAGTAAAGTCACAGTTCGATGCACTGTGCGAAGACTTCGGTATGAGTGCGAACACTGCGTTCAACATCTTCGTGAAAGCTGTGATAAACACAGGTAGCATTCCTTTCGCGATTGAGAAAAAAGACCGCACAAGAGAAGAGGAAAAGCAAGCATTGGAAGATCTGCACAAGGCTGCTTTGGCACGCGAAGCTTTTGAATCGTTGCGTCAGGAAGCTGCAGAGAATGTGGGTGAAATGTCCCTTGAAGAAATCAACGAAGAAATCCGCTTGTGCAGAGCAGAGCGTAAAGCAAGACAACAGGCAGCTCTATGATCTATGCGGTGATTGACACAAATGTTTGGGTGTCGGCATTGCTGACACAAAACAAAGAGGCTGCGACCTACCGGGTTTTTACTTTGGTTTTCGATCGCACTATAACACCATTGTACAACGACGGAATACTTGCTGAATACGAAGAAGTGCTATCACGAAAGAAGTTCTCGTTTACCCGTGAAAAGATAGACAGAGTTCTATCATTTATTCGTGAGCACGGCATTGACACCGAGCGTACACCCTTCCCCGACTCGATGCCGGATGAAGATGACCGTGTCTTCTATGAGGTAAGCCTGTCGCAAGAGGACTCTTTCCTTGTCACTGGCAATCTGAAGCACTATCCCATAATGCCCCATGTAGTCACACCTGCGGAGTTCATGAAGATTATCGAAGGGGAATAAAGCCACTAGCCAGAACTCCACAGACTTGAATTGAATCTTTTGTGATTGTATAATCAAAATGCACAAATTCCCTCATTAAGGGATGGTTTGTGATATTTTTATCCCTCATTGAGGGATTATTTCGCAATAAATCCTCCCTCATTGAGGGGTTTTTATTATCTTTGCGCCGGAAACCAATGTCTCAATGCAGATATTGTAAAAAGGAAACAAGATAATAATTGCCGTTTATGATAGACAACTCATTATATGAATACATGGAGGAGCTGTTGCGACTCACTCCTACAAGTTTCAAGCGTTACAAGTACACAGAAGTTGACTGGCAAGGTCGACTGACAGGAATAGTTGGTCCACGAGGCGTGGGAAAATCAACCATGTTGCTTCAATACATTCTGGAGAACCGCAACGATGGTCTACATCTTTATGTTACTGCTGATGATTCGTACTTCTCTACTCACACCCTCGCAGGACTTGCCGATGAGTTTGTGAAGGAAGGTGGTACGCATCTCTACATTGATGAAGTGCATAAATACAGTGGATGGTCAAGTGAACTGAAACAAATCTATGATAAACACCACGAACTGAAAGTCACATTTACCGGTTCGTCGGTTCTTGACATTACAAAAGGAGAGGCAGACTTGAGCCGACGGGTAGTGTTGGAGAATATGCAAGGATTATCCTTCCGCGAATACTTGGAACTGTATCACGAGATAAAAGTACCAGTATATACGCTTGACGATATCCTTGCACACAAGGTGTCAATGCCTGACCTTCCTCATCCTCTGCCATATTTTCGTCAATACCTAAGCGATGGTTACTATCCGTTTGCCAAGGAAGGCAGATTTGCTACGCGCATGCTGCAGGTTGTCAACCAAACCATAGAGGTTGACATTCCACAATATGCAGACATGAAGGCATCCACGGCTCGCAAGCTGAAACAGATGCTGGTCATTGTCTCTGGCTTAGCACCTGTGAAGCCCAATGCAGAAAGTCTTGCACGCGAAATTGGAGTCAGCAAAAACAATATCTCCGACTATCTGTTGTACCTGGAGAAAGCAGGCATGATCGGTCAGCTGCGCGATGATACAAGCGGACTCATAGCGTTGGGAAAGGTGGAGAAGGTTTATGTGGATAATCCAAGCCTGATGACTACCCTTGCTGGAGGAAATCCCAACATTGGCAACCTACGCGAAACGTTTTTCTATAATCAGTTGCGCGAAAGATACGCTATTACCTCGTCGCGCGAATCTGACTTCAAGATCAAGCAATATACATTTGAAATTGGCGGGAAGAAAAAAGGTAAGAAGCAGATAGAAGATGTTCCGAACGGCATTGTTGTACGCGATGATATAGAATATGGTCACGACATTATCATACCATTATGGCATTTCGGACTCACTTATTGAGGAAATCTTTCGAAAGATTCATAACCTAAGTATAACAAACTATTACACGGACTTTGCAAACATCATGCAAAGTCCGTTTTTCTTTACGAATGAGGGTAATTGCGATTAGCCAATTCGTTTTCCTGTTATTGGGGGTATTTGATTTGTCTTTTTCTGCGTCTTATAGATAGAGACATCATATAACAGAATATCATGAAACGAAATCTTTTACTTTTAGCACTTGCATTCTGCTCGTGCATCCTCTTCGCACAACGAAAACAAGGTATGCCTAGCAGACCTATGCAACCCAGCTATGGTGTGAAGAATGCCACGGTCATCGGAACAAGCAAAATCAGGATTCTCTATGCCTTTCAGCCGAAAGACATGAAGGATATGGATACATGGATTGACTGTGGACAATTACTTACGGACAAAGGCATGACTCAGTATTCCAGTTACTTCCTTTCGGAAAACGACATCGCCCTTAGAGAATGGTTGAAGAAAAACAAGAATAAGTCCTACTATCCCAATGCTCTTAAGTTGCGTGGATATTTGAAAGACTACTGGTCGGAGTATCAGTATTCACAGATTTATGTCCGTGGCAAGGAACTTACCGAATGGGCAGTGATGCCGTTGGCTGAGTTTGTGCAATATCGATACAAGGAATCCTTCCCTACCATGCAGTGGAAGCTGGAGGACGAGAAACAGACCGTATGCGGATATTCCTGCCAGAAAGCGACATGCCATTGGCGAGGCCGCGACTATGTAGCATGGTTCACATCAGCCATCCCCATGAAGTCAGGCCCTTGGAAGTTTGGAGGGTTGCCAGGACTGATAATGAAGATCCATGATACCAAAAATCTCTACACATGGGAGGCTGTATCAGTCGAGAATGGATCGTTTCCCATCTACCAACTGGAGGACCACTTCTTCAAGGACACAGACCGCAAGAAGGTGTGGAAGGCACAGCGCGAGTGGAATGTCAAGTACAACGAACTGAGCGGACGCACAACATTAGATGGCAGAGTGCTGACCAAGCGCTTCCCATACGAGCAGTTGGAGCTGGAATAATCTAATAAATTTTAATCATGAAACGAAATCTTTTATTTTTAGCACTTGCACTTTGCTCGTGCATTGTGTGTGCGCAACCTAAAAATGCACATTGTCCAATACCAAACCACAGGGATGTGGGCAAGACGACGGTTGTGGACACCACGCGTATCCGTGTATGGTATGCCTTCAATGCTGATAATGTGAAGGACGAGAATACCTACATCGATCTGGGGCGGTTGGACATAGGCAAGCGTGTCACAAAGTACTGTAGCGACTTTCTCACCCGTTCCGACTCCCTTATCGATGTTTGGAAGAAAAAGAACCCAAATGCAGGAGGTGCGCCAAGATTCCTCGGTAATGGAGGAAAGAACCAGGACGAATGGAGCGAGTACCAGTATTCAGACATTTTCGTGTCCAAAGGTCAGATGACCGTGTATGCCACGATGCCGATGGGGCTGGGACAGTACAACTCATGGTACACAGAGCAGTACCCTCTACAGCAATGGACGATGGGCACGGATACACAGGACATTCTGGGTCACAAGTGTCAGAAGGCGACATGCCATTGGCGAGGTCGTGACTTCGTGGCATGGTTTGCCGCTGACATTCCTGTAAAGGCTGGGCCTTGGAAGTTTGGCGGTTTGCCTGGCATCATCCTAAAAGTTGAGGACACGAAGGGTATGTACCGCTTCGAGGCCGTGCAGCTCTCTTCCAAACCCGCTCCCATCACGAAGCACGACTTCAAGACTTACAGCTCATCTTCCCGTGAGAAGGTTTGGAAGTGGCAGAAGCAATTTAACGAGAACTGGTGGAAGGCATCCGACTACCACAAGGCTTCCATAGATGGGGCAGGGCATGTGGTCATAGGCGAAGCCGTATCCATCCACACACCCTACGAACCTTTGGAATTGGAGTAAGTTCTTCGCCGCCCATGACTCCTCTTTTCATCCCGAAACAATGGATAAGTCGTCGGAAACTCGGCAAAAACGTGAGTTTCCGATGACTTATTTGCAAACTCCGTTTTCCGTTTAAGCAACCGAAGGAGACTCAATCAAGGGGACGAAATGAAGGTTAAATAGATGTGATTTGGGGATTCTGTACATAATTCCTCAAAAAAAATAAGGGATTTTATACAGAATTTGCAAAATAAATTTGGGGATTCTGACAAAAGTGTCGGCACAGGGGTATTTGATTCCATCCTTCCTGCGTCTTATAGATAGAGACACCATAAAAAAAAGGCAAGAAAACCATGAAAAGAAAGCTTTTATTTTTAGCACTTACAATTTGCTCGTGCATTGTGTGTGCGCAACCCAAATTAAATGGGTGTACTCCAAGGCGCGAAAAGCGTGGATTTAATGAACGCACGGTGATTGACCATGCGAATCTGCGTGTACTCTATGCTCTGAATGCCAAAGACATAAAGGACGAGAACACTTACATCGATCTTGGTAAGCTGGAGGTTGGCAAGAGCGTAAAAAAGTACAGCAGCGAATTTCTTGCTATTTCTGATAAGAAGATTAAAGAATGGATGAAGCAGGAAAAATACAATGGTCCTGCACCTAAACACTGGTTCATGGGTGGTCCGAAGGATCTTGATGACAATTGGAGCGAATTGATATTTTCTGATTATATCATCAGGGGCAACAAATTGACGGAATACGCATGCTTCCCACTTTATGCAGAACGTGAAAACGGACAGTACACAGAAGAATGGCCATTAATGAAGTGGACATTGGTAGATGAACATCAAACAATCCTTGGACATAAGTGCCAGAAGGCAACCTGCCGTTTCCGTGGTCGTGAGTTCGAGGCTTGGTTTGCAGCAAGCGTACCAGTCAAGGGCGGCCCTTGGAAGTTCGGCGGTCTGCCAGGGTGCATCCTCAAGGTTTATGACAAAGACAAGATTTATGTCTGGGAGGCCGTTGCCATTGAACGTGGAACCTTTGATATCACACAATACCCTGAAAAGCTCTACCCAAAGTCAACTCGCGAAAGTATATGGAAACGACAGAAGCTGTATAACGAAGACTATTATAATGCTATCGGTTGGGTAAGTCTTGAGGGGCGGCAAACGCCTAAGAAGAAAGTCTTCAAGCCTGTGGAAAAGGAATAAAACAGTTTAATATCATCTACAAAACAATGAAAATCATGAAACTTACAACCATGCTACTGCTCGCTACTATGGCCGGAGTATCTTGCACAAGCAATGCGAAGAACAATCAGACCCCACATCAAACCATCCAGCAGACCCCCCACCCCCCTAAAGGGGGAGACATTACTATTGGTGGTTCATCAGAAGGAGGTGGTTCAGAGAATTGTCTCCCCCTTCAGGGGGATGGGGGGTCTGATATTGATATCTGCGACAATCCCGATGTGCGTCCCCAGTACGACGCAAAGGATCAGATGTCATTCTTGCTGGATTTCCTCAACAAGAACCTGCACTATCCCGAAGAAGCATCAAAGAAGGGCATCGACGGCACGGTCAATGTGCAAATGGTGGTGGAGAAGGATGGTACACCTACCAACTTCAAGTTTATCCGACAAGTGGATCCACTCCTCGATGCCGAGGCCATGCGTGTGGCCAAACTGTTGCCCAAGTTCAGACCTGCAAAGAAAGACGGCAAGCCCGTCCGTTGCTATTTCATCTTCAGCGTCCCCTTCAGATGCAAATGACAAGGCACACATTTATAATCATGGCATTGCTGCTCCTCTCAGGGCAGCAAGCCTATTGCCAACAGAAGCAAGGCAGCGGACAATGCCCTGATCCGTTCTATCGAGGTGTTAATGAACGTACTATCATTGACCATGCTTCTACGCGTGTACTCTATGCTCTGAATGCACAGGACATCAATAAGATGGATACCTATATCGACTTTGGTCAGCTACAGATAGGCAAGAATTGCACCAAGTATTGTAGTGTCTTTGCAGAAGAGGCAGATAATACCTTCCAGAAGTGGTGGAAGGAGCATCCCAATGCAGGTTCGTACAATCGTAGTCTTGGCATGAAGGGACGAAACGCGAGTATCTGGAGCGAATACCAATGGTCTGCGATTTTCTTCAGTGGTGACACGCTGACCGAATGGGCTTCCATGCCATATCACATCTTCCAACATTACAGGTATAGCGAGCAATACCCAACTATGAAGTGGACATTGTCGCAGGAAACGGCTACCATCTGCGAGCATAAATGCCAAAAGGCGACATGCCACTGGCGAGGTCGTGATTTCGTAGCATGGTTCACCAAGGATATTCCTATACGCAAAGGGCCTTGGAAGTTCGGTGGCTTGCCAGGGCTTATTCTGAAAGTTTATGACACGAATCGCTTTTACACCTTCGAAGCCGTCGGCATTGAGAAGGGAAACTTCCCCATCTTTCAGTACCCGAAGAAAATGTACGGCAAGTCAACTCGTCAAAAGGTTTGGAAACTGCAAGGGGACCTCAACCGTGACTTCTGGAAGGCTATTGGTATGGTTAATGACCAGGGAGTTCTGGTTTCCAGACCAAAACCCTATGAACAACTAGAAAAGGAATAAACGATTATGAACCGATATCTTATACTTTTAGCACTTGCACTCTGCTCGTGCATCGTGTGTGCACAACCTAAGCATGCGTATTGTTCTACGCCCAATCATCGGGACGTGGGCAAACTGTTTGTCATCGACACCACTCGCATACGTGTGTGGTATGCCTTCAATGCTGATAATGTGAAGGATGAGAACACCTACATCGACCAGGGACGACTGGACATAGGCAAACGAGTGACAAAGTACTACAGCGACTTCCTCTTCCGTTCCGACTCGCTGATCAACATTTGGAAGAAAAAGAACCCAAATGCAGGTAGCGTTCCACGTTTTCTTGGCAATGGCGGCAAGGACAAGGAGACATGGAGCGAGTACCAGTATTCCGATATTTTCATCTCCAAAGGTCAGATGACCGTGTACGCCACAATGCCTATGGGATTGGGCAAGTACAACAGCTATTACACCGAGTCCTATCCCCTGCAGCAATGGAAGATGGGAACGGAAACACAGACCATCCTGGGCCACAAGTGCCAGAAGGCAACATGCCACTGGCGTGGTCGTGACTTCGTGGCTTGGTTCGCCACTGACATTCCTACGAAAGCTGGTCCTTGGAAGTTCGGAGGTCTGCCTGGCCTCATCCTCAAGGTGCAGGACACAAAGGGCGTGTATCGCTTCGAGGCAGTGCAAATCTCTTCGAAGCCTAAACCTATATATAAATACGACTTCAAGTCATACCGTGCCTCTACTCGTGAGAAGGTGTGGAAATGGCAAAAGTCATTTAACGAGAACTGGTTCAAGGCATCTGACTATCACAAGGCATCCGTGGATAAAGCAGGTAACGTGATGATTGGAGAGGCTGTATCCATCCACACGCCCTACGAGCCTTTGGAATTGGAATAAACTCACAGAAAGCACACACTTTTTTCATCGTTTTGTTTGGCGATCACAAACAAAACGCGTATCTTTGCCATCGAAATGCTATCAATTGATGGCATAAAGACTAAAAAAACAAGGGTTATGGCACAGACAGCAATGACAGTTAGATTGGATTCCAAGGTAAAGGCACAGTTCGATGCACTGTGCGAGGACTTCGGTATGAGTGCGAATACTGCGTTCAACATCTTTGTG
>JAZLFZ010000045.1:0-39304 GCA_045616065.1 Bacteroidaceae bacterium | reverse complement strand
CCCTACAATCAATTGTACGCCTTCTTTTTTAGGAGGTCGTCGCTACGCTCCTCAAAATCAAACTCAAAATAGTTTCTAAAAATCTCCACTCAAAATTCCAGATGACTCATAAAAATCATCACTCCAAATCTCAGAAGAACCGCGTTTTTTCTGCCTTGTCGTCACACTTCTCTTGCGGCGTTGCTGAGTTAGTCTTGCAGCGTTGCTGAGCTTCTCTTGTTGCGTCGTTATGTTGCTCTTGCTGGGTGGCTACCTTTTCCTTGCTGCGTGGTTACCTTTTTCATGCTGCGGAATTTTCTAGACGCCGTACGGCATTTATGTAGCCGCCGTACGGCAACTAGACAGATGCCGTACGGCGTCTAGAAAATCATGCTGCGTAAAAAAGGTGCAGCCGCTGCAGCAAGGTAAATGTCCTCGCTGCATCACAAAGCTGCCTCCGCTGCGGCACGATATTTCCTCTGCTGCGGCACGAAGTTACCTCAGTTTCTGCACGAAGCTCTCTTCTGCTCATAGGGTCAGAACAACGGGCTTAAAAAAAATCCCCGAAACGGGGATTGATACGTGTGTATCGTGCCCGTTCCGGGGATTCTATATTCTGGCTTCAATCGTCAGTTGCCAGCCTTCAATTTTAGCTTTCAGCCTTCAATCTTCAACCTACTTGGCACCGATCTCGCGGATGAGGCGGTCGGCGTGTCCCCACTTGTCGATGAGGTAGAGGACGAAGCGGATGTCGACACCGATGCAGCGCTGCAGGGCGGGGTCGAAGGAGATGTCGCCCGACATGGCTTCCCAGTTGCCGTCGAAGGCGAGGCCGATGAGCTCGCCCTTGCCGTTGAACATGGGGCTGCCGGAGTTGCCACCCGTGATGTCGTTGTTGGAGAGGAAACAGAGCTGCATCTCCTTGGTGCGACGGTCGGCATAGCGTCCGAAGTCGCCCTGCTTGAGGAGGCTTATGATGTTGTCCTCCAGGAGGTAGTCCTCAATCTCGTGCTGCTGGGCAGCCTTGTCGAGGAGGCTCTGGGCGTTGGTGTAGTACGGATAGTGCGTGCCGGCGGCGGTGTAGTCCTGAATGATGCCGTAGGAGAGACGCATGGAGAAGTTGGCATCGCTGTAGTGGGGCTGCTCCTGCTCCATCTCGAGGAAGGCCTGGGTGAGGAGGTTCTCGTTGTAGGTGATGTCGGCCGAGTATTGGTTGACCTCGGCCTGCAGCACGCCGTAGGCGGCCATCATCTCCTGACGGAAGAGCAGGGCGGGGTCCTGCTGCAGGGCTTCCTTGCCCAGCTTCTCCACCCGGCTGATGGCATCGGGAGACACCACGACGGAGCGGCTGAAGAGGTCGCGGGCGAAGGCGGCATAGTCGCCGTTGAACCGGGTCTTGACGGTGTCGATGACGGTGGGCAGGTACTGGGCGTCGAGCTTTTCGGCCAGGTTCTTGAGGAGCGTAGCCGTTGCCTCCTCGTCGAGGCGCGCGTCGTAGTCCTTGAGATAGTCCTCGTAGCCCTTGCGACAGACAGCCTTGTCGGCATCGCCCTGAGCCAGCACGAGGCGGTCGGCCTGACGGGCGACGGTGGCAATCTCGCAACCGTTCATGGTCTCGCTGAAGTACATGATGTTGCGAATCAGCTGGCCACGCTTGGCGTAGAGGTCCTTGAGGGTGGGCAGCATCTTGCCGAAGCGCACCTTGCGCACCTCGCTCTGGTCCACCCAACGCTGGATGCGCTGTTCGAGCTGCTGCTTCTGGCCCACGACACCGAGGTCGGTGAGGGCCTTGTTCATGCCGATGGAGTTCTTCCAGTAGTTGCTCGACGAGGCGAACTTGCTGGCATACTTGATGCCGATGGCACGCTCACGTTTCATCCACTTGGTCCAGACGTCCTGCTTGAGTCCGCGCACCTCGATGCGGGGCTTGTTCAGCATCTCCACGCGCTCGGTGATGCCGTAGCTGCTCAGGTAGCGGCTGGTGGAGCCGGGATAGCCGATGGTCATGCAGTAGTCGCCGGGGGCATAGCCCTGCAGGCTGACCTGCGCCCAGCGCTTGGGGTGCAGAGGCACGTTGTCGGCGCTGTACTCGGCGGGATTGCCTTCCTTGTCGGCATAGATGCGGAAGACGCTGAAGTCGCACGTCTGGCGGGGCCACATCCAGTTGTCGGTGTCGCCACCGAACTTGCCCAGCGACTGGGTGGGGGTGAAGACGAGACGCACGTCGCGATACACCTTATATATAGATATATAGGCCTTGCTCTGACCGTAGAATGCCTGGGCGCGCACCTCGTAGGTGGGGGCGGTGTACTGCTGGCGATACTCCTCGCAGATCTTCTCCAGAATCTCGGCACCGGCCTGCTGGTAGAGTTCCTGCTCGGTGCGATAGTTGCCATCGTTCTTGGCCATGTCCTTGCGGCGCTCGGCGTTGATGCCGGCCATGACGCGGTCGGTGACGTCGATGGTCTCTTGCAGGAAGTTGACGTAGAGTCCCTCGGCAGGACGCTCCTCGGCAAAGCTGTGTGCTACGAAGCCGTTCTTGAGAATGTCATCCTCGGTGGTACTGAGCGACTGGATGGCACCAAAGCCGCAGTGGTGGTTGGTAAATACGAGTCCGTCCTTGCTCACCACCACGCCCGAGCAGAAGTCGCCGAAGTCCACCACGGCATCCTTGAGCGACACGCCGCTCTGTGGGTCGTACAACTGCTTGGCGTTCAGCTTGAGGCCCAGCTGCTGCATGGCTGCCTCGGTGCGAGGGTCGATATTGTGGAGCACCCACATTCCTTCGTCGGCACTTGCCGATAGGGTGGCAATGGCCATCAGGCCCGATAATAAAATCTTCTTGAAGTTCATATTCAGTCGTTTTTAGTCGTTTAGGGGACTAGTCGTTTAGTCGTTTAGGGGACTACTCGTTTAGTCGTTTTTTTAGTCGTTTAGGGGACTACTCGTTTGGTCGTTTAGGACATTTAGCTTTGATTAGCCGTCCCCATTCTACTCCCCTCCCTTTAGGGGAGGGGCTGGGGGAGGGTCTGGGGCTATTTCTTCTTCGGATATCGGCGTGCCCATCCCTCTTCGCTGAAGTCGGGCTCCTCGCCAATCAGGTCGTTGTTCTTCTTGCCCTTCCTGGCCATGTCGGGATTGAGGAACTGCATCCAGTCCTCCTTGGTGGTCTTCTTGCCACGCGGAGCCGTGTAGCCACGTTCCTCGCGCGAAGGCTTCCGCTTGCCGTCCTTGCCTTTGGCAGCTGCCTCGGCAGCGCGACGCTCGGCACGGTTCATGGGGCGATCGGTGCTCGACGTTTTAGCATCTTTAGGCTTTCTCGGTTCTCTAAAGTCCTTAGCGTCTTTAGACTTTCTCGGTTCTCTGAAGTCCTTTGAGTCTCCGCCGTCCTTGCCTCGCCTGGCCTTTCGGGGTTCCTTGGCCGTGTCGCCTCCCGTGGCATCGGCATAGTCGACACGCACCTCGCGACCCTTCACACGGGCTCCGTGGAGTGCCTTGATGACACGCGGCGCGTCCTGCTCCAGCACCTCGACGAACGAGAAGTTCTTCATCAGGTCGATGCGTCCCACCTCGATCTTCTCGCCCAGGTTGGCGTCGATGAGACGTATCATCTCGCGGGCATAGACACCATCCATCTTGCCCACCGTGACGAAGAGGCGCGTGTAGCCGGCCTCGGCGCAGCGGTCGCCCTTCTTGCGGCGTCCACCCTCCTTGCCGGTCTTGCTGACGCGGTCTTCCACGTCCTCAATCTCGGGCGCATTGGCATAGTACTGCAGGAAACGGCCGAACTCGCGACTGAGGACACGCTTGATGAGGTCCTCCTTGTCGAGCCACTCCCAACGGCGGCTCACCTCGGGCAGGAAGCTGGCAATCTCCTCCTCGTCCACCTCCTCGTGCTCGATGTCGTCGATGACACGGTAGAGCTGCTTGGCACAGATGTCCTTGCCGCTGGGCAGTTCACCCTTGACAAACTCCTTCTGGATGGTCTTCTCCACCAGACGTATCTTGCTGCGCTCACGCACGTGCACGATGCAGATGCTCGTACCCTTCTTGCCGGCACGACCGGTACGGCCGCTGCGGTGGGTGTAGTTCTCGGTGTCGTCGGGCATGCCGTAGTTGATGACGTGCGTCAGGTCGGTCACGTCCAGTCCGCGGGCTGCCACGTCGGTGGCCACGAGGAGCTGGGTGCGATGCTGGCGGAACTTCTGCATCGTCAGGTCGCGCTGCTGCTGCGAGAGGTCGCCGTGCAGGGCATCGGCACTGTAGCCGTCGCGTATGAGGTTGTCGGCCACCTCCTGCGTCTCCAGGCGGGTGCGGCAGAAGATGATGGCGTATATCTTGGGGTAGTAGTCCACGACGCGCTTCAGGGCCAGGTACTTGTCCTTGGCGTGCACCATGTAGTAGATGTGGTTCACGTTCTCGGCACCCTCGTTGCGGCTGCCCACCTGTATCTGCTCGGCGTTGGTGAGGTAGTTCTGCGCGATGCGCTCTATCTCGCGGCTCATCGTGGCACTGAAGAGCAGCGTGCGATGGTCCTCGGGCACCCCTTCGAGGATGGTGTCCATATCCTCCTGGAAGCCCATCGAGAGCATCTCGTCGGCCTCGTCGAGCACCACGTAGCGCACGCTGTCCAGACGGGCAGCGCCACGGTTCATGAGGTCGATGAGACGGCCGGGCGTGGCCACGATGATGTCGATGCCATGCCTCAGGGCACGTATCTGCGGTTCGATGTTGGCACCGCCGTACACGGCCAGCAGGCGCAGTTCGGGGATGTACTTGCTGAAGCCCTCCAGGTCGTCGGCAATCTGCAGGCAGAGCTCGCGCGTGGGAGCCAGGATGACGGCCTTGACGCGATGCTCGTCCTCTCCGGTCGAGGGAAGGCCCTGCATCATCTCCAGCACGGGCAGACCGTAGGCGGCCGTCTTACCGGTACCCGTCTGCGCCAGTGCCACCACGTCGCGATCCTCACTGAGCAGGAAGGGGATGACGGCCTCCTGGACGGGCATGGGCTGCACGTAGCCAGCCTCGTCGATAGCCTTCAACAAGGCCTCTGAAAGTCCTAATTCTTGAAATGTCATTCAAATTATGTTTTACAAATATGTATATTTTGTGCAAAATTACGAAAAAAAGACGTAAGAGTGTGTGTATCTCGATTATTTGTTGTAGTTTTGTACCAAAATAGATAGAAAATGCGCAGAGTAATTGCAATGGGAGAGACAATAATGGACATTCTCTTCCAAAACAAACAGCCCATGGCGGCCGTGCCCGGAGGCAGTTGTTTCAACAGTATCATCTCCTTGGGACGCACCGGAACGCCCTCCCTCTTTCTCGGCTATACGGGCGGCGACCTGGTGGGACAGCAGACCATCGAGTTCCTCAGGGACAACGGCGTGGGTACGGAATACTTCGAGATGAGGCCGAACGAGAAGAGTGCCATCTCGCTGGCCTACCTGAACAGCCAGGGCGATGCCGAATACCTCTTCTACAAGAATCCGCCCAGTGCCTGTGAGGAGATGGCGCTGCCCGACTTCACAAGCGATGACGTCCTGCTCTTCGGTTCGTACTATGCCTCCAGTCCCGGCACGCGCGGCTATGTGCGCAAGGTGCTGTCGAAGGCTACCGATGCCGGTGCCGTAATTTATTACGACCTGAACTTCCGCAAGTCGCACCAGCACGAACTGGACCAGCTGATGCCCACGCTCATCGAGAACTTTCAGCACAGCAGCATCGTGCGTGGGTCGGCCGACGACTTCGAGGTGATGTATGGCGAGCGCGATGCCCGCACCATCTATCGCGAGCACATTGCCCGCTATTGTCCCATCTTCATCTGCACCAGCGGCCCAGGCCTGATTACGGTCTGCACGCCACTGTCAGTCCGTGATTATGCGGTGCCCGAAGTGGAGGCTGTCAGCACGGTCGGTGCAGGCGACAACTTCAATGCCGGCTTCATCTACAGCCTGATACGGCAGGGTGTCACGCGTGCCGACCTGTCCTCGTTGGATGCCGACACCTGGGCGAAGCTGATACAAAGCGGATGTGCCTTTGCTGCCCAGGTCTGCCAGAGCGAGCACAATAGCATTGGGTGGGAGTTTGCCAGGGCTCTGTGACGTCATACTGTGGTGTGCAAATATCGTTACACCACAAAAAAAGGGAGGAGATGGCTTATCTCCTCCCTTTTTTGCATCAGGCCTCTCCGTCTTCGTCTATCAGTCGGAGGAGGTGTGCCACGGCTTCGTCTTCGGGAATGTTCTTCTCCACGCACACCTTATTTTTATATAGGCTGATCTTGCCGCGGGCAGCGCCCACGTAGCCATAGTCTGCATCGGCCATCTCGCCGGGGCCGTTCACGATGCAGCCCATGATGGCTATCTTGAGCGTGTTGTAGCGCTGATTCGTCTTGGCACGTTCCAGTACGGCCGTCTTGACACGGCGGATGGTGTCCTGCAGGTCATAGAGCGTACGACCGCAGCCGGGGCACGAGATGAACTCGGGCTTGCACATCTGTACGCGGGCAGCCTGCAGGATGCTCTGGGCCACGGGAATCTCGCATTCGGGTTCCTCGCTCAGCGAGACACGGATGGTGTCGCCGATGCCATCGATGAGCAAACCGCCCATTCCAACGGCACTTTTCAGACGTCCGTCCTCGCCCTCGCCGGCTTCGGTGACGCCCAGGTGCAGCGGATAGTCCATGCCTTCGCGCTCCATTTCCTGGCAGAGCAGGCGTACGCTCTGTACCATGACCACCGTGTTGCTGGCCTTGATGCTGACCACCACGTCGGGGAACTGCTCGCGTTCGCAGATGCGCAGGAACTCCATGCAACTCTCCACGATGCCTGCGGGCGTGTCGCCGTAGCGCGACATGATGCGGTCGGAGAGTGAGCCATGGTTCACGCCGATGCGGATGGCCGTGCCATGCTCGCGACAGATGGACAGGAAATGGCAGAAACGCTCGTCGAGGCGCTTCAGTTCGGCCTGGTACTCCTCGTCGGTGTACTCAAGGTGCTTGAACTGACGGGCCGGATCCACGTAATTTCCGGGATTGATACGCACTTTTTCCACGATGGTGGCGGCTACGTCGGCCACGTTGGGGTTGAAGTGCACGTCGGCACAGAGGGGCGTGTCACCATAGCCTCGCTCGATGAGGCCGGCCTTGATGTTGCGCAGGTTTTCGGCCTCGCGCGTTCCCTGTGTGGTGAGGCGGACCAGGTCAGCTCCGGCATCAATGATGCGGATGCATTGCTCGATGCATCCTTCCGTGTCCATTGTCGAGCAAGTTGTCATGCTCTGCACGGCTACCTTGTTCTGGCCTCCCAGGCGCAGCTTGCCTATCTTTACTTCGTGAGTCTTTCTTCTCATAATCTGTGGAAGTGTGTGCTTCGAAAGCATACATGATATTAACGGAAACCGAATTAGTTAACCTTGAAATTATACTTCACCTCGGCTAGTTCGGCGTTGGCCTTGACAATCTTCTGTCCCAGGCCCTGCTTGTAGGCAGCGAGGCGAGCGGCGAGCTCCTTGTCGGCAAGAGCCAGCATCTCGACGGCCAGAATGGCCGCGTTCATCGCACCATTTACGCCAACCGTGGCAACGGGAATGCCGGGAGGCATCTGGATGATGGAGAGCATAGCGTCCAGTCCGTCGAGCATGCCCTTGATAGGTACACCGATGACGGGCAGCGTGGTGCTGGCTGCGATGACACCGGGCAATGCGGCTGCCATGCCGGCACCGGCAATGATGACCTTGAGGCCACGTGCCTCGGCTCCCTTGGCAAACTCCTCCACCTCGGTGGGAGTGCGGTGGGCTGATAGGGCGTTCATCTCGAAGGGAACTTGCATCTCATCGAGGAATTTTGCGGCTTTCTCCATGACGGGCAGGTCGCTTGTGCTGCCCATGATAATACTTACTATAGCTGTCATATTATTAGGATTTATGTTTTTTTTCTTCTTATTCAAAGACGAAGAGCAGGATGCCCCATAGTATTCCGACGTAGCCGCATACGACGCCGATCGTGGTGCCTACGAGAATCTGTGTCAGGCTGTGCTGGCGCAGTATCATGCGGCTTGTGCCCACCAGTCCGGCCATTATGATGGCAATGGACATCCAGAGCAGGGGATTGAACTGGAAGATGGTGCCGTATGCTGCGATGGCGCTGATGATGGCTCCGGCTCCGGCTGCATGCACGCTTACCTTCCAGCGCAGGCTGATCAGTGTGCAGACCACCTGGATGAGCAGGGCCACGATGATGACGGAAATCTGAATGTAAGGTTCGTTGGCGTTGCGCATGAGGTAAAGGTACACCATGTAGCATAAGATGAAAATGATGTAGGGCACGATGCGGTTCTCCCGCTTTCGCATGTCGGGACGTTTGATGTGGTAAATTCTGCGGTAAAGCAGGCAGAAAAGCGAAGGGAAGGCTATCGTGAACACGAACATCATGGCGAGCTCCAGCAGCTTGTACTGCCAGGGCAGCAAGGCCAGCGGTGTGAGCGCAAAGAGTATGCCCATGCACAGCAGGGGGTAGTATATCGGCCTGAACAGCGTGCTGATGACCTTGGCCATCAGTATGATAGTGCGTATTTCTGACTGTTTTCTGTTGTGTTGCTTCATATCTTTCTCATTCGGGCAACGGCAATGCCAAGTTGTTCTCTGTATTTTGCTACGGTGCGCCGTGCCACGGCATAGCCTTGTTTGTTCAGTTCGGCTGTCAGTCGTTCGTCGCTCAGGGGGATGTGCTTGTCCTCTTCGTTAATCAGCTTCTTCAGTGCTTGCAGGATCTTGCGGACGGAGACGTCTTCGTTGTCCTGCGTGGCACCCGAACTGAAGAACCATTTCAGAGGGAAGGTTCCGTAGGGGGTGCTGACCGACTTGCTCTGGCACACGCGACTCACGGTGCTGATATCCAAGCCTGTCATCTCGGCTATGTCGGCCAGTTTCATGGGGCGCAAGAGCGATTCGTCACCCTCCTGGAAGAAGGGTCGCTGGCGTGTTATGATGCTCTGCATGACCGATGTCAACGACACACGTCGCTGTGCCAGTGCCTCAATGAACATGTTGCCGCGCTCCATGATCTTGCGGTTGAAGCGGAGTGCTTCGAGTTCGTCGCGCCGGATGTGCTCCATGTCGATGTGGTCGTGGGCCTTGTTCCATTCGGTCAGGTCCTCGCTGAGCGACAGGCGTGGTATGTCTTGTTCGCAGAGTGCAAACTGCACGTTGCCGTACTCGTCCGTCTGCACTTTGAAGTCGGGTACGATGACGTGGGCTGAGTCTTCGGGGGCGCGCCCCACACTGCCCCCCGGGTAGGGGTTGAGGCGCTTTATGGTGCGTTGCATCGAGGCCACCTCGCTGTCGGTGAGTTTCATGCGACGTTTGATGACATCCCAGTGGTTTTGCCTGAATTCATCGGCATGTTTCTCGAAGAGTGTCAGCAGTTGGGTGCGCATCGGAAGATGCTCATTGTGGTTTACCTGGATGCGCAGACATTCGATAAGCGAACGGGCTCCGATGCCGTAAGGCTCGAACTCCTGTAGTACGTGTGTCAACAGGTTCTCCAGCTCCTCCACGGAGGTGGTGATGTAGTATTTATAGTCGAGTTGATCGCAGATGTCAATGAGCGGAGTGGTCAGCAGTCCGTTGTCGTCCAGCGAACCGATAAGAAACTCCAGCAGGGTGCGCTGCCGCTCGTTGAGGTCGTATTCGCCCATCTGCTGCAGGAGCAGGTCGTGGAATGTCAGTTCGTCGCCCCGTTCGCGGTATCCTTTCTGCTCGGCATTGGAGGTTTCTGGAAACTCGTTGCTTTCCCAGTCGTTCTCGCTGGTGGCATAATCTTGCATGCTGTCTTGCTGCTCCATGCTGTCTTCGAGCAACTCGCCCGTCTCCTGTCTGCTGTCCTGACTGTCCGTATCGTTCATCCCGTAGCTGTCCTCCTCCGAGTCCGACTGGCGTTCGAGCCAGGGATTCTCTATGCATTCCTTTTCGATGCGGGCACAGAGCTCCTCGACCGAGAGGGCCGTGAGTTCAGAGGCCAGCAGCTGCTGCGCAGAGAGTTGCTGGCGCTGTTCCTGAACCAGTACTTGGCTATGGGAGGTGGCGGATTTCATCTTCTCTTCTTGGATTTGCCGGAATTCCCGCGCTTACCGGCTTTTCCGGGATGCCCGGTGCTGGCGGTCCTCCCGGAGTTTCCGGCTGTGTGGCTGCTGCCTATGCCCATGCTGGCCTTGTAGGCCTCGTATGACTCGAACGTGGTGTTCTCGGCCGGCTTCTCGCTGTCGGCCAGTACGAAGTCGAGGAGCTTTCGCTCCAGGTTGGCACGTGCCACCTTGATGCGGATGGGGTCGCCCAGCGCGTAGACGTTGTGATGACGACGGCCGCGCAGGCAGTAGTTCTTCTCGTCAAACTCGTAGTAGTCGTCGTCGAGGTCGCGCAGGGGAACCATGCCCTCGCACTTGTTCTCGTTCACCTCCACGTAGATGCCGCTCTCCGTGACACCGCTGATGATGCCGTCGAACTCCTCACCCATGTGGTCGCGCATGTATTCCACCTGCTTGTATTTGATGCTGGCGCGCTCGGCCTGAGCTGCCAGCTGTTCCATCTCGCTGGAGTGGTCGCACAGGTCCTCGTACTTCTCCTTCAGCGCGCTGCGTCCACCCTCTGCATAACGGGTCAGCAGACGGTGCACCATCAGGTCGGGATAGCGCCGGATGGGTGATGTAAAATGCGTATAATATTCAAAAGCAAGGCCGTAGTGACCGATGTTGAGCGTACTGTAACGAGCCTTCATCATGGCACGGAGCGTGATCATCTCCACCATGTTCTGCTCCTTCTTGCCCTTGCAGTCGGCCAGCATCTTGTTGATGTTCTTGCTCACCTCCTTCATGTTGCCAGTCGTCTTCAGCTTGTGGCCGAACTTGCTCACGAAG
Source organism: Bacteroidaceae bacterium (assembly GCA_045616065.1). Taxonomy (GTDB): domain Bacteria; phylum Bacteroidota; class Bacteroidia; order Bacteroidales; family Bacteroidaceae; genus Physcousia. The sequence continues at coordinate 28,409 of JAZLFZ010000045.1, read as the reverse complement.
TCGCTCAGGTTCATCAGCTTGTTCTGGTCGGGCAGGTCATGTACACGATATACGAAGGTCTTCGTGCCCTTCATCTCGGGCAGTTCGCCGTGCTCAGCCTTCTTGTTCTTCCTGGCCTTCGGGTTGACGGCCTTGCCGATGCTCTCGGCCACGGTGCGGTTGGCCAGCAGCATGAACTCCTCCACGAGCTTGTTGGCATCCTTGGCGCACTTGAAGTAGACGCCCAGCGGCTTGCCCGTCTCGTCGATATGGAACTTCACCTCCTCGCGGTCAAAGTCCACGGCACCCGTCTCGAAGCGCTTGGCTCGGAGTTGCTTGGCCAGTCGGTTCAGCACGATGAGTTCGTTGCAGAAGTCCTCGGCAGGGCGGTAGCTGGGATCGGTGGGGATGGCTTTGTCGCCCGGACGCTGGTAGTCCTCCTCGCTGGCTTCGTGGTGGTCCTCCAGCACCTTCTGCACCTCCTCGTAGGTAAAGCGTCGGTCGCTCTTGATGACGGTGTGCACGATGCGGTAGTCCTTCACCTCGGCCTTTGGCGTCATCTTGAACATCACGCTGAATGTCAGCTTCTCCTCGTCGGGACGGAGCGAACAGATGAAGTTGCAGAGGCGCTCGGGCAGCATGGGGATGGTGCGATCCACGAGGTAGACGCTCGTGGCACGCTTCACGGCCTCCTTGTCGATGGCGTTGCCCTCCTTTACATAATGTGATACGTCGGCAATATGGACACCCACCTCGTAGAGTGCGTCGTCGGCTCCCATCTCGCCCTTCAGCACCTTGATGCTGATGGCGTCGTCGAAGTCCTTGGCGTCGTAGGGGTCGATGGTGAAGGTCATCGTCTCGCGGCAGTCCTCGCGGCGGTCAATCTCCTGCTGGGTGATCTTGGCGTCAATCAGTTCGGCCGCATCCTCCACCGATTGGGGGTAGGAGTAGGGTAGGCCGAACTCGGCCAGGATGGCATGCATCTCGGTGTTATTTTCGCCCGTTTGACCGAGGATATCTATCACTTTGCCCACAGGATTCTTGCTGTTCATGGGCCATTCTACGATCTTCACTACGGCCTTGTCGCCCGTCTTGCCCTTCTTGAGGTCGCGAATGGGGATGAAGATGTCGTTGGCCAGCGTGCGGTCCTCGGTGAGCAGGTAGGCATAGTTCTTGCTGACCTGCAGCGTGCCCACGAACTGCTTGTCCGAGCGCTTCACTATTTCGATGACCTCGGCTTCGCGGACGTGGTTGCGTCGGCGTGCCATCATCGATGCCTTCACGATGTCGCCATCCATGGCGTTCATCGAGTTGCGCTCGGCCACCAGGATAGGTTCGCCTCCCTCGTTGGGCACGAAGGTGTTCTTGCCGTTAGCCTTGCGGTGGAAGACGCCCTCCATCATCTGGCTGGGCATGTTGAGGCGGTAGAAGTATTTGGGCTTCTCCACGATGAAGTCGTCGAGCAGCATCTCCTCGAGCACGTCCATACAGAGCATCTTGGCGGGATGCGTGTCCAAGCCCAATACACGATAAATCTCCTTCAGGGGAAGGTTGTCCTCACTGCGTGACTGGAAGAGCTGGACCATCATTCCAATCAACTCTTTCTTGGTGATGCGTTTGCCACCTTTTTTGTTCGACTTACTCATGGTAATACTTCTTTTTAATGTTTCTGACTACAAAATAAGCAAAAAAAAATGAAGTAAACACTTTTTTGTCTGCTTTTTTAATAAAAAAGACGTATCTTTGCACAAAATTAACTTTTCAGACGTTGTAATGACGATACTTGTCACGGGTGCCAGTGGTTTCATTGGCAGTTTTATTGTAAGCGAGGGACTCGCTCTTGGCCACGAGATGTGGGCCGGCGTACGCGCATCCAGCAGCAGGAAGTACTTGCTGGATGAGCGTATCCGTTTTGCCGAGCTCGACCTGGGCAACCCGGACGTGTTGCGCAGCCAGCTGCGCCAGCTCAAGGAGACGATGGGCGGCCGGGGCTGGGACTACGTGGTGCATGCGGCCGGGGCCACCAAGTGCATCAATCCCGAGGACTTCTATCGCACCAATACGGAGGGCACGAAGAACCTTGTCGAAGCCTTACAGGCAGAGGATATGACACCGCGACGCTTCGTCTTCATCAGCAGTCTCAGTGTTTTCGGCGCCATTCGCGAGAAGGCCGATGGCCCCGGCAAGTCCGGCAGTTCGCTGCCTTGGCGTTACTCCCCCATCCTGCTGACCGACGTGCCACAGCCCAATACTGCGTACGGGAAGAGCAAGCTGGAGGCAGAACAATATCTGCAAAAAACGTCGGGTTTATCGTGGGTTATCCTGCGTCCGACGGGTGTGTACGGTCCACGTGAACGTGACTATTTCCTTATGGCCAAGAGCATCAGGCAACATGTCGACTTTGCCGTGGGATACAAGCCGCAGGAGATTACGTTTATCTACGTGCTGGACCTCGTCAAGGCTGTCTTTCTGGCGCTGGAGGCCGAGGGCGTGGAGGGTAGAGCCTACTTCCTGAGCGATGGCGACGTGTACCACAGCCGTTGTTTCAGCGACCTCCTGCAGGAGGAACTGGGCCGTCCGTGGGTGCTTCACATCAAGGCTCCCCTCTGGTTCCTTAAGGCCGTCTGTGCCGTGTCGGGCAAGGTGAATGGCTTGTTGCACAAGACCACTACGCTCAACCTCGACAAGTATCACATTCTGAGCCAGCGCAACTGGCAATGCGACATCGACCCCGCCCGTCGCGACCTGGGCTACGAACCCGAATGGCCGCTGGAGCGTGGTGTCAAGGCCACCGTAGCGTGGTACAAAGCTAATAAATGGCTATAATAATAAGGTATAAGGATAACAACAGGATTCAATAGGAAAACGTATGAATTATAAAGAACTCATAGTCCGATTGCCCGAGGATAAGTTGCAGAAAGGGCTTTGGCCAGTGGAGTGGGCCATGCTGGTCTACGGTGCCTTTACCCTGGTGCTGATGGCATTGCTGGCTGGACAGTTGGTGGATCCGCTGTCCATGCTGGGCGAGCGTGCCCTGGCGATGGGGTGGTTGGTACTGGCTTATTTCATCTATCACAAGTACCCCTGTCGCGTGACGCAGTTCCTACGCATCTTCTTGGTGATGAGTACGCTGAGTCGCTGGTATCCCGATACCTACGAGTTCAACCGTCTCTTCTCCAACCTCGACCACGTCTTTGCTTCCTGGGATCACAGCCTCTTCGGGTGTCAACCCTCGCTGCGTTTCAGCGAGCTCATGCCACAAGCTTGGTTCAGCGAGGCTCTCTATATGGGATATTTCTCGTATTTTCCGATGACTTTCTTCCTTGTCTTCTGTACGTGGCTGCACCGCAATGCCGAGCTGATGCGCACCTCGTTCATTGTCATGGCCAGCTTCTTTACCTATTATGTGGTCTACATCTTCCTGCCAGTGGCCGGTCCGCAGTATTACTACTTAGTGGACGGCGTGGATCCGGTCAACGGGGTGTTCCCGAACGTGGGACACTATTTTCACGAGATGCGCGAGATGTATCCCGCTGCCGGCACGGACGGACTCTTCCATAGCCTTGTCACTGCGGCCCACGATGCCGGCGAACGTCCTACGGCAGCCTTCCCCAGCAGTCATATCGGTGTGGCCACCATTGTGCTTATTCTTGCTCTTCGCAATCGTATGCGCATTTTCTCGCTGGTCATCTTGCCGCTATACGTTTGCCTCTGCATGGCCACGGTCTACATTCATGCCCATTACCTTGTGGACGCAATAGCAGGCTTTTTCTCCGCTTTCATCGTGTATTTCCTGCTTTCGTGGGTGTGGCGACACAGTTTCGCTCGCGGGAAGTAGCACCATAAAGCAGCGCAGCCCCCTGCATGACCCTGACGATGCTGTCAGTTGGTCGGGCAGGGGGCTGTGCTTTTTGAGGATGATTGCCGTCAAGTCTTGTGGTAACGGCGCTACCTCTTGTAACGATTCTATTCGCCTCTTGTGATGATTTTCTCGATCAGTTCGGTGGCATCCTTGATGGTGATGCTTCCGTTCTTGTCCACGTCGGCTGCGTCGGTGTTTAGGTCGGTGGCATCGTGCTCCAGGATGATGCGGATGATGGCGGCCACGTCGTCAGCGTCAATCTTGCCGTCGTTGTTCACGTCGCGGGCGGCAATCTCGGCGGGATCGGTGTCGCCCAGGTAGAAGAGCTGGAAGTTGTCCACGACCGTCCATGTCGTGTTGCTTTTGGTCCTTTCGTCCTTCTTTGCACCAATGACGAGTACTCCATCCGTGCCTACCTTCGTGACGGGCAGCGTGTTGATGTAGAGGTTCTTGTCGAAGGCACGTGCCGCGCTCGTCTGGTTGCCACTCGTGGGACGGTCGGCTTCGGCCACAGAACGGTAGCTGGCCAGGGTCTGTGCGTTCATCACGTATTCGCCTTCGGGGTTCGACCATGCGTAGAACTTCACGTTCTGCGAATCGGCATTGCCCTCCTGTACAAATCCCTGGCAGGTAACCACATAATAGCCAGGCTTCACGCTCAGCGTCTGGTACAGATCCCAAGTGTTGTTGCGAGATATCGTGCCGTATGTCTTGGTTGAAATGCTGCGGTTGAAGTTGCAGAATGCGTCGTTGTCTGCGCCTCCTATGCCATTGTCCGTCACGTAGTTGGATGCGTTGTTGGTGAACTTCCATTCGCCATGTTCATTCCAATCGATGCGGTCGAAGTTGGCCGACTTGATAAGGTGCGTAACGTTGATTCTGTCTACTGGATTGGCCTTAGCCATCTCTGCCTCCATCTGTTCCTTGGTCACGATTTCCCATTGCTGGTGCTTGTCCTTGACGTTGAGCGGAGCTGTGGTGACGTAGCGGTAGAGGGGGTTGTCGTTGAAGTAGGCGGGATCGTTGGTAGTCAGTGCCTTGTTGATGCCGTTCTGGTTGTAGCTGAGCACTACGTAGCCGTCCTCCTCAATCAGGTTCCATTCCTTGATGTATTCGTTCGGGTTGTTGTTGTCCACGTAGGCGGCATCCGTGATGTGGCCGTAGGGAGTGCTGATGTCGTACTTGCCGTTGGGCAGCTTCGACATCATGATATCCTTGCCGTAGTTGCCCACCACGGCATGGCTGCCCCACCAGCCACCGTTCATCAGGTAGCGACCCGTCTCGCGATTGCGCAGGAACACGGGTTCCTCGCTTATCTCGGTGACGGGCTTGTCGTCCGTCTCTGGGTCGAAGGCATGGTAGGAGAAGGTCACGACGCAGGGCTTGTGGTCGCACAGAGGTGAACCCTCCTCGTCAACGAACGAGAGATCCTGTGCGTAGGTCTCGGCCACAAGGCGTATATCACTCTCCTTATTATTAATATACCAGATTTTGTCCACCACCTCACCTTTCAGGTAGCCTTCCGTGCTGGCCATGATGGAGCCGGTGCCGTAGGCGGGGTACGTGTCGTTGCGGCCAAAATGGATCCAGGGGTCGCGGATGGTGAAGCGCTCGTCGGCATTGATGGCGTCGATGAGGTTTGTCTTCACCTTGTCGCGTGTGTAGCGGCAGTTCGAATCGCCGATGATGACGATGGGGCGCTTGTTGTTGGTGGCCTTGATGGCTGTGACGAGCTGTGTCAACTGACTGGCGCGGGCAGCGTTGTCATCCGCGCTTGCTTCTGCATCCATGTGCATGGTGTAGAGGTCAATCTCGGTGCCGTCGGCCAAGGTGATGAGGTAGTATCGGTAACCTTTCTTTATAAGTCCGTCGGCACCATTGTCGGTATAACCATAGTGGTCGTTCCACTTCACGAAACTCTCATCGCTGGGAGTAGCGGCTCCCACCTTGTAGAAAAGGCAGAGACCATCGGTATCGAAAAGCGGTGATTGGCTAAGGTAGTTGAGCAGATTGGCGTTGCCGACGGAGATGATGCCACGGTGTGTGGTGGCGTTGTAATGAACACCCTCTCCGTTGTTCCATGCATTGTCCCATATCTGGCTGTGGTAGTTGAAATCCTCGCTGACACCGATGATGTCGAAGCCGCTGGTAAGCAACTTCTTGCCGAATGCGATGCCACCTGCCTCCTCCTTGGCGTCGGGGTTGAGGCTTATCTCATTACCTGCAAGGCTTACCGACTTCGGCATGCCGTCCACGTTGAGGCTGGCCACAGTGAACTTCTTCTTGGCCTCCCACTCGGCATATTCCTCCTCCGAGATGAGCATCCAGTGGCTGCGGTCCGTATTGTTGCTGCTGAGCTGGCAGGTCACGCCGCCGCCCTTGTACATGGCGCGGTTCTCGTCGGTGGGGCTTTCAGGGTCGGCCACCTTGTCCTCGAAGGCAAAGTATTTGCCTGCGCTCTTCAGTTGGTAGAACCCTTCGGTGTTCTGCGTGGCCGTGTAGGTGGTGCCGTTGATGGTGAAGCCCGTCTCCTCTGCCGTCAGCAGCACGGGTTCGCCCGTCGTCAGCTTGTTGTCGGCATTGAGGAACTTGGCCTGGTAGATGTTGAACAGGTAGAACTTCTTTCCACCCTCCAGTGTGCTGCCGTCGAAGGCCGCTGCCTGCTGGATGGGTTGTGTTGCGAGTGCAAAGGCCATCATCAGCCTTGCCGCATGCTTGCATAGATTCTTCATGTTTTCAGTATGTCTTTTCGTTTATTCAGTCTTTTTTGCGTCGCGCACCATCCACACTTTCAGTGCGATGCCCCCGTCCATAAAGCCAGCGGGACGGCACACGTAGATGGCATTGTTCAGCCAGGCGTACTTGCTGTCCATGGGTGCCTCGAAGCTGGGCGAACAGTAAAAATAGCCGTTTCCACCGATGATTCCTCGGTTGCGGACGTGGATGCTCACACCGTCGTCGGTGCGGATGCAGTAGATGGCCTCCAGGTCGGTGCGGCCCATCTCCTGGTTCTGTAGCTGGTAGTCAGCACCGCCGTTCAGAACCTCACCCTTGATGTTGGGGCCCTCAAACGTACCTCCTGTAATGGGGATGACGAAGCGGTTGCCGTGCGCCGTCTTGCCCACGCCGAATGCCTGTCCGAGCTTCACCTTCAGTTCCAGTACAAATTCAAGTTCCGGGTCTGGCTGTGCGGGTTGTGCCAGGACAGACAGCCCCATTGCCAAAAGCGCTACGAGGGCGCAGATAGTCTTTTTCATCATGACGTGTGTTATGTTCTTTCGGTGATAAAATTCTGCATTGTGTCTTGCATGCGACTACGGCTGAGCCGTGTCTCAAATTGCTATAAAATGTCAGTTACTTACAGTTTCGCGGGTTTATAAATATGCTCATTCGTCTTTACAAGGTGCTGATTTCCTTGGCGCTGAGACCCGTGGCCTGCGACACCTGCTCCATGGTCATACCCATAGACAGCAGATTGCGCGCAATGGCAAAGGCTTTCGACTTTTCACCCTCTGCACGACCCTCTGCAAGGCCTTCTGCACGGCCTTGCTTCAGGCCCTTTGCCTCGCCCTTTCTTTCCGCTGCATACTCTATGGTTCGCTCGCGGCTTATCTGATCCCAGTAACGGTCGATGGAGTAGAGCTCGGCATCGGAATAGGTGGATTCCTCCACCAACCCGAGCGCCTTGGCAACGAGTGCGTCTGCAGCAAGCTCGGCAGGAGTTTCCTTCGTGTTCTCGTCAATCTCCGTGAGGAAGCGGAGCCACAGTACAGCCATCCTACGATCCTGCCATGAGGAGGGCATGAACTTGGGCAGCTCGACGAATATCATCTCGAAGTCCTCGATAATCTCGTCCGTGTGGTTGCGGTGCATCGGCACAAACTCGTGGTAGAACTCGTCGGAGAGCTCGGGGAAGGCGACGTCGTTGATGAGGCTTAGCGTGTAGATAGGCTTCACTTCGCTGTAGTTCTCGCCCTTCTTCAGCGGTCGCGCGTATGCCTTACACGTGTTATACAAGGTGCGGCGTTTGAACATGTCCGTCCAGTACATCTGCATCTCAACGAGGAACTGGCGATTCTCCGTGTCCGTGCAGCGCACGTCGACGATGGTATCTTTCTTGTCCGGGTTGATGGGCACCATCTCGGCCGGCAGGTATTCTATGGACACAATCTCCTTGCCCGGCTGCAGGGGCAACAGGGCATTGAGGAAGCTTATCAGCAGCTCCTTATGTTCGCCAAACACCTTCTTGAAGGTCAGGTCGGCCTTGGGGTCAAGATACTTTGCCATGACAAATTCCGTTTTTGCAAGGTTTTCACGTTGCAAAGATATGTAATAAATCGATAACTTGTTTGTTTTTCCCTCCTCTTTTCTCGCTTTTCTTGCATTTTCGTCCACTTGGCGGAAGAAAAACAGGAAAAGAGACCTTAAATGGGGCTGCCTAAGTAGAAAAATCCAATAGCTTAGGTAACTACATTCGGCATTGAGTCGTAATGCTGCCCCCTTCCGTTCCCAATCAGATAATAGATGTTGGCATGATTATTTACAAAAGAGGCCGAATTTCTGTATGTTTTTCGCGTCAATCTAGCGCAAGGCATGAAGAAATGGAGCTCTGGAAGGATGTTTTTGCGATGCCGTTCGACCGTTTTTCGGTTACTGCTGCGGGAAAAATGAAACGACGCTCCGTCTTTTTTCGAGTGACGCAGCGTCTTTTTTCGTTACTCGCAGCGTTAAAATTCGTCATTTGCAGCGGAAAAACCATCTTTTTCGCCTGATTTTCGTGCGTTTTCTTTCTTGTTAAAATGTAACGATTTGAACGATAAATGGTTACTAGAATCGCGTGTATGCAAGCATCTCTCGGTGTGCTGACTGCTACGCGATTCTCAGAAGGTGTGTTGCACTGAATTTGCTTTACAAACGTGACGCCATAGCCCTTCCGGTTGTACAATGGGCTCCACCTTTCCACCAGCCATGAATGTTGGACGGAGCCCTTCCTGTCTGGGCTGAATGTTGCATCGCACAGAAACAAAAAATCCTCTGACCTGTGTGAAAGTCAGAGGATTTTGTGAGGTAGCCCGCTTGGGGTTCGAACCCAAGACCCCAACATTAAAAGTGTTGTGCTCTACCAACTGAGCTAGCGGACCAAACCGATTGAGGCTAACTGCACGGGGGCGTTAGCGGGTGCAAAGGTACAACAAAAAATTAAAATCCGAAAATTAAAAGCTAAAAATCTTGCGTAAAAATGCGTTTTGCGTACGAAGAAGCGTATTTTTTGCGCATGTGACTATGCATTTTGTGATTTTTCGGCCTCTTTCTCTATTGTTTTCCAGTCGGCAGGAGCTACGTCGAGCCGGTGCTCGCCCAGCACGAAGCGCCGGTAGTAGGAGATGAGGAGGGTGGTGAGGGGTAGGGCGATGATGAGGCCGATGAAGCCGAGCAGGCTGCCCCAGACGGAGAGTGAGAGCAGGATGATGGCGGGCTTGAGTCCCATCATGTGGCCCATGATGCGGGGTGTGAGGACGATGTCCTGAAGGCCTTGTACGATGAGGAAGACGATGGCGCAGTAGAGAAGCAGGAGCCAGAAGCTCTCGCCCGTCTGAGTGGAGCGCAGGAAGATGAGGATCGTGGCGGGCACGATGCCGAGTGTCTGGAGGTAGGGCACGAGGTTGAGCAAGCCGATGAACATGCCCAGGCCGACGGCGATGGGCAGTCCGACGATGCTGAATCCGATGCTGAAGAGTATGCCGACGATGAGTGCGATGAGTGCCTGTCCGCGGAAGTAGGCGTTCATGTCGTTCTTGACGTCGTCGAGCACCATGGAGGCCATGCCGCGCTTGCTGTGTGGGAAGAGGTTGACGAAGCCCTTGGATATGCTTTCGTAGTCCATTAATATAAAGAATAGGTACAGGAGCACGATGAAGGCTCCGAGTATGCCCATGACGAGGCTGAGGGCGTTGGTGATGAGTCCCCAGGCCTGCGTGGCACCTGCCTGCAGGATGGACATGAGGTCTTTGTCCTTGAAGACGTTGGCTATGGTGTTCTCGTCGAAGTATTGCTTCATATAGGCGTCGACCTGTGCGGCCAGAGGCGATTGTCCGAAGTCGTCGACCATGCGTACGATGTCGGCTCGCAGATGGGAGAGCTCGCTGAGGGTGGGCGGGATGACGAGGGCGAGGATGCCCGCAAAGATGGCGAGGAAGAGTAGCAGGGCGAGGACGATGCAGGGGATGCGGTAGCGCAGGTGGCAGCGGTACTGGAAGAATGTGACGAGGGGATAGATGAGGTAGGCCAGCAGCCATGCCACGAAGAAGGGCAGCAGGACGTCGCTGAGGCGGTCGAGGAGGAAGTATCCAGCCACGATGCTTGCGATGACTATGAGTCCGCGTGCGAAGCTGTCGAAGGTGATTTCTTTTTTCATGTCGTTATGCTGTGGTTTGGGGCGTCTGTGGTTCGTTTCGGGTCTCGGTCTGCTGGCGGTAGCACTCGCGGCAGAGTGGTTCGTATTCAGCCTTCTCGCCCAGCAGGACCTGCTTCTCGCCGGCCACGATGCGGTGGGAGACGTAGGCCAGTGCTCCGCAGCGGACGCAGATGGCGTGGACCTTGCTTACGTCGTCGGCAATGGCGCAGAGGGCGGGCATGGGGCCGAAGGGCTGTCCGCGGAAGTCGAGGTCGAGTCCGGCTACGATGACGCGTACGCCCCTGTTGGCAAGCTGGTTGCAGACGTCGACGATGCCGGCGTCGAAGAACTGTGCTTCGTCGATGCCCACGACGTCAGTCTCGCTGCCCATGAGCAGGATGCTGGCCGAGCTGTCGACGGGCGTGCTGGGTATGGCATTGCCCTCGTGGCTGACGACGTCTTCCTCGCTGTAGCGCACGTCGATGGCTGGCTTGAAGATTTCCACTCGCTGTTGGGCGAACTGTGCTCGCTTCATGCGGCGTATGAGTTCCTCTGTCTTGCCCGAGAACATGGATCCGCAGATGACTTCGATGCGACCGCGTCGCTGTATTTCAAATTCGTAGTTCATTGTTCGCTGTTCATAGTTCTTATTGGGTGCAAAAATACTACTTCTGCGTGAAAAACGGATGTTTTTACGCAAAAAACATCTAAAAAAGCCTTAAATGGTGAAAATAATTGGTGGGATTGAACTGCGGATTGTGAATTATTTCGTACTTTTGCATCATGGGAACACTGTATCTTGTACCTACTCCGGTGGGCAATCTGGAGGATATTACCATGCGAGCCCTCCGTGTCCTGCGCGAAGCCGACCTTGTGCTGGCTGAGGATACGCGTACTTCGGGCATACTGCTGAAGCACTTCGACATACATGTTCCCATGCAGTCGTACCATAAGTTCAACGAACACCAGACGGTGGAGCACGTGGTGGACAGGCTCAGGGCGGGCGAGACAGTGGCCGTGGTTAGCGATGCCGGTACGCCAGGCATCAGCGACCCGGGGTTCCTCGTGGCTCGCGAGGCCATCCGTGCGGGCGTCGAGGTCATCACGCTGCCGGGTGCTACGGCCTTTGTGCCGGCGCTGGTCAGCAGCGGACTGCCTTGCGACAAGTTCTGCTTCGAGGGCTTCCTGCCCCAGAAGAAGGGACGCCTGACGCGCCTAGAAGAGCTGCGCGACGAACCTCGCACCATTATCTTCTACGAATCTCCCCATCGTGTGGTAAAGGCCTTGCAGCAGTTCATCGAGGTCTTCGGACCGGAGCGCCCCGTGTCGTGCTGTCGCGAGATATCGAAGGTGCACGAGGAGAGTGTGCGAGGCACGCTGCAGGAGGTGCTGGCCCACTTCGAGTCGCAGGAGCCGCGTGGCGAGTTCGTCATCGTGCTGGGCGGTTGCGAGCAAGCTGGTCAGCGTGCGGAGGAGCCCAGGAGCCGGAAGAACGGCGAAGAGCCTAAGAACCGCCGAACGATGGGGGAGAGGAATGGTAAAACCGAAATGTTAGAATGTCAGCCGGACGGCGTGACAGACAATAGGAATAACGTCAGCCCTTCGAAGGATAAAAAGAAAAAGAAGAAGGAGTTTGACCCAAATTTGATTTAAGTAATGATTATGAAGAAAGTATTTATTTATGCCCTTGGTGCGATGATGCTGACGGCATGTGGAGGTAAACAGGGCGTGTCGGAAACGGAACTGGCCGCACAGCGCGAGATTGACTCGCTGAGAGCTGTCAACGCCAATCAGGCCAAGGAGCTGGAAGACTTCATGGACATGGCAGCCCAGGTGGAAGAGGGATTCCGCATGATCAAGGAGGCCGAAGGACGTGTCGACCTGAAGGATGCCAACGCTGAGGGTATGCAGAAGGAACAGATAAACGAGAACATGCAGTTCATCCAGCAGACCATGCAGCAGAACCGCGAGCTCATTGACCAGCTGAAGAGGAAGCTGTCGAAGTCGTCGAGCAACCTGACCAGTCTGCAGAAGCACATCGAGGCGCTGGAGGCACAGATGAAGGAGCAGGTGGCCCGCGTGCAGGAACTGCAGGCTCAGCTGGCAGAGCGCGATGTGATCATCGCAGAGCAGGGCGAGCAGATTGAGCAGCTCAGCGAGAACGTAAGCAACCTGACCACCGAGAACGAGCAGAAGACAGCCGAGGTGGCAGCGCAGGACAAGGAGTTGAACATGGCGTGGTTCGTCTTTGGTACCAAAAACGAACTGAAGGAACAGAAGATTCTGGATAGCGGCGATGTGCTGAAGAACGGTGATTTCAACAAGGGATACTTCACGCAGATTGACATCCGCTACGACAAGGATATCCGCTTTTACAGCAAGAGTGCCAAGCTGCTGACAAACCATCCCTCGGGCAGCTATCAGCTGGTCAAGGATGCCAAGGGCGAGTATGAGCTGCACGTCACCAATCCCCAGCAGTTCTGGAGCGTCAGCAAGTATCTGGTAGTACAGGTAAAGTAAATGAAGACAAGCAGAAGTAAACACTATAATTCAAGCCGTTCGTCATTGCCTTTTCAGGAGGGAATGACGGACGTCAAGTATCATAACATTATTGAGACGGGACCCGAGAGAGCCATTCTCGTGGGTCTTATCACGCCCCAGCAGGACGAGCGCAAGACGCGCGAGTATCTCGATGAACTGGAGTTCCTGGCCGAGACGGCCGGAGCAGAGACCATCAAGCGCATCACGCAGCGAGCCAACGGACCGAGCCAGGTGACTTACTTGGGCAAGGGTAAGCTGGAGGAGATCCGTGAGTTCATCGAGATGGAGGAGGATGCCGAGCGCGACGTGGATATGGTTATCTTTGACGATGAGTTGAGTGCCAAGCAGTTGCGTAACATCGAACAAGTGCTCAAGGTGAAGGTGCTGGACCGCACCAGTCTCATCCTCGACATCTTTGCCATGCGTGCCCAGACGGCTAATGCCAAGACGCAGGTCGAGCTGGCGCAGTATCGCTACATGCTGCCTCGTCTGCAGCGCCTGTGGACGCACCTTGAGCGCCAGGGCGGTGGCTCCGGAGGTGGCGGCGGAAAGGGTACTGTGGGACTGCGTGGTCCCGGTGAGACGCAGCTGGAGATGGACCGTCGTATCATCCTCAATCGCATGGCGTTGCTGAAGCAGCGCCTGGCCGACATCGACCGTCAGAAGACAACCCAGCGCAGCAACCGCGGCCGCATGATTCGTGTGGCTCTGGTGGGCTATACCAACGTAGGCAAGTCGACCTTGATGAACCTGCTGGCCAAGAGCGAGGTGTTCGCCGAGAACAAGCTCTTTGCCACGCTCGACACGACTGTGCGTAAGGTCATCATCGACAACCTGCCCTTCCTGCTCAGCGACACGGTTGGCTTCATCCGCAAGTTACCCACCGACCTCGTGGATTCCTTCAAGTCGACCCTCGACGAGGTGCGCGAGGCCGACCTGCTCATCCATGTGGTGGACATCTCGCATCCCGACTTCGAGGATCAGATCAAGGTGGTGGAGAAGACGCTCAGCGACCTGGGCTGCGCGGACAGTCCCACCATGCTGCTATTCAACAAGGTGGACGCCTACCGTTGGGTGGAGAAGGAGGCTGACGACCTCACTCCGGCCACGCGCGAGAACATCTCGCTCGAAGAGATGATGCACACCTGGATGGCCAAGATGAACGGTGATTGCCTCTTTATCTCGGCCCGCGAGCAGACCAACATCGACGAGCTGAAGGATATCCTATACAAGAAAGTACGCGAACTCCACGTCCAGAAGTATCCCTACAACGACTTCCTCTTCCAGCACTACGAGGAGGAGAGCGAAGAGTGATGCCCACTGTCCGCCTGCGACCATGGGAAGGACAGTATAAAACAGAAAAAGGTCAAACTGGGAACAAACCCGGTTTGACCTTTTTTTTGCTCGTTCAGAAAGAGGAAATAAAAAAAACTCTCAGCGTTTGGCTGAGAGCTTTTCTTGTTGGGCTACCCGGACTCGAACCAGGAAAGGCAGGACCAGAATCTGCAGTGTTACCATTACACCATAGCCCAATCAGTTGGGAAGTAAACCACCCTTGGTTTTGTTTTCCGAGTGCAAAGGTACGACATTTTTTCAATACTGCAAACAATTTACTGAAAAAAATGCAGAAAAAAGTAAAAAAAACTCAAAAAACGGGAGTTTCCGTGCCTATTATTTCAGCGAATGGACTATTTATCGTACCTTTGTAGCCATTATTAAATAAGGTATTATTATAGAATGATTGGAACAGAACAATTAGTAGACGAGATAGTGAAGGGCCTGCAGGACAAGAAGGGCCACCGCATTACCATTGCCGACCTGACGGAGATTGACGACACCATTTGTCAGTACTTCGTGGTGTGCACGGGAAATTCGCCCTCGCAGGTCAATGCCTTGGCGCATAGCGTGGACGACAACGTGCGTAAGGCTGGAGGCGGGCATGCGCTGGCCACCGTGGGTACGCAGAACTCCATCTGGGTGGCCATGGACTATGCCGACGTGATGGTGCACATCTTCCTGCCCGAGGAGCGCGAGTTCTACGACCTGGAGCACCTCTGGGCCGATGCTGCACTGACGGAGCTGGAGGATTTGGATTAAAAAAAGGACTCAAGACCCTCCCCCGGCCCCTCCCCTAAAGGGAGGGGAGCAGAATGGGGACGGCTAATCAAAATGTCCTAAACGACCAGACGACTAGTCCCCTAAACGACTAAACGGCAAGTCCCCTAAACGACTAAACGACTAGTCTCCTAAACGACTAAAAAACGACTAAAACGACTAAACAAGCAAACGACAAAAAATCGAAATGAACGAGAACGAACAGAATAGAAACAACGACAGGAAGCCACGCTTCAACCTGTCGTGGATATACATTATCGTGGCCGTGGCCCTGGGTTACCTCTTCATCACTGGAGAGGGGAAGGGCAACGTGGGTGCCATCAAGCAGGCTACCTACAGTGAGTTCCAGGAGTACGTGGACAGTGGCTACTGCTCGAAGGTGATCATCAACGAGTCCGACGGCAAGATGAAGCTCTACATCGGTGCGGAACATACGCGCGACGTGTTCCACCGCACCGTGGATCCCAAGCAGGATGCCTTCCTGGACATCACTTGTCCGCGCGAGGGTGTGCAGGCTTACCTCGACAAGGTGAACAGCGACTCGACCTACCTGAGCCGCCATGAGAAGGTCAAGGTGGAGTACCAGCAGTCGGACGACACGCTGAGCCACATCTTCTGGCAGTTCTTCCCCCTCATCCTCATCATCTTCTTCTGGGTCTTCATCATGCGTCGCATGGGCGGCGGTGGTGCGGGCGGCGGCATCTTCAGCGTGGGCAAGAGCCGTGCCAAGATGGTGGACAAGAAGAACGGCCCCAAGGTGACGTTCCAGGACGTGGCCGGACAGGCTGGTGCCAAGCAGGAGGTGCAGGAGATCGTGGAGTTCCTGAAGAATCCCAAGAAGTTCACCGACCTGGGTGGCAAGATTCCCAAGGGCGCCCTGCTCGTGGGCCCTCCCGGAACGGGTAAGACGCTGCTGGCCAAGGCTGTGGCTGGCGAGGCCGACGTGCCCTTCTTCACCATGTCGGGCAGCGACTTCGTGGAGATGTTCGTGGGCGTGGGAGCCAGCCGTGTGCGCGACCTCTTCCGTCAGGCCAAGGAGAAGAGTCCCTGCATCATCTTCATCGACGAGATAGATGCCGTGGGCCGTGCCCGTGGCAAGAACCCCGCCATGGGTGGCAACGACGAGCGCGAGAGCACGCTGAACCAGTTGCTGACCGAGATGGACGGCTTCGGCACCAACAGTGGCGTCATCATCCTGGCTGCCACCAACCGTGCCGACATCCTGGACAAGGCACTGCTGCGTGCAGGCCGCTTCGACCGTCAGATCCATGTCGACCTGCCCGACCTTGCAGAGCGCAAGGCCATCTTCGAGGTGCACCTGAAGAAGATCAAGAAGGACGAGTCGCTCGACATCGACTTCCTGGCCCGCCAGACACCCGGCTTCAGCGGAGCCGACATCGCCAACGTCTGCAACGAGGCCGCCCTCTTTGCTGCCCGCCACAACAAGACGGTGGTGACGAAGGACGACTTCCTGGCTGCCGTGGACCGTATCATCGGTGGCTTGGAGAAGAAGACCAAGGTGATGACCGACGAGGAGAAGCGCACCATCGCACTCCATGAGGCTGGCCATGCCACCATCTCGTGGAACCTGCAATATGCCAATCCGCTTGTCAAGGTAACCATCGTGCCCCGTGGCCGTGCCCTGGGTGCTGCCTGGTACCTGCCCGAGGAACGTCAGATCACGACCAAGGAGCAGATGCTCGACGAGATGTGCTCGCTCCTGGGTGGACGTGCGGCCGAGGAGCTCTTCACCGGCCACATCTCGAGCGGTGCGATGAACGACCTGGAGCGTGTCACCAAGCAGGCTTACTCGATGATTGCCTACATGGGTATGAGCGACCGCCTGCCCAACCTGTGCTATTACAACAACGATGAATACAGTTTCCAGAAGCCCTACGGCGACGAGACGGCCCGCCTCATCGACGAGGAAGTCCGCACGATGATTGCCGAGCAGTACGAGCGTGCCAAGCGTCTCTTGCTGGAGAAGCAGGAAGGTCACAACGCCCTCGCCCAGCTGCTGGTGGAGCGCGAGGTCATCTATGCCGAGGACGTGGAGCACATCTTTGGCAAGCGTCCCTGGGCCAGCCGCACCGAGGAGTTGCTGGAGGCCAACGAAGCCCCCTTGGCCTCCGAAGGGGAACAAGAATGATGTAAAGCCCTCATAGATATGAAGAATTTCATAACCCGCACCGTCACCGCCATCCTCTTCGTGGCCGTACTGATAGGGTGCATCGTGTACAATGCCTTCTCGTTTGGTATACTGTTCTGCCTCATCACCGTGCTGAGTGTGGCAGAGTTCTGCCGCATCGTCAATGCCAGGGACGACGTGCAGGTCAACACACCCATCGCCTCGATGTCCGGAGGTCTGCTCTTCGCGGCCTTCTTCTGCTACAACATCGGGCAGTGCAATGCGGCCATCTTCCTGCCTTACCTGGCCAGCCTCATCTACCTGCTCGTGGCTGAGCTGTACCTCAAGCGCGAGAATCCGCTCCACAACTGGGCCTACACGCTGATGAGCCAGCTCTACGTGGCGCTGCCCTTCTCGCTGCTCAACGTGCTGGCCTTCCAGACCGACCCTGCCCATCCCCTGGCCATCCTCTACCGCTTCATCTTCCCCCTCAGCGTCTTCTTCTTCCTGTGGGCCAGCGATGCGGGAGCCTACTGCGTGGGGTCGCTCCTCCACAACGTCTTCCCTGCCAGGCTCTTCCCCCGCATCTCGCCCAAGAAGTCGTGGGTGGGCAGCATCGGTGGTGGCCTGATAGCCGTGGCTGCGGCCGTGGCACTCTGGGCGTACGACAAGTCGCTCACCCTGCCTCAATGGATAGGCTTCGCCCTCGTAGTCACCGTCTTCGGCACGTGGGGCGACCTGGTGGAGAGCCTCATCAAGCGCACCCTCGGCATCAAGGACAGCGGGCACGTGCTGCCTGGCCACGGTGGCATGCTCGACCGCTTCGACAGCTCCCTCCTGGCCATCCCCGCCTCCGTCATCTACCTGTACACGGTGACGATGGGGTAGGGACCCTCCCCCAGCCCCTCCCCTAAAGGGAGGGGAGCAGAATGGGGACGGCTAATCAAAGCTAAATGTCCTAAACGACTAAACGACTAGTCTCCTAAACCACCAAACGACTAGTCTCCTAAACGACTAAAAACGACTAGTCTCCTAAACGACTAAACGACAAGTCTCCTAAACGACTAAACGACGACTAAAAACGACAAAACAACAAGGATATATGGAAAAGACATTCAAGAGAACAACCGTAACGTCGGCCCTGCCATACGCCAACGGCCCCGTACACATCGGCCATCTGGCTGGCGTCTACGTGCCTGCCGACATCTACGTCCGATACCTGCGTCTGAAGAAGCGTGACGTCATCTTCATCGGCGGATCCGACGAGCATGGCGTGCCCGTCACCATCCGTGCCAAGAAGGAAGGCATCACCGTTCAGGACGTTGTGGACCGCTACCATGGCATCATCAAGAAGTCGTTCGAGGACTTCGGCATCTCCTTCGACATCTACAGCCGCACCACGAGCGACATCCACCACAAGTTTGCAGCCGACTTCTTCCGCAAGCTCTACGACGACGGCAAGCTGGTAGAGAAGGTAGAGAAGCAGTACTGCGATGCCGTGACCGGCGAGTTCCTCACCGACCGCAACATCGTGGGCACCTGTCCCCGCTGCGGAGCCGAGGGAGCCTATGGCGACCAGTGCGAGAAGTGCGGAGCCACCCTCTCGCCCTCCGAGCTCATCAACCCCACCAACAAGAACAATCCCGGCAACCCCCTCGAGCTGCGCGACACCAAGAACTGGTACCTGCCCCTGGGCGACTATCAGGAGTGGCTCAAGGAGTGGATTCTCGAGGGTCACAAGGAGTGGCGCTCCAACGTCTACGGCCAGTGCAAGTCGTGGCTCGACATGGACCTCCAGCCCCGTGCCATGACGCGCGACCTCGACTGGGGCATCCCCGTTCCCGTTGAGGGAGCCGAGGGCAAGGTGCTCTACGTATGGTTCGACGCCCCCATCGGTTACATCTCCAACACCAAGGAGCTCTGCGACGTCCAGCCCGGGAAGTGGGGCACCTGGCAGCAGTGGTGGCAGGACGACGACACACGCCTCGTCCACTTCATCGGCAAGGACAACATCGTCTTCCACTGCCTCATCTTCCCCACCATGATGAAGGCTCACGGCGGCTACATCATGCCCGACAACGTACCCTCTAACGAGTTCCTCAACCTCGAGGGCAACAAGATCTCCACCTCCAAGAACTATGCCGTGTGGCTCAACGAGTACCTCGAGGAACTGCCCAACCGCCAGGACGAGCTCCGCTACGTCTTGACAGCCAACGCCCCCGAGACCAAGGACAACGACTTCACCTGGGCCGACTTCCAGGCACGCTGCAACAACGAGCTCGTGGCCGTCTATGGCAACTTCGTCAACCGTGCCCTGCAGCTCACCCAGAAGTACTACGAGGGCATCGTGCCCACGCCCGGCGAGCTGACCGATACCGACCGCCAGACGCTGGCCGAGTTCGCCGTCACCAAGGAGCGCGTGGAGCAGCTCCTCGAAGCCTTCAAGTTCCGCGAGGCACAGAAGGAAGCCATGAACCTGGCCCGCATCGGCAACAAGTACATCGCCGACGAAGAGCCCTGGAAGGTCATCAAGACCGACCCCGAGCGCGTCAAGACCGTCATCTACGTATCCCTGCAGCTCACCGCCAACCTCGCCATCGCCTTCGAGCCCTTCCTGCCCTTCTCCAGCGCCCGTCTGCGCCAGATGCTCGACATGCAGGCCTTCGAATGGGAACAGCTGGGCAAGACCGACCTCCTCCCCAGCGGCAAGCAGCTCGGCAAGCCCTCGCTCCTCTTCTCCAAGATCGAGGACGACGTCATCCAGCAGCAGATCGACAAGCTCGAGGCCACCGTCAAGGCCAATGCCGAGGCCAACTACGAGGCAGCGCCCGTCAAGGACACCGTAGCCTTCGACGACTTCCAGAAGCTCGACATCCGCGTCGGCACCGTCCTCGAGTGCCAGGCCGTGCCCAAGATGAAGAAGCTCCTCCAGTTCCGTCTCGACGACGGCACACCCAAGGGCCGCACCATCGTCAGCGGCATCCACGAGTGGTACGAGCCCGAGCAGCTCGTCGGCAAGCAGGTGCTCTTCATCGCCAACCTCGCTCCCCGCCAGTTCAAGAACGGCCTTGTCAGCGAGGGCATGATCCTCTCTGCCACCGACTGGGATGGCAACGTAGCCGTCAGCACCATCGAGCGTCCCGTCAAGGGCGGCAGCCAGATCTCGTAACCCCCCCTTTGTCACTTCCTTTGTGCAAAATGGCATAGTCCGTCACAGAGGCACATAGCACGACGGCCCCACGTCCCCGCGCAGGCCGTATGGCACCCCGAATGGCGTTTTGTCCCGTTCGGGGTGCTTTGCGTTCGGACCGGCGCGACAGTAGGTTAGAAAATTGGCACTCGCGAGTGCCACTTATGACATTTTGCCGGAAAAGCGTGATAATTCGTCCCGTGTTTAACTTTTTTCGCTTGACACTTTTTTTCTTCTCGATTTTTTTATATATTTGCACCTTAATATATATAATATAAAAACATGCTGGCAGAACAGAATGTAAACTTTGAGGCACTTGTCTCTCAGATCGGCTATACCAACAAGGCGTTGCAGAACAATGCTCGTCTACGAGCGTAGTGGGGGGAGTCAGAAGCCAGAGCAGCAGGCAAATCTCATTGACGGCAAAGCAGAACTGCAGTCACTTGCACTCAACATCAAATCACCATTTGCATTCGAGTTTTTGGCTTGTAGGCAAAGGATGTTATCGAGGAATCTGACCTCGAAACTGCCCTGCTCAATCATCTTCAGGAATTTGGCATGGGGGCCATGCTCCTCTGATACTATATTTTGATCTAAAAAATATAAATCTAAAGCAAACGTAACCAAATGGGTATTTTAAGAAGTAAATCAGCGTTGTCAAAAGAGGACTTAGAGTTGTTCAACAAGTTACATGATAGTAGAGTACTTGCGAGCAAGATGCTTAAGACAAGGGCTTTCAAGGGCTTTTGGAAAAGCGTGGTTGAAAAATATCCAGAGAAGGCTCATTTTGTTTATGAATTACTTCAAAACGCGGATGATGCGGAAGCCACCGAAGCTGAAATGATTTTGGGCGAAACAGAACTCATTTTCAAACATAATGGAAAGGTGCACTTTACTATATCGGACGAAGAAGATGAAAGTATTAAATTCGGTCACATTAATTCTATTACTGCTGTCGGCAATAGTGAAAAGATAGATGATATTAGCAACAAGATTGGTAAGTTCGGTGTTGGATTCAAGGCAGTGTTTGTCTACACGAATGAACCAGAAATATATGATGATATATTCAGATTCAAAATATCTTCCTATATTGTTCCCTCCCTTCTCGAGAATGACCATCCTTTGAGAAAAAAGGGAGAAACTTTGTTTGTATTTCCATTCGCGAATCAGGAACAGGCTTATAATGACATTGAAGAACGATTAAACCTTCTTAAATATCCAATTTTATTTCTTCACAATTTGAAGAAATTTACTTGGTCTTATGCCAAAGACAAGAATCGTAAGTTCGTCTATGAGAAGGAAGAAACTTCAAAAATGACATGGGACGATTTATCCTGCGATTTGGTTGAAATTAAGGACGGTAAAGAGAATAGTAAGATTCTTATGACCAGTAAGAATTTTACAATAAAAGGTTATGGCTCACATCAATTGTGTGTTGGCTTCTTTATAAAAGAAGATGGATTGGTCGATACAGAAATCCGTCCCAAAGTTCATTGCTTCTTCCCTACTTCTGAAACATTTGATCAGTGTTTTATCTCACACGCACCATTTGAATTGACAGATAGCAGGCAACAATTGAAGTCATACTCACAAGTTAACAAAGTCCTTGTTGATGAGCTTGCAAGAATGGCTGCGTATTCGCTAATCTTCCTAAGAGATTACAATTTACATTATCAGCAAAGACTACTTAATGAAAATTTATTTAGTATTATACCTCTTCACAAGACTTATTTCTATTCTAACTCAGACTCTCTCTTTTCAAAAGATAGATTCTATGATGCTTATAGAAATGTTATCAGTTCACGCAAATTGATTCTTACGAAATCTGGTGAATATGCCTATGCTTGTGATACTGTTGCTTGTAAACCTCTGACGCTAGCATCTCTTCTAAAAAAAGACATGCTCGTCGATTTGCAATTCTCAGAAGACTCGGATTTTGTATCACCAGGAATTAATAAATTATACTCAAAAGATTATAATGTTGAAAGTTACCTTGATGGACTTAAACTGAGGTGTCTTACTTCTGAATCTTTCGGAAAGAAAATCACACAAAGTTTCATGGACAAACGTGATTCTAAGTGGCTTGAACGATTCTATAAATTTTTGATGAAGGATGCGCGTAGCCTTTGGAAACTTTCTGATAATGATTACGAAACAGAGCAGACTTTTCGCACAGCTCCAATTATTAAAACACAGAATGGAACATGGGTGCCACCATTTCTAGGGAATGGTGATCCATACGTATATCTTCCATTTTCAAAGGGCTCAAAGACCGGCTATAATATTGTTGACAAGGAATATACAAAGAATGACACATTCAAGTTATTTTTGGAAGAACTTGGCATAAAAAAACCATCTCAAGAAGACTATATAAAGAGAGTCTTATTAGCTAAACATGCAAGAGTAGATTATAAATTCTCAGTCTCAGAGCTAGTTGATGATTTAGATGTGGTGTATGCTCATTACATTACGTTAAATCAAAATGAAAGAAATTCGTTAATCGATTCCATTTTTGGAAAGATTCGATTACATGACACAAACAATTATGCTGTTAGTTGTGACAAAGTCTATGATACAACTGATCCTAATTTTAATCTTTTTGTCAACACACAAAGCCAACATAATTTATTAAACTTTTCAACATATAAGCCTCTTTTTGACAAGCATGGGAGAGACGAAATGATGTCATTCCTTTATAGAATAGGAGTAAAGCATCAGCTCTTTATAAGTAAAATCTACAAAAAGGGATGGAGTGAGATTTATTCGTATAAATTGTCACTATATGAAAGCCAAAAGAATAAACTCTCGTTTCCTACTACAACGGATAAAGACCTCACCGATTATAATATAGAAGGTTTGCATGAGGTTTTTACTTCGAATAAAATTTCGCTTGAGATTAGTCGTTATATATGGAATTGTTTGGCAACATATGGGAATATATCATCTTATCGTTATCTCATATTCAATTACTACTATAGAACCAACAAACGTGCTGTATGCGACTCTTCTTTATATCATTTGCTCAAATATAAGCCCTGGTTGGATGGAAAGACGCCAAGCGAAACTTCAATGGAGGCTTTACGTCTCAAAGGTTTTTCTGTTTCTAAAACCCTGTGTGAATTCCTTGGAATTCGAGAAAAAGAGTTGACCCTTTCCGATTTAGGCGCATCAAAAGAACAAATAGCAAGAGAGCAATTAGGTGCAGTCGCATCGGAACTTGGATATACAAATGCCGCAGAATTACGCGCTGCTTTGGAACAGCTCAGATACGCACAAGAAGCAGCAAAAAAAGCAGAAGGTACATCTAAACAAACCCATTCTGCTGATGATAGTACTTCACAGAACAGAGAAGAGCTCAAAAAAGAGACCATTGATGACATGTTTACAGATGAGCCCTCCACTTCAAATAAGTCAACGAAGAAAAGCTGTAAGCCAAAGGACAAGGACTATCAAGAAGCTGTTAATAAGTTAAACGAAAAATTTCAAAAAGAGGAAGAAAAGAAAGATCTTCGTGCAAGCCTTGCGGACTGCGAAGAATATTCATTTGCTTGGTTTAACACATTGCTCGAGCTAGAATATCGAGGTTCAAATGATGAAATCGAGAAGTATAATGCAAATGGTCTTGAAATTACATTCTCGAATGTCGAACCAGAATCTGACAGCGATCGCATTTATGTATTGAGCAATCCTTCACGCAATATCCCTATGTGGATAGAAGAACAATCAGATATACAAATCTGCTATCAGTTCTTCAATAAGGAGGAGATAAAGTTTAGAATTGATGTTGCCAATGTTAGAGATTATATACTCAGGATAAAGGTAAAAGAGTCCGACATTGAGACCATGTCTTCCCTTGACTGGACTAAATGTACTAAGGCAACAATCAGTATTTCTAAATGCATGGATCTGGTCGGTAATCTAAAGAAGGTATTTGCAGAACTTCCTTACGAACCAGATGATGACTTAAGGGATGAACTGGATTATAATCTGAATTTCATTTTTGGCCCTCCAGGAACAGGCAAGACCACTACAATAGCCGAGAAGATTAAAAAACTCATCTCTGAGCATCCATCAATTCGGATACTTGTGCTTGCACCCACAAATAAAGCGTGTGATGTTATTGCCAGGCGAATAGTTGAGCTGACACATGGTGAATGTCCTTGGCTAGCTCGATTCATCAATACTGGAGATGAATTTCTTGAGGAGAAAGGCATACATATTGAAAGAGATAATGAGAAATATCTTCAAGCCCAAAGTTGCATAATATCAACTATTGCAAGATTGCCATTTGATGGTTTTAATGGGGTTAATGGTAACATGCCATTAAGAGAGATAGAGTGGGACTATGTTATTATTGACGAGGCATCAATGATACCTGTTGCAGATATAACTTATGCGATTCTTAATTTCTCAGATAGTGAGATTATTGTCTCTGGTGATCCATTCCAGTTACCACCAATTGTAAGAGAACCAGAATGGGCAGACAAAAATATCTATACAATGGTCCAACTAGGTAATTTCTCTAATCCAACTACCGAACCCCTTGACTTTGATGTCGAAAATCTTTCAACACAGTATAGATCCGTACCGAGCATAGGAAACTTGTTTAGCCAATATGCATACGATGGCAAACTAAAACATAATCGAAAAGAAGAGGATATTGCTCCGTTGAATATGCCGGGACTGAATATCAAGTCACTGAACTATGTAAAGTACCCTATAAGCAAGTATGACAACATATTCAACCCACACAAAATGGATGGTTCCAACATCCATGTATATTCTGCACTCCTGACTGTAGAGATGTGTCGCTATATCGCTGATAACAACACAAACTGGCCTAAGGATAAACCTATGAATGTAGGAGTTATCTGCCCCTATGCTGCACAAGCTCAGCTAATGAACAAACTCATTGAGCAGTTTAAAGGTAAAAATCCAAAGGTGAACTTTACGGTGGGTACAGTACATAGTTTTCAAGGAGACCAGTGCGAGGTGGTCTTTGCTGTAATTAATACATCGCCAAGCCTCCGAAGTGATTTCCTTGACAGGCAATGTATGTATAATGTCGCCATCAGTAGAGCCAGTGACTATCTTTTTCTTGTCATACCAGATCCCAACACTCCTGGATTCTCTAATATGAAGGAGCTTGGAAGGATGGGCTATCTTTCAACTAAATTAAAAGAGAATACAAGTGTTCTGACATGTGATGAAATCGAAGAAGTAATCTTCGGACAAAAGTTCTATCTGGAGAATAGTACATTTATCACCTCGCACCAATTGGCAAATGTCTATACCCACACAGCAAAACGTTATGAGATACGTTTCAGTGATTCTGCAATTGATATTCAAGTAGGTGGTATGCTATCAAATGATAATTTACATGAACTAGATAGCAAAAAAGACAACAATCCCCATGAGCCCTCGACAAAGAATGAGACCTTATCTAATAATGAAGTGCCACCAATAGCTCAACCTGATTTGGAATTAAAACAAAGCAGAGAGGATGATGTTATCAATGGGAAACCTTTTTCTGAAATACTACAATCTTTATTAGCGGAATGCTCTGCAAAATCAATCTATACTGCAATACAACTGGTATGTAGTAAAGAAATGAGACTTCATTGTGGAATACTGTCATATAGTAGAGATGACATACGAAAAGCCACAAAGAAACTTCCAAACAATCCCTTTATGACTCTCATTAAGGGCTGGCTTTTCTCTATTGACACAAACGCCAAATGTCCATTTAAGGGATATAATGGCAGAAATGTTGAAGATGTAACATATGAGGAGTTTGTTACAATCTTCGAGCAATATAAGAACAAACCCGTGAAACATAAAGCACCAAAAATCAAAAAGAGTCACATTTCTTCCTCATTACTAACATCATATCGTCTTTCCTCTAGTAGTTCGTCTTCTGATAAAGACAAACCTTATGAGAAGTTTGAATATGGATTAAGCGATTGGTAAAAACTAAAATAAAGATAACAATGAAAGTTTCACAAGAGCAACTGGACGCATATCAAAGGGATTTGGATGAGGGATGGGAAAGCATGGCAGAGGATAAAGCCTATCTTTGTGAGTCGCTTTACCGTAAATATCTCATGGGAGAAGGCGTTCATGAGATGAAGAAATTCATAAAAGAATTTAGTGAAGAATTCTTGCCGACATTCTATAAGGATTATTATAATGAGATAAGTGATATATTTATTGCCAAAGCATATAACTTTGAAAGAGACTTGAAGATACATCTGCTCAAAATAGACCTTGGTGAAATAGATACGGCCTCAGAAAAAACGTTTCTCTATCAGTGTGTAGAAGATGCATTTAAAGAAGACTTAGAGTACAGAGAGATGGTATTACTGTTCGATAGATACTCCAAATCATTCTTTGCAAGATGTTACAGAGAGTATTTTGATGAAATCAGCAATACTTTCTTGAAAAATATGAAAGCTGGCATCTCCCGACACACGAACGATATAAGAGGAGATATCCACGAAATGTTTAGAGAAATGCGAAATCCTAATCGAATGGAAGATATACGTATCTTGAAATATAGAAAGAACAAGGAAATACTTATCTCAAAAAAATAGACTATGGACGACTTGGACGATTTCATGCTCTTCAATGCTTGTGAAGATGCACGCGAAGAGAGTGAGAGAGAAAATAATACTGATGACTGTAACTCATTTGACTCGTCGTGGGATAGCGACTCGTCAAATGATAATGAGGATGAATAACTATGGCTAAGAAATTTGAAATACGAAATAGTACGGCAGAGTTCCTGACCTTCATTGCCGAAGGAAAAGAGGATGGAGTACAGGTGCTGTATCAGGACGAAACAATTTGGGCAACACAGCAAGCCATGTCCGTGCTGTTCGACGTAAAAGTGCCAACCATCAACTACCACCTTTCGCAGATATTCCAAGATGGTGAATTACAACAAGATCGAACTATTAGAAAAATTCGAATAGTTCAACTTGAGGGTAACAGGAACGTTGAGCGTGAACCATTGTTCTACAACCTCGATGCCATCATCAGCGTGGGGTATCGCGTGAACAGCATACGTGCCACACAGTTCCGTCAATGGTGTACCTACGTACTGCGTCAGTTTGCACTACGTGGTTATGTTATCGACAGGAAGCGCATGGAGAATGGATCGTTCATCGGTGAGGATTACTTCGAGCACCTGTTGGCGGAGATACGCGAGATTCGTCTCTCCGAGCGTCGTTTCTATCAGAAGCTGACCGACATCTATGCAACCTCAATCGACTACAACAAGGATGCGCCTACCACACGCCTCTTCTATCGCCGCATCCAGAACAAGATGCACTATGCCGTACATCAGCATACAGCAGCTGAACTTATTGTGGAGCGTGCCGATGCTGAGAAGGAGCACATGGGACTGACTACATGGGAGAATGCGCCCGACGGCAAGATTGTGAAGACGGACGTGTCGATAGGCAAGAACTACCTAAAGGAGTCAGAACTGGAAGACATGGGGCGTATAGTAACGGCTGTGCTCGAATTTGCCGAATCGCGTGCCAAGCGCCACATACCGATGACTATGGAGGATTGGGCCAAGCGCATCGATGCCTATCTGGCAAGTGACGAGCGTCCATTGCTGAACGATGCTGGCAGCGTAAGCCATGAATACGCCAAGGAATACGCTGAGACGGAGTTCGAAAAGTACCGCATCATACAGGATCGACTCTTCCAGAGTGACTTTGACAAACTGAACGACAAGGGCGAATTGCCCGAACTGCCGTTTGAGGATAAGTGATATAAAGAGAGAGAGAGTTCAACGCAATTATGATGATGAATAATTGACGTTTCCCACCTTTATGATTTTAGTTAAGATGTCGAGCCCGTAGGGCGATCCTTACTATAATCGTTCTCCAAAAGCAGCGTATTGCTGCGCATTTTGGTGAGGATGGTTGTTTGCCCCCCCAGGCCGTCCGAGAACGGCACTTTGAGGCATATTACAGTGGGCAGAGCCGCTATCGCGACTCCACCTAAGCCCATCTAAGGGCATATAATTTTTCATCTTAAAATTTCAGTTAGGTATAGGCGCTTAGTGCGCACTAAGATTTGTTAATTTATGTATTAATTCAAAGATAAGTCCTACCTTTGTGGTATGGAACGAAATATATTCAAAGGCGTGAACTCTCTTAAGTTCTACAATCAGTTCAACTCTGAA
>JAZLFZ010000044.1:0-24623 GCA_045616065.1 Bacteroidaceae bacterium | reverse complement strand
TAGGTGAGATTGCCCAGTGCTTTGATATCGAGGATGAGAAAATCTTCGAGACTCTTATCAACCGTTCTGATAAACTTCAGCATTTTATACAGATTTATGAACTAAAAATGGCGAGTTAAGGAACTTGCGAAACTTGAATTAAATAAGGTATCCTTTTAGGAAAAAGTACATCATCATCAGAAAAAAATCCCCCTGTCCTTTCAGCTGTGAAGGGACAGGTGGATTTCTCGTTCAGTGATGATTAAATAATAGGAGATAATATACAATTAGGCACAGGGGGTGTCATTCTCGGTGAGGCTGCCCCTTACTTTATAGGCCGGTTGTCCTCACTGGTTCTGAGTTGCTTTAGCTCTGAACACGAGGCGGGGCATGCGATGGGCGGTGGTGTCCTGTGGTGCATCGTTCAGCATGGTTTCCTCAGCAGGGTAGAGGGTGTGCCAGGTGCCCGTGCTGTCCCTGTGGCTGGTGACGTAACCTCCGTTGGGGAGGTATAGTGCGTCGGTGAAGCCGTAGTCGCAGAGTGCTTCTGCAAAGTCGTAGAGCGACTCTCGGTGCTGGCTCTCCACGTAGATGAGCTGTCCGTCCTTCTTCCCGATAGCACTTCGGGGTGCCTTTCCCTTCAGTCTCACGTCGCCGATCTGTCCGTCGCTGACGATGGCAAACTGCCTGAAGAAGTAGCCCTTGTTGGTGCGTGCATAATCCATGATGCTGTCGTTGGTGGCCACACCGATGACCATGTTCTCGCCTACGGCTGCAAAATATCCGCTTCGGCTGTTTCCCCGGCTCACCTGCTCCCCATCCATGATGCAAGCGCACATCACTTCACCATTGTCGGCTCGCTGGTCGGCCGAAAGGACGGACAGGTAGACACTCTTGTCGGTGGTGCGCGGCCTGTCGAATGTCAGTTCGGCATAGAGTCCCCGTATGGCGTACAGACGGAAGCTGACATCGTTGATGGTGTCGGTGGTGAGTATGACGGCCGGTGTGGTCTGCTGTGCGTTCGTGCTTTGCAGCAGCTCGGTGTTCTGTTCGGCCGATGCACTTGTGGGCAGTTCGCTGGCCGCATTATCCGCGTCCCTCGTTGCAGAGTGTCCCGTGAGGAGCAATGTCAGGATTATGATGAGCAGCACGACAATGACGATGGCCACAATCCACGCTGCCAAGTGCCTCTTGAGAGGTTTGGCAGGCACGACGACCTCGTTGTGGCTTTCGGTCCTGGGTGGTGTCTTTTCTATGACGATGATGGTGTCATCGTCATAGACGCTCAGATTCTCTTTCAATGTATCTTTATTCAATCGATTGTTAACCTCCATCGCTTGTCAGATTTATCATTAGCTCGTAGATGGGTTCGCGTCTGGCCGTCAGTTCCTGCTCCTGGCTCAGTCCGTTGCCTGCCAGTGTGATGCGCTGGTCAGTGAGGTTGACCTGGAAGATGTAGTCCTTGTTGACAATCAGGCTTCGTCCCACGCGCAGGAACGGATTGTTTGCCAGGCCCTCCAAGATCTCGTAGAACACCCTGATGAGCTTCGTGAACTTGAAGACACGTCCCGACCTCAAGACCATGTAGGTGTAGTTGCCTTCGGCCTTGAAGTACAGCACGTCCTCTGGCCTCACTCGGGTCAGTTCCGTCTTGTTTATGATCTTGATGAACTCCATCTAAGGTACTCCTGTGCGGTTATCGCATTACAAAATTACTACCTTTCCGCCGAATATGCAAGCAAGTGACCCTTAAAAAGTCTAAAAGCGCACGTAGGACTGCACCCAGAACTGGTTGTAATGTCGTTCGGGTGCAGTGGCAGTCTTGTCGTCGTGGTAGTTGTATTGCAGTTGCAGCTTCAGGTTGGTGTGGGGCTGCAGGTCGACGGCCAGCGAGTAGATGGTGTGGAGCGTGCTGTTGGTGGCATAGTCGCGATAGGCGTCGTACTTGGCATAGGCAGAAATCCAGCGCCATACGGGCATTCCGGCCACGACGTACCATGCATCGGCCTTGTCGCCTCCGTTCTGTGCCACGCTCTGTGGTGTCCAGTTCTGTGTCGACGTGTCCCAGTCGCTGGCTTTCCGTCCGTAGGAACGGGCATATTCCGAACGCAGCATGAAGCCAGTCCTCGGTTCCGTGTAACGAAGGCTGAAGGCGTATCGCTTGCGGTCCAGGTCGATGCCCTTGTCCTTGCTGTGCCAGTTTCCGAGCCATCCGAAGGCCGCCATGGTCAATCCCTTGATGGGCGACCATTGCAGCGTGGCCATGTAGTCCTTCTGTCGGTTCAAGTCTTTCTGGTTGATGCCCTGTCCGTTGAAGACGGCAGCCTGGTAGTGGAACAGATAATGGCCGTCGTGAGCCTTGAAGAGGTCGCCCTGCAACTGCAGACCGAGGTCGCGTCCGCCCATCGACGCCTCGCCGCACCGGTCGCCCATGCCAGCCAGCTTCTTGGTGAGCTGCGAGTAGTCCCCTGCCCCTAAGTCCCATGGATTCATCGGGTTCTCCAGTGTGAAGGCGCGCTTGAACTGTCCCACCTTCAGCTGCAGTCCCTTCCATCGTGCCCATTCGAGCGTGGCGTCCTTGATGTGTGGACTTCCGTTCACCTCCATCTGTATGCGGTATTTGAAGTCCTTGAGCACGGTGCCGCTGAGGTAGAGACGTACGTAGCGGATGTTGAAGCCGTCGCCCCCGTTCTGCCCCGCTGCATCGTCGTACTTGTAGGTGCCCACAAAGTAGCCTCCGAACTGCGGCACGGTGACGATGTCGTTGCGTGTCCACTTCTCCGTGGACGGCAGTATGGCTTGTTGCAGCGACCATGCCGGAGTCGTCTCGTAGGTCATGGTACGGCTCTCCTCCTTGGTGGGACTGCAGCTCTCCTCTGTTGTGGCAGGGAGGCTGTCCTCAGTGGTGTGGGCAGAGATGGTGATGATGGGTAGCGTAGTGAGTAGGAGTGTGATAATCTTCTTCATTATTCTGCTATGTTAAGTATGTTGCGGGCATGTTCGAGCCGTTCGGCCGAGGGAGCTTGCATGGGAACATGGTCGGGATTGTAGTTGGTGCCGAGGCGTGCGTGCTTGCCTCGCCCTATGTCGTGGTAGGGAAGCAAGTCGATGCGTTCGGGCTGGTTGTGCAGCGAAGCCAGGAAGGCCGCTGTGGCCAGTAGGTTGTTGTCGTCGGCATTGATGCCTTCGATGAGCGGGATGCGTATCCAATAAGGTATGCCCTGCTCGCTCACCTTGCGCAGGTTTTGCAGGATGGGTTCGTTGGGTACGCCCGTGAAGCGTTGGTGCATCGGGCTGTCCATGTGCTTGAGGTCCACGAGCAGGAGGTCGCAGTGGGGCAGTATGCTTTCGAGCGTGGAGGCGGAGCAGTAGAGCGTGGTATCGAGTGCGCGGTGCAGGTTACGTCGTCCGAGTTCGGTGAGCAAGGCTCGCGTGGCCTCGGGCTGCAGGAGAGGTTCCCCACCACATAGCGTCACTCCGCCTCCGCTCGTCTCCATGACGAGTCGTTCCTTCTCCACCTCGTTCATCACCTCGTCCATCGTCCACGTCCGTCCAGCCATCTCGAGCGCCAGGGTAGGGCAGTTGTCGGTACACCGTCGGCAGCTGTTGCAGCGACCGGGCTGCTCCGCGATGCCCTGTGCGGTGAGGCGGAGTGCCTGCTGCGGACAAGCCTCCACACACGTCTGGCATCCGATGCACTTCTGTCCGTTGTAGAGCTTCTGGGGCTGTGTGGCAATGCCTTCGGGGTTATGGCACCATACGCAATGCAAGGGGCAGCCCTTGAGGAAGATGGTGGTGCGTATGCCCGGTCCGTCGTGTATGGCAAATCGTTTGATGTCGAAGATGTTCACTGTCTGACCGTTTTTTTAAACCTATTTAAACCTATTTAAACCAGAAGCTCGATGTGTGTGTCAGAACTCGTTGTTCTCCGTGCGGGCGATGATCTCGTTCTGCAGCTGAGCCGTCATGTCGTTGAAGTAGTCCGAATAGCCAGCCACTCGCACCAGCAAGTCGCGGTACTGATCCGGGTGCTGCTGTGCGTCGAGCAGCGTCTCGGTGTCCACCACGTTGAACTGTATGTGGTGTCCTCCCATGGCAAAGTAGGCACGTATGAGTGCGACGAGCTTGCGCAGGTCCTCGTCCGTCTTCAGCACCTCGGGCACGAATCGCACGTTGAGCAGCGTGCCGCCCGACTTAGTCTGGTCGAGCTTGCCCAGCGACTTGATGACAGCGGTGGGGCCCTGCGTGTCGGCACCGTGCGAGGGCGATGTACCGTCGCTGATGGCAAAATGTGTCAGACGGCCGTTCACACTGGCTCCGCATACGCTTCCGAAGTAGTTGTGGCAGGTAGTGGAGAGCATGTTGAGCTGCGTCTTGCCGCCACGTGTGTTGGGGTGTCCCTCGATGGCCTGTACCAAGTCGTTGTAGACACGTACGGCCAGCGTGTCGGCATAGTCATCGTCGTTGCCGAAGAAGGGAGTGCGGTTCAGGATGAACTGTCGCATTTTCTCGTGTCCCTCGAAGTTGTCGGCTACGGCCCTCAGCATCTCGTCCATGGTGTAGCGCGCCTCCTCGAAGACGTGCTTCTTGAGCGTGGCGAGGCAGTCGGTGGTCGTACCGAGGCCGGTGCACTGTATGTAGGTCGTGTTGTAGCGAGCTCCACCGCTATAATAATCGCGCCCACGTGTGATGCAGTCGTCGATGAAGAGCGAGAGGAAGGTGGCCGGAGCGTAGAGCGAGAACATACGCTCGATGTAGTTGTTGACGGCCAGTTTCATGCTCACGAAGTGCTCCATCTGTCGGTGGAAAGCCTCATAGAGTTGTTCGAAGGAGGCGAACGAACGTGGGTCGCCGGTCTCCAGTCCGAGCCGTTTGCCCGTCATGGGGTCAAGTCCGTTGTTGAGCGTTATCTCCAGTATCTTGGGTGTGTTGAGGTAGCCCGTCAGGATGTAGGCCTCCTTGCCGAACGCGCCTACCTCGATGCAACCCGAACAGCCGCCTTCGTTCGCATCCTCGGGCGACTTTCCCTGCCGCATCAGTTCCTTGGTGTAGGTGTCGGGGTTGAAGATGGAGGGGTATCCGTAGCCATGGCGTATCACCTTGGCACCCGCCATGACGAAGTCGTCCGGCGTGACGCTGGCCACGTGGATGGAGAGGCCGGGCTGCAGCTGGTGCAGTTCGTCCTGCACCTCGAGTATGATGTATGAAATCTCGTTGGTGGCATCATTGCCATTGCGGTCTATGCCACCAATGTTGATGTTGGTGAAGTCGTTGTAGGTGCCCGACTCGAGTGCGGTGACACCCACCTTGGGCGGTGCGGGCTGGTTGTTGAACTTGATCCAGAGACAAGCGATGAGCTCCTTAGCCTGTTCTCGAGTCAGAGTGCCGTCGGCCAGTCCCTTCTGGTAGAATGGCCACAGGTGCTGGTCGATGTGTCCTGGGTTCATGCAGTCCCATCCGTTCAGTTCGGTCACGGTGCCGAGGTGCACGAACCAGTACATCTGAATAGCCTCGTGCATGTCGCGTGGGGCATGGGCCGGTACCCATCGGCACACGTCGGCTATCTTGCGCAGCTCCTGTATGCGCTGTTTGGTGCTGTTCAGTTCCTCTTGTGAGACACCGATGACGCTGGCCGCCTCGCTGTTCTTCACGATAGCTTCCAGTTCCCTGGCCTTCTGCTCGGCCAGGTCAGCGTGTCGGTTTGCGAAGAGGATGGCAGCGTCGCATGAGATAGCCATGGCCTCGAGTTCCTGCTCCTTGTCGGTAGCCTCGGGGTCGTTGATGTAGTCCAACTCGCTGATGGTTTGTGCAATGAGCTCCTTGACATCCAGCAGTCCCCTGCGATACATCTTGCCGTCCATGGCCGTGTGCCCACCGGCACGCTGTTCCATGAACTCGGTAAAGACACCGGCATGGTAGGCCTCCTCCCACTCCTTCGATACGTGGCTGAAGATGCGTTCGCGCTGCGTGCGTCCCTGCCAGTAGGGTATGACTTGCCTCTCGTAGGTGGCGATGTCGGCTTGCGAGATGTGGTAGGGTTGCAGTTGTCGTGTGTCGAGGGTTTGCAGATCTTCCACGCTGTGGCACGTCAGTTCGGGGAAGGTGGGTACCGCCTTGGGCATGGGGCCTCTCTCGCCCACGATGAGTTCGTCGTCGCCAAGGTAGATAGTCTTCTGTCGGCAAATCTCGTAGAAGTTGCGGGCACGGAGGATGCAATTGGGCATCTTGCCATAGTTCTCCTTGTAGAAGGCGGTCTCGATGAGGGCACGCTCGATGGTCAGCGTGGTGGGTGTGTCAGCGTTCAGCTGCTGTAGGCGTTGTATGCGTGGTGACATGGGTTGGGCGATTAAGGGGTTATTATTGCTTAGTTCACGTTCAGTCTAACGAGTTCAGGAGGTCGAGCTTGCCGTCGTCGTAGAGCTTGATGATGAGTTCGCCAAAGAGGGTGTTCTGCCAGGCAAACCAGGCACGGGTGAAGCGTGAGGCATCGTCCTTGTGGAACGACTCGTGGATGAACCCTGTGCTGGCATCTGTGCGCAACAGTTGCTGGAGGCATTCCTTAATCTCGTTGTCGTCCTGGCTCGTGAAGGCTTTCATCATGATGCTCATGGGCCAGGGGTGGTCGTAGCCGATGTGGGGACCACCGATACCCTCGCCCGCCTTTCCGCGGAAGAAGTAGGGATTATCCTCGCTCCAGACGAAGCGTCGCGTGTTCTGGTAGATGGGGTCGTTGATGTCCACGTCGCCCAGATAGGCCATGGCCAGCAGCGAGGGCACGTTGGCATCGTCCATCAGCAGGTGGTTGCCGAAGCCGTCCACCTCGTAGGCGTAGATAGGGCCGTACTTGGGATGCTGGTACACGGCATGCTCCTTGAGCGCCGTCTCCACCTCGTCGGCCAGCATGAGGCATTCGCTCACCAGTGCCATATCATGGTTCACGGCTGTCAGTATCTCTGCCGCCTTGCGCAGGCTGCTCACTGCCATGAAGTTGCTTGGCACGAGGAACATATACGTGCAGGCATCGTCGCTGGGACGGAATCCGCTGCAGATAAGGCCGCACGGTTTGACAGGCGTGCCGTAACCACCCAGTGGCAGACAGTCGGTGGCCCAGTTGGTGGTACGCAGAAACTTGTACGAACCGCGTCCCTCCTTGCGTTGCTGGTCGCGAAACACCCCGAGAATGTTGCGGATGGCCGAGAGCCATTCCTGCCCGAAGACCGACGTGTCGCCTGTCTTCTTCCAATACTCGTAAGCCAGTCGGATGGGGTAGCACGACGAGTCGATCTCATACTTGCGTTCGTGCAGTTCGGGGCGCATACCCGTGTCCTTCATCCAGGGTCCGTCTGGATTGGGCTCCTTGTTGAAGGCGTTGGCATACGGGTCGAGGTTGATGCATTTCAGTTGTCGCAGAATGACGCCACGTAGCATCTCTCTGATGTCCTTGTCCTTGCTGGCCAAGCCTACGTAGGGCCACACCTGTGCCCCCGAGTCGCGCAGCCACATGGCATGTATGTCGCCGGTATAGACAAATGTGTCGGGGTTGCCGTCCTCGTCGGTTTCGAAGTGTACCGTCGTGTCGAGCGTGTTGGGAAAGCAGTTGACGAACATCCAGGCCAACTTTCTGTTTGTCAGCTTACCCGCCATGAACTGCAGCACCTTCTCCACGCTCTTCGAGCGGAAGAGCCTCTCTGCCTCGGGCGGCCTGTTGTTGTAGCGCAGCGCATCCTTTGGCAGCACCACCCTGTCCAGCGTCGATGCAGCGTCGGTGGGCGTTGTCTGGGCCCATGCGGTGCAGGTCATCGTCGTGGACATCAGCATGCACATTATCGTGGCTGCCAGCCCCCTCAGTCTGTCTGTTCGTCTTCTCGTCATCGTATTGGTCATTTTAATCCATGCAAAGATACCGATAATGGACGAAAATCACAAATTGTTGGGCGTAATTTTGCAATTTTGTGCAGAAGTTGTTAATTTTGCAGCCATGAAGGTCATCTACAATCATTTCATTCCCCTCAAGGGCTACTATGCCATCAACCTCTTCGGCATTATCTTTGCCCGCATCGGCATGCCTCCCATGTCGTCCGACGACCTGCGTCACGAATACATCCATACCCTCCAGCAACGTGAGCTCCTTTATCTCGGCTTCTATCTGCTCTACCTGCTCGAGTGGCTTCTGCGCCTCGCACAATATCGCAACACCCACCGTGCCTACCGTGCCATCTCCTTCGAGCGCGAGGCCTATCGCCACCAGTCGGAACCTCACTATGTCCGGTGCAGGAGAATGTTTGCACAGTGGAGACGCTAAGTGATGACGCTGCGCCTTGTCACTTTTCGTGTTTTTATCCCACCCAACCAACTGTTTGTTACAAGTTGGAATTGTTTTTCTTCACTAACTAACCTGTTTCTCAAAAAAAAGCATTATATTTGTGCATTATTTTATATATTAGGAACGCGCAAATGGTCGATAAACATGATTCTGCAAAGGAAATGGTCGGTAAATGGTCGATAAAACCCAGTTTGGCCGATAAACTTCGCAGAATAATTGTCTTTATGGCCGATAAGGAAGAAGTAAAGACAGAGATGATAGTTAGCGAGTTTGGGTTTACCGAGACAACAGCCAAGCGTTACCTTCGTCAACTTACAGAGTTCGGCTACCTCGAAGCTCATGGAGGTAACAGAAACAGAACGTATAAGAAATCAAATATAAGGTTGAGCCTTTCCGTGACAAAATGAAGCAGAGAGTTGAGAAATTAATGGGGAATTACAAATAATCGACGCAAAACCGCTATAGCAAATATGGCTGAACAGAATATAAACTTTGAAGCACTTGTCTCTCAGATACAGAGCACAAACGATGCATTGCAGAATAACGCCCGTCTTGTCATCAACCGCCACGTCACAGCCAAGGCGTGGCTCACGGGGTATTACATCGTGGAGTATGAGCAGCACTCCAGCGACAGATAGACAGCAATTACTATGAGCGCAATGGTTGGAGCCAGAAGCCAGAGCAGTTGGCAAGCCTCGTTGATGGCAAGGCAGAACAGCAGTCACTTGCACTCGACATCAAATACGGGACAGACGTACCTCAACTTTGGAAAATGTAAAAAATCGCTCAATCTTAAAAGAGCTAGTAAATATAATTACAAGCAGGAAGACAACGTATGAGATTATCCATTCGATTTTACAACGACCGTGAGGTGAGAGCCATCTGGAACGAGGAATGTGGAGAATGGTTCTTCGCCATCGTTGATATTGTGGCTGCGATCACGCTTAGTGAGGCTCCCCGCAAATACTGGAGCGTGCTGAAAACCCGTTTGAAGCGACAAGGAAACGAGTTGGCTACAAATTGTAGTCAACTGAAATTGTTGGCAACCGACGGCAAACGCTATAATACGGACTGCATTGCTATGAGCAAGGTTGCTGAACTGGCGAAAGTCATACCCAGCAAAGCATCTATGAGTTTCCTTGATTGGCTTATGTATGCCGACAACACCATCGATGGCCAAAGCAAACAGAAGGCATACCAACTGTTTATGAACAGGATGACAACGTATGAACGAAGGATTAAACAAAGAATTATAAATAGGTGCAGGAAGATTGAACCAATCCCTTCGTACCTTTGCAACGTTAAACAAGAAAAATAAATGTACTATGATAACCGGAGAAAACAAAAATAAGATTGACCAAATCTGGAATGTACTTTTCGCGAATGGTATCAACAATCCCATTCTCGTAGTGGAGCAATTGACCTATCTGCTCTTCATCAAGATGCTCGATGATAAACAGATTGAAAAAAAACGAGGGTGAGATACAGGAAGGTATGAATAAATTGATGGAGGTGTTGGGATGAAGACAGGTAAGACAGGACAGACGTACCTCGACTTTGACGAGTACATACGATTAGGCGAACCGGAGCAGCAGGAGAAAGCTGCTAACTGGAACATTGCCATAGGTCTGCAGGCTGTGGATGGCTTACGCCCCTCGGAGTATCTCATAGAGACAGCAAAGCGAAACATAGAAGGTGAAATCAGTACCTGCGTTCGTTGGGCTACAAGATAGACAACGAGATGTTCAAGAACCACTCTTGGTATTTCCGCAATGCCCTGGTGCGCTACGTTTATAAGAACAACGAAGGCGTGATGTATGAGCCCAAGTATCTGGAGCGTTTCTTCCGCAACCTACTTTTTGGCGAGCAATGGGTACTGAAAAACCGCTACCTCATCATCAATCCACCTGCCGAATACGCAAAGCAACCACGATTAGATGTCCCCACAAGTACCGAACAAGTACCCCCACAAGTACCCGACAAGTTGGGTAAAGATATTGCTGAAACGTTGGAAAAGTTGGGTAAAAGAGCCGAAAAGTTGGGTAAAAGATTGGGTAAAAACAGAATCGCAATACTGAAGATGATGTACGAGAACCCCTTTGTCAGTACCATAGAAATGTCAAGCCACATAGGCATCAGCACCACCGCCATTGATAATAACATCAGGCAGATGCGCAACATCTTCATCAAACATATTGGGCCAAAGAATGGCGGCCATTGGGAAATAATAATGGAAGACAACGTATGAAATTATCCATTCAATTTTACAACGACCGTGAGGTGAGAGCCATCTGAGGGTCGCAGGGACAGGGTCCGTTGACCCAGGCCTGGGTCAAGGCGACCAGTCCCTGTGACCCTTTTGAAACAGACTGTGCATTTTCTAGCTTATATATGCCCGAAATGCACCTTATTTATTCAATTATTGCAGCTACAACAAAGAAATCCGACCATTCTTGCCCGTTTCTGCCCGAAAATCATTATATTTGCGCAGAATTAACGTATGCGTACATAGTGCGTGATGAATATATTTAAGAGAATAAGAACAGACTAAGCAAAATTAGCCTGCCCTGAGCTTCGTCGAAGGGTCATCGTCAGCAAATGACCACTTGCCAGCGGACAAGGAATGAACATATTGGAAAAAGCGTTTATGGACGCTGTAATACAAAATACTCAAAAGAATAATCTTCATATATGGACAGACAAAGTATCGTATCATACAAGGAATCATTCGATGCCATTGCAACCTACATTACAGGGGATGAAGGCAATGAACAGGTAGAGGTGTGGTTCGCTCGCGACTTGCAATCCATCCTTGGCTATGCACGTTGGGAGAATTTCCAGACAGCTATAGGCAGAGCCGTTGATTCTTGTAAGTCATTGAATGTCAATGTTGATGACCATTTTCGTGAGGTTACGAAAATGGTACAGTTGGGAAGTGGTTCGCAACGCGAAATACAGGACTACATGCTCACTCGCTATGCTTGCTACTTGATTGCTCAGAATGGTGATCCTAAGAAGCCTGAGATTGCGTTTGCCCAAAGCTACTTTGCTGTTCAGACACGCAAATTGGAAATTATCGAGGAACGCCTCAATGACCTTGCACGCCTTGAAACTCGTGACCGCTTACGTTCGTCCGAGAAGCAATTGTCACGCAACATCTTCGAACGAGGTGTTGATGACCGTGGTTATGCACGCATCCGTTCCAAAGGTGACACAGCCCTCTTTGGTGGTCATACGACAGAGGATATGAAACAACGCCTTGGCATTAAGTCCACACGTCCTCTTGCAGACTTTCTGCCTACCCTTACCATTGCAGCCAAGAATCTTGCCACAGAAATGACCAATTATAATGTAGAGCAGAAGGATCTTCGAGGTGAGCCTTCCATCACACGTGAACACGTTCAGAACAACGTGAGTGTTCGTGGCATGTTGGCACAGCGAGGCATACAGCCAGAGAACCTTCCAGCAGCCGAGGATATCAAGAAACTGGAGCGCAGAGTAGCATCTGCCGATAAAAAGATTGAAAAGGTTACGTCAAAGTTGCCAAAGAAAAAACAATAAAACGGACTTATGTCCGTTATAAACATACACGCCCAAGAGTTCATCCTGAAGCTAGTCGAAGGACTCATCATGGCGTAAAAAGGGTTGAGCAAAAACACCTGAGTAAGTTACAAACAGATAAAAAATATGTGTAATTCAGATTTTTGGGAGCATATCAAAGCCATCGTGTCAGGAGGTTTCACTCCCGAAGGTCTGGCAGAACTTGATGAATATGCAGACAAATTCACATGTGGACAGCTACTTTATAAACGCTTTTCACCGTCAGAACAGTATGGCTGTACAAAGGGAGGCCATGCGCATGTCATTGCATCCTTGCTCGCGGGAGCAGAAGTTGGCTCAGATTCAGTCGCTGAAGGAGAAGACGACTTCAAAAGACAATGCAAACCGAGGGAGCAGCGAGAGCAGAGGGTAAGCTCGCTTACACTTTGCCGAGTCGCGAACGAGGAAGACGATAGTCAGCGCGGAGAGATGCAAGCTCACACTATAGAGCAATGGGCAAAAGCTACTGGTTGCTGGACGGATGATATTGAACACACACTAACTCGTCTCATGGGCGAGCAGATTGCAGAAGGTGGTGAAGCCCACGTCTATGATCACGGTGCAACACTCATCAAGTCCATTGGCCTCGACTATTACATTGAACCAATCCTTGCCCTTGACCGCATATCCTTGCACAATGCCTATTTCCCCGAAACACAACTATCTGTATTGGGATTTGGCAGAGACGATGATGGTGCATTCCGCATCAATACCCCAGAACTACGTTGCGGAGGTGTGCGTATTCTCTC
Source organism: Bacteroidaceae bacterium (assembly GCA_045616065.1). Taxonomy (GTDB): domain Bacteria; phylum Bacteroidota; class Bacteroidia; order Bacteroidales; family Bacteroidaceae; genus Physcousia. The sequence continues at coordinate 11,972 of JAZLFZ010000044.1, read as the reverse complement.
CACAGAAGTAGAATTTGAAGAGTCATGACACGGAATAACATCCGTTCTAACAAATACACGCCCAACACTCATCATGGCGGAAACCGACGACAAACCGAGAGCAATCAAGCTTGCTTGAATTGCCGAGGTGCGAACTCACTCCGTTAGTCGCGACCGAAAGGGAGTCCCAACGGGATACGAAGCACAAGGAGGAAGACCAAAGGTCAAAAAGGTTTGAGACAACCGAAGAAGCAGCGAGAGCAGAGCAAAGCTTGCTTTGACTTTGCCGAGTCGCGTCTGAGGAAGACGAAAGTCAAATGAATGGTTGCTTCGTGCAACCACTTGCCAGCGGGCAAGGAATGAACTTATTGGAAAAAGCGTTTATGGACGCTTGTTTTTGGTACATCTAAACTACCACAATCAGATTGCTTTCCGAAAACAATGCAGAAGTAGATGCCTACGGGTAGATTGTATCCCCCGTTTGCGTGCTGAGGGCGTATTGTGTCCTCACGCACGCATTATGGGTGTATTATATCCCTATCTAGGTATCTGAAACTGTTTCGTTTGAAAGCAAGGCTGTGGTAGGCCGAGATGTACGAGCGAGCAGAAGTAGGATACCTTTTTTATACCCCTTAGCAAAAGGGATAAATGGAACTTGGATATGATACACAAAGAAGAACTCATTGACAGAATTCGTTCGTTTGCTGACTTTACGGACGAGGAGAAGGCGATGCTGATAGGCAGTCTTCGTAAGAACAAGAAATACGGTTTGGTATGGGAAGATAAGCCCGAGGAGGTGGAGGAACGCTTGCGTGCCGAGCTCCCCGTACTTCGCGAGGTGAAGGAACGTGCGCTTACCGATGGCGGTGAGGGTGCGCCCAACCACATCCTGATAGAGGGAGACAACCTGGAGGCACTTACCGCTCTCTCCTACACCCACGAAGGCATGGTGGACGTAATCTATATCGATCCGCCCTACAATACTGGCAATAAGGACTTTGTGTATAATGACCGCATCGTGGATACAGAAGACCAGTACCGTCATTCCAAATGGTTGTCCTTTATGAGCAAGCGCCTCCGCATCGCTAAGCGTCTGCTCTCTGACCGTGGCGTTATCTTTATATCTATTGATGACAATGAGCAGGCAAACTTGAAGTTGCTTTGTGATGAGGTGTTTGGAAGTGATTCGTTTGTAGGAGATGTCATTTGGGAAAAAGTAGATAGTCCACGAATGGATGTTACAGGGTTTTCTGTAAGACATGATCACATTCTAGTTTATAAGATGCGTAATTTCGTTTTAAAGAGACTTCCTGTAGAAGACATACCAGATCACTACAACAGAACGGATGAAAAAGGCCGAAGATACTATACGAAACCAATGAGGATAATGGGTGGTCATATAAGTGACAGTCTGTTTTTTCCATTGATTGCTCCTGATGGTACAGAAGTTTACCCATACGACAAGAAAGGAGAAAAAAGCGGTTGGAGATGGAGTAAAAAGAAGGTAGAGGAAGAGGCTGACAGAATAGATTGGGTTAATGGAAAAAATGGATGGAATCCTTACTTCCGTATATATGCGGAAAATATGATAGAAAGACCTGTTGAAACAATCTGGAAATTTGAGCAAGTAGGAAGTAATCGAACCGCGAAAAATGCCCTCAATGAGGTTTTAGGTGAAAATGCATTCAGTTATCCAAAACCAATTACGTTAATTGAACATATCCTAAAAATAAGTGGAGAAAGCGATTCCACCATCCTCGACTTCTTCGCAGGCTCCGGCACGACCCTTCACGCCACCATGCAGCTGAACGCAGAGGATGGCGGTCATCGCAAGTGCATCCTTGTCACCAATAACGAGAATGGCATCTGTGAGAATGTGACCTACGAGCGTAACAAGCGCGTCATCCAAGGCTATACCACTCCCAAAGGTGTAGAGGTGGAAGGCCTTGCGAACAACAATCTCCGCTACTATCAGATTGACCACGTAGAGCGCGAATCGTCGTTGACAGCCAAGCGCAAACTGATGTCGCTGAGCACGGAACTGCTCTGCATCAAGCATGATATCTACAAGGAGTCAACCACGTTCGGCAACCTCACCTTGAAGCCACACATCGCACGTTACTTTGAGTCGGGTGGCAAGCGTATGCTGGTCATCTTCATGGAAGAAGCCATCGAACGACTGGTGGAGGAGATCGCCAAAATGCCCGAGGATACGCAGATCATGACGTACGTGTTCTCCACGAACAACTATGCCATGGATGCAGACTTTGAAGATGTGGCAGACAAGGTCAGACTCTGCGCCCTGCCAGCAGCCATCTACAACGCCTACCTGAAGGTGCTGCCCAAGAAGGGAGAGAAACGCGAAATCATAGAGGAGGAAGAATTATGAAATACAAGCAATATCAAGAAGCCAAGATAAAGGAGCTGGTGGAGAAGACGCTGGAGCAGCTCGACATAGACGGAATGCGCAGGAAGATTGTCTTTCAGGCTCCTACGGGTGCCGGAAAGACGGTGATGATGACCGAGGCGATGTGCCGATTGCACGAGACGATAGGCGAAAGCGACTGTCAGTACAATCGGGTGGCCTTCGTGTGGATAGCACCCAACGCCCTGCACATACAGAGCTATCAGAGCATGAAGAATGCCAACTATGAGACCCAGCGACTGACGCCCGTGGTGTATGACGACCTGGACCTGGGCAACGAGGGCTACATCAAGCCGGGCGAGGTGTTCTTCGTGAACTGGCAGAGCATCAACAAGAAGAAAAACGTGATGGTGCGCGGATCGGAACAGACGGCATCCATCTACGACATCATTGCCCGCACGACCGAGGATCACAACATACCCATCGTCTGCATCATAGACGAAGAACACATGTTTGCCGGAACGAGTGCCACGAAGTCGGAGAAGGTGCTGCGACAGATCAACCCCAAAGTGGAGATACGCATCTCTGCCACCCCAAAGACCCTGCAGCCGGATGCCTTCATCAAGGTGGACCGTTCGCAGGTCATCAACGAGGGTATGATCAAGATGGGCATCTCGCTGAACCCCGCATTGAAGGGGGCGAGAACTGACGAAGCCCTGAACATGTTCCTGCTGGGTGAAGCCATGAAGAAACGTCAGCAGATAGCCGATGCCTACAAGCGATTGGGCATCAACATCAATCCGCTGCTGCTCATTCAGCTGCCCAATGACGACTCGGCCACCATGTCGCAGGACGAGGAGAACCTGAAGGACAACATCATACAGCATCTGGACGTGCTTCACAGCGTGAGGACGGACAACGAGGAAAGGCAGAAGCTGGCCATCTGGCTCTCGGGCGAGAAGACGAATCTGGAGGGGATAGAGGAGCGCAACTCGGGTGTGGATGTGCTGATATTCAAGCAGGCCATTGCCATGGGATGGGACTGCCCGCGTGCTGCAGTACTGCTGATATACAGAAAACTGAGCAGTGAGTCGTTCACCATACAGACGGTGGGGCGCATCATGCGTATGCCACAGCAGCGGTTCTACAACGACCCGATACTGAACACGGGTTATGTCTATACCGACCTGAGTGCAGACATGATCAAGATTGAGGCAGACAGCATAGACTACATCAACATGCAGCATGCCTACCGCAGGGACGGACTGCAGAACGTGACGCTGAAGTCATGGAAGGAGGAGCGATCGAACAAGGAGAACAATGTGCTGAGGAGCGACTTCAAGCGGGTGATGATGGACTGTATGTCGGAGAATCTGGCTGTGACGCAACAGACCAGCTTCGACTTCTGGTCAGAGGAAGAGGACAAGGATAGGTTTACCGCTGCCGTAGCCAAGAACAGGCAGACGGCATCGCAGTTTATCGTGCTGAACATCACCAAGGTGCAGGTGGAGATACCCGTTGACATGAACATCCTGGATGAGGAGGGCTTGGTCAAGGTGGACAACAAGACAGGTTTTGCCCGTACTCCGAACGAACTGAAGCAGGTGTTCGACAAGTTCTGTGCATCCAAACTGACGGGGTGGTCTAAGATCAAGTGTATGCCTGTACTGCAAACGGCATTGCTGGATGCCATGCAGAAACTGTTTGAGATATTTGAGTTTGACGCGATAAGGGTAATCTGCAGCAAGCAGAACCAAGCCAAGTTTGCTGACATCATTCAGCGTGCCCTGAATCACTACAAGACCCATGTGCTGGAGAAGAAGCTGAAGGCAGACAGAGGCTTTGTACCCTTCTACTGGAACGTGCCGGAGGCAAGAGACTACAAGGACTCCACCTTCCACGAGGCAGAGACGGTGAGGAACCATGCATTGATGCCATACTACGAACTGAACAAGGTGTCGACGCCCGAGCAGCACTTCACGGAATATCTGGAGCAGAACGCACAGCACATAGACTGGTGGTACAAGAACGGCGACAGCGGTTCGGAGCACTTTGCCTTGAAATATGAGAATGTGGAGGGCAAGGATGCCCTTTTCTATGTAGATTACATCATCAGGATGAAGAGTGGCCGGGTGATGCTGTTTGACACAAAGTCGGTGGGCAGCGACAAGAATGGTGCAAAGAAGCACAATGCCCTGCTGCAATACATCGAGGACAAGGAGACACCCGACGTGGAACTGACGGGCGGCATCATTGTGGAGCACAACCAGAACTGGATGTACTCGCCCTACAAGATTGAGAATACAACTGACGTGGATGACTGGGACAGCTTCTATCCCTCACAACACTAAAGAGATAAGCGGTATGGAGAAGAAAGGACTTGACAGATACTTCATGGACTATGGCATCCGTGAAAACGACATCAAAATCATTGAGCAGGTTTGTGAAGACCATGAAGTGGACTCGGCATGGCTGGAGGAATTTGTGCTGAAATCGTATCAGACAAAGAAGAACGGCGGTGTGGACCTGACGGACAAGCATGAGGTGGAATCCCTCCTGAAACAGGCACTCAAAAAGATTTAGACACTATGCAGATAACAAGAATAAAGGCAGAGAACTACAAGACGTACCTGAGCCTGGACCTGGACCTCAGCGTATCGGAAGAGCGTCCCATAATACTGATAGGTGGTATGAACGGCGGTGGTAAGACGACACTGTTTGATTCCATCTATGGGGCATTGTACGGCCTTGAGATACAGACGGAAAGGCAGTATCGGGAATTGCTGAATGCCGGTATAAGGGAGATGGACAATGTGGCCATCGTGCTGGAGGTAGAGTTCAAGGGATTGGTGTTGGGATACCCGAAGCAGTACAAGATGATTCGCACCTACAAGCTCATCAATGGCAAACCGGTTGAGAATGTCAGGTTCCTGTTTGACTCCATGATGTTCAGCTATGGTACGCATACCGCTGCGAAGGAGAAGGCACAGAACGAGATGCAGGTAAGCAAGATCATAGAGGCGAACCTGCCCAGGGAACTGAGCAAGTACTTTCTCTTCGACGCCATGAAGACCAGTGAACTGGTGAAGGAGGAGCAGATCAACAACCTCATCAAGGACAATATCAAGTCGGTGATGGGATTCAACAAATACGCCCAGTTGCAGCAGGCAGCGGAGAAACTGCTGGGCGAGGAGAAGGCGAAGCGTCTGGACAACGAGCAGCAGGAAAAGGAATACAAGACCCTGCTGAAACAGAAGGAGGTGGCAGAGGAGAAACTTGCAGCCCTGAACGCACGCTTCGAAAGGGCTCTTCAGTATTCTGCCGATAACCGTGAGACATACGAGGTATTGTCGAAGGGAAAGACTGACAACTCGATCATAGACGGAAAGATAGAGACGCTGCGCAAGCGTATCGAGACCACGCAGCGCAGCATAGATGAGTACCAGAAGCGTATGGGCGAGGTGGCCAAGAGCAATCTGGAGGTTTCGCTTATCATTCCCCGTATTGCCAGCATGCTTGCCCATGAGATTGAGATGATACTCTCCAACAAGAAGGCGTTGGAGGATGAGAAGAAGAATCAGCTGAGTGACACACAGTTGAACAGCGTGACAGAGAGGCTGGTACGAATCATCGAGAAGCGATATCTGGAGGAGGGGACGATAGACGTGAAGAGCGTGATGGAACGGTATCGTTACGAGACGCTGGATGAGGAGAAGATAAACGACAGATACTCCTATCTTGACGCAAACGACGTAGAGACGCTGCAGGAAATCACGAATGTCATTGTGCAGAACCCCTTGCTGCCCCTTCAGCAGGACAGGGCAAGGCTGAACATTGACATTGAAGACCTGCCGAAGTGGAAGGAGAACATGCAGGAGTTGAAGAAGCAGAAGGCTGGTGGTGACTTCTCGCTGATGGAGGCCTACGAGAGCAACGAGAAGGAGATAGCCAGGATGAAGCTGGAGAAGGCCGAGATAGAACGCGAGTTAGAGACGTACAAGAAGAAGATAGAGAACTATGACTACCAGGTCTCCCAGGAACCCGACCCAAGGTACGACCTGCTGTGTAAGCTGCCTGAACTGTTCAAGGATTTGGCAAGAAAACTGTTGCGACACAAGAAGGACAACATAGAAAGGATGATGCGCGACAGCCTGAACAAGAATCTGTGTGCGTATAAGGATACAATCGGAAGGGTGGATTTGTCACAGGACCTTGATGACATCTCCTTCAAACTGTATCACAAGAATGGCAATGAGATTTTCCTCAATCAGCTGAATGCCGGTAGCAAGCAGATGGTGATGCAGGTGTTGCTGAAGGTGCTCTATGAGCTGGGTGACTATGACCCACCCGTGATGATAGACACCGTGATGGGTGTGCTGGACCGTATGAGTCGCGAGACGATACTGGAGAATTACTTCCCGGACCTGGCACGTCAGACCATTCTGTTGAGTACGGATACGGAGATCACCCCGGAGAGTGATTTTGAGAAGATCGAGACGTGGGTGTCGAAGGTCTATACCCTGCATCGGGATTTGGACAAGCAATGTACCACGATAACGGCGGATTACTTCGATGTGAAACTTAGAACGGAGGATTGGTGATGAAGGAGTTTAACCTGGACAATATAAGACAGATAGAACACTCGGCAGAACAGTTGGCCGAGGTGAAGTCAAAGATAGAGAGCGAGATAAACCTGAAGGTATCGGATGGCAATGTAAGGCAGATTACGTTGCCCGGAACGGTAGTGCAGCGAACCTGCATGCTCGTGGGACTGTCAGCAAATGGCGAGAGGAATGTGGATGAGATAAGCAATATCCTGACCTCAAGGAATAACGAGCCATATCCGGCAAGTTTCTTCAACAAGAGCCTTATTAAGAGGACTATCACTGCCCTGCTGAAGCTAAGGTATCATGATGTGGATGTTGACCTGTCAAGCCCTGCCATGCTGAGCAAGGTGCTGGGCTATGAAATGCTGAGGGGGCGCGACATGCTGATGAAGGAGGGTGCAGTAAACGAGTGGCTGACCTATACGCCAAACAACCGTGGCATGGGTGGCACTATTGATATTCCGGCCCTTGACCTGAGGATCGGTAAGTATGAAAACGGATTCGATGCCATCCTGGAAATGAACTCGACAAACGTGAGCAATACGCAGATTGTCATTGGTGGTTCTACGGGTTCCGGCAAGTCGAATCTGCTGGCTCTCTTGATGAATCAGCTGAGGAAACTGTCCTCGGATACGGCTTTCCCCGTCAACTTCCTGTTCTTCGACTATAAGGGCGAGTTCTCGGATATTCAGAATGACCATTGGCTGGAGTTGTTTGATACTGACCGTAAGGCAGTACTGAGCCCTATTGACATGCCTCTGCCTTTCAACCCATTCAAGGATTTCTATGGGGCATCAATCAATGAGGTCAGCCTTTATGCCACCACCCTCTCAACTGCGCTCTGTGCCATTTCCCGGGCAAGCATCGGTGCCAACATGGAGGGCAGATTGCAGAAGGCTATTGTGGAGGCCTATAAGAAGAATAACCTGAATGCCATAACCTTCAAGAAGGTGCTGGATTCGTACGTCAGCCTTCAAGAAGACAGGGACAAGGAAAAGATGGACAGCATCAAGTCTGTTCTTGACCAGATTGTCAATACGCATATCTTTGCCGACCATGATGAAATAAACCTGGTGGAAGACTGTTACATCATCGACCTGCACAAGTACCCGAAGGAGGGTGCGGCAGCGAAAGCCATCGTGTATTTTACAGTATCCAAACTGTATAATATCTACGAGTCGCTACAGCAACAGGCGAAGACTGCGGAGAGAGTGGAATTGCGACACTTCACCATCATCGACGAGGCACATCACATGCTGGATTTCAAGAACGAGCCGTTGGAGAAACTCGTTGCGGAAGGACGTAACAAGGGTATGAGCATCATACTTGCCACACAGCAGATGGCTGACTACAAGAATAAGAACATGGATTTCCTGGCCAATGCGCAATATCCCATATTCATGAGACAACCATCCCAGAACGACCAGATACTGAAAAGCCTGTTCGGCGTGAGTGGAAATGCGTTGAATGAACTGAAGGCCGAGCTGACGAACCTACAGAAAGGTGAAGTTATCATGAAGGACAGTATGGCAGCACTGATGGGGTCGAACAAACCGTACAAGAAGATAATGATCTCCAAAATCATATAAAGGTATGGACATTCAGCACTACTTGTATCACTTTAGCCGTCTGCACACGGCCAAGTTCAGAGGCAAGCCAGCACCGCACAAGGCTGTCCTGCTGCTTGCCGTAATGAGTTTGGTTGGGCGAGGCAGTATTCGGTCGGCAGAAATAGAATTGACTGATGAGTTGGTAGAGGAGTTCAAAAGGATATGGGTAGAGAAGTTACCTGCTTCCTGTCCATTTACTTGTGATATCAGTAAACCCTTCTTCCACATGCAGCACGAACCTTTCTGGAGATTGATTGAGCATGAGGAAGACTACTGGATGGTGGCTGAGGAGCTGGGACTATATTCAGAAGAAAAGAAAACGATGGCAAAGGGATATAGCGTCTCTGCCATGCGTGAGAAGTTTCGGTGTGCAAAGATTGACGGTGAGCTATATGATATACTAAGGAATGCTAACCATCGTAAAGAACTAGAAAAGATGCTAATCAGTAAGTATCTGACGTTTGAACCTCCATTCGACAAGCGGCAAGGAATAGCAGCAATGATAGGAGCAGTCCTGCTGATGGTGGCGTAAAAAAACGCAGACCACATTATTGATTGTACGCCTCTTAAAATCCCTGACTACATTTTGTTTAAACAGGCAAATGTGGAAAATGGGTGCACTTGAAGTTAGTGAAAAAAACGGAGAAGAATTTATCGAAAATACCTTCACCCTTCAGCCTTTCTTTGTATTGTGCTGTAGAACAGTGAGATATGGATTTTTTTACTTTCAGTCTACTTTCAGCCTACTTTCAGTTTGCCTTCATATTCCAGGGCAATAGGGGTGAAAATGTGGGTAATGTCGGCTAAAACAGGAAAGACTGAAAATAGGGCTGAAAGTAACTGAAAGAAGTAAAGCTTCACTTTCAGTGTTATATCATGCAGATATACTGATGCTTATGAAGCAAAACTGAAGGCTGAAAGTAAAAAACGAGAGCACGATTCAGTTTTATTGCATATCCTCACATAAGTGAGGGGGAATGGAGATGCGGTCCGAATCCGTCTGTGCTGCAATGTGCTGTAGTTGATGCCGCAGTAACCATCTTTTTCCGCAGCGTGCAAACTTTTCTTCCGCAGCAAGAAAACTTTTTTTTCGCAGCGTCAAAACTTTTCTTCCGCAGCGTGAAAACTATTTTTTCGCAGCAAGAAAACTTTTTTTCCGCAGCGTGCAGAACCAGAATTATTGGTAACGATATGCTCTTGCTGCTAAGTACTTCTGGTGCCGGTATACAATGCCATTGGCATCATCCTACCGATTGCGTTCCTGTCCATCTCTGTTCCCTTATTTTCCCACTGTCATCCCTTGTATTTGTTGTTCAGTATCTTGGTTCTGACGTTTTTTACGGCTGGAGTATAATACGAGATGTCCATTGCTTCGAGTATGCGTTTCAGTTCTTCCTGCAACTCGGGATAAAACCTGCACATCTTGTAGGCTAGTTTGAGACAAAGAGCCTGCACGCTGGGTACTTCCCGGGGATCGGTCAGTTGGCCGATGCAGTGGTCAAGGAAATCGGTGCGCACATCGTCCTCGTTCATGCCTAACCTCAGGATGATTCCGAACAGGGGTCGTCTGATGGAGGGGGTGTTGCATCTGATGGCCATGTCGATGAGTTCGCCCTTGATGGGATTCAGTTGTGATAGTTCCTCGTCGGTTGCTCTGGTGAGTGCACTCAACGCATTGCGTACGACGATGGGGTCGTCGTCGTACATGTGTTCTTTCACAAATCCGAGGAAGTCCCCGCTCTCGGCAACCCTGGAGCAGAGGTTTGTGATCAAGGCCTCGCTATAGTGGCCCTTTATGTCGTCGCGACTTATGCTCATCTCCCGGTCGGCTTATACTTGAAGCATCCTTCGAGGTGTCCGTTGATGATGCCAATGGCCTGAAGGTACGAGTAGACGATGGTGCTGCCCACGAACTTCATGCCGCGGCGTTTGAGGTCCCGGGAGATGGTGTCGGACAGGGGAGAGGTGGTGCGAAGGTCGCCGGGTTCGAGGATGACCTTGCGGTCTGTGAAGCCCCAGATGTAGTTGTCGAACGAGCCGAACTCTTGCTGTATCTGGATGAAAGCCTTGGCATTCGTGACGCTTGCGCGCAACTTTAGCCTGTTGCGTATAATCTTCGGATTGGCAGCGAGTTCTGCGAGTTTGTTATCGTTGTACTTCACTACCTTCTGCACGTCGAAGTTGTCGAATGCCTCACGGAATGCCTCGCGCTTGTTCAGCACGCACTCCCACGAGAGTCCTGCCTGGAAGCCTTCGAGGATGAGCATCTCGAAGAGCTGTCTGTCGTCGTGGCACGGCTCTCCCCATTCCTCGTCGTGGTAGGCGAGGTAGAGTGGGTTGGTGGGGGTGGCCCAGTGGCAACGGTGCCGACGGGTGTCCGTATCTTCCCGCTGGCTGGGATGGGCGGCGGCATCCTGCGCTGCCGCTGCGGCCAAGTGCTGACGCAGTGCCTTTTCGTACTGTCTGGCGTCGGTGAAGACGATGCCTTCCATGCCTACGCGTCTGCCACCCTCGATGTTCTCGGGTCTGTCGTCGGTGAAGATGCACTCCTCGGGCTTGAGGCCGAATCGGGTGAAGAGGCGCTGGTAGATCTCCGGCTCGGGCTTGATGACCTTCTCCTCGGACGAGATGATCTGTCCGTCGAGCAGTTTGAAGATGGGGAACTGTGACATCGTCAGATGAACCTTGCTGCACCAGTTTGTGAGGCCATAGAGCTTGTAGCCTTCTGCTTTGAGTTGGGTGAGGAGGTCGTACATTCCCTCCACCTCGTTGGTCACAATCTCTGGATAATGCTCGTTGAAGTGGCGAATCTCGGGCTCAAACTCCTTGTGCTGTGCGATTATCTCCTCCATGATGACGTCGAATGGGCGCTCCTCGCGGTCGAGAAGCTGCTGGACGTCTTCGTTATAGAGCACGGGGGCGAATGCCAGACAACGCTTGGCGTCTGGTATGTGTTTGCGGAAGAACGACTCGAAGTCGTAGTCAACGAGTACCTTTCCGAAGTCGAATATAAGGTTCTTTATCATGATAGGCTGTGTCTTTGGAGCATTTCACCATGCCACCCATGTCCTTGAGGTAACGTTTGTCCGGAATCGGGGGTGACGATGGTTTCTGCTCTGTCAAGCGCTTCAAAATTACTAAAATAATGTTGAACTGCCAAGGAATCCCTTGAAAAAACGCAAAATCTGCTACGTTTTTAACTCTGGAACGGCAGATTTGTAATTGAAGTTCCCACCTTTAATAGTCAATACTAAATGACTGACTTTAATTTTTTTTTGGTTCTTCTGAGATTTGGAGTGATGATTTTTATGAGTCATCTGGAATTTTGAGTGGAGATTTTTAGAAACTATTTTGAGTTTGATTTTGAGGAGCGTAGCGACGACCTCCTAAAAAAGAAGGCGTACAATTGAT
>JAZLFZ010000043.1:0-22318 GCA_045616065.1 Bacteroidaceae bacterium | reverse complement strand
GGGAGGGTCTGGAGGGGCTGGGGGAGGGTCCGGAGGCTCTAGAGGCTCCGGAGGCTCCGGAGTGGCTTTCTTATTTATTTCTTCTTGTAAATCATGCGGACGGGACGGTAGCAGATGTTGTCGTGGCGTTCGAGGATCTCGCCCGTGTCGGTGCTGATGACGTAGACACTGCCGTTGAGGCCTGGCTGGGAGGGTTCGTAGAAGGCGACGTAGGTGGTCTGGTGGTCAGCGGAGATGACGAGGTCGGTGACCACGGCTGTCTCGCTGCCGAAGGTCTGGAGCACGTCGGCCTTGTCGAGCTGCTGCGAGGTGGCGTAGTTCCAGCGGCGCACCTTGTTGCCCTGGGCGAAGAGTAGCGAGTAGTACGTCTTGTTGGCCACGCAGGGCGTCTGCTCGTTGAGGATGTTGGTGCCCATGCAGGCGGTGGTGGTGCCACCGTTGTCCCATAGCTTGGTCACGCCGAGCGAGGTGTCGTACTCCCAGAATCCGGTGGAGAGGATGGTCTTGCGCGTCATGAAGGCGTTCTTGGTGAGGACGAGCATCTCGCTCTTGTCCGTACGCTTCTGCTTGGCGGTGAGGTCGATGGGGACGATCTTGACGATGTCGTTGTTGGCAAAGTAGTTGGTCTGGGCATTCACGCTGTCGCGCACGAGCAGGTACTGGGTGCTGCAGTAGTAGGGGCCGTAGCCACTGTAGAGGTCGCAGAGGTCACCCTTCTCCTTGTCCCAGAAGACGAGGTCGAACGACCAGCCTGCTCCGCCGTCGTCGTGGGCCAGACAGGTCTGGGCGTACTTGTAGCGGAAGTTGGTGGGCTTGGAGATGGCGCCCTCGGTGGTGGAGAACTCGTAGATGCTGCCGTTCTCGCAGAGGATGGGGTAGGCCACGCCCGACGCCCCGACGCTGGGGATGACGAGGTGGGTAGGGACGAAGTCGTCGTACTCGGTGACGGGCACTACGTTCTCGGCTACGAGCGTCTTCTCGTTGAGGTAGTAGATGGTGGGTACGGACACTTCTCCTGCCTCCCCTTGAGCGGAGGACGGGTTACTGCCCTGGCAGGCCACGATGAGCGAACCGCTGCTCTGCACCATGTCGATGCAGCGATGCGAGAAGGTGAGGTCGGGGTTGTTCAGCGTGAAGCAGTCGCCCGTGGTGAAGCTGCGCTCGCCGCCGTCGCTGGGCGTGAGCATGAAGGAAAGCATGCTCTGTCCGTCGGGCTGCTGGCTGAGCAGGGCGATGCCCTCCTCGTAGGGCGAATTGACATTGACGGTGAAGGGGAAGAAGGTCTTGCCGTCCTCGTTCTCCACGGTGAGGCGGCATTGGAAGGTGCCCAGCTCCGTGGCGGGAAAGACGAACTCCTCAGCGTTGGAGAAGAACTTCTGATCCACCTCCCAGGTGTAGGAGAGCGTTTTGGGCTCGTTGGTCTGAGAGAACGTGGGACGTATGTGCAGGGGCTCGTTCTTGTTGATGTTGTAGAGCGTCTCGATGCCGCTCTCGACGGTAATCTCGGAGAGAGGACGAGTGGGGAGCGTGGTGTCGTCGGACACGCAGGAGGTGAGCCCCACCCAGCCTCCTCCAAAGGGGAGGAGCGCCAAGAGGATGAGGGGGAGGAGTTTTTTTGTTTTCATTTGCTCTTTTCTTGTTGGATTGGGGCCTTCCATAAATGGAAGGGAACGGTGGGGCTTAGAACGGGTTGGGGAAATCGAAGGGGAAGTCGGGATAGAGCGAGAGGATCATGTCGCGGTTGGCTGGGTCGTTGAAATGCTCGTACATGCGGGCGTAGATGTGCTTGCGGAAGATGGTCTTGTAGGCATGGAAGTCGCCGTAGGGCACGTTGTCGAGGTTCTCGCCATAGAGGGCCTCCATCTTCTTGTACGTATCGGGCAGTATGTTCTTGATGTCGTGGAAGTACTCCACCATCTTGATGAACTTGTAGGGATGCCACACGCCCAACTCCCTCTCGTACCACACCTTGCCACCGAAGGCATCGTACCAGGCAGGCTGGTCGATGGCGTTGTCGAACTGGATGATGCGCACCTGGTCCTTCTCGGAGAGGACGGGCGAGAAGTTTTCATTCTTTGCCAGACGGATAATGAGGCGGTAGTGCTTGTAGCCCTCGCTGAAGTTGCCTTCCAGGGCGTTGCGATGGATGGTGATGGGTATGCAGCCCTCAATCTGTCCGGCCGGTATCGTGACCTGTTGGGGCGCATCGTAGTGCTTGCCTGCAATGGCCCACTCGAAACTCGTGCTTTCGGGCAGGTAGATGAGCTTCTGGATGGAGTCGGACGGCATCTGCGTCTCGATGGTGTAGCTGAAGGTGCGGGGCTGGTCGCTCACCACGCCCATCAGCTTGACGGGGATGAGCAGCACGTGCTCGGTGGTGTCGACGGGCATCACCGAGAAGGAGTAGGTCAGCGTGTCGCGGTGGAAGTACACGCCGTTGGCCGAGGGGTCGTAGGAGAGGTAGTCGGTCTCGGAACAGGAGGTGAGTCCCACCAAACCTCCCCCACAGGGGAGGAGGCACAAGAGGATGCTGAGGAGGGAGAGGGGGGAGTGTTTCATTGTCGTGGGAGGGTTTAGGACCGACGGAAAACCGTCGGGAACTTTTGCCGGAGGGCAAAATGCTGTGGTTGTTTAGTCGTTTGGGATACTGGTCGTTTAGTCGTTTGGGGGACTGGTCGTTTAGTCGTTTGGGATATTTTGCCTTTGAACTGCCGTCCCCATTCTGCTCCTCCCTAAGGGAGGCGGGGGAGGGCCTGGGGGCTAGGTCTGGTTCTGGGGGGTGTCAATACCGGTTGGCGTATTCGGAGTTGGGAATGGGGATGACATACATCCGGTCCGAGGGAGCGAACGTCTGCTGAGCGTCGTGGCTGGGGATGGGCTGGTTGAGGCGCTTGTAGCGGAAGAACTGCTGTCCCTCACCGAAGTACTCCTTGAAGAACTCCAGGTCGAGGAGGTCCTGCGTGAGGGGAGTCGCGTCGTCGAGAGCAGAGAGACCTCTGTGGACACGTACATTATTATAATACGTGCGTGCGCGAGCCGGGTCGCTGTCCAGCAGGCACTCGGCTGCTATGTAGTACATCTCGGGCAGACGGATGAGGTTGATGCCAAGGATGAGATCGGCGGGGCGGGAACCTGCATTGCCGTTCAGCTCGTAGATGTCGGTGAACTTGCTCAGACGGTAGAAGTACTGGCCGCCGGCCTCAATCTGCGTGAAGTAGGCCGAGGTGCGGTAGTCGAGCGGCATGCTCTCGCGCTCGTAGTACGACATGAAGTCGGCGCGCGGGTCGAGCGACTGGTAGAAGGTACGCTTCTGCAGCAGCTCGGACGCTGTGCTGTAGAAATCGGCATAGTAGATGCCGAAGAGCGTCTCCTTGGGTGACAGCACACCGGCCACGTCGTTGATGACCTCCGTCTTCTCCTTCAGTTGGAAGGGGCTCTTGGTGATGACCGAGTCGGCATAGGCCAAGGCCTTCTCCTTGTTGCCCATCGTCTGGTACACACGGGCCAGCGTGCCCCACACGGCATAGAGGTTGAGGTGCGTCTGCGGGTCGTTCATGAAGGCGGTCAGCTCGTACTGGTGGGCAGGCTGCACCTTGAGCAGTGCCTCAGCCTCGAGCAGGTCGGCGAGGATGTGGTCGTAGTTCTGCTGCAAGGATTCGAAGTCGGGCGTCTGGAGCGAGAACGTCGTCTGGTAGGGTATGCCGCTGGCCGAGGGGTTGAGCGTGAACTGCGGGGTGAAGAGGCGGACGAGGTCGAAGTGCATGAAGGCACGCAGCGCCAGTGCCTCGCCCTTGTAGGTGGTGTAGGGGAAGTCGGTGGCCTCCTTCACCAACGGCGCATCGAGCACACTGTTGGCGTTGGAGATGTTGTTGTACATCTGCGTCCAGATACTCTCGGCCCACGAGCGGATGTCCGACTTCTCGTAGTCGTACGCTTGCAGCATCTCGATGCCGTCGTTGCCCGGGCAGGTCATGTTCTGGGCCAGCACCTCCACACCGCGGATGCTGAGCTCGCAGCCGTACAGGCTCTGCTGTCGCATCTGGGCATAGACGCCGTAGAGTGCATCCTCGATACCCGCCTTGGTCTGCAGCATCTCGTCGCGCTTGGCCTGTCCGTCGGGCGTGATGTCGAGGAAGGAGGAACAAGAGGAAAGCCCCACCCAGCCTCCTCCAAAGGGGAGGAGGGCCAAGAGGATGCTGAGGATGGAGTGAAGGGAGTGTTTCATTGTTGGGGAGGGTTTAGGACCGACGGAAAACCGTCGGGAACTTTTGCCGAAGGGCAAAGTGCAGTGGTTGTTTAGGGACATATTGTTTATTTACCTTATTGAGTAGCCGTCCCCATTCTGCTCCCCTCCCTTTAGGGAAGGGGCTGGGGGAGGGTCTTTAGAACGTTGCCGAGAGGTTGATCTCGAATCCCTTGCTGTAGAGGTAGTCGGTACCGCGCTCTATCTTGACGGTCGAGATGCGGAAGAGGTCGGTGAAGTTGATGCCGCAGCGCAGGTTGCGGGCGTGCAGCTTGGCACAGATCTGCTTGTCGAACTCGTAGGAGAGGTTGAGCGTGCCGAGGTTGAGCGTGTTCTCCTTCTCCGCAAAGCGGTCGGTCTGCTGGGGACGTGAGGCGTCGGCGATGTTCTTGTAGAGAGCCAGGTCGCCGGGCTTCTTCCAACGCTCGTCGAAGACACGCTCGTCGGCGTTGTACTTGGGATTGCTGCCCTCCACCTTGGTGGCACGCGTGGTGTTGTACAGCCAGCCGCCCAGTCGGAAGTCGAAGAGGGCGTAGAGGGTGAAGCCCTTCCAGTAGAGGCTGGTGTTGGCCGTTCCGTTGTATTTGGGCTGCGTGTCGCCGATGAGCACGCGGTCGGTGGCATCGTAGGTGAAGGTGCGCTCGCCGTTCAGCTTGATGTACACCTCACGACCCGTGGCCGGGTCGATGCCGCCCGAGCGCACCAGCTTCAGGGCCGTCACGCTCTCGCCCTCGGCATACTGCGCCAGGGGCTCCAGATAGGCCGTGGCCATCTCCTCGTTGCGCTTGTTCATCTCCTTCAGGGCATCGTTGATCTTGGTGATGCGGTTCACGTTCATGTAGCCCGTCGTACCCACCTTCCAGTGGAAGTCCTTGGTGCGGAATATGTAGCCGTCGAGCTGGAACTCGATGCCTCGGTTCTGCAGCTCGCCCAGGTTGCCCATGGCCGAGGTGATACCCGTCGAGGGTGCCATGGCCTTGTTGAGCAGGAGGTCGGTGGTATTGCGTATGTAGGCATCGACCACGATGTTCAGACGACGGTCGAACATGGAGAAGTCCACGCCCACGTTGTAGTTCATCGTGCGTTCCCAGGCCAGGTCGACGTTGCCGATGGTCAGGGGCACGGCGCCGATGCCGTTCTTGTATTCGTAGGTATTGGAGTAGCGGTACATCGTCATGGCCTGGAAGGGCGAGAAGCTGACCTTGCCGGTGTAGCCCACCGAGGCGCGCAGCTTGAAGACGTCGAAGAGCTCCTTGGCCTGCTTCATGAAGCCCTCGTTCATGATGTTCCAGCCCGCACCGGCCGACCAGAAGTTGCCCCAGCGGTTGTTCTCGCCGAACTGCGAGGAACCGGTCAGTCGCCAGGTGCCGTCCACGAAGTAGCGGTTGCGGAACGAGTAGTTGGCCGAGAGGAAGGCGCCCACGTCGGCCGACTTGCCCTGTGTGCCCGAGGGGGTGGAGTTGGTGGGATAGCCTGCTGCATTGCCCACGAACGACATGGCGTCGTTGTAGAAGCCGATGGCCTGCATGTACTCGCTGCGGGCATCGCTGTGGTTGATCTCCCATCCGGCCGAGGCACTGATGAGCGACTCGTCGCGGAAGAGCTTGTTGAACGTACCCACGATGTTGCCGTTGTACGAGTTGCTGCGGTTCGTACCCTTCTGCAGCGAACCTCGCTTGGAGAGGTCGGTCTCGTTCTTGTAGCGGCGTGCATTGGGCGAGGTGAAGGCATCGGACCATCCGCTGACGCTCGTCACGTTGAAGTGGCCGGTGAGTCGGAACATGCGGTTGATGTCCCAGCGTATGTCGGTGCTGTTGGAGAGCGTCTTGCTGCCGCTCTTCGAGTAGCTGCCCAGCGTGGCGTCGTGGAGCGGGTTGTTGAGGTCCCACGCCAGGTTGTTGTTCACCGTGCCGTCCTCGTTGTACATACGGTCGTAGGGGTTCATCTGGGCGTATTGCGAGAAGCTGCCGTAGGGCGTCTCGCGGGTGGAGAGCTCGCCGTACGTGGTGCGGTTGGAGATCTGCAGGGCGTTCTTGATGTAGTAGTCGAGCTTGAAGCCCAGGTTGTAGCGGCGGCGCAGGTCGTCCTTCATCACACCGTGCGTGTTGGCAAAGCGGCCCGTCAGCTCGTAGCGCAGGTTAGAGGCACCGCCATAGACGCGCAGCGAGTGGTCGTGGCTGAACGAGCTGCGCGAGGGCTGAGCCAGCCAGTCGCTGTTCTGGCCGGCACGGATGGTCTTGTAACGCTCGTTGTAGAGCTCGTCCATGGCGTATTGCTTGGGAAGGCCCGTGGTGGCATCGATGGCTCCGTGGGCATCGTAGAGTCCGGCCAGCCGCTCGTACTCGAGCTTCTGCATGGGGTCGAGCAGATGGTAGTCGCCGAGCCAGGGTATCTGCACGTTGCCCGTGAAGTTGTACGAGACGTGCAGCGTGCTGTTCTGGATGGGTTTGCGGGTGATGACGATGACGCCGTTCGAGGCCTTCGAACCGTAGAGAGCCGTGGCGGCGGCGTCCTTCAGCACGTTGATGCTCTCCACCTCGTTCATGTCCAGGTCGTAGAGTTCCTGCATGCTGATTTCCGTTCCGTCGAGGATGATGGTGGGCTGGTTGACGCTCTGTCCCTCGTTGCTGAACGAGGACATACCGCGCATGACGAGTTCGGGCACGTGGTTCGGGTTGGAGCCCTGTGCACTGTTGACCTGCACCTCCAGACCGGGGGTCAGGGCCGCGATGGCCGTGATGATGTTCACGCCCGTCACCTGCTTGAGGTCCTCGCCCGAGAGTTGGGTTACGGAACCCGTGAAAGACACCTTGCTCTTGTTGAAGAATCCCGTCACCACCACGTCGTTCATCTTCGTCGACTTGGGGCGGAGCATGATGCTCAGGTCCGTCTGGCTGCCCTGCTTGGGGTCGAGGGTGACCTGGTCGAAACCCGTGTACGAGATGCGTACCTCACAGTTGTCGTCCTTCAGGGCCAGTCGGAAGCGGCCGTCCATGTCGCTCGTCGTGCCGGCCACGATTTTGCCCCCTCGCCAGGCGGCAATGTTCACACCGGGCAGCACGTCGTTCAGTTCGGCATCGTAGACCACACCGGCCAGCACGACGCTGTCGGTGGGGGCTATGGATAGCCTCGGACTGTGGGCCGCCGATGGTGCAGGCGCTGCCTGCAATCGCGTCAACGGCGTGAGGCAGAAGAGGGATGGTAGGATAAAGAAAAGCGAGTGTCTTTTCATTTGAGAAGATTACTTAATGAATAGTTTTGATGAAACCAAAAATAGCACAAAATTGGCACACGAAGGCTCAGAGACATTCCTTTGTACTTCTGAGAGCCCGTCCTTCTAAATACTTCGAGCTTCGTGCCTTCGTGAGATTATGGCACACGAAGGAACGAAGAACACGAAGATGTTTTTTGTACCATTTTGGGTTTCAAGACAATCTGTTTTTCACAACCCCCGAGAGGGCTGTATTACTTCAGTACTTTGACAACCTTGCCGCCCTTCTTCATGAGCACGATGCCCTTCTGGTTGGCGTTGGTCTTCATACCGCTGAGGTTGTAGTACTCAGCAGCACCCTCGGCAGCAGGAGCCTCGATGCACTTGATGGCGGTCTCCTCGCCGTTAGACTTCTCTGCCACGATGGGGCTGTAGTAGGTCACGAAGCCGTCGGTCTCGTTCTTGCCAGTCCAGCTGGTGAGAATGCTGCACTCCTTGATGGTCAGGGTGCCGTCGGCGTCAAAGGTGACGGGAATCTCGCCCAGGGCACCGTTCACGTCGCGCAGCACGAGATACTGAATCTGCTGGAAGTCCTCGCTCATGTAGTTGATGTCAAGGTACTGGTACATGGATTCCGTTACGATGACGCCCTTGCTGGGATCCTCTGCATCGGGCTTGAACTCCAGGCCACCCTGGTTCATTGTGTAGGTGTCGTAGCCGAGGAAGGTGGTGACGAAGTACGTGTTCCACATCTCATCGAACTCGATGACAATGTCGCCCTCGGTGGGCGTGTCGGGCGTGCCGTCAGCATGGTAGGCAATGGTGGCCTGGGCCTTGTAGGTGCCTACGTATGAGGGGGCTTCGGGCTCCTCGCCACCAACGGGCTTAGCCAAACCGCTGCCAATCCAGAACACATTCTCGTTGGCGCTGTTGGTGAAGAGCAGACCGCTCATGAAGCTCAGGTTCTGACCCACCAGGCCGAAGGTGAGGGCACTCTGGGCGTTGTTGTACACGTCCAGCAGGTTGTACTCGCCCACCTTGGCGTTCTCGAAGGGGATGCTCAGCTCGTTGCCGTTGAACTTGCCCTCGAGTTTCAGTTCGCCCAGGTTCTCCCATGTCAGGGTTACGTCGTAGTCCGTGTTCGCGCCCTTGCTGGCCAGCGTCATGTCAAACTCTCTGGGGAAGCCAGGCACTTTGTCTTCGTAGTTCCACTCCGAGGTGGGGCTGACGTGGTAGGTTCCGCTGATGTCGCTTACCTCAATCTCCTCCTTGGCGACGAGGGTCAGCTTCACGTTGGTGAACTTGGCAATGACGCCCGTCACCTCAGAGAAGGTGGCGTTAATCTTTACGAACGAGAAGTCGGGCAACGAGATGACGCTGCCGTCCTCGTTCAGCGTGTAGTACAGCGGACCGTAGCCCTCTGCGCCGAAGGGGTTGCTGCCGTTGATGTCGGTCATCCAACCGCCGAACGAACCCCATGCGTCCCAGTTGCCACCGTTGGGGTTGACAATTCTCAGAGCCTGCTTGCCGTCCTCCATCACGCTGATCTTGGACACCTGCTGATAGCCGTCCTCAATGCCGAAGAGGCCGTCAATCTCGCAGGCATAGATGCCGATGGGGTCCTTGATGATCTTCACCTCGCACTCAGCAGCGAGCTGGTTGCTGTAACTGGCATCGATCAACTCCATGTTGGCCGTCATCTTGTACGTGCCATAGAGTTCGGATGCGCTCTCTACTGCAGCGCTGGCAGGGATGGCCAGCACAATGGCTGCCAGGGCAACCAAAAGTCTTGTGTAGAATTTCTTCATAAATAACAGTTTATTTTTATTTGGGTTTATTTTTTATCTTAGGAGTTAAGAAGTTAGGGAGTTAAGGAGTTAAGACGAATCCTTTGAGAATTGCGCCTATCCAACATGTACTTTTATGATTGCATTCTGACCTTCATTCATCCAGCAATTGTATCTTCTTATCTTCTTAACTCCTTAACTCCTCACTTCAAGTTCTCCAATATCCCCTTCAGCTGTTCACCAGTCGAGGGACGCGGAGCGTTGTACGTGTGCAGGTGGCCCTCCTTGTCGTAGATGAGGAAGTGGGGTATGCCGCTCACGTTGAGCTTGTCGCACAGCTTGCCGTCCGTGTTGAGCCACTGGTTGCCGTGCATCTTGAGCGCCTCCATGCGGCTGCGCCAGGGCTTCTCGGAGGAGTCGGTGGAGATGCTGACGAAGACCACGTCCTGGTTCTGCAGGCTCTTCTCCAGCTCCTGCAGGAAGGGCACCTCCTTCACGCAGGGCACGCACCACGAGGCCCAGAGGTCGATGTACACGTACTTGCCCTTGAACTTGGCCAGACTGACCTCGTTGCCGTCCGCGTCGATGAGCTTCACGTCGGGAAAGGCTGCACCGGGCACGGCTGCGATGCGCTCGCGGAACTTGGCAGCGTACTTGGCGTCGAGGCCGTACTTTTCGGTGGCCTCCTGCAGCAGGTCGAGCCCCTGCTGGTAGCCCTTGTCGAACTTGTAGCTGCGGATGAAGGACTCGGCCACGATGTGCTGTATGCCAGCCTTCATCTCCGCGCACTTATAGTTGTCGGCAATGTAGGCCATGCGTTCCAGCAACGTGCCCTTGGGCAGGTCCTGCGCTGCCGTGTTCAGGGCCGACTGGTGGAGGAGTGCCATGGGCCTGTCCAGCTTCTGCTGCGCGGTGCAGCCCAGTGCCTCCTGCGCCTTGACGGGAGCGTCGGTATGATAGCGGTTGTAGACGGTCACGGCCTCGCTCTTCAGCAGGTACGTCCACACATCCATGTACTCCTTCAGCGACTGGCCTATCGCCTCATCGCCTGCCACGGCCTGCTGCGCCTCATCGTAGGTCTTGAGCATGGTGCGCAGGTCTTCGGGCGTCATGCGCTGGGCCTGGGTCCACACCTCACGGCTCAGCTTGTAGTACACCTGGTTGAAGGCAAAGATGGCATCCAGCTGATGGTTCGTGCGCTCGGCCTTCTCCTTGTCGGCCTTCTTCTTGCCGGCGGGCAGAGCCGTCAGTCGGGGACAGCCGTCCACCATCTGCAGGTTGAGCTCACTGGGCAGCGCACCCTCAAAGTAGAGAGGCGTGGAGTACTGAGCCTGCAGTGCCGTGCTGACGTACACCAGGTTGTACATTCCCACCTCGCTCCGCTTCGTCTCCTGCCGCCAGTCCAGCGCGCCCGTGCGTTCCATCGGCTCGGTGCTGTCATCGTTGTCAATGGCGTACAGGAACAGCTGCATGCCCGTCGTGTCCGCCGGCTGCAGGTGAATGGTCGTCTGCTGCGCCACAGCCTTGGTGCACAGGCCGCAGAATGCCAGTGCCAGGACAATCGTTTTTCGTATCTTCAACATATCTCTCTGTTTTTTATGTGTGCGTAAAGTATATATGTACTACGCGCAAAGATACACATAATCTGCGAAAAAAGCACCATTTTTCTCAAAAAATCACTATTTTATGATACAAATGTATAGTGATCGTGTCAATTTCCAATGTTTTGATGCAGCTTGGCATAGGGGGAATCGTCACGCAAGGCTCCTCTGCCCTTCTTGCATCAGCTGCCTTTTTGTGTAAAGTAAAAAAAGGAAAAGATAGAAGCGTTTGAAAGCATTTGGTATATGGAAAATCCAAAATTGACGTACAAATATGCGATTTTTCGGCTGTTTGTGATTGCCATTAAGAAATATTGCGTATATTTGCAGCGTCTTACCACGCTATGTCGTAGCGAGGACTGATTTTCAGTTCACCCAGTTGCGACGGGCATCTGACTTTTGCAAAGTGAAAAGTAGAGGTCAGACACTTTTGCAAGCATGCAAAAGTAAAGGGTGGGACTTTTGCAAGCGTGCAAAAGTAGTACATAATATGTAAAAGCGTCATCGATGCTTTGTCAATTGGCTTCTTGAACGTAGGAAATTCAAAATGTGTGTCAATGACATTGTCAGAAGTGGCTGCAACGGGTATGGACTTACTGTATCCCGGGGTGTGTTAAGAGGGTTTACTTTCAGACGTTTCTAAAAGTTGCGCCCTCACGCACACTTTCCGGAGGTACGTGCAATACCGGCGTGGGCAGACACTCTACTCGTCAACACACAGGGCTTTTCCTACGGCCTAAGAAGCGGACGGGTAGAGATGGAAGCCTACGTTTTTTTGTGTAATTAAAGTCTAATACTCATGAATCCGAAAAAGAGTGGTATAGCCAGTTCGTTATCTCTGCTTGTACTTTTTCCTTTGTGTTTCTCGATGTGCCAACACCCCGTAAAGAAAGAGGTGGTAAATATCGACAGTCTGGTGAATGCTAAGGTTGAAGCCTCAAAGGCGGAGATAGAGGCAAGGGCACAGCGTGAAGCAGAGGAGAGAATGCGACATGAGGCAGAAGAGAGGGCAAGAGTTGAACAGGAGAACCGAAGGATGCGTACGGAATCCGTGCGACCTTCGGGCAATTCGCTGCGAGATCGTGAAATGCGATACTACTATGATCAAGGATATGACTTTGGCTCTCACAGTACATTTTCGAGGATGGATGACGAGTGGATGCACAACGCCTTTCTCTTGGTTGTAAGTTATCATGATATGTCTCATGCAGGCAACGAAACCCTACTTAAGTCGTTTATGGCGGGAGTTGTCCAAGGAAGAAAAGAACTAAAAGATTTACAAACATATTAAATTATTCATGTTATGAAAAAGTTATTTTATTGGGTGCTGCCCATTTGTGTGGCTGTATTTGTTTCTTGTACTCAACAGAGTAGTGGACCATCAGAAAAGGAAATTCAGGATCGCATTGATGCAGCGGTGAAGGCTGCGTTGGCCGAAAATCCATCGTCTTCTGGGGCTGAGGCTGCTACTTCTTCCGCATCCAGCTCAGCAAGCTCGTCCAACTATTCTTCTGCCTCAGCTGATACTTACACAAGTTCATCATCGTCGGAAAGAAAGCCTAACGCGTCCTCACCTGTCGGAGAATACAGGTTCAGCGATGACTATAATGATTACACGTTGATTATCAACGCTGATGAGACATGTCAGATCATTGGTAACGGAGAAACCTATTATGGTTCATGGGACGACTGGTGTCATAAGTCATACTGGATTAAAAACTCAGAGAGTCTTTATCTGATTATAAATGGTAAAAAAGAATATTGTTCTCCTATGATCGACCTATCTCTGCAATGGATGTATTGTGGTTCTTCTGCTTTGGAAGCCAAAGATCCAACCAAGCGAGTTAAACTGACGCGAGTGAAATAATTAAGGTTAACCGTTAACAACATGAATCACACTATGAGAATAAGGGAATTTGTGACGGCTATAGCCTTGTTGTTGATATGCCAATGCCTGTCCGCACAGTCCAATAATGACAAGGTTTCGCCGTACAGCTACAAGGTTAACAGGCATCCGTACAGTTGCTACTCGGATTATGAATTTGGAGGTTCTTTTTATGGTGGTTTGATGATGTCACAAACCACTGGAACCATTGCTGGGGAACATTACCTTGGAGGTCTTGATATCGGCGTAAAGTTGACGAATATGTGGGGGTATACCTGCCAACCTGTCAAATTTGAGTTGAATGCATACGTTGACATTAAGGCAGCCACCTATCTCAGTACCTCTGATGACAGCGATGGTACTTTTACACTTGGTGACACCCCTACGTTAAATAAGGATTACACGGATTATGCGGCACAACTTACTGTTACTCCTGGAGTAAGATTGGGACGCTTCAGCATTGATTGTGGCCCATATATAGCCTACGCAGCCTACACGGACAATATCGACGATATTGAGGAATTCTTTGCATACCCAAAGGTGTCGGGGTTGGATTTTGGTATACGAGTGGGAGCTGCAATTCACTTTGAAAAGGTTCAGATTGGATTGCATTATGACATGGGACTTACTGACCACGACAAGAGATTCAAGAAGAATGACTTGATGCTAACCATCGGCTCCCAGTTTTAGACGAATTTAGTTAATCCCAGAAAAAAAGAAGTGAAAATTATGAAGAATATACTATACGCATTTCTGACACTGTCGTTAATGCTCCAGTCTTGCTCTCATTTAGTTTTGTACCAGGAGGCAGAATACACAGGCTATGACTCTCCTTATCCCTCCAATGCCATGCAGTTTGCATATCATGCCGATGGCAGTGCTCTTTCGTCCTCGCTCGTGAGAATCGGAAACAACATACTCCAGAAAGTCAAGAGCGATCAAAACTACAAATCGTATCAGCAATCAGCCGTAAATTTCGAGAAAGGGAAAAACAAAAATGCAGCTCTGCTTGAGAAGTTCGAAACTGCGGTTTCAGAAGTAGGAAGAGCATTTTCTGCCCAGAATTCTTCCGACGATCATACAGATGCCATCAGCAAGATGAGGGGAAGTCTCAATAAACTTCCAGAATACAACGACGCCGAATTTCAGAACTGTTGGCAGCATATTTACCAGTTAAGCCATCGTGGTATTCTGCAGCATTACATGAACTCCAATGCAGAATATAAAAGTCTAAGCAACACCAACAAGGCTCTTGTCTATGGATACATCCTAAAGAAGGATTTGGATGAGTGTGAATTGTTGGCATCGGCGAAGGTCAATTCTGACAAAGAGAACTTGTCTGGATTAAAAAGTAACATTAGGCGTGAGATTTCACGTAGGGAGTCAATCCTGCAAGAAATTGAAAAGCGTAGAAAAGCAGAGGAGGAAAAGCAGCGCCAAAAACGACTGGCAGAAGAGCGTGCAAGGCAGGAACGCATAGCACGCGAACAGGCACAGCAACGGTGGAATGACCCCACCTGCAGTTGGTTGGAAGATAGAACATATGGATCTGGATGGAAACTGGAAACACCGTATGGTGTGACCTCGCTTTATTTTGATACAGACAAACAAACCGTAAAGCAGTATTTCAGACCATATAAAAACAATCCGTTCAAAAAGTCAAACCTAGTTTACCAAGGCAGATATTCTATTTCGGACGGTGTATACAATGGCGTTAATTGTAAGCTTATTTATTTTGGAGGTACTCAAATTGTTGCGTATCCCGATAGGGGTAAATTGAGAGACTTGAATGGAGAATATTTCCACAGGAGTTTATAATCTATATGGCTAACATGTTAAATCACACATTAATATGAGTAAAAAACAAAAGATAATCGTATGTACTCTTGCGGGCATACTACTAATTGCTGCTGGTATTTTACTTTTCTATTTCAAATCCATTGTACAACAGAAAAAAGCATTTGCAGAAAATCTGATTGAACAGGAAAAGGTATCCTTACTTACCGATTCCCTCTACTACCATTTTGAGAGTACTGATCTCAAAATGGTAGATGTGAAGGGTTATGTTCATACTTTGGAATTTAAGGAGATAGCAGATTTCAATGGTTTGAAACGCTCCATACTCAACCTGTCACTAATCTTTGATAAAAAGGGGAACATTGTAGATGTCAAAGCATTATATAAACAGAGTAACGATTTGTATACAGCAACGTTTGAGCGCAACGATAATGGACAAATTGAAAGTATCGCCGTAAGAACATCATATATCACAGGAGGTGGTGATAGTTATAAAGGTTATCTGATATATCATTTGCAATATGATGACTTGGGACGTGTTTCGGGTATTTCAATAGAAGATTTAAGTGAAGGAGGCCGAGGTGGCGAAATGGGAGATTCTGAAATAAAGTTTTCTGATTACGTCCAAGGTAAGGGCTACACGAAGCGTACCATGGATTATGATAACGGAATAACAATAAATCATGAAAGTATTCATTTTGTTGACGTTGAAAACGATGCATGCGGTAATTGGGTTTCTCGCAGTGGTAATCTGACAAACAGAATGTCATACTCTGAGTTCTACCTAGATGAAGGAGAAGAAAATACTGAGCAAGTCGAGCAAACCACAATGACAGAAGAACGTACTATTACATACTATAAAAAAGAAGAAATTGATTTTTCACCATATTTAAAGTAGAAGAATATGAATAATAAAATCTTTGCAGGTATTCTTGCTTTCTTTTGTTTAGTCATGGTTGCATTAGGCGTATATGGCTACAATCTGTATAATGAATCAAAATCAATAAAAGATTTTGAGATAACGAAGCAAGAAAATACTAAAATCAATACAGAGGCTGACGAAGCAGAATTGAAGCGTATTGCAGAGGAACGTGCAACTTCCTTAGAAAAAGAGCTGGACGCCAGCCTCGTCCGTGAACAAGCAACGGAAGAGGAGTTCGAGGCCGTAGAGGCTTCATTAAATCAAGACAGACTCAATGCAGAGTCGCTACTCACATCGTTAAGAGGAACCTGGGAAGGTGGTGGCACAGTTGATGGAGCTTATGTCGTCCTGACAGTTATGGCGTTTGACGGTTCATCTGGTTGGGCATATACAAACTATAAAGGTAGGACAATATGGAATCCAGGAACTCTAACTGTCAACTCCTTGGGCAACAACGAATACGGCATTTATAACGACAGATCCTTGTTTGCCAAATATACAAGCAATGGTAATCTCATTGACAAAAATGGCGTTACCATGAAAAAAGTGTCCAATGATGTTCCATCAGAACCATTCACTCTAAGCGTTTATTTCTCGAATACATTCTGCGAAATGGGAGAATACGGCATTAAGGAACAATACGTGTATAAACATCTGATTGAGCAGAGAGAGGGAGTAAGAACAGGAAGCACAACTTTCAGAATTTTTTCTCGTGAGAAAAATGTGCTGCTGTGGGAATATAAATGCGGAAAAGCACAAGAAGGCAAAACTGATAGGCTCAGAAAAACTACTGGGATACAATTCTTAGGTAAGGAAACTCATAGTGGTGAACAATCAAAAGTTACAATGGAAGTTGATTATACCAGTGATAAATATTACATATATACGTCATCCACCAATAGTGATTTCCTGATGTACAACTGCACTTTGATGGAATTCTGACAAACAGATTGACAGATTCTGCTACCCTTGCAAATATAAATCCGGCATAAGTCACCACTGATGATTCATGCCGGGTTTTATATTACGATATATTGCTGTCCGGTAAAACTTTTTTGAATTGCTAAATTTAGGGCTGTTACTTGCATGAAGTATCAGCCCTTTGGTTATCTTTGCTTTTACCATAGAACAAAAAGTCGTAACCATGAAAAATAACCATCTTACCGGACAGCAGTATGTGTCGGAATAGAAAGCGTACCCCTAAACTGACGCGCCGATTTTCTGTTACCTATTTATGTAGGAACAATCTCCCTTATGTCATCGGGGGTGATGTTGTCTATGCTGCCTCTGACCTGACGCACATCCATGAATTTACTATCAACGACCCTTTATGGCTTGTATATTGGCGGAAAAAAATGGTTCGCTACGCAGACGTTAATTCCCAGACGCAAATTAAGCGCAAATTTCGAGATGCAAATTATCCGTTGGCTGCAAAAAAATAAAGAGACTTTTTCCCTCATTCTCTTGGTCGTTTCATCGTTTTGTCGTACCTTTGCAGAAACTGAATAATACAGATGGTTATGGGCGAACTGAACACACACGAGCGATACGCGAATTTCTACACCGACTTTGCCTTCAAGAAGTTGTTTGGTACGGAGGCGAACAAGGAGTGCCTGATGAGCTTCCTGAATGCCTTGTTCGACGGCAAGGAGGAGATCGTGGACCTCACGTACCTCAACGTGGAGCACCTGGGGCATGCGGCCGCCGAGCGCAAGGCCGTGTTCGACGTGCTGTGCGAGAACCCGCAGGGAGAGAAGTTCCTCATCGAGATGCAGAAGGCGGAGCAGGAGTATTTCATCGACCGCAGCATCTACTATTCCTCGTTCCTCGTGCAGGAGCAGGCACCGCAGGGCAAGTGGAACTTCCGTCTCAACAAAGTCTATACCATCGGCATCCTCAACTTTGTGTTCGACAAGGAGGATGACGACTACCTGCACCACGAGGTGAAGTTGATGGACACGCGCTCGAAGGAGGTCTTCTACGACAAGCTGACGTACATCTACCTCGAGATGCCGAAGTTCCGCAAGGAGGAGGACGAACTGGTGACCATCTTCGACAAGTGGCTCTACGCCATGAAGAACCTCTACCGCCTGCTCGACCGTCCTGCCGCCCTTCAGGAAGCTGTCTTCAAGCGCTTCTTCGAGCAGGCTGAGGTGGCCAACTTCACTTCCGACGAGCGTCGCGACTACCGCGAGAGCCAGAAGGACTTCTGGGACCTCTTCGCCGTGACCGAGACGGCAGAGAAGAAAGGCGAGGCCAAAGGTCGTGCAGAGGGTCGAGCAGAAGGTCGTGCAGAAGGTCTTGCCGAAGGCGAAGCCATCGGTATAGCCAAGGGTGAAGCCAAAGGTCGTGTGGAAGCGCAGTATACCATTGCCGCCAATCTGAAGAAACTGAATTTGCCTTTGGAAACCATTGCTCAGGCTTCGCTGCTTACCATAGAGGAGATAGAGAAACTATAGATTATTATTGTTGTCCGCTAAACATGAAAAGTCGGTTTGAACCCATTGCTGTTCAATGAATTCAAACCGTTTTTTTTCGTTCTTGTTATTCCAAACATAGCGAGGCGTAATTTGCTTAGAGAATTTGGCACTAAATTGGCGCAACACTATTCTATTTGGTTCTTCACCACTTTGGGTGCTAGCTTGTCATTCCGACGAAGGAGGAATCTCTACTTTGTGACGTATCACAAAGTCCAATCCTGTTTTTATAAGTCCTTGTTGGGCTGAGATCTACATTTTGATCAAGTCAAAAGTCCTTCGTCGGGATGACATCTAGGTGACCTTGAAAATAATGCAAATTGGTTGTGTATCTAAACATTACAAGAAAATGAATGCACCTAAATTGATGAAGAACCTTCTATTTTTGTTTTTTACGTCACTAACGTCACCGTCTTTGTAAGCTCGTGATATAGAGTGTAATACGTGGTGACGTTTGTGTTTTGCCTAACGTCACCTTAATTTGGGTGATTCTCTGCAATGTGTTGATATAGTGTGTTATATGTGGTGACGTTTCTGCTTTCTTTTAACGTCACCATAACGTCACCATAACGTCACCATAACGTCACCTTTTGGCGTTGATATTCTGGTGCTTTTAGTGCGTTATGTGTTGTTAATGTGTGTGTTATAGGGATTTTTACGCTGTATTGGCCGTCTGAAAGTGTGGCGTAAAATGGTGTCACACTGCCTTCGTTTTTAGGTTTTCGAGCGTCAGTAGGTGCCCTTTTGGCGGGATTATAGCCGCATATTGTCCCGTTTTTGCCATCTGTATGTCGCGTTGCTGCGTTTTTTCTGCCTTGTCGTCACACTTTCTTGCAGCGTTGCTGAGTTAGTCTTGTAGTGTCGCTGAGCTTCTCTTGTAGCGTCGTTATGTTGCTCTTGCTGGGTGGCTACCTTTTTCATGCTGGGTGGTTACCTTTTTCATGCTGGGGAATTTACTAGACGCCGTACGGCATTTATGTAGCCGCCGTACGGCAACTAGACAGATGCCGTACGGCGTCTAGAAAATCATGCTGCGTAAAAAAGGTGCAGCCGCTGCAGCAAGGTAAATGTCCTCGCTGCATCACGAAGCTGCCTCCGCTGCGGCACGATATTTCCTCTGCTTCGGCACGAAGTTCTCTTCTGCTCATTGGGTCAGAACAACAGGCTTACAAAAAATCCCCGAAACGGGGATTGATACGTGTGTATCGTGCCCGTTCCGGGGATTCTATATTCTGGCTTCAATCGTCAGTTGCCAGCCTTCAATTTTAGCTTTCAGCCTTCAACCTGCAACTTTCAACTTTGAGTCCACTACAAAAGTCAACGTGCTTTCAAGTTATAACCAAATTACAGATTGTAAGCAAATCCGGAGAATCTGCATTTTTAATGTACTTTTTTGTAGCGGAGTCAGGTATATAAAAAATCGAGAAGAACACAAAGTGTCAAGCGAAAAAAGTTAAGTGATGATTAAAAAATAACTTAGTACAAAATAAGTAGGTACGACTTTGCATTGTCTTGCTGGCTATCTTGAAACTATTTCGCAGTCACGATGCCCGCATCGCTCTTTTGTCACATTTCCAAAATATCTCAGCAATCCAACACAAAATCGTACCAACTTATTATTTAATCATCACTTAACGGAGTATTTTTCCACTAAGTCCACAAGAAATCACATTTGGAAGTTGTCTGCGGATTTGAGGTATAGAATGTCCGTTACTTAGTTTTCTATGATGCGATGTGTGGGGTTAGGGCGTCCAGGTTGTAGGTAGCGCCATGCCAATACCTCATGATCATATCTTGCTCCTATAGCTCTGATGAGTATCTGTCGTACTGTTTCGTCCAGACGTTCGGGTGTAGTCTCTACACGTGCGTTGAGGATGAGTCGCAGTTGATCGGCAACACCTGCCTTACCTCTCATCTGCAGGGTGGTGGCATCTCCCGTGATATTACCCACTGCATATTCTTTGCCGTTTTCGGCTATCACCTTGATATGGCCTACTGGCAGTTTGTCCTTCGTCACTACCTCTGCCATACCGTGCATGATGTCCTTCAGCATCTGGTCGCCATCGATGTCTCTGCCATTCACTATCACGGTGCCATTGAGCCATCCCAGTACGGCCTCTCCATGAGCATAGCGGTCATAGTCGATGTCGACGAGTTTCTTGCCCTCTGCATGACGGCTTGACACATTGTCGAACCATTCCTTCACGCCCTCTCCAGTCTTTGCACTGAGTGTCATCACACGTGTATTGGGAAAACGGATCTGTGCGTCTTTGATAAGTTTCTGCTGTTCGTCCTTTGTCAAAGTGTCAATTTTGCTTATCACCATCATGTCGCTCTCTTCCAGTTGCTTACTGTATATGTAAGCAGCATCATCATGAAGTCCGCCATTACCACCACAGACGATGGACTGCAGTCGCACTGGGTCGGAGAGGACGGTAAGAGGTGAGAGTGATACTTCGGTATTGTGATATCGTTTCATCGGACGGACGATGGTGGCTGTGAGGTCGGTACAGCTACCCACTGGTTCGGCCAGTATTATATCGGCATTGATATTGGATTGTAGGCGATGTATGGCGTTGACAAATCCGTCAAAGTTGCAACAGAAGCAACTCCCGGCAACCTCTGCCACATTGAGTCCGGACTGTTCCAACAGACGGCTGTCTACCAGTTCGGGAGCTTGGTCGTTGGTCACGAGTCCCACACGAAGTCCTTGATTCACGAGGTCTTTGGCCAGATGCCATAGCAATGTGGTTTTACCAGCTCCGAGAAATCCACCTACGATGATCAGTTTTGTTTTTTTCATATCTCTTTTGGTGAATGTTGTTCTTGTGATTCTTTGCAACAGCAGTTTTTCTTCTTGCCGTGAAGCGGTTCGATTATACATTTGAAGCATAGAGCAGCTATCGATGCACCCAAGATGGGCGCCAGTATGTACACCCAGCACCATCCGCCTACAGCATCGGGCAGAGCTGCATCGCCCCATCCCGTCACATAGGCCACTACACGAGGACCGAAGTCGCGTGCCGGATTGAGACCGGCCTGTGTGAGAGGTGCCACGAAGAAGATGATGCTCGACACTGTGAGCCCAATGAAGAGTGGTTGAAGGTCGGATGAGGGTCTGCCTACATTGCAATCCTCTGTCAGGTTGAAGATGAAGAGTGCCAGCAGGAAGGTGCCAAAGCCTTCGGCAAACATGGCAAGAGGGAGGCCCACGGTGGCCATCGTGTCGCCAGGGTTGGGATAGAACTCGCCAAACATACGAGCTGTGTCTACTGAGGCAGCCGTACCTCTCACTATATGGTGCAATGCCTCATATTGAGCTATGGAAGGCTCAAACAGCATATACAGCATCACTCCTGCCAGTATCGCACCAAGGCATTGTGCCACAAGGTATCCAGGCAGTTTCTTCACATCCATCCTTCCGGCTATCACCATGGCTACCGAAATGGCAGGATTGAGATGTGCACAACAGATGTTGCGTGTGAGATAGATAGCCAGTGTCACCCCTATGCCCCATACGATACCTATCTGGAAGATACTTCCATATTCGCCAAACAGTACAGACACCGCCACACTGCAGCATCCAAATAAAGTGAGGATAAATGTTCCCATCATCTCACCAATCATTCCTTTCACCATGTTTATTGTATACTTTTATAAGCACAAATTCAGACTATCCTAAATTCCGCAACATTTTAATTTAACTTTGTTTATAAGTTCCTGAGCAATATTTTGTTGCCCAGGATTTTGCCATGTCAGATTTTTCACTTATCTTAGTGCTGCAAAACAAACAAGATAAAAATTTGCTTTGACATGGCAAAGGTACAAATAAAATCTGAGAAGCTCACACTTTTTGGAGGTATTTTTTCAATCATGAGTCCACCACAAAAAGTCAACGTGCTTTCAATTTATAACCAAATTACAGATTGTAAGCAAATCCGGAGAATCTGCATTTTTAATGTACTTTTTTGTAGCGGAGTCAGGTATATAAAAAAATCGAGAAGAACACAAAGTGTCAAGCGAAAAAAGTCAAACACGGGACGAATTATCACGCTTTTCCGGCAAAATGTCATAAGCGGCACGCGCGAAGACTGTTATTGACCGCTACTGTCGCGTCGGCCCGAACGCAAAGCACCCCGAACGGGACAAAACGCCATTCGGGGTGCCATACGGCCTGCGGGGGGGGACGTGGGGCCGTCGTGCTATGTGCCTCTGTGACGGACTACGCCATTTTGCACAAAAGGAAGTGACAAGGGGGGAGACTGTCCGAAAACTTAGCCTAAGCCAGTAATTCGTATAACCCGATTGATTTTTCTTTGCTTTGTTAAGTTAGTTTAACGTTGTATCTTCTTTATTCTCAGATATTTTGCGTATCTTTGTATAGAATTAAGACAC
>JAZLFZ010000042.1:0-7667 GCA_045616065.1 Bacteroidaceae bacterium | reverse complement strand
AAAAAATCACCCCTACAATCAATTGTACGCCTTCTTTTTTAGGAGGTCGTCGCTACGCTCCTCAAAATCAAACTCAAAATAGTTTCTAAAAATCTCCACTCAAAATTCCAGATGACTCATAAAAATCATCACTCCAAATCTCAGAAAAAGCTAATTTATAGCCAAATATACCCTTTTTATTTTTCGGTGAATAATATTTTTATTACCTTTGCCGAAAATTAAACGGAATAATTTATGGCTACAATTATTGGTCGAAATAAGGAAATTGCGGAATTGAACGAGGTTTATAAAAGCGACAAGGCCGAGCTCGTGGCTGTGTATGGACGGCGACGAGTAGGCAAAACATTCCTCGTTGATCAGGCTCTGAAAGGAAAGATAACCTTCAGACACGCAGGGCTTTCTCCTGTTGACGAGAACGGCAAGAAGAATCTGATGGCAGATCAGCTGAAGCAGTTCTATTACTCGCTGCTGTTGACAAAGCCTATCATGCAAAGTTGGCTCACCGGCAAAACATCATGCTGGAAGAAGTAAACAGACGCTCAGCCATCCACACAACCTTGGTTACCACATACGGATTGAAATATAACGAATACAGTGGCGACTTTACGAATGTCGTTACATTAGAGCATCTGTTTGCATAGAAGATGCAAATCGCGATAGTAGAAGGAACAAACTAAAAGTCACATTGTTATGGCCACATTAAAAGAACTATACACCACATTGAAGTCGCTCAGGGACATGAACCACATCAGCAACGACACCAAAGCCGACGACCTCAACCGCATCTCCAAATTCTTCAACTTAGACTTGAAAGTAGTAGAAGGCAAACCTAACACATGATAATTGCCTCTTCGTCTCCCATCACCCGCAAGCAGTACGACTCGTTCGAGGTTTAACATTCCCCTTAGAACAGATTGACAATCCACAGACAAATCTCCACCTCCATCCCCGCGATCGAGGTGGAGATTTGCAGCATTTATCATAAAGAATTTGCCAAATTCCGACTCAAAATTTTAAGTGATGATTAAAAAATAACTTGGTACAAAATAAGTGGGTACGCCTTTGCATTGTCTTGCTGGCTATTTTGAAACTGTTTCGCAGTCACGATGCCCGCATCGCTCTTTTGTCACATTTCCAAAATATCTCAGCAATCCAACACAAAATCGTATCAACTTATTATTTTATCATCACTAAATTTGGCAGTATTACGACATAAACATTTTGCCAAAACGGAAGAATTGATTACCGAAAACGTGATGGCAAATTATCAAGAATATCTAAAAATGTGACAGTAATACACATCACCTATTGCACAAATGTGATTTTGTTTGTATATTTGCACCCAAAAATGTGATATGCTAAAAAGAAAGATAGAAAACATTCTTCTTGAATGGAAAAACAGGGATGATAAGAAGCCTCTTATTGTAAAGGGCGCGAGGCAGGTCGGCAAGACAGAGTCAATACGTCTGTTTGCCAATCAGAACTATGCACACTATGTTGAAATCAACTTCGCTTTGCAGAAAAAGTTCCACAGTATCTTTGATGATGGATATGAGGTTGACACCATCATCAGGAACATCAGCTTTATAGAACCTTCCCTTCAGTTTGTACCGGGCAAGACACTCATCTTCTTTGACGAGTTGCAAGACCTCCCCGACTGTGCCACAAGTCTGAAGTCGTTTAAGATGGATGGCAGATACGACGTGATATGCTCAGGCTCGATGATGGGCATAAATTACAAGAAGATAGAGTCAAACAGCGTTGGCTATAAGGAGGACTTCGAGATGCAGTCGATGGATTTTGAGGAGTTCCTGTGGGCGAAAGGTTATAGCGAGGCGCAGATAGATGGCCTGTTCCTGTACATGGTTGACGTAAAACCATTGCCAGAGAGCATGTACACCGCTATGCTCACGGCTTTCCGCGAATACATGGTTGTTGGCGGTATGCCAGAGGTGGTGAATCGCTTTATCATGCAGGGTAATTTCTCAGGTGTGCTGGACAATCAAAGGCAACTGCATCTTGACTACGAAGAAGACATAACGAAGTATGCCAAGGGTTTTGAGCAGGCAAAGGTGCTCGCCGTGTATAGGCATATCTCTACGTTCCTTGCAAAGGAAAACAAAAAGTTTCAAGTAACGAAGATTGCAACAGGAGCAAGGAACCGTGAGTATGTAGGCTCTGTTGAGTGGCTCTCCAATGCAGGAATAATAAATGTATGCTATTGCCTTGACAACGTAGAACTGCCACTGAAGGGCAACTATGATCCAAAGAACTATAAGATATACTATAAGGACACGGGACTTCTCATTGCTTCGCTTGACGAGGAAGCCCAGGAAGATCTCCGTGCTAACAAGAACCTGGGAACATACAAAGGTGCATTGTATGAGAACATCGTTGCAGAGATACTGTCCAAGCAAGGCTACGACTTGTATTTCTACAAAAGGGAGAATCCTGCCCTTGAGATGGACTTCTTCGTCAGGGATGCAACATCATTGATACCCGTTGAGGTTAAGTCTGGTAACACGGCAACTGCATCACTCAACAAACTAACGAACACGGAACAGGGCAAATACTCTGACATAAAGTATGGCATCAAGTTCTGCATGGGCAACGTAGGCTTCAACGGACATTTCTACACCTTCCCTTACTTCATGGCATTCATGCTGAAGAAATATCTAAGGGCGAAATCAAAATAAGAACACGAAAGAATAGTGGACGTGAAGATTTCTTCAAGCCGTTCCTCCTATGATACCAGTTTCCAACGAGTTTACAACAACTCGGAGCTTTGGAGAGGAACAGGAAAACTAGGCACGTGAAACGTTCTTTTTGCGAAGTCAGGACGTCATTGCCTATGTCTGCCTTCGGCTGCCGGCAGGCTTGCCAAGCAGCCGTATCGCAAAAAGACTCAGCACTTTGGCTTGTGCCACAGGATACAATGGCGATAGACCTCAGGGATGGGGTCGACTACGGTGAGGCGAAGGTTCTCGCGGCGGTCCTTCTCGAAGTCGGGACGCATGCGACCGAAGTCTCTCCTACCCCGCCACACGGCCTTGAAGGAGCCCCAATTACCCTTCGCGAGGAAGAAGAGGCTGGCCAGGGCATCGAGCCAGCGGCGGCGCCACATAACGCGCTTCAACTCCCTCTCCGAAAGGTTCTTGTAGAGCAGCAGGAGGTTGTTGCGGAAGTTGAGGTACGTCTTGCGTGGGTTCTCCTTGGGCAGCGTGCCGCCACCGACATGGTAGACGACGCTTTGTGGGATGCAGACGATGCCACGGCCACGACTGCGCAGGCGCCAGCACATATCGATTTCCTCCTGATGGGCAAAGAAGCGGCCGTCCAGTCCGCCCACCTCCCAATAGTCCTTCGAGCGTACCATCAGGGCGGCGCCGCTGGCCCAGAGGATGGGGGCGATGGTGTCGTACTGCCCTCGGTCCTTCTCTACCTTGCCCTGCACACGCCCCCGGCAGAATGGGTAGCCGAGCCAGTCGATGTAGCCGCCACAGGCTCCGGCATACTCCAGCATCTCGGGAGCCCACTGGCAGCGCAGCTTAGGTTGGCAGGCTGCCACTTCGGGGTGCTCGTCCATGTAGGCCAGGAGGGGTTGCAGCCATCCTTCGGTCACCTCCACGTCGCTGTTGAGCAGTAGGTAGTACGCGGGCTTCCGTTGCCCATCGGACTCATGCATCCGGTCGAGAGCGGCAAGTGCCTGGTTGTAGCCTTCGGCAAAGCCGTAGTTCTGATCGAGCACGATGCGACGCACCTCGGGCATCTCGCGTTCGAGCCACGGGAGCGACTGGTCGGTAGAAGCATTGTCGGCCACCACCACCTCGGCCTCGGGCGAGCACTTCAACACGCCTGGCAGGAACTGCTTCATCATGTCGAGGCCGTTCCAGTTGAGGATAACGACGGAGACACTCTGACGACTTGCGGGAGAGACCCTACCCCACCCCGTTTCAGAGGGGAGCAGAACGTCTTGCGACTGGCAGTTTGTATCGGACATAAGCAAAAAAATTGAATATCTTGTTGCTGGTGGTTTGTATCGGATATAGGCTGAGACTGATGTTGCTTGAGTGGCGCGGGGGGGAAACGTAAAACTCATACTATGCCTCCACGAGGGTGGCCACGAGGGCATCGCCCTTCTCGTTCCAATCGCCAAGGCGGAGGGGGACGATGGTGTTGTCGAGCTGCTTGACCTCGGAGGGGTCAACGTGGAGCTCCACCTTGATGTAGTTGTCCGTGAAGCCATGCATCACGCCACGGGTGCGGCTGTGCTCGAGCAGGACGGGACGGACGGTGCCCTTATATATATTATAAAAGGTATGCAGTTTCGCGTCCGAGATGCTGAGCAGACGGTTGCTGCGCTCGTGCTTCTCCTGTGGCGTGACGACGTGCGGGATGCTGAGTGCCTTCGTGCCAGGCCGCTCGCTGTAGCTGAAGACGTGCAACTGACTGACAGGGAGCGATTGCAGGAAGCGCTCGGCTTCCAGGAAGTATTCGTCCGTCTCGCCACGCGTGCCCACGATGACGTCCACACCGATGAAGGCGTCGGGCATGAGCGCCTTGATGCGTTCTACCTTGCTGCGGAAGAGCGACGTGTCGTAACGACGGTGCATCAGTTTGAGCACCTCGTCACAACCACTCTGCAAGGGGATGTGGAAGTGGGGCATGAAGGCACGGCTCTGGGCGCAGTATTCGATGATCTCATCGGTGAGCAGGTTGGGCTCGATGCTGCTGATGCGGTATCGCTCGATGCCCTCTACCTCATCAAGAGCCTTGACGAGCGAGAGAAAATCCTCGCCTGTCGTCTTGCCGAAATCTCCGATGTTGACACCCGTGATGACGATCTCCCTGCCACCCCTGGCAGCCACCTCCTCGGCCTGCTCCACAAGCGAGGCTATGCTGCCGTTGCGGCTGCGTCCGCGGGCAATGGGGATGGTGCAGTAGGTGCAGTAGTAGTCGCACCCGTCCTGCACTTTGAGGAAGTAGCGTGTACGGTTGCCGCACGAACAGGAAGGCATGAAGCTGCGTATCTCGGCCGTGCGGTGGGTGAAGTGCTGGTGCAGCGAATGGCAGGGTGCCACGTCGGCAGCGTCCTCTCCTCCTTGATCCGCCATCAGCCCGCGCTCGTCACATTGCCGACGACGCTCTGCAAGCAAGGTCAGAATGCGCCCGACCACCTGTCCCTTCTCCTCAGCTCCCAGCACCAGGTCGACACCCTCGATGGCGGCCACCTGCTCGGGTTGCAACTGCGCGTAACAACCCGTCACCACAACCAAGGCACCGGGATGCTGACGCACCAACTTGTGGATGGCCTGCCGGCACTTGTGGTCGGCCACCTCGGTGACGCTGCATGTGTTGATGACACACACATCGGCCACATCGTCCTTCGTGGCCGTACGGATGCCGGCCTCCTTGAGCTGCTGCCCCACGGTCGAGGTTTCTGCAAAGTTGAGTTTGCAACCCAGGGTGAAGTAGGCCGCCTTCCATTTCATTTCACTTGCACTTGAGTCTTCCATATATATAAATAAGGAATAGAGGGGAGGATTCTTGCTTAACGATGCAAAGTTACTACATTTTGCACAAAAAAAGCGAGTTTGCGGCAGTTTTTTCAGTTTTGCCCCAAAAACGCCTTTTACGCAAAAAAATCGCTCAATAAGCTATATTTCTGCATCTTATAAGGACTACTGGCACAAATTACTAAAAAAAACTTAAAAAAAGTTGGCCGAAAAAGATACAACGTATTGAAAAATGTCGTAACTTTGCAGCGTTTTAGAAAAATAACTATCGTTTTACAAATTTAAAAGCATTTAAAAAGATGAAAAAGATTGCATTTGTTTTCGTAGCTGCTATCGCTGCTTCTGTAGCTGTTAGTTTCTCTTCTTGCGGTGAGGGTCAGAAGGCCACCGATAGCGTTGCTGATAGCACCGTTGTTGAGGAGCCCGCTTGCTGCCAGGACAGCACTTGCTGCGATTCTACCGCTTGCGACAGCGCAGCTGTTGACAGCGTTGCTGAGCCCGCTGCATAATCAGCTCGAAAAGCAATAAAAGTAAAACGAGGACTCTCTAAACAGAGCCCTCTTTTTTTGTACCCTATCCTAACCGCCCACCCCATTACATCGCGTAACACGCAGCAAAATACGAAAAAACGCACCGAAAGTTTGGCCGTTTGCTCAAAACTTGCTAAATTTGCAAAAGTGATTACTGCATCAGCAAAAGCAAAACAAAAAACCTCAAACAAAAGAAAATGAAAAAGAAGATTCTACTCCTGCTGGCTCTCGTCACTCTGGCGGGCAGTGCCGCACAAGCAAAACTGAAGTTCGGCATACGTGCCGGTGCCAATATGACCAAAGCAAACCTGGATGGCTCCGTGAGCGACCTCTTCAAGTCCTCTACCCGTCCTGGATATTTCGTCGGCCCTACGCTGGAACTCAGCACTGGCTTCCTTGGGTTGGGCTTCGACATCGCCGCCCTCTACGAGAACAAACGACTGAACCTGGACAACGCGGCAGGTGAATCCGACTCCCAGTCGCTCCACTACATCGACATTCCGCTCAACCTGCGCTGGACACTCTCTCTGGGCAAGATTGGCGTGTATGCTGCCACCGGTCCGCAGATAGCCTGGAACGTGGGCGGAAAGCTGATGCAGTTCTTACAGGAAAATAACTACGACATCAACAAGTCAACTTTCTCTTGGAACGTAGGAGGAGGCATCAATCTGGGCAAGCACTTCCGACTGGGCTACACTTACAACATTGCCATCGGACAAACGGCAGAATTGAAGAACATCGTAAACACTGCCCTCACTACCGTCGAAAACGCCAAGTTGAAGAGCAACTCACACCAGGTTCACCTGACCTACTTCTTCTAACCCCTCTTACTGCCCGACAAACAAGCAGCAAAGAACACAGAACTCAACAGAAAGCCCCCAGACAGTAATGTCATCCCGAACACAGGAATGCCACATTACCGTCTGGGGGCAACTCGTTTATGGCAAAGAGACGAAACATCAGCGATGTCAATCAGTACGGATACGCCCAAACAGAAGAACCGCCACCCTCAACGGATGGCGGTTCATTTTTGCTATTATAGATAGCTTTACAAATTTAAGCGTCTATATTTAGGTGAGGTTACTGATTAACGACTCAGCAGCCTCTCAATGCTGTGCAGCTTATTCAGCAGCAGCCTCTTCAGCGGCAGGAGCCTCAGCAGCGGGTG
The DNA here is from genome assembly GCA_045616065.1 of Bacteroidaceae bacterium. GTDB lineage: Bacteria > Bacteroidota > Bacteroidia > Bacteroidales > Bacteroidaceae > Physcousia. The sequence goes on along the minus strand of JAZLFZ010000042.1, from coordinate 453 downwards.
CCTCCTCAACAGCGGGAGCCTCAGCTACGGGAGCGTTCTCAGCAACCACGGTGAAAGGAATCTCTACGCTAACCTCCTTGTGCAGACGTACGAGAGCGGTGTAGTCACCAACAGCCTTCACGTCAGCCACCTTGATAATCTTGCGGTCAACCTCGAATCCGAGCTTAGCCAACTCGTCAGAGATCTGCAGAGCGTTAACGCTACCGTAGATGGTGCCAGTGGCAGAAACCTTGGTCTCGATGGTCAGCTTAACAGCGCCCAGTGCAGCAGCCTTCTCTTCAGCAGCAGCCTTGATCTTGGCGAGCTTGACAGCCTGCTGACGCAGGTTCTCAGCCAACACCTTGCGGGCAGAGGGAGAAGCGATGACAGCCTTGCCGGTGGGGATAAGATAGTTGCGGCCGTAGCCACTCTTCACGTTCACGATATCGTTCTTGTAGCCCAAGCCGATAACAT
>JAZLFZ010000041.1:0-59323 GCA_045616065.1 Bacteroidaceae bacterium | reverse complement strand
AGAAAATTTAATGCCAAATAAACATGTTTCTTAGAATCTTATTTGCAAGTTTACTCAATTAAATGTACTTTTGCAACGCAATTGGAAGGTGGTACACTTTTCAATTACTAAGTGGTACACTTTTCAATTACCATATACATCTATTGCCTTACTTTCTGAGATATTAACATATTCTCCTTTTTTATAACCTATACCAGACATAGAATTAAAACTAAAATCTTTTATTGAATAACCTGTATTAGTTCTAATTACTGCAAAGTTATTCCTCACAAAGTACGGCAGCGTTCCCTTCGCTTGCATCTTCTGCAACCGCCCAGCGTTCTCCTCCATCCAGCCTGTAAACTCCGCTGGCAGCTCCGTAACCTCGCCCGTCCACTTCCAGTTGCTTACATCCTCGCCATTGGCAATCTTACGCAGGTACTCGCGCATTTCGGCACGATCCGGACGGATAGGCACAGTAACGCACCTGCACTGAGGATGCCACCCCACGAAGTCAAACTCCTTGGGGTATCTTCCCTTCAGCTCATCACATATATCCACAAGCGGAACAGTCTTGTTTCCATCACCTATCTTCGTCGTGTGGTTGTTGCTTAGTATTACCTCGATACCGAGAATGATGTTACTGCGCTGATAATAGTTGCTGTCGGCCTTATGGTACGCCATGTTCGTCTCCGTGCGCGCCAACCTCATCGCGTTCTTGTACGAACTGCGGTACACGCCCCTTCCAGTGTGCTCCAAGTCCTGCTTAACGAAGTGCACCTTGCCGTCTGCATCCGTTACCCTCCTTCGCCACTCAGCAACTTTCTTCTTCTCCCCATTCGGTAGCACCCTATTAACGTAGTATCTTCTGTACATCATATCGGGATTGTTCAAGCACTGCCTTATATCCTGCGACAACTTCTGTGCGCTCGTTCCCTTCTCCAGTGCAACCGTAATAGCCGTCTCAACCTGCGCCCTTGTCTGCTCCGTGATATTCCATACCCTATCACTGAGGCCAAGCCCCTTCTCCTTCCTCGTCTTGAACGCTTGCATCGCTGCCACATTATTAACCTGCAGCAACGATATAATTCGTTCCCTCTCCTCTTTAGTTAGCTCCTTCAGCTCCTCTACAACATCTTCCTCTGAACCGATGCCGTATTACTTCTTTGCTGCTTGTCTTGTTTCTTAATCTCCTGCTCTTTCTTTGCCATACCTTGCCAGCTGGTGTGTATCTTAGCATTGGAACAGTAGAGGCTTCTACGGTAGCATGTTCTACTGTACATCAACTCATAGAGTTGTGGATTGAGGAGCGCAAGGAGAACGAAAATGAAGAAAGAAGATTGAAAAAGACGATTTCGTTTCTCGTTTCTCACTTTTCATTCTGCAAATTTGTGTCGCAACGATAAAATCGTTAACTTTGCACGCGAATAAAGCAAAGATCACAATAGATGGATCGTAAGGACTTCGAAATCATGGCACCCGTCGGCTCTCCTGAGTCGTTCGCAGCAGCGTTGAGAGCTGGTGCCGACAGCATATATTTCGGTGTTGAGAACCTGAACATGAGGGCCCACTCGGCCAGCACGTTCACCATCGACGACCTCAAGCGCATCAGCGAAGAGTGTCGTCGTTGTGGTGTTAAGAGTTATCTGACCGTCAACACCATCATCTACGGCGAAGACCTGCCCCTGATGCGACAGATTCTGGACGCTGCCAAGGAGGCACGCATCAGTGCCGTCATTGCCAGCGACATTGCCGTGATGACCTACTGCAACCAGATTGGGCAGGAGGTGCACCTGAGCACGCAGCTCAACATCAGCAACGTGGAGGCGCTCCGGTTCTACGCCCAGTTTGCCGACGTGGTGGTGCTGGCTCGCGAGCTGAACCTCGACCAGGTGGCCGAGATACATCGCCAGATTGAGGAGCAGCACATCTGCGGTCCCAAGGGCGAACTGATCCGCATCGAGATGTTCTGCCACGGTGCCCTGTGCATGGCCATCAGCGGCAAGTGCTACCTGAGCCAAAGCAACTGGGGACGCTCCGCCAACCGAGGCGAATGCATGCAGCTGTGCCGTCGCCGCTATACGGTGCGCGATGCCGAGACCGATACGGAGCTTGACATCGAGAACAAGTACATCATGTCGCCCCGCGACCTCAAGACCATCCGCTTCATCGACCGCATGATGGAGGCCGGCGTCCGCGTCTTCAAGATAGAGGGCCGTGCCCGTGGTGCCGAGTACGTGGACACGGTGGTGCGCTGCTACAGGGAGGCCATCGATGCCGTACTGGCTCCCCCAACCTCCGAGGGGGAGAAAGCCTTCAGCGATGCCGCCAAGGATGCGTGGGACGAGCGCCTGAGCCGCGTCTTCAACCGTGGCTTCTGGGACGGCTACTACCAGGGCCAGACGCTCATGGAGTATACCGACAAGCCCGGTTCGGTGGCCACGGAGAAGAAGGTGTACTGCGCCAAGGGCGTCCGCTACTACTCGAAGCTGGGCGTGGCCGAGTTCAAGGTCGAAGCCTGCCCCCTGCACGTGGGCGACAAGATACTGGTCACGGGTCCCACGACGGGTGCCCTCTACACCACCATCGAGGAGATGCGCTACGACCTGAAGCCCGTGCAGGAAGCCAAGCAGGGCTGGCGCATCAGCATCAAGCTGGACCGCAAGATACGTCCGAGCGACAAACTGTTTATACTGGAAGACAATGATAAATGAAACGTTGATAAAGACCATCGAGGAGCTCTCGAACGCCAGTTCGCTGAAAGGACTCTTCCATGAGCATCGCGACGGCGACCCCATCCCCTCGGGCGAGTCGCTGCGCGAGGTGGTCGAGCTGTGCCGTGCCATCCTCTTTCCCGGATTCTACGGCAACAGCAACCTGAACATGCACACGCTGGGCTACCACATCGGCGTGGAGGTGGAACGCCTGTACGTCCTGCTCAACGAGCAGGTACTGGCTGGCCTTTGCTTCAGTGCCGACAAGACGGAGCGTGACGGCAGCTACATCGAGCAGGCACACCGGCTCACCACGCAGTTCATCGAGCGACTGCCCGAGCTGCGCCGCATCCTGGCCACCGACGTCGAGGCAGCCTACAACGGTGACCCCGCCGCCGAGAACTATGGCGAGATCATCTGCTGCTACCCCATCATCAAGGCCATCACCAACTACCGCATCGCCCACGAACTGCTGGTGCTGGGCGTGCCCCTCATACCCCGCATCATCACCGAGATGGCGCACAGCGAAACGGGTATCGACATCCATCCCGCCGCCACCATCGGCCACCACTTCACCATCGACCACGGCACGGGTGTCGTCATCGGTGCCACGTGCATCATCGGCAACAACGTGAAGCTCTACCAGGGCGTCACGCTCGGGGCCAAGAGCTTCCCGCTCGACGAGAACGGCAACCCCATCAAGGGCATACCCCGCCACCCCATCCTCGAGGACGACGTCATCGTCTACAGCAACGCCACCGTGCTGGGTCGCATCACCCTGGGCAAGGGAACCATCATCGGCGGTAACCTGTGGGTGACCAAGAGCACGAAGCCCGGTGAGGTGAGGGTGCAGAAGACGACGCCCGTCCCCCCCGAGGAGGGCATGAAAATTATTTATGGAGATTACATTTAAAACAGAATATGCAAGAATTTGAACTTATCGCCAAGACCTTTCAGGGACTTGAAGAAGTATTAGCCAAGGAACTGATTGACCTGGGCGCCAACAACGTACAGATCGGCCGTCGCATGGTAACCTTTACCGGCGACCAGGAGATGATGTACCGTGCCAACTTTGCCCTGCGCACCGCCATCCGCGTGCTCAAGCCCATCAAGCACTTCACGGCCAAGAGTGCCGACGAGGTGTACGAGGCTGTGCAGAAGATCGACTGGACACAGTATCTCACCAACGACACTACGTTTGCCGTCGACAGCGTGGTCTTCAGCACCGAGTTCCGCCACTCCAAGTTTGTGGCCTACAAGGTGAAGGACGCCATCGTGGACCAGATGCGCGAGAAGACGGGCGACCGTCCCAACATCCGCATCACCAACCCCGACCTGCAGCTCCACATCCACATTGCCGAGTACGACTGCACGCTGTGCCTCGACTCCAGTGGCGAGAGCCTGCACAAGCGTGGCTACCGCGTACAGCAGGTGGAGGCTCCCCTCAACGAGGTGCTGGCTGCCGGCATCATCCTCATGACGGGTTGGCAGGGTGAGACCGACTTCATCGACCCTATGTGCGGTAGCGGCACCTTCCCCATCGAGGCTGGCCTCATTGCCCGTAACATCGCACCTGGCGTCTTCCGCAAGGGCTATGCCTTCGAGAAGTGGCCCGACTTCGACGCCGAACTCCTGGAGAGCATCTACAACGACGACAGCCAGGAGCGCGAGTTCACCCATCACATCTACGGTTACGACAACAACCGTCAGGCCGTCGAGATAGCCACGGGCAACGTCCGTGCAGCCGGTCTGTCAAAGGATATCGATATCAAGTTGCAAGACTTCAAGGACTTCACGCAGCCTGCCGAGCCTGCCATCCTCATCAGCAATCCTCCATACGGTGAGCGTATCTCGGCGCCCGACCTGCTGGGCCTCTACAAGATGATTGGCGAGCGACTGAAGCATCAGTTTGCCGGCAACGAGGCTTGGATTCTGACCTACCGCGAGGAGTGCTTCGAGCAGATCGGTCTGAAGCCATCGCTCAAGACGCCCCTCTATAACGGTTCGTTGGAGTGTGAGTTGCGCAAGTACCAACTCTTCAGCGGCAAGTACAACGAGGTACGTGCCGAGGGCGTGGAGATCAAGAGCGACGACGACCTGAAGCAGATGGCTCAGAAGCGCCGCTTCAAGCAGAACCGCGACTTCAAGAAGGGCCTGGACGAGAAGGACGACAAGCGCAGCTTCGAGCAGCGCCGTCGCGATGCCGAGGACGAGCGTATGCGCGACATGGAGGAGCATGGTGGCCGCTACAGCCGCTTTGGTCGCGATGATGACCGTCGTGGCGGCTTCCGCAAGGGTGGCCGTGACGAACGTCGTTCGTTCCGTCGCGGTGAGGATGGTGACGACCGTCGTGGTGGCTTCAAGGGCGACCGTGGTGGTTTCAAGGGCGACCGCAAGGGGGGCTTCAAGGGTGGTGACCGCCGTTCGTTCGGCGGTGGTGACCGCAACTTCGGCCGTGGTGGTGGCGACCGTGACCGCCGCTCGTTCAGTCGCGATGACCGCAAGCCTCGCAGAGAGGGCAATTTCAAACGTAGTTTCTCACGCAACGACAATGAAGATTAAGCAACTATTCCTCCTCGCAGCCATGGCCTTGTGTACTCCCCTGACTCCTGCGCTCGCACAAAATACGGCTCAGAAGAGCCTGACGCTCCACGATGTACTGGGCAGTGGCAACAACGCCCACAACCTGCGTCCCGAGACTCGCTACACACAGTGGTGGGGCAACACGCCCGTGGAGAGCACGCCCGACGAGGCCAGGAACCTGCTGACGGGCGAGACAATCGTCAGTGTGGAGCAGGTGTTTGCTGCCTTGCAGGAGAAGGGCAGCCTCAATGGCCACTATCTGACATTCCCCTACGCCGACCAACCCATTGTGCAGGCCACGTTGGGGCGCCGTTGCGTAGAAGTCGACTTCAAGGCGGGCAAGGTTGTCTTTGACTGTACGCTCCCCGAAGGCGCAGCCCATAGCGATTTCAACTCGGTCAGCAAATTCACCGCCTATACCATCCAGGGCAATCTCTACGTGATGGATGCCAAGGGCAACTCGCAGCAGATCAGCACGGACGGCAGTACGGACGGCACTGACAACATCGTCTATGGCACCAGCGTGCACCGCGACGAGTTCGGTATCACCGAGGGCACGTTCTGGAGTCCCGACGGTCAGCAGCTGGCCTTCTACCGCATGGACCAGTCGATGGTGCCCAGCTATCCGCAGGTTGACATCATGCCACGCATCAGCCAGGCCTACACCGACCACTATCCCATGGCGGGCGAGACGAGCCACCAGGTCAAGGTGGGTGTCTACAACGTGCTGACGCAGAAGACCGTATGGCTTGACCTTGAAGGCGAAGCCGACGACTACCACACCAACATCTCGTGGGCACCGGACGGCAAGACCATCTACGTCTTCGAACTGAACCGTGACCAGAACGACATGCGCCTCGTGGCCTACGATGCACAGACGGGCAAGAGCCTCCGCACCTTGCTTCAGGAGTGCGACGACAAATACGTGGAGCCAATGCATGGCCTTACCTTCCTGCCCTGGGACGCTACCAAGGCCGTGATGGAGAGCCAGCGCGATGGCTACAACCACCTCTACCTCATCGACCTCAAGGCACAGCCCGCCGCAGGCAACGGGAAAGACCACGTCAGGGTGACGCAGCTGACCCAGGGCAAGTGGGTGGTGCAGGAGTTCATCGGCTTCAACCGGAAGGACAAGGCACTCATCTTCAAGGCCAACATCAGCGACCCGCGTCGCGGCTGCCTCTACAGCATCCCTGCCAAGGGTGGCAAGCCCATGCTCATCGGTGAGGACGATGGCGTACACTACGCCTCGCTGAGTGCCGACGGCCAGCAGGTGCTCGACCAGTACACTTCGCCCACCGTGCCTCGCAGCATCAACCTGCTGAGCACCCGGACGGGCAAGGGCAAGAACCTGCTCACGGCAGCCGACCGCTGGGTGGAGCAGGGTTACAACATACCTGAAATCACGAGCGGCAGCATCAAGGCGGCCGATGGCGTGACCGACCTCTACTACCGTATGGTCAAGCCCGTCGACTTCGACCCCACGAAGAAGTACCCTACCGTCGTCTACGTCTATGGTGGTCCGCACGCCCACAACGTGGAGGCCTCCTGGCATTGGGGACTGCGTGGTTGGGAGGCTTACATGGCCACCAAGGGCTATCTGCTCTTCATACTCGACAACCGTGGCAGTGAGTGGCGCGGCAAGGACTTCGAGCAGGCCACCTTCCGCCAGTTGGGCGAGATAGAGATGCAGGACCAGATGGAGGGCGTCAAGTACCTCAAGTCGCTGCCCTACGTCGACGCTGACCGCATGGGTGTGCACGGCTGGAGCTTCGGTGGCTACATGACCACCAACCTGATGACCACCTATCCCGACGTCTTCAAGGTAGGCGTGGCTGGTGGTCCCGTCATCGACTGGAAGTATTATGAGGTGATGTACGGTGAGCGTTACATGGACACGCCCCAGACCAATCCCGAAGGCTACGCCAAGTGCAGCCTCGTGAACAAGGCCAAGAACCTCAAGGGACGTCTGCAGATCATCTACGGCTACAACGACCCCACCTGCGTGCCTCAGCACACCCTCTCGTTCATCAACGCCTGCATCAATGCCAACACGCAGCCCGACCTCTTCACCTATCCGGGCGAGGGTCACAACATGCGCGGCATCAAGCAGATACATCTGCACGAGAGAATCACCCGCTATTTCGAAGATTATTTAAAATAAACAAAGACATGAAGATATTGTTGTTAGGAAGCGGCGGCCGTGAGCACGCCCTGGCTTGGAAGATTGCACAGAGCAAGAAAGTAGAGAAACTGTATGTGGCTCCCGGTAATGCCGGAACGGCAGGCATGCCTTGTGCGGGCTGCACCTGTACGCCACAGTGCGTGACCGAGAACGTGGCCATGAAGGCTGACGACTTCGCTGCCATCAAGGCATTCGTGCTGGAGAAGGGTATCGACATGGTCGTGGTGGGGCCCGAGGATCCGTTGGTAAAGGGCATCTACGACTACTTCAAGGCCGACGAGCAGCTGAAGAGCGTGCCTGTCATCGGTCCCTCAAAGCAGGGTGCCGTACTGGAGGGTTCGAAGGACTTTGCCAAGGGCTTCATGCAGCGCCACGGCATCCCCACCGCTGCCTATCAGACCTTTACGGGCGAGACGCTCGAGGAGGGCAAGGCATTCCTCAAGACCCTGCAGGCACCCTACGTGCTCAAGGCCGACGGACTCTGTGCCGGTAAGGGCGTACTCATCCTGCCCACGCTCGAGGAGGCCGAGAAGGAACTCGAGGAGATGCTGGGCGGCATGTTCGGCGGTGCCAGTAGCCGTGTGGTCATCGAGGAGTTCATGAGCGGCATCGAGTGCAGCGTCTTCGTGCTGACCGACGGTAAGGACTACGTCATCCTGCCCGAAGCCAAGGACTACAAGCGCATCGGTGAGGGCGACACCGGCCTCAACACTGGTGGTATGGGTTCGGTAAGCCCCGTTCCCTTCGCCACCAAGGAGTGGATGCAGAAGGTCGAGGACCGCATCATCCGTCCCACCGTCGACGGCCTGGCCGCAGAGGGCATCGACTACAAGGGCTTCATCTTCTTCGGCCTTATCAACGTGGACGGTGAGCCTAAGGTAATAGAATATAATGTACGCATGGGCGACCCCGAGACCGAGAGCGTCATGCTGCGTATCAAGAGCGACCTCGTGGACCTGCTCGAAGGCGTGGCCACCCAGACGCTCAGGGAGAAGACCATCGAGTTCGACGACCGCAGTGCCGTGTGCGTCATGCTCGTCAGTGGCGGTTATCCCGAGGCTTACGAGAAGGGATTCCCCATGACAGGCATTGACCAGGTTGAGGGCAGCATCGTCTTCCATGCCGGAACGGCAGAAAAAGACGGTCAGGTCGTTACCGCCGGTGGCCGCGTCATCGCTGTCAGCAGCTACGGCAAGGACAAGGCCGAAGCCCTGGCTCACAGCATGCAGGAGGTGGAGAAGATCCAGTTCCAGGGCAAGTACTACCGTCACGATATCGGACAGGACTTGTAGTAATTCATAATTCCCTAAACGACTAAACGACAAGTCTCCTAAACGACTAAGAACCGCATGCGACGCGAACGCCTACAGAACCGCATAGCGGGCAGTGTATTCACATTGCCCCTATGCGCTGTGTTGGCACTTGTGCTGTGGTGGATTCCCGAGCAGCATGCAGCGGTCGGGGAGGGTACTGACGTCTTTGGCTTCCTGCCCGATGGGCTGAGTTGGAGCTGGCAGTGCTTCGTGGTCGACGTGCCGCGCATCGTGGCCTTCCTGCTCATGGTGGTGACTACCTGCGTGCTCATCGAGATGAACAACCGCAACCTGCTGTTGCGCATCCGCAGTCGTTTGGTGTCTTCCACTTGGCTCGTGGCAGCAGCCTGCATCACTCCCCTCCATGTCTACAGCCCCGGGCTGGTAGCTGCCGTCTGCGTGGCCGGAGCGCTCTACATGCTCTTCTTTACCTACCAGAAGCGGGACTGCCAGGCCAACACCTTCCATTGGGCATTGCTCCTCGGCATTGGTAGCATCTTCGTGCCCCACGTCGTCTGCTTTCTGCCCCTTTTTCTGTGGCACCAGACCGTCTTCCTGCGCAGTATGTCCTTGCGTTCCTTCTGTGCAGCCCTCGTAGGCTGCCTCTTCCCGCTGAGCCTCTGGAGTGGCTATTGGGTTGTCTGCGACAACTACGTCCCGCTGCTTGAGTGGGTTGGCACTCTCACCACCTACGCACCGTTGTGTCCCGACAACTATCTCGGATTCAGTGTGCAGCAGGTAGCCTCGTGGGGACTTGTCACGCTGCTTGGGCTCTTCGGCACCATCCATTATCTCAACACCAGCTTCAACGACCGCATACAGGTGCGCATGCTGCTCTACATCCTGTCGTTTCAGTTTGTGGCCACCGAGCTCTTCGTCTGCCTTCAGCCCCAGCACTTCGACACGCTCATGCCGATGATTATGATGTTGGCATCGCCCCTCATCGCCCACTTCTTCACCCTCACCTCGTCGTGGTTCACCAATGTGCTGTTTCTCCTCTCGGTACTTGCCTTCGCTGCCTTGGCCTATGTGAATCTCTTCATGCCGCCCATGCCTTTGGCCTTCTAACCGATAGTCCGAGACACCTCACAACCTCACAACCGCATCATCCCCCTTGGAAGCATTCGTAGAATTCATGGCCCAGTATGGCTACATCGGCATGTTTGTAGCCTCGTTCATAGCTGGCAGCGTCTTCCCCTTCAGCAGCGAAGCCGTGCTGGTGTTGCTGCAGCTGAGTGGAGCCCAGCCCCTGCCCCTCTTCATCTCCGCCACGATAGGCAATGTGGGCGGTAGCATGTTCAACTATGGGGTGGGGCGACTTGGCAAACCCGAGTGGCGCGAACGGCTGATGCCCAAGGATCCCAGGAAGCGAGCCCGCCAGGAGCGTTACATGCAGCAGTATGGCGTGTGGGCCGGCCTGCTGACTTTCGTACCCATCCTGGGCAGTGCCATTGCCGTCATGATGGGCTACATGCGTTGCAACCCCTGGCTCTCCCTGCTCAGCATTTTCATCAGTAAGTCCGTCCGTTACGCCATCCTTATCTTTGCCGTATCGGCAATCTGACCTACGTCATTCATGCTTCATGATGTAGGCTAAGCAGCGTGGGGAAGCAACGGACAGCGGACAAGTGACAGATATCCGGGAGAGATACGGCTTTCAACCCTCCTATCTGTCCTTTTTTGGCTTCCTTACAGCAGAATTGTGCGTATTGTAAGTTGTAGAATGCGAAATATTTGCTATATTTGCAGCAGAAATCAGGAAAAACAGAAAAAAGATGAAGAAGATAATTTCCATTCTTGCGCTGACGGCATGCCTAATGGGTGCCAAGGCGCAGAACGTGCCTCAGACGGTGAGATTGCAGGTGGAGGACCTGGAATACAAGAAACCGAGTGCCGGAGTAATAGCACTGAACATACTGGCTGCCGTGGCAGACCCCTCCACCATCCATACGGCCGATGAGTCGCTGCTGCCTCAGATCCGGGCGGCCGTCCGGGCGGCTACCTCGGACAAGCCCTGGCTGAGCATACACGAAGGGACGGACGGTGAGGCTGACTACCGGCTGACAGGTATCATCAAGACTGCCGAGACGGGATCGGGCAACCCCACGTCGTGCCTGATGGTGGTGCAGGCCAGGCTGGTGGACCTGAAAACGGGCAAGGACGTAGCCACCAAGATATGCAAGGGCTATGACTTCACCTACGGATTCCGCGACAACGGTGCCATCAAGGTTGATGCGGCAGCCGATCTGACAAAGTCGGTGTCGAAGTTCCTCTTCGAGGCGCTGCCCATCACGGGTACCGTGTTGGAAAGGGGTGTGGAGCAGGCCAGTGGTAAGATGAAGATGAGCCAGTGCTACGTCGACATGGGGTCGCTGCACGGCTTGCTGCCCGACATGAAGCTCTACATCGTGGACAACGGTAAGTACAAGGGCGAGCTGAAGGTGGTCGAGGTAATGGGCGACGACCTCTGCTCGTGCAAGATAGTAAAAGGAGCTTCCTACATAAGCAAGAGTCTGGAGAAGGGAGAAACCGTTGCCGTGACCACGAAACCAAAGAAGATCAAGGACGACTGAGCCGCATTCAAGATTTGACGAACTACGATTTTATATGCCGAAATGATGAAAAAGATACTGACACTCATGGCATGGTGCCTCGTGGCCCCCATCATGGCACAGGACACGTTGCCCGACACGACAACCGTCGCACAACCCTCAGCACAAGAGCAGATGCTGGTGTACGAGAACCCCAAGCAGATTGTCTACGTGGGCGACATCACCTATCAGCCACTGACCAAGGGACAGAAGACTGCCAACATACTGACCGGTCTGCTGAGCAGCGAGGTGAGCATAGAGGACGAGAGCATGGTGGAGGGCGCCAAGCAAGCACTGGAAGGTTGCCTTCGCGACGTGAACCGCTTTGTGGTGAAGACGGGCGAGATGACGGAAGAGGACAAGGCAAGCGGTCGCGCACTGGTCTTCTCGGCCAGGATATGCTTCTGCAACTTCACCGAGAAACTGAACAGCAGCAGCATGGACAAGGAGGCACGCATCGTGGCCTTCATTACCCTCACCGACCCCGTGGACAACCATGTGGTGCTGAACAAGCAGGTGACGGGTGCAACGTGGCTCAGCATCTTCAACAGCATTGCCTCCTGCCGTGAGTACGCCCAGAACAACCTCTGGGTGGATGCAGCCAGCGCCATGCGGGCTGCCTATCCCCTGCGAGGACACATGCTGGAGAAGGGCTTCATGAAGGGAAAGAAGCAGAAGTTGCAAGAGTTCTACATCGACCTGGGCAGCGACCATCGCATCTTCAAGAATACGCACGTCGACGTGTTCGTGGTGAAGCGCATTGCCGGACGCATTGCTCGCCAGCTCATCGGCACGGGTACCGTTGTCGAGGTGGAGGGCCAAGATATCAGTCTCTGCAAGGTGCAGAAGAACGGTGACCAGATCAAGCAGGCCTTCGACCGTGGTGCCGAGATAGCCGTACAGGTTTATTGACTCAGGTTCTGCATGTATAAAGAATTAAGGGAGTTAAGCTTGTTAACTCCCTTAACTCCCTTAATAATGAAGCTTGCTAAATTCTTGAATGAAGGAATTTACTCTTCTCCCAGGAACATGGGGTCCCAGGCGGGCAGCTTGATGGGCTTCTGCTTGAGGAGCGCCTTCTGGGCCTCGTTGAGATACTTCTTGTTGACCACGACGCGGAACATGTACTCGTTGAACCACTCGTCGGTCATGATGAGGTAGCCGTTGTGACCCGTCTGGCCCCAGCTGTTCTCCACCTTCCACTTGGTGGGGCGCTCGTTGTGGTCCAGGTCGACGGCCATCAAGGTCATAGCATGACTCGAACCACTGTCGTGACTCTGTATGCGCTGCTTCTTGTTCATGCCGAACTCAGTGCCGAAGAGCGAGGCATAGTCGTAGTTCTTGAGGTCGAGGATGCCGGTGGTGCGGTTGAGCTGCTTGCCCACGTCGCACGAGAAGTACATCTGGCAGCTGTCCTTGATGGAGGCGATGCAGAGGGGCTTGATGTCCTCGGTATCCAGATTCAGGTAGAGCCAGTTGTGGCCGTCGTAGACGTGGCGGTCGTACTCTATCTCATATACCTTATTATATTCGCGCGAAGGGTCATTCATCAGCATCACGTAGTCGGTGTTGAGGTCGGTGCCGTCGCTCACCATGCGGTAGAACTCCAGGGGCGTGTAGGTCTTGGCCTCACCGATGGCTTTGCCGCTGGCATCCTTGGGGGCCCAGGTGAACTGCTTGACGGGCTCACCGTACGCCAGTGTGAGCATGTGGTAGACGGTCTTCATCATCTCCACCTTGTCAGCCTCCAGTTGTTTTTGGCTGGCTCCCTTTGCTGCTTTTTCGCGAAGCTGTATGCCGTACTCACGCAACTTACGTTTCAGGTGGCTGCAGAACTCACTGGTGGAGTTGCTGACGTAGGTCTCGGCCATTACCTCGCTGGGCACGACGCCATACTTGCTGACGAGGTCGGCCACACCAGTGTAGGTACCACCGTCGGAGAGGGGATTCTGGAAGAGCCAGTCGACGCTGCGGTCGTCGAGTGGCAGCTTGCGCGTGTCGATGATGCCCTGGAGGAAAAGATTACTCTTTTCCAACTGGTCGTAGAAGAAGCAGTAGATCTGCGAGAAGGTGAAGTCCTGTGTGCCGAGCTTCTTCATGGCCTGGTGGCGCAGTACGTTGAGTCCCGTGAAGAGCCAGCAGCGACCGCTCGACTGCTGGTCGGTGATGCCCGAGTTCTTGGTCTCGAGGCAGAAATGGGTGTCGGGTGCCTGGCTGGCGTGTTGCATGTCGAGGGCCACCTTACTGATGCCCGTGCTGCTGATGACATTGCGCAAGGCACGGTCGGCGGGTGTGGTGGGTTGCGCCTTCTCGAGGGTGGAGAGGACGTCGGGCGTGATGCTGGACTGGGCAAAGGATGCCTGACCTCCCAGGCCTAAAAGGATAAGCCCCAGACCTCCCCATCCCTTGAAGTTGGAGAAGAGATTGTGAGCAGAAATGATGTGTTTACCTTTCATACAGTATGGATTGTTTGTTTAGAATAATGCAAAAATACATAATTTTCCGCAAAACGTCTCACTATTTGCGATATTATTCGTCAGTTTTTTCGTTTCTTTGGCCTTTGGGGTGCAAAATCACTGTATTTGCCTTCATTTTTATCTGGTACGGCATTTAATCTCCTTGCTCAGAGGTCGAGTGAATCAGTTTTACGGTACTTGTGGAAATAGTGTGAAATAATTATATAATTAACCTTCCGTTCACGCAGCATTACACTTTTTCTTCATGCTGCGTTATTAATAGTGGTATACTGTCTGTTTTTATACAGGATTGTCGATGTAACTTTTGGCGGTTTAATCTATTTTGCGTAATTTTGCAGGAGATATTCATCAACAATACGCAAAGTGGTATGAAATGGAAAGTATTAATTTTAGTAATGGCTATTATTGGAACATCCAACACTCATGCCTATGAAAGTGTGCAACAGAAGCAGGTTACAATAACAGAAAGGAAATCAATAAATCAGTATTACAAGTTTTAATTAGTAAATTTTATGAAGAAGGTAACTGAAATGTTATTTTTCTGCACATGTATGACATTCTGTGCATGCAGCAGTGAGCGTGGTAACGAAGTCATCGAACCACAGCTTTCCAATCCGTTTGAAACAGAGCAGCCCAAATGTGTGTATACACCCACTGCAACCTGGATCAGTACGAACATTTGGGAGGGAGCCGCAGAAACGATTGAGTTTGTCAACAATCCTGACCAACTCAAAAAGTATCTTGCAGACGAGGTAATGCCAGAGATTGACTGGAGTTCAGTCAGCGTAGCAGCTGGCTATTTGACGTTGCCGGACATGGGCTATGAAATCGTCAAACAGGAACTCAGGGAGTATCAGGGAGGCTACGTGCAGGTAGTCACGATAAAGAAGAGTGAGAATGCCTACATGGCCATCTCCGGCCATACCTTTTACGCTGTATACCCGAAGTTGGGAGAAAAACAAATCTGGTTATCAATTCATAATATGGAGGATGAACAAAAAAATGAATAAAAAGTAACAGCTGAAGTCGGGGTGACAACTTTGTATCAAGTTGTATATCGTTCTGAAAGCTTTCAGAACGATATGATAGAGGGAACGGAGCTGCACTCCTCAACTTCCTAAAAGAGAACAAACTACCTCAAATCATAAAGGATGGGAGAGTTCTTTTACTTTATCGCCTCAATCTCAAAGATGAACTGTTCATCCTTCTGTGTGGCGAGGTGATTGCCTTCCACGTTCCAGAACTGCTTGCCGCCCAGACCGGCATTCTGGATGCTGAATCGTGTGATCTTGTTTCCGTCGGCGTCCTCAACCTTCTTCACAATCATGTAGGTGTTCCAATCTGCGCTGTAGGGGTTGTTCTTGCTCTTCCAGAAGCGTCCCACCTCATTGATGTAGCGGCCGTCCTGCTTGTTGGTTATCTTGTAGCGCTCGGTCTTGACGTCGAGCTCGATGACCCATTGCTGGCGCTGGGGATTGATGACGTCGCGCTCGGCCTGGAAGACGGGAGCATCGCCTACACGATCGGCTCCCGCCTCCGCATTGGTGAGGTACTGGCCATTCACCTTGATGAAGTATTCTCCATCGGGAATGACCTGGACGGGGAAGACGTCGAGGGCGTAGGTGTGGCGCTGCTTGTAGGCCTTGACGAGCGTGGCCACCTTCTCGTTCACCCAGGGCGTAACGACGTCGCCGCTCACCACGGGCTTGGCCTTGACGATGCTGCCCTCATAGTTGCGCGAGGTGATAGACTTCTGGGCCTGCTCCATGGCCAGCTGCGCCTTGTAGGTGCCGACAAAGGCCACCGTGTCGCTCTTATTCAGGAGGTCTTGCATCCTGCATGCCATGATGCCACGCTGTGCCAGCAACTCCATGCTCTGCACCCAGGGCTTGATCTCGGCTATCATGTGAGGTTGGTTGACGCTGTCGGCCAGCAGCTGACTGGCCAGGCTCTGCATCGTAGAGAAGTAAAAGGCACGCAACTCGTCTCTGTCGAGCGCACGGAAGTCCATCGATTCGCCTTCGCGACGCAGCCCGTGGCCTGTCTTGCCCAGGTCGATGTTATTCTTGCAGAAGAAGTCGAAGGGTCCGATACTGGTGGGCATGAGGTACTCCTTGGCACGTTCCCAACTGGACTGGCTGTCGTACTGTGACATGTTCCAGGTATAGTCGGCTATCGAGTAGAGGCTCACCTTCGAGGCCTCGGCATACTCCATGGGGTTGGAGCAAAAGCCGGAGACCATGTCGTTGATGTCGAGACCGTTGCCGTAGGTCTTTCCCATGAGGAGGCGGCTCTGACAGTAGTCGTTGACGGGATAGTTGAGCCAGATGAAGGCCTTGCGCTTTATCTGACCGTTAATCCACTCCATGTCGTTCCGCTCTATCATGTCGACAACCGAGTTGCCCGTCCACATGATGCGCACCTCGGGGTACATCTTCTCGCCCAGCGTGGGCAGGTACTCCTTGCCGGCCCAGGCCTTGTTGTACTCGGTGGGACACATGATGAGGGGCTCCACGTCGCGGTGCTTGCGCACGAAGTTGTCGGTGACGTAGTTCAGCAGGCCGGCCTGCTTGTCGCCCTTGGCACCCTCGCCCCAGATGTCGTCGAAGAAGACGGCAAAGGTACGGACGCCGAGGTCGTAGACGCTCTCCAGCTTCTTCACCACGTTGACGGAGTCCTCCAGGTTCCACTGGATGTCCACGCCGGGATGGACGGCCCAGACGAACTGCACCTTGTTCTTCTTGGCGTTGCTGACGAGTTCCCTCAGCAGGGCTGCCTCCTTCTCAGGATAAGGCTGGCGCCAGAACTTGCGGTGGTAGGGGTCGTCCTTGGGACCGTAGACGTAGGTGTTCATCTTCTGCTTGCCGTAGAAGTCGAACTGGCGCAGACGGTCCTCGTGGCTCCACGGATTGCCGTAGAATCCCTCGATGACGCCACGGCACTCCACGCTGGGCCAATCCTCCATCTCCACCTGCATCACCTTGTTCTGTGCTGCCATCTGCAGGAAGGTCTGCACGCCATAGTAGGTTCCGCTCTCGTCGCGCCCGGCAATGACGACCTCCGAGGGTGTCACCTTCAGGTAGTATCCCTCCTTGTGTGCGGGTATCTGTCTGGCATATTTCCTTACAGACTTGTCGCCCGCCTCACCGATGGTCAGCGTGACGGGTGCCTTCGGGGCCGTGGTCAGTGATGCCTTGAGTATTTCCACCGATTCCTTGTCGGCCTGGCCCTCACCGATAAGCTGGCAGGGTGTGTTCCTGTCAAAGGCCACATCGCCCCATACCGCCTTCTGTGGCAAGGGTGATAGGACGGGCTGCTGGGCAGAGATGCCCAAGGCGATGGCGTAAGAGGAAAGTAATGCAGAAAGTCTCTTCATGATATTTTAGTTTTTTCGATTTTTCGGTGATTCGATAACTCGATTGTTCGATCAGAATAGATTGGAAAAGAAGTTGATAAGGCGCGACCAGGAACGGTGGTAGCGGAGCGGGCCGCCCAGTTCGCGCTGGAAGAAGTCGGCATGACGGGCATTGAGCGTGCCGATGACGTGGCGCTTGTACTTGCGGTCGGTGATGCGTTTGCTGCCTTCACGTATGCGGTAGCGCAATCCCACAGCATCCTGTTGCACCACCTTACCACCATCCTTGAGCATATTGATCCAGAACTCCCAATCCTCACGTGCGATGATTGTCTCGCAGTATCCTCCGATGCGCTGCCAGTCGCTCTTGCGATAGAGTGAGGTGCAGGGAATCATGTTGTCATGAGCCAAGGCACGCAGTGAGAAGGTTTTGAGTCTCCAACGTCCTTGACGGTTGCCAAAGAATTCGCCACCAGGCACTGCCACCTTAATGTCATCATCACCTTCGAGCTGACCGACTGCCCACGTCACGAAGTCGGGCATGAGGACGTCGTCGCTGTCAACAGGTAGTATGTACTTGCCTTTCGCCTCCTCCACAGCATGGTTGCGTGTGCGGCAAACACCAGCATTCACTTGCTTGAAGAAGCGTATGCGCTCATCCTTGGCTGCATAACTTTCGGCAATGGCAGCCGAACCGTCCTTTGACCCGTCGTCTACAACAATTACCTCGATGGGTGAGTAGGTGGTTTGCAACACCGAGTCGAGTGTCTCGGCCAGGTATGCCTCCATGTTGTAGACGGGTATGATGATGGAAACGAGAGGATTATTCATTATCAATTAACAATTAACAATTCTCAATTAACAATTAACAATTAGCCTTTGGCTATATTTTATCAAAACCTTTAGTGAACTTGCGCCAGTAGTAGAGCAAGGGATTTTTATATTTCAGTTGCTTCCAGGGGCGACTTTGGTGTGGACGATGCAAAACAGGCAGATTGCAGAACAGATAATTGTGCAAACCAGCATTGAGGCTCTCGTGCGAGATGGTCACGTCAAACCAGTTTTTCTCAGGATTGAGCTGTTCGAAGTCGAAGGCTTTTAGTAGGGTAGGAGTGAGCAATGAGCAGCAGAAGGAACAATGCTTCTTGCTGTCGACCACGCCTGTCCATTTGGTAGCATAGCCGTAGGGATAGTTGATTTGCTTGCTCTCATCCACCGTCACACTGGCAGCGATGCCACAGTCATCACGCTCCAGTGCACCATCCACAAGGCCCTGCAACGTGTGCGGTTCCACCGTCACGTCGCTCTCCACTATCAGCAAGCCAGCATCCTCTGCTACGCATTGCTTTTGGCAACGTCGCAACACAAACAGGTAGTTAGGCGAGGGATGGTCGGTCAATTCGCTTAGGTTGATGAGTTCTATGCCCATTACCTGACACATCTCTGACAGTTTCCGGGTATTCTCAGGCGTAGAGTAATCGTTGTAGACGGTGATGGTGTGAGGAATACTGATGCGGCTGTCGCTAATGGTGCGCAGCGTCTGCTCAGTACTCTCGATACTGTCCTTCACGGGTGTTATGATGTGTATTCTTTTCATATCGGGTTTTACATATTGTCTCCCCCTGAAGGGGGGTGTGGGGTCCTTCTCTTCTCCCACTCCTCACGTGTTCTCTTCCAGCGGTTATGCGACCAAAGCCATAGTTCAGGTTGTCGCTGAATGTTTTTCTCTAACGCATTGAAGTAGGCATCGGTGATGGCGAAGTCAGGAATATTACGTGTGTCCCCTTCGTTTAAGGGCACAATATTCACATGATAGTAACCGCGTCGGGGACGTGAAATGTCGAGGTAAATTGCAATGTCATTGAAACGCTTGGTAAGCTTCTCTGCTCCCGTAAAGACAGGGGTGTCGTGATGCAGGAACGGCAGCCAATGGTGTATGCTGTTCCACAGTGGTACCTGATCGGAGATGTAGCCCATCACCATGGGCTGCTGCTTTTTGCCGCATTCCAATCGTTTGCGTAGTATCTCATTCATGGGAACGCAGATGGTGTTGAGTCGTTCGCGGATGTAGAGCATCAGTTTGTCGAAGACGCGGTTCTCAAGGATGTGGTACACTTGTCCACCAAACGTGCCGGGTAGGGTGTAAAGTCCCATACTGGTTATCCACTCCCAGTTGCCGTAATGCCCCAGGAAGAGCGACACGGAGCGTCCGTTGCGTTCAGCCTCGTTGATGAGGTCGAATCCTTCGTACGTCATACGCTTCTTGATCTGCTTCCGGCTCATCGACATCAGTTTGATGGTTTCCACGATATAATCGGCCAGGAAGTGATAGTAGCGGCGTTCGATGTCGATGATCTCCTTCTCAGTCTTCTCAGGAAAGGAAGCAGTGAGATTCATGCGCGTCACCTTGATGCGGTATCCGACTAATTTGTAAAAGATAAAATAGATAAAATCGGAGAAAAGATAGTGGATGCACAACGGCAAAAGAGAAAACAAATATGCAATGGAAAAGATAAGTCCATAGACCAATCTTTCCCACCGGTTAAGCGTGTAGTGAGCGGATGTATTTGCTGCCATAGTGCAAAGTTACAAATTTTAGAACACTCCTTCATGCTTTTTCCGTTTTTTTTCGTAACTTTGGGCGCAAAATATAGATAAATGGACATAAAAGTTAAAAGAATTCTTCAAAGCATGGCTTTGCCCGCTTACCTTTTCCTTTTTTGGACATTGGTGGGTGTACTTGGCAAATTCCTTTTCCTGGGAATAAACAAGGAGTTAATGGATGGGGTCAGTGCAGGTGATGTGTGGGATGTTGTGCGTCACGGACTTCGTCTCGACATGGCCGTCGGTGCCTATCTCACGGTACTCCCACTTTTGCTGTGCATCATGGGTATGTGGCTCAGTTTTGGAGCGAAAGGAACAAAGATTGCGAAGGGCCTAAAAATGACCTTCAAGACAGTACTTGCTTTTGAGTCTTTTTTATTATCGATGGCTATAGTGGCCAATATTGCCCTTTATCCTTATTGGGGTTTTCCGCTTGACACTACTTCGCTCTTCTATCTTGCAACCTCACCAGCCGATGCGATGGCGAGCATCACGGCATCTCAAATGATTATGGGTGTGGCAGGTGTGAGTATAATGACGTGGGGAGTGTATAAACTGGTTGTTAAAGGAGTAGAACATTTACTTTTGACCTTTCATCAAAAGTCCTTAACTCCCTTAACTTCTTTAACTCTCAAAATTCTCTCCACCCTTGTCTTATTGTTACAAGGCGGTATTTTTATTATTCCCATCCGTGGTGGATTTGGCGTGGCTACCAACAATACTGGAAGTGTGTATTTCAGTCAGAATATGCGCTTGAACCATGCTGCTGTCAATCCCGTATTCAGCTTTATGGAGTCATTATCGTTTCAGACGGATTACAGCAGTAAGTTCCGTTTTATGGAGGCTGATGAAGCTGATAGAATCTGGAAGGAAATGATGGCTGCCTATCAAGATGGTTCGTCTTCTCAACCATCTGATAGTCTTTCTGTTTCTATTCTCCGTGAGGGAGTAGATCGTCCTAATATTGTTTTCGTCGTTTTAGAGAGTTTCTCCCGTTACATTATGGATGATGGAGGGCAGGTAACGGGTGTTACTCCTTGCCTTGACAGCCTTTGCCGTGAAGGCGTATATTTCACGAATTTCTATGCCAACAGTTTCCGTACCGATCGTGGATTGGTGTCCATCCTGAGTGGTTTTCCTGCACAGCCGGACATGAGTCTGATGAAGGTCTCTCATAAGACAAGCCATCTCTATTCCATTACCAGATCGCTAAGGCGCGAGGGTTACTCCACGCACTATTACTATGGTGGCAATGCCAACTTCACCAATATGCGTTCCTATTTGATGAATACAGGTTTTGAAAGCATCGTCTCAGAAGATGACTTCCCCGCCGATCAGCGTTCTGGTAAATGGGGCGTGCATGATGAATACGTGTTTAATAATTTCCTTCACAACCTAACTTCCACCCCCAAAACTCAGAATCTCAAGCCTTCAAACCCTCACCCCCAAAAAAGTTCCTTCACCGTCATCCAAACCTCCAGCAGCCACGAGCCTTTCGAGGTGCCCTATACGAGCGGCTTTGACGACGCTGCGCTCAATGCCTTTGCCTATACTGACCATTGCGTGGGGCAGTTCATTGATGAGATGCGTAAGCTGCCCGAGTGGGATAACACACTGATTGTGTTGGTGCCCGACCACTTAGGTTGCTATCCTGCCAATATTGACAACTACCAACTGTGGCGTTACCAAATTCCTCTTGTCATGGTGGGTGGAGCCGTGTCAGAACCGCGTAG
The DNA here is from genome assembly GCA_045616065.1 of Bacteroidaceae bacterium. Lineage (GTDB taxonomy): Bacteria > Bacteroidota > Bacteroidia > Bacteroidales > Bacteroidaceae > Physcousia. The sequence goes on along the minus strand of JAZLFZ010000041.1, from coordinate 37,789 downwards.
GATTGACACCGTAGGCATGCAAGCTGACCTGGCAGCCACGCTCCTCGCCATGCTCGGCATTGCCCATTCCGAGTTTACCTATTCAAAGAATATGCTTGACAGCCAAGTTCATCACTTTGCCTTTTTCTGCTGCCCCAATGTGATGGGTATGGTGTACAATGAGAATAGTACCATTTACGACTATACATCCGATCGCATTGTCATCGATGAGGGTTCGTCACAAGGCAAGAACCTACTTCGAGCCAAGGCCTTCCTGCAAAAGATGTATGACGACATAGAACGCTTAAATTAACATAGTATCTTGTGTTAATTACTGGTTCATCCTTTTGTAGTTGCGGGTACGGATCTTGTTGATGAGCGAGGTGGGGATAAGCGAGCGGTAGAGTTTGTTAAAGCCTACCTCAAGGCTTTGACCAAGATATTCGAGGGTGCCGACAAGTGTCTTGTTGCGACCCGAGATACGGCCGCACTCTCGTAGCACCTTCAGACGGTGCTTTGATGAGGCTCCGTTCTCTGCCTCGAAATTAGCAAGTTCGTGTTGAACCTGGTGAAAGCGTTTACCTGTGGTGTAGCACCAATGGAAGAATTCATAATCGGCTACAAAGCGATAGCGAAGGCTGAGGGGGTGCTCAACAAGCAGGTATCGGCGACTCAATGAGGCTTGATGGCAGAAAGGCATCTTGCGGCGCAGGAGGTCAAGGCCACGTGGCTTCACGGTCATTTTTCCGAAGTCCTTTATCACATTCACGTTGCCGTAGATAATGTCGATCGTCTCGTCTTGCAGTACCTCTCCGATAAGACTAAGGCAATGGGATGAGGCAAAGGTGTCACCGGCGTTCATGAAGCATATCCATTCGCCTTGGCACAGGCGTACTCCTTTGTTCATGGCATCGTAGATACCCTTGTCTGGTTCGCTGATAACAGTCCCCTTACTTCCCTGAAGGGGAAGACAAGTATTCAGCCATTCTGCCGTACCATCGGTCGAGGCACCATCCACGATGATGTACTCTATGTTATCGTAGTCTTGCTGGCAGACACTCTCAACAGTCTTTTTGAGATCGTCGAGTGCATTACGGGTGACGGTTATGATGCTTATTTTCTTCTTCATAAAAAGCGAATATTTATGGCATACACGATCAAGATTCTACCACTAATTGATCCTTGTTCATTCTGGTCATGTAACTTTGTATGACGGCTTTGACGAGGTGTTCCATCTGATGCTGTACCTCAGGGTGCTTATCAAGAAGGTTATGCTGTAACATCCAGTCGCTCTTGAAGTTATAGAGTGCCTTGATGTGCTCGCCATCGAACTGCAGCATCCAGTCATCCTTGACAAGTTGGTAGACACCACTGTTGTAGTGGATGGCCCAAAGGTCCTCGTCGGCTGTGCGGAAGAGGTCGTTGCCGAAGGCCACGTAAGGCTCTCCGTAACCGAGCAGGCCGAGCAGGGTGGGCATGATGTCGATCTGCTGGGCGATGCAGTGGCGGCGTCCCGGCTTGATGAGTTCCTGTGACGGGTCGTAGAAGAGGATGGGTGCCCCGAAGAGTCCCATGTCGGTCTTGTACTCGTCGTGGTCGGGCTGGTTGGTGTGGTCGCTCGTCAGGACGAAGATGGTGTTCTCGAACCAGGGTTGCCTGCTGGCCGTCTCGAAGAAGCGGCGCAGCGAATGGTCGGTGTAGCGGATGCACTTGTGCAGCGGATTGTCACCCTCCTCGGGGAAGCACTCCTTGTACGCCTCGGGCACGACGAAGGGATGGTGGCTCGAAGCCGTAAAGACGGCCGTGACGAAGGGCTCCCGCATCTCCGTCATCTTTTGTGCATAGAACTGCAGGAAGGGTTCGTCCCAGATGGCCCACGTCCCGTCAAAGTCGTCGTCGCCACGGAACCGCTTGTCCTGGTTGAACTCGTCGCGTCCGAAGTATGCCTGGAAGCCCGAACTCCGGGCAAAGGCCTGGAAGCCCATGCTGCCGTTCTCGGCACCGTGGAAGAAGGCCGAGCTGTAGCCCGCCTTGCCCAGTTCGCCCGCAATGCCGCTCACCTTGTTCATGGAGGCCGGTGTCAGGACAAAGGGTTCGATGAACATAGGGATGCTCGATAGGATGCTGGGCATGCCGTCGATGCTTTTGCGGCCGTTGGCAAAGGTGAGGTCGAAGCTCAGGCAGTGCTGGTAGAGCGAGTCGACGAAGGGCGTGTAGCCCTTGTAGCGGCCTCCATCGAGGCAGCCAGTGCCGTCCTCGTTGCCCTGGTTGTAGGCACCGATGAACTCGCGTCCGAAGCTCTCCACAATGAGGATGACCACGTTGCGCTTGTCCATCGTCAGTGAGTCCTGTCCATGGTTTCCGTGTACGGGACTGTACAGCTTGTTTAATTCTTCCTCGCTGAAATAATGAGGGACGGGGAAGGCCGTCTTGCCGAGGGTGCGGATGAGCGAGAAGGGCGTGTTGAGCACGATGGCGGCCTCGGCCGGGTGCGCCACGTACTGGGTGGCATTGCTCACGGTGATGGGGCGCACGGCAGTGGTGAAGCCGCCTCGCATGCCAGCCAGCATGAGGGGGATGTAGAGGGCGAAGGCGGCCGTGTGGAGGGCGTACCAGGTTATGCCTTTTTTCGATTTCGTGTCTGTTCGGTTGCAAGGATGTGCGGTTATCTTCACCATCGTCCAGATGAGGGCGATGCCGAGTAGCACCAGATACCAGTGGCGCAGCAGTTCGGTGGCGAAGATGGACGCCATGTTGCCCTCGCTCGAGAACTCGGAGAAGACGGTGCTTGTGGTGCGTCGGCCCGTGTACTGCACGTAGACGGCGTCGCAGAGGTTCAGTACGACGGCCAGGCTGTTCACCGCTACGAAGATCCACCGTGCCACCCTTTGCCATCCGCTCTGCTCCTTCCAGGGCCATGGTGGCAGCATGAGGAGGGCGTAGAGCGCATTGGTGTAGAGGATGGCCGAGGTGTCGAACAGGAGTGCCCCCTTCAGCATCGTCCACAGGTTTGCGTCGGCCAGCCCCTGTCGGTAGAGCGACAGGTTCTCGGCCACGAAGGCAAGGCGGCAGAGCATGTAGACGACGTAGGCCAGCAGCATGTTGCGGACGAACATGCCGGGACAGCTTCCTGTGGCCTTCCTGTAATCAGCTAATCTGTACATCGTCAAAACTTGTCAAGTCGTCAGTTGCGCACGGGTGATGCGGTTCCCTCTCTCTGGGAGGGTTCCGGCTCCGTTTGGGGCATCAATTTGGTTGCAAATGTACGGAATAATCGGCAGATTTCCTATTTAATATGCCATATTTTCTGCTTTTACCTTATTTATAACCCAACAATTTCCATATTCATATCCCTTAATTCATATTTATTTTGTAATTTTGCGCGGAAATTAAAGTATTACGCTATGAAACAAGATCTGGTTATCTACAATACCCTGAGCCGACAGAAGGAGCTCTTCCGTCCGCTCGTCGAGGGACGTGTGGGCATGTACGTCTGCGGTCCCACCGTCTATGGCGATGCCCATCTGGGCCACGCCCGTCCTGCCATCACCTTCGACCTCCTGTTCCGCTACCTCCAGCACCTGGGCTACAAGGTGCGCTACGTCCGCAACATCACCGACGTGGGCCACCTGGAGCACGATGCCGACGAGGGCGAGGACAAGATTGCCAAGAAGGCACGACTCGAGCAGATTGAGCCCATGGAGGTGGCACAGTACTACACGAACCGCTTCCACGATGCCATGGCAGCCCTCAACTGTCTGCCCCCCAGCATCGAGCCTCATGCCAGCGGCCACATCATGGAGCAGCAGCAGTTGGTCAAGGAAATCTTTGACAACGGCTATGCCTACGAGTCGAACGGCAGCGTCTACTTCGACGTGGAGAAGTACGACAAGGACCACAAGTATGGCATCCTCTCGGGTCGTACGCTCGACAACATCAAGGACGCCAGCCGCGAGCTGGCCGGAGTGGGCGAGAAGCGCAACCAGGCCGACTTTGCCCTGTGGAAGAAGGCACAGCCCGAGCACATCATGCGCTGGCCCTCTGAGTGGAGCGACGGCTTCCCCGGCTGGCACTGCGAGTGTACGGCCATGGGTCGCAAGTACCTGGGTGAGCACTTCGACATCCACGGTGGCGGTCTCGACCTCGTCTTCCCTCACCACGAGTGCGAGATTGCACAGGCTGTGGCCAGCCAGGGCGACCAGATGGTTCATTACTGGATGCACAACAACATGATTACCATCGACGGCAAGAAGATGGGTAAGTCATACAACAACTTCATCACCCTGCCTCAGTTCTTTGCCGGTGAGCACGAGCGTCTGGAGCGTGGCTATTCGCCCATGACCATCCGCTTCTTCATCCTGCAGGCACACTACCGCTCTACGGTAGACTTCTCCAACGAGGCCCTGCAGAGCGCCGAGAAGGGCTTGGCCCGCCTTATGGACGCCTGGAAGGCCCTGCAGACGCTGGCCGAGGACGGTCAGAAGGTGAAGGGACAGCCCCAGGTGGAGATGAAGTACGTGGATGAGCTGCGCCAGAAGTGCTACGATGCCATGAACGACGACCTGGCTTCTCCCATGGTCATCAGTCATCTCTTCGACGCTTGCCGCGTGGTCAACACGCTGCTCGACAAGAAGGCCAGCATCACCGTCGACGTGGCCAAGGCGCTCCTCGAGGTGTTCCGCACCTTTGCCTTCGACATCCTGGGTCTCACCGTCGACACGGGTGCCAGCAACAAGGAGCGTGAGGAAGCCTTCGGTGCCGTAGTCAATATGATTCTGGAGCAGCGCCAGCAGGCCAAGGCCGACAAGAACTGGGCCCTCTCCGACAAGATACGCGACGACCTCGCTGCCCTCGGCTTCGTAGTGAAGGACACCAAGGACGGACAGGCGTGGACGCTGAATAAATAAAAAAAAAGACCCTCCCCCAGCCCCTCCCCTGAAGGGAGGGGAGTAGTATCCTCCCCGAACGTGCTTTTGTCGACGGATAGAATGCAAAGGGGGAGTGGTTACCGATATCTTCCCGACCGTGCTTTTGACGACGGTCAAAATGCCGAGGGAGTAGTTACCTCTTAATCCAAACAACCATGGCAAATACATCTTCCCCCACCGACATGCTCACCATCCGCATCAAGTTACCCAAATCACATACTCTTCAGCCTACAAAGGATACTACTCCCCTCGGCATTTTGTCCGTCGACAAAAGCACGGTCGGGGAGCTAACTACTCCCCTCCCTTTAGGGGAGGGGCTGGGGGAGGGTCTTTTAGGTGAGGGTCTTTTAGGTGAGGGTCTTCAGGTTCCCATGGGCTCCTCCCTCCTCGACGTCTACCGCATGTCGGGCCTGCAGATGGAGTACGGTCCTGTCAGTGCACGCGTCAACAACAAGGTGCAGGGCCTCAAGTACCGCTTCTATAACAACAAGGACGTGGAGTTCCTCGACCTCACCTCGCCCTCGGGCATGAGGGTCTACGAACGCTCGCTCTTCCTCGTGCTGGCCAAGGCCGTGGAGGACGTCTTCCCGGGCGGACGGCTGAACATCGTGGCACCGCTCGGCTCGCACCGCGACGAGAGCTGCGGACACTACTGCGAACTGCACATCGGACGTCCCGTCACGCAAGCCGACGTGGCAGCCGTCGAGCAGCGTATGCACGAGATTGTGGATGCTGACATGCCCATCTCGCGTGTACAGTGCCCCATCGAGGAGGCTATCGAGATGTTCCGCAGCCGTGGCATGGAGAGCAAGGCCCTCCTGCTGGAGGAGCAGAGCAACCTCTACACCTACTACTACCGTCTGGGCGACACCATCGACTACTTCTACAGCTGTCTGCTGGGCAGCACGGGGCCGTTGCGTTTCTTCACCCTGCAGATGCTCAACGAGGGGCTCCTGCTCCGCACGCCCTCCATCCACAACCCCGGTCATCTGCCCCCTGCCACCGATGAGGCTTCCGAGCAGGGCGAGCAGCTCTCCGTCATCCGCGAGTACCATCGCTGGCTCGACATTCTGGGCGTACGTACCGTGGGCGAGTTCAATGCAGCCGTACGACAGGGACGGGCCACCGAACTCATCAACATCAGCGAGGCCCTGCAAGAGAAGAAGCTGGCCGCCATCGTCGACGAGATAGTGGCCCGCAAGGCCAAGATCGTCCTGCTGGCCGGCCCCAGCAGCAGCGGAAAGACCACCACCAGCAAGCGCCTCTCCATCCTCATGATGGCCTGTGGCCTGCATCCTCATACCATCTGTACCGACGACTACTTCGTCAACCGTGTCGACACGCCCAAGGACGAGAACGGCGAGTACGACTTCGAGTGCATCGGAGCCGTCGACACCGCCTTCTTCCAGCAGCAGATGAACCAGTTGCTGCGTGGCGAGGAGGTGCTCCTGCCCCGCTACGACTTCCCCACGGGCGAGCGTGTCTTCGAGGACCGTCGTCTGAAGATTGGCGACAACGACATCATCATCCTCGAGGGTAACCATGCCCTCAACCCCCTCTTCTCGCAGCAGATTGCCGAGGAGGACAAGTACCGCATCTACGTCTCGGCCTGCACCACGGTGGCCCTCGATGACCACAACTACGTGCCCACCGTTGACATTCGCCTCCTCCGTCGCATCCTGCGCGACTACAAGTATCGTGGCTATTCGGCCCTCGACACCATCAAGCGCTGTCCCAGCGTCTCGGCCGGTGAGGACAAGTGGATCACGCCCTTCGCCCACCTGGCCGATGCCACCTTCAACAGCGCCCTGCTCTTCGAGTTGGCTGTGCTACGCACCGAACTGATGCCCATCCTCGAACAGGTCAGCGAGCGCCACCCCGAGTACAGCGAGGCCAGCCGTCTGCGCAAGTTCCTCCGCTACTTCCGTCCCGTTCCTGCCCAGGACGTACCCCACACCAGTCTCCTCCGTGAGTTCCTGGGTGGTTCGTCGTTTAGCTATTAGCCAGCGGGGCATCCGCCCGGAAGGATGTGCGTGGCAGCCCTGTGTAAAGACTATTCGCTGTCGGACACCCTCTGAGAATGGCGCGAAAGTCAGCTCACCGAAAACGGGTGGCGTATACGCGAATCTAGTAACTTGCTGATGCTCAGTTTATTGTGTTTTTGTCTCCCGTCAAATGCACGAAAAATGCAGCGAAAAAGTCGTTTTTACGCTGCGGAAAATAGATTTTGACGCTGCGTTAACAGAATTTTGACGCTGCGTTAACAAAAAAATCCCGTAGCGGAAAAACTTTTTAACCGCTGCGGGATTTTTATTTTGACCTGTTTTTGCCCGAAATCAAGCCATCGGACGCACTTTTTTTATCCTCCCTGCTCTGGATTGACGCAAAAACGATACAAAAAAAGAGGCTGTTTTGTAAGATTTTTTTAGCCTTACATCGTCTTGTGGGACGGCTGCTCGGCAAAAAAAAGGGACACACCGTGTTGAACGATGTGTCCCTTTGCTTTTCTGTATGTGCGTGGCGTTACCACTTGCTGTCGTCGTCGCCATACCAGAGGGCATTGCCCTTGACCAGCTGGATGTCGCCGAGCTCTTCGGAATCGATGTCGATGTTGTTGATGCCGTTCTCGCCTTCGTCGTGTGATACACCGAGGATGTGGCTCTGAACTGTCAGTGTCTCGCTCACCATCGTGGGAGCCATATATGTTTTCTTCATGTCGTTTCTTGTTTTGTCGTGATGTTACTTAACGTACTTTTTGCCGTGCTGGATGTACACGCCCTTCTGAGCCTTCTCGATGCGGCGGCCGCTGAGGTCGTAGGTGGCTGCTGTCTGCTCAGCCTTCTGGATGGCACGGATGGCGGTCTCCATGTCGAGGTTGAGGACGAAGCCCTTCACGCCCGATGTCGTAGCGTTGAGGTAGGCCTTGAAGCCCTTCAGGGCCGTACCGTTGTAGCCGTAGAAGCCGAGGCCGTTGGTGCCGTTCTGCAGCGTGCAGGCACCCGTTACGGTGTCGATGGTGTAGGGCTTACCCTCGAGGATGTTGCCGTCGGTGTTGGCACTGGCCTCACCGAGGGTGAAGGTGGCGCTGGTCTTGGCTGCATCCTTGGCATAGAGCACAACGGCGGTGTTGGCGGGGATGGTCTCGATCTCGGTCATCACGGCCTTGCCGTCCTGCTCGGTGGCGATGTAAGCCTTCACGCCGTCCAGGTCGCTGATGGCTGCGGGCGAGTAGAAGGTGCCGTAGTTGTGGCCATCGACGGTGGAGAGGGTGACGGGAAGGCAGTCAACCTGCTCGAGTTCGAAGTTATAGCCTTCAGCATTAGGATTACCACCCGCATCAGTGTAGAGATTCGTGTTGGTGTAGTTGAAGCGTGAACCGGCAAACTTCACATTGTATTTGCCCATGGTGCCGTTCTGTGCAGCCTGGAAGGCGATGGCAGTGGTCTTGGGGTGCTGAGCGATGCCCATGAAGTTGTTGTTGTTGCTGGCGGTCAGGCCATTGCTGTAGTTTGTGAGGTACTGTCCGTCCCATACCCAGATGGTCTCTGTGCCTGCAATCTTGTCGGCATCCTGGGTGAAGGCTGCACGGGCAGTGTTGGCAGTCGAGAGTTCGTTGCTCAGGTAGGTGGGAGTGGATATCCATGCCGATGAAGCCTTGATGCGCATGAAGCTGCCGGCCTTGGGCATGTTGAGTGAAAGAGATGCCAGCATCATCTGCATACCGTCCATGTCGTCTTCGTATGCATACTCGTCCTTGGCTTCAAGATCCATTGCGTAACTGGAGATAGCACCGATGGTCATAGCAGTAGGGTAGTTCTCTATGCTGTACTGACCAAGCTTGTCACCGATGTTCATTGCCTGCAGCTTGTTAAGCAGTGTCTCGAAGGCTTCCCACTTGTCAATTTCCACAGCTTCGCTGATGAGGAACTGTGCACCTTTGTCACCGATGTTGGAGGTAGAGTTCCAGTTGGTCAGGAAGGTGGTGGCGGCACCGCCGTTGTTGCTGATGTAGGCATTGTTGGTAGTGCCGTGCAGCTTGAAGTAGTTGTAGCCGCCATTGATGATGAGGTCGTAGTATGCTCCTTCTGCGGGAGTGTCGGTCTGCGTAGCGGTGTACTTGTCGGTGGGGTTCTTTGAACCGAAGGTGACGTACTTGCCGGTGCCCTTGTTCTTCAGCGTGAAGCCGTTCAGCCAGTCACCTTCGAACTGCCACATGAAGTTGTTCTGATTGGTGTATGTCACCTCGGTGCCAGCCACTGTCTTGATGGCCTCGTCCTCGGTGTAGACCTTCAGGTTGGGGTTGCGGTTGATGTTCAGGTTGTAGTTCTTGCCGTTGGCCTCGAAGGGCATGGTGGAGTTGTAGCTTGTAGTCACGGTGTAGGTGGCATCAGCAGTGGCGGCCGTCAGGTCGGGTGAGACGGTGTAGTCGACGTAGCTGGGCATGGTGACGGGCAGGGTGGGGGTCTTGCCCTTCACTACTTCTGTGGTCATTGAACCCGTTGCAGCACCCTTGAAGTCGAAGGTGATGTTGACAGTTGCAGGTGCTGCCAGCTCTACGAAGCCGTAGTTGTTACTATAAAGGGTTGATGATGTCCATTCTGTATTCGCGGAATTCCATGTACCATCATTTTTAATGAGCAATGTACCAACGCCAGTTACTGCATTTGCACGCTTAGCGCAGGATGGCCAATACGTTCCCTCAAACTCTCCCGTACGTAAACTCTTGTTCATCGTCCATGCGCTCCACTGCTCGATGGATTCAACGAAGCCCTTGTTTGAATTCTCGCCAGTAGAGTTGGCATTTGTTGCATGAGCCTTCCATGCCAGGTACATGCCGTTGTCCACGTTCTTGAAAGCGAACTTGCCGTCCTCCTGCTTTTCGGCCACGAACTTGGCTGTGGCGGGACAGCTGGCAATGGTGAAGTCGGTGGCATCGACAGGCGTCAGATTGCCATCGGTGCTGTTCAGGTAGTAGTTCTTGCCCACGGATGTAGGCTGCACGTTGATGATGGCGTAGGTGTAGCCATCCTTGACCTCACTCCAGGTGAGGCCCTCTGCCCATGCAGCACCGGAGCATGCCAGCATCAGGACGAGCAGTGAGAGTAGTCTTTGTTTCATAGATGATTGAAATTAGTTATTTAGTTGTTTTGGAAATTCGTCGTTTCGTCGTTTAGGAAATATGGTCGTTTCGTTGTTTGGTGTAGTGAAAACAAAAAGAGGTGAAGAAACCTCTGATAGTTTCATCACCTCTCTTGTGCTGTACCCAGAGCCGGGGTCGAACCGGCACGGGTTGCCCCACTGGTGTTTGAGACCAGCGCGTCTACCGATTCCGCCATCTGGGCTGGTTTGCGGGTGCAAAGGTAAGAAGAAAAATTAAAAGTTAAAAATTATAAGTTGTTTTTTTGCAGTTTTTGGTGCAAAAAAGTTGAGAAGGGGGCAAATGCGTGTCAAAAAGGCCGTTTGGTAGGGTCGGTTCGAGAGGATGGTATGTGAAAATGAAGAAACGGCAATTTGAAATCATCTGCGTTTCAAATTGCCGTTTCTTCATTTCAACGAGTGTTGTGCACGCTTATTCAGCTTATTCAGCTTATTCAGCGGTTTCGGCGTCGGCGGCTTCGGGGGCTGCCTTCTTCTTGCCGAGGTATTCGGGCAGGGCCATGCCGGCCTGGTCGAAGAGGTCGCTGAGGGGAGGAACGCTCTTCATGAGGCCAGAGACGAAGTTGGCCGTGGAACCCTTGCCGTCGGTATTGCTGCCACCGTCCCATACGGTAACCTTGTCGATGTTGATGCCCTTGACAGCCTCCACCTGCGTCTTGACCAGTTCGGGCAGCTTCTCGAGCAGCAGCAGGGTGTAGGCCTTGGTGGCATCACCGCCGGCAGCCTGAATCATGCGGTCGTAACCGTCGGCCTGCTTGGTGAGGATCTCGTAGAGACCCTTTGCCTCGGCCTCCATCTTGGCGAAGATGGCGTCGGCTTCACCCTTGGCGTTGACGCGCTTCTGCTCGGCTTCGGCCTCGGCAGCGATGACGAGACGGCGCTTCTCAATCTCTTGGGCCACGATGACGTTGGCCTGCTGGCTGGCGCGCTCACGGTCGGCACGTGCGAGCTCGGCCTTCTGCTCGGCAGCGTAGGCCTCCTCGAGGGCTTGTGCCTGGGCTACCTTCTCGGCAGCGGTGGCCTTGCGGGTTGCCTCTGCCTCGGCCTCACGACGGCTGGCGTCGGAGTTGGCAATGTCCACCTTGGCCTCGTTCTCTCCCTTCACGGCAGCGGCGTTGGCCTCGGCGGTACGGATACGGGTCTCGCGCACGGCATCGGCCTTACCGATCTCACCGAGCTTCTCCTGCTCGGCCACGCGCACCTTGGCCTCGTTGATGGCCTTGGCGGCAGCCTCCTGACCGAGGGCTTCGATGTAGCCGCTCTCGTCCTTGATGTCGGTCACGTTGACGTTGATGAGCTTCAGACCGATCTTCTTGAGCTCCACCTCCACGTTGGCGGTGATGGCCTCGAGGAACTTGTCGCGGTCGCTGTTCAGTTCCTCGATGCTCATGGTGGCGATAACGAGACGCAGCTGTCCGAAGAGGATATCGCGCGCCATCTCCTGGATCTGCTGTGCGTTCTGACCGAGGAGTCGCTCGGCAGCAGCGGTCATGTATTCGGGGTCGGTGGAGATGCCGACGGTGAAGCGGCAGGGTACGTCGACGCGGATGTTCTGGCGCGAGAGTGCATTGGTAAGGTTGGCGTCGATGCCGATGGGGGTCAGCGACATGTAGGCGTAGTCCTGGATGACGGGCCATACGAAGGCACCGCCGCCATGCACGCAGTTGGCTGACTTCTTGCTGCCACTACCGGAACCGTAGATGACAAGGATCTTGTCGGCAGGACACTTGCGATAACGATTGGCCAGGAAGGCCACGATGGCGAAGACGAGTACGGCTCCGACCACGATAAGGGTTAGGGGATTTTCAAATTCCATTGTTGTATGTTTTTAAAAAAGATTATTGATATTCGTCTTACGAGGAGTTTACCTTTGGCCTGCGGCCTTTCCGGACTTATGCCTTTTCCACCACGAGCACACTGTTGTCGATGACCTCCACGACGCGCACCTTGGAGCCCGAGGGGATGACGGTGTCGCCGGTGGTGCGGGCATCGAGTTCCTGGATGGAGCCGTTGAAGCTGACCTGCACCTTGCCCATGCCCTCGCCGGCAGCGGGGATGCGGAGGTAGACGTCGACGGTCTTGCCCACGGCGTCGTTGATGTCGAAGGCACCATTGTGCTGGAGCTTCATCATCTGACGGAAGAGCGCAAGGAAGATGGCCACGAAGAGGCAACCCACGAGGACGGCCACGAAGGCCAGGAGGAGCTGGTTCTCGATGGTGCTCCAGAGGCTGACGCCGGCCCATCCCACGCCCAGGAGGAAGTAGATGACGTTACGGATGGAGAGCAGGTGCATGGCTCCTGTGTCGTCGAGGGCGTCGGGCGAAGCGTCGGCGTCGAAGTCGACATCGGTGTCCATGTCTCCGATGCCCATGAAGGACATCAAAGTCTGGATGAGGAAGATGACGGAGGCAAAGATGGCAATGCCCCAATAGACCTTCAGTACGGGGTCAAGTGTGTTGTACCAGTCAATCATTGTCGTTCAGATGTTTTAGTTTTGCTTGCATGTTTTTCGAAGCTTTCTACAAAGATAGCAAGTTTTTTACATCGGAATGCTATAATTAACAAATTTTTGTTGTAAGTTTGTATAATTTATCAAGTCTACTTTGCAAAACAGAAAGTCTGAACGGAAAAAATATGAGTCACGTACTGGATTTATTCTGCTTCTGTCCCCGGTGCGGGGCGGAACGCTTTGTGGAGAACAACGAGAAGTCGAAACGCTGCGAGGCGTGCGGCTTTGTCTACTATTTCAATCCCTGTGCCGCCACGGTGGCCGTCATACGCAATGCCAGGGGCGAGGTGCTCTGTGCCCGCCGCGCCAAGGAACCGGCCAAGGGGACGCTCGACCTGCCGGGCGGCTTCAGCGACTGCTATGAGACGAGCGAGGAGGGCGTGGCGCGCGAGGTGCTGGAGGAGACGGGCTTACGCGTGACGCGCACGCAGTTCCTTTTTTCTATCCCCAATCAGTACCCCTACAGCGGCTTGACGGTGCACACCATCGACATGTTCTACCTCTGCGACGTGGAAGAGGCTCCCGTGTGCCCCATGGACGACGTGGCCGAACTGCTTTGGATGCCGCTTGCCGACCTGCGCAGTGATGACTTCGGACTGCTCTCGATAGCCAAAGGAATAGAAAAAATGAAAAAAATCTTATTATAATAAGGTATATTATTAAAATTTTGTCTACCTTTGCACCCGCAAAACGAAAAAACTGATAAAGGATGAAAGAGAATCTGGTGATTGTGGAGAGCCCCGCCAAGGCTAAGACGATTGAAAAGTTTTTGGGAAACGACTTCCGTGTGATGTCCAGCAACGGACACATCCGTGACCTGAAGAAGAAGAGTTTCAGCATCGACGAGAAGACCTTCGAGCCCCAGTACGAGATACCTGCCGACAAGGCCAAGCTGGTGGCCGAGCTGCAGAAGAGAGCTGCCGAGTCGACATGCGTCTGGCTGGCTTCCGATGAGGACCGCGAGGGAGAAGCCATCAGCTGGCACCTGAGTGAGGTGCTCGGTCTGAACCCCGAGACGACGAAGCGTATCGTCTTCCATGAAATTACGAAGAATGCCATCCTCGAGTCCATCCAGCATCCCCGCACCATTGACCTCAACCTGGTCAATGCGCAGCAGGCACGCCGTGTGCTCGACCGCATCGTGGGCTTCAAGCTCAGTCCGCTGCTATGGCGCAAGGTGAAGCCTGCCCTCTCGGCCGGTCGCGTGCAGAGCGTGGCCGTGAAGCTCATCGTGGAGAAGGAGCGCGAGGTGAACAGCTTCAAGAGCGAGACGTACTATCGCGTCACCACGCAGTTCAAGGTGCCCGGTGCCACGGAGGAGGTCAAGGCCGAACTGAACGTGCACTTCAGCACACGCGAGGAGGCACGTGCCTTCCTGGAGCGCTGCAAGGGTGCCAAGTTCACCATCAAGGACATTGCCACCAAGCCACAGCGACGCACGCCCGCTGCCCCCTTCACCACCAGTACGCTGCAGCAGGAGGCTGCCAAGAAGCTTGGCTTCACCGTGGCACAGACCATGAGCCTGGCGCAGCGACTCTACGAGAGCGGACGCATCACCTACATGCGTACCGACAGCGTCAACCTCTCTTCGCTCTGTCTCGGTGCCAGCCGCAAGGTTATCACCGAGTCGATGGGTGAGGAGTATCTGAACATACACAACTACCACACCTCGTCCAAGGGTGCGCAGGAGGCTCACGAGGCCATCCGCCCCACCTACATGGAGAACCAGGAGATAGAGGCCACCCCCCAGGAGCGTCGCCTCTACGACCTCATCTGGAAGCGCACCATTGCCAGTCAGATGGCCGACGCAGAGATAGAGAAGACAACGGTGACCATCGGCATCGAGGGCAGTCCCGAGACGTTCGAGGCTAACGGCGAGGTGGTCAAGTTCGACGGTTTCCTGCGTGTGTATCGCGAGACCGACGATGATGACAGCGACGACAAGGAGACGGGCATACTGCCTCCCATGACCGTGGGCATGAACCTCACCGCACGTGAGGTGCTGGCCACACAGCGCTTCACACAGCGTCCCTCCCGACTGAACGAGGCCGGACTGGTGCACATACTGGAGCAGAAGGGCATCGGACGACCCTCTACATACGCCAGCACCATCACCACCATACAGCAGCGCGAATACGTGCGCAAGGGCGACGTGCCCGGTGAGCAGCGTGAGTTTGAGACGCTCGTTCTGCGTGAAGGCGTGGTGGGACGTTCCATACAGAAGGTGACGATCGGTGCCGAGCGCGGCAAGCTGCTGCCCACCGATACGGGTATCGTAGTCAATGACTTCCTGCAGGAGTACTTCCCCGAAATCATGGACTACGACTTCACCTCGGACGTGGAGCAGGACTTCGACGACGTGGCCGAGGGCAAGAAGACCTGGGAGTCCGTCATCCGCAAGTTCTACAAGGAGTTCATGCCCCTGGTGGAGAAGACCAGCAGTGCCAAGAGTGAGCACCGCGTGGGCGAGCGCATCCTGGGCAAGGATCCCAAGACAGGCAAGCAGGTGAGCGTCAAGATCGGACGCTTCGGACCCGTGGTGCAGATCGGTACGGCCGAGGACGAGGAGAAGCCTCGCTTTGCCCAGCTGAAGAAGACGCAGAGCCTTGAGACGCTGACGCTCGAAGAGGCCATCGAACTCTTCAAGCTGCCTCGCGAGCTGGGACAGTACGAGGGAGCCAACGTCACCATCGGTGCCGGTAAGTTCGGACCCTACGTGCAGCATCAGGGCAAGTACGTTTCCATGCCCAAGGACATCGATCCGCTGACCATCACCCTCAACGAGGCCATCGACCTCATTCTGCAGAAGCGCAAGGAGGATGCCGAGAAGCACCTGCGCGTCTTTGCCGAGGACAGCGAGATGGAAATCATGCGAGGACGCTTCGGAGCATACCTCTACTACAAGGGCAGCAACTACCACCTGAGCAAGGCACAGCAGGCAGACTACGCGACTCTTACCTACGAGCAGTGCCTGGCCATCGTAGAGGCTCAGGAGAACAAGCCTGCCGGTCGTTCACGTTACGCTAAGCGCTCATGAAACGTATCATCCTCATCGGATACATGGGGGCAGGAAAGACGACGGTAGGTCGCCAGCTGGCCCTCGACCTCGGACTGCAGTTCTACGACCTGGACTGGTACATCGAGATGCGCTATCACACCACCGTGGCTAGGATATTTGCCGAGAAGGGCGAACAGGGCTTCCGCGAACTGGAGCGCAACATGCTGCACGAGGCGGCTGAGTTTGAAGACGTGGTGCTCAGTTGCGGCGGCGGCACGCCCTGCTTCTTCGACAACATGGAGTACATGAACTCGCTGGCCGACACCGTCTACCTGAAGTGTGCGCCCGAGGTGCTGGCTCAGCACCTCAAGATGGGCAAGGTGGAACGACCGCTCATCAAGGGCAAGACGGATGACGAACTGTTGCAGTACATCAGGGAATCGCTCGACAAGCGCGAACCGTTCTACTCCAAGGCTAAGCACACACTCGACGTCAGCCTGCTGGACAACTATGAGAAGATAAAGACAACCATAAAACTACTGAAGGAAGAACTAGGGATATGAAAAAGTGGCGTATAGAGGACTCCGAAGAACTCTACAACATCAAGGGGTGGGGAGTCAACTATTTTGGTATCAACGACAAGGGACACGTATACGTGTGCCCCAAGAAGAGCAGCGTACAGGTGGACCTGAAGGAACTGGTCGACCATCTGGAGAGCCGCCATATCGCCGCACCCGTCCTGCTGCGTTTCCCCGACATCCTGGACAACCGTATCGAGAAGACCAACGAGTGCTTCCGAAAGGCGGCCAAGGAGTACAACTACCAGGCAGAGCACTTCATCATCTTCCCTATCAAGGTGAATCAGATGCGACCTGTTGTGGAGGAGATCATCAGCCACGGAAAGCGTTACAACCTCGGTCTGGAGGCGGGTTCCAAGCCCGAGCTACATGCCGTGCTGGCCACCAACATGGATTCCGACAGTCTCATTATCTGCAACGGACACAAGGACCAGAATTTCATCGAGCTGGCCCTGCTGGCGCAGAAGATGGGCAAGCGCGTCTTCCTCGTCATCGAGAAGATGCCCGAGCTGAAGATCATTGCCGACACAGCCGCCAAGCTGGGCGTGCGGCCCAATCTGGGCATCCGCATCAAACTGGCCTCCAACGGCTCCGGCAAGTGGAGCGAGAGCGGGGGCGATGCTTCCAAGTTCGGACTCAACAGTTCTGAGTTGCTCAACGCCCTGCAGATGCTCGAGGAGATGGGCATGGCCGACTGCCTCAAGCTCATCCACTTCCACATCGGTAGTCAGATAACCAAGATTCGCCGCATCAGTACGGCTCTGCGCGAAGCGGCACAGTTCTACGTGCAGCTCCACCAGATGGGATTCAACATAGAGTTCGTGGACTGCGGTGGCGGACTGGGCGTCGACTACGACGGTACGCGAAGCAGCAACTCGGAGAGTTCCGTCAACTACAGCATCCAGGAGTACGTCAACGACTGTGTCTACACCCTTGTGGAGGCAGCCGACAAGAACAGCATACCGCACCCCAACATCATCACCGAGGGTGGCCGCTCACTGGCGGCCCACCACTCCGTGCTCATCCTCGACGTGCTCGAGAGTGTCTCGGCTCCCCAGATGCCCGAGGACTTCGTGCCGGGACCTGATGACCACAAGCTGGTGCACGACCTGTCGGAGATCTGGGACAAGCTCAGCAGTCGCTCCATGCTGGAGGACTGGCACGATGCAGAGGATATACGCGAGGAGGCGCTCGACCTCTTCCGCCATGGCATCATCGACCTCAAGACGCGTGCGCAGATTGAGTCGCTCTACTGGGCTATCAGCCACGAGGTGGCCGAACTGGCACACCACCAGAAGCACGTGCCCGACGAGCTTCGCAAGCTCGACAAGCAGATGGCCGACAAGTACTTCTGCAACTTCTCGCTCTTCCAGTCCATGCCCGACTCGTGGGGCATCGACCAGCTCTTCCCCATCATGCCCATCGACCGGCTGGGCGAAGAGCCCCTGCGCAGTGCGCAGCTGCAGGATATCACCTGCGACTCGGACGGTAAGATTACGGCCTACGTCAACGGTGGTCAGCAGACGAGCTACATTCCGCTCCATTCCATACGCGCGGGCGAACATTATTATATTGGTGTCTTCCTGGTGGGAGCTTATCAGGAGATTCTGGGCAACATGCACAACCTCTTTGGTGACACCAATGCTGTTCATATCTCTGTCGACGGTGAAGGATACAGCATCGACCAGGTTATTGACGGCGAGACCGTGGCCGACGTGCTGGAGTACGTGCAGTACGATCCCAAAAAGCTGGTGCGTCGCCTCGAGATATGGGTCAGCAAGGCCATCAAGGACGGCAAGATCACGGAATCGGAGGGCAAAGAGTTCATCTCGAACTACCGAGCCGGACTGTACGGATATACGTACTTGGAATAATCCATAATTCATAATGCATAATTCATAATTAGAACGCTCGTTGAGCGTAAACTGTTCGACGGCATTCAACGTACACCCAAGTGCAACTTTAATTATGAATTAAACTAACTATGGATTATGATTTATGAACTATGAACTACGAATTGTGAATTATGAATTGTGAATTATGAATAGCAAGATAACCGTTATCAAAGTGGGTGGTGCCGTAGTGGAAGCACCCGAGTCGCTCAACAGTCTGCTCTGCCAGTTTGCTGCCATCGAAGGCAACAAGGTACTGGTGCATGGCGGCGGACGCAGTGCCACACGCATGGCGGCCCAGTTGGGTATCGAGACGCAGATGGTCAATGGCCGTCGTGTAACGAACGACGAAATGCTGGGTGTCGTGACCATGGTCTATGGCGGACTCGTCAACAAGCAGCTTGTGGCTCAGCTCCAGGCCAAGGGCGTCAATGCCATCGGCCTCACGGGGGGCGACATGGATGTGATGCGTAGCCACAAGCGTCCTCTCAAGAAGGTTACCATCGCGGCTGGCGACCGTCACCCCGAGACGGGTGAGGTTCTCACCCAGCCTACCGACGTGATGGTGGACTATGGTTGGGTGGGCGACGTGGACCGCGTGGATGGCAATCGTCTGGCCGGTCTCATTGGCATGGGGCTCGTACCCGTTATGGCGCCCCTTACACACGATGGCGAGGGTCACTTGCTCAATACCAATGCCGACACCATAGCCAGCGTTACGGCACGTGGCCTGGCCGCCTGCAAGCAGGCGGACGGCTCGGCATGCTTCGAGGTTACCCTCACCTATTGCTTCGAGAAGCCCGGTGTCCTCTCCGATCCCGACGATGACGCGTCCGTCATCCGTCATATCACTGAGGCTTCCTATGCCCAACTCAAGGCCGACGGCATCGTCTCGGGTGGCATGCTGCCCAAGCTCGACAATGCCTTCGAGGCACTCCATCAGGGTGTCTCGCGCGTCATCATCACCTCTGCCAACGATATCGAGGGCAAGAATGGAACGGTGATAACAATCGAATAAGTTCGGAATTGCTGATAGGGAAGGGGATATCAAAAATCGTATACACCATGAAGAAGTTTCTCCTTACAATCGCCCTGCTGTGTGGCTTGAACCACATGGCTATGGGACAAACAACGTACAGCCGTTACGACGTGAACCACGATGGTTGTGTGTCCATCGAGGATGCTACGTGGCTTGTACACAGTCTGCTGGACGGAGCCGACAATAAGAGTCTACAACTTATTGATCCTGCCAATGCCGATGTAAACCAGGACGGCCGTGTGGACTTGGAGGATATCAAGTGGGTTGCCGACCGACTCTTAGGGCGTCCGAACCATACGGAGCCTATAGATCCTATTCTTACGTCTTGCTGGAGCCAGTATGCACCATACAATAAGGCATGCCCTAAGCAGTGTCCTCCAGGATGTGGGTCTGTGGCTACTGCTCAGATTCTGCGACATTACAGGATGCATGATCACGGATTTGGTAGTGTCGATTATGTGGTGACGCGAGGTCCTGTGGACAGAGTTACGCGGGACTTCTCTGTAAGTCAGGCTTTTGACTGGAGCAATATGCTCGACGAGTATGTCAGTGGAAACTACACTTCGGTACAGGAAGATGCTGTCTCGGATTTTATATACCAGGTAGGAAATGCTTTGCATCAGCAATACAGGTTCTCGGGGACCCCACTTACCAACTATGCCACAGCTCTTCATGGTATGCATCACAACTTGCATATTTCCCCAAAGGCAGTGTATAGGTACAGAAGATATTACTCATCCAGCGAATGGCTGGAGATGATAAATACAGAATTGGAGGCTGGACGCCCCGTCTATCATGCAGGTAAGTGGGTTAACAACAATCCGTATGGAAGTGATGCTGACCATATTTATGTAATTGATGGTCGTGACGCTAAAGGCTGGTACCACATCAATTATGGGCATGGTAGCAAGACGCAGAATAAGTTCTGTGACCTTAGTGTCATAAATCAGAGTGGTACTTACCCAGGCGGAAGCGGCGTGTGTTACAACGTTGATCAGCACATGATAACCGATTGCTATCCTGTGGAGAGTGGGGAGTGGAATGAGGACAACTTCATTGTCGAGTCGCCATTGTATGTTACGGATGCAAACCCATCGCTTTCCTATGAACTGGGAAAGGGCTTCAACCTGGCAATGGACTTGCGTAACTATAGTCTTGATAACAGAAATTATGATGTAACGATAGGAATCTATAATAGTAAGGATGAGTTGCAGCAAACGCTGGACGAATACAGTACGTCTATGACGCCTGTATATCATGGGACAAGGACTTTTCGTTTCGTGATTCCTTCATCTGTAGCAAGTGGTGAATACAAGCTAAGGATTCTCTGTAGAAGTCAGAATACGGAGGGATGGATTCCTGTATTGGAGAGTGTCAAGGCAACGATAGGCCTTATAGTAGATGATGATAAGTATGAGCTTACACTGCCCTTTTATCATAATCGGGAGACAAACCTGCGTTTGCGTGAGAACGTGAGAGTGGTGGACTATAGCAATCAATATGTAGAATTCCTACTTCCCGTCGTTAACGACTCAGAGAGTAACTTTGAGGACAACATCCGTATGACTTTCCTTGTCAATGGTGAGACAACAACCTATACCAGGCGCATATCCGTCTATGATCACTGTAATGTGGATTATCACATTCAGATTCCTACTTCATGCATAGAGTTGCAACAGGATAATTTCGAGCTGTTGTCTGTGGAGTATTATGAGACGTGTCTCGGTCAATGGAGAATACTTGAAGCCGGGAAATGAGCGGAAGAACTTGATACTTATAAAACACATGAACGTGCCATACTGCTGTATGGCACGTTCATGTTATTGATGTTTGTTGTTGTCAGCGAATGGTGACCATCGTAGCACCAAAGCCGTACTGCTGGAAGGAGGCATCCTGGTGAAGGCAGCTCTTGTAGCAGCGCTTCAGTTCGTCGAGGATGGCCTTGCGCAGCACGCCGTCCCCATTGCCATGGATGAAGACGATGCGGCGCCCCTTGTCTTTCTTGTGCTCGTCCATTGTCTGGTGGAACACCTTGAGCTGATAAGCCTTCATGTCGGCGGGTGACATGCCAGCCGTCGAGTCGAGCAGTTCGTTGATGTGGAGATCCACCTCGATGATTTCGCTCTTCGTGTCGTGTGGCTTCGACTGCTTCACGGAGTAGTTGCTCTGCGACATGTCGCGCAATGCCTTGGCTGCCTCCAGCTGTTCCACACGCAGGGTCAGTTTCTTGACCAGGCGTTCCAGGTGGGCAACGCGTTCTTCCAGCGTCTCACTCTCGTCGTCTGCTACGGAGGGTGTGAAGCTGCTGCGGGGGGCGTTGACCGTATGGGCGTTCGCTGCTGCGTTGCGAAGGGCAGAAGGTTTCAATACGTCGGCAATCTTCTGTGGTGCAGGAGCTTTCTGCACAGCGGGTGCCGATGGCTCGGCAGCCTTCTCCTCGACGGCTCCCGTCTGCTTGCGGTTGTTGGTGGGAATAACCACCACGTCCTTCTGCATCATGGGAATCTCGAATCCATCCTCGTCCTCCACCA
Organism: Bacteroidaceae bacterium; assembly: GCA_045616065.1. Taxonomy (GTDB): domain Bacteria; phylum Bacteroidota; class Bacteroidia; order Bacteroidales; family Bacteroidaceae; genus Physcousia. The sequence continues at coordinate 16,177 of JAZLFZ010000041.1, read as the reverse complement.
GCACGATGCCTCCCTTCTGGAAGCCCGTCACCTTGCCGCCTCCCATCTCGTTGAGGAAGCGTACAGTATCTCCTATCTGAATCTCCATAGTTTCTTTTTTTTTGTTGTTTTGACTGCAAAGTTACAACATAAATGGCACGCAGACAAACAAAAAGTACGAGAAATGTGCGTTTGGGAGGCGGAATGGTGTAATAAGTGGTGTTGGAATTTGCCGGAATGGTCGAAAAGTCGTATTTTTGCAGATGAGTTACCTTACAGACAAATGTATGAAAAGCAACAGTAACCTTATTGTTCTGCTCCTGGCGTGCGTAATGTCCCTTCCTTGTCGGGCCGAGGGTGATCGGCAGGAGTACAGGGTGCGGGCTGGTGACGTGCAGGACTTGCTCCATGCCATCGACCTGGCCAACCGCCACACGGCCAGCGTGTTCACCATCCACCTTCCCAACGGTTTGTACGACCTGGGCGAAAAGGTGCTGACCCGTCTGGCGGGCAACCATGTGCAACTTGTGGGCGAGAGCATGGATTCCACCATCATCCGCAACCAACCGGGTATCGAGGTGGAGGGCATCAGTACCACGGCTACGTTGCTCAACACGGGCTGTGGCAATACGTTCGAGAACCTGACGTTACAGAATGCCCTTGACTATTATAACTCGGGCTTTGCCGGACGTGCCGTGGCCTTGCAGGACAAGGGTGACAGTACGGTCTGTCGGCATGTCCGTCTGCTGTCCCACCAAGATACTTATTTCAGCAACAACGCGTCGGGTACGCACTGGTTTCGTGACTGCGAGATTCATGGCACGGTAGACTTTATCTGCGGTGACGGTGACGTCTACTTCGACCGCTGTTTGCTCGTGGCCAAGTATCGTCGTCCGGGTGGGGGAGGAGAATGCACCCTCACGGCTCCCAAGACCCGTGCGGGCGGCCGGGGCTTCATCTTCCGCAACTGCACCATCCGCACCGATGGCTCACGCTTCAACCTGGGGCGCGCCTGGGGTGAGTCGCCTCGTTGCGTCTATATCAATACTACGCTCGAACAACCCGAACTGCTGCGCCCTAGCCGTTTTTCGCCCAAGGGCATGAATGTCTGCGTGGCTGAATTTCTGGAGTACAACACGATGGACAAGGACGGCCGTACTGTCTCGCCTCAGTCCAATGTCCTCACTATCACCAAGGCTGAGCAGAGCGACACGCGCGAGCGCATTCTGCAAAGTGTGCCGGAGGAGGATATGAAGTGACGGACGCTTTGTTGTTGCCCTCGGACAGGAGATGGATGTTGGCAAAAATGCAAAAAAAAAAAGCGAGAACCGAAGTTCTCGCTTTGCGCTTCAGGATGGGCTTGTGCTCAGCGTGCCCTTGGGCCGATGCTTGCGTAATGAAATGGAGCAAGAACCACGACCTCGGTTGTTGGTGAAAGCCCAGAAAAAGCAAAAGCGAGAACCGAAGTTCTCGCTTTGCGCTTCAGGATGGGCTTGAACCAACGACCCCATGATTAACAGTCATGTGCTCTAACCAACTGAGCTACTGAAGCAGTTGCAATTGGCGAAGACTTTCTAGAAATCGCTTTTCGTCGTTCTCTTGAACTTTGCGCTTCAGGATGGGCTTGAACCAACGACCCCATGATTAACAGTCATGTGCTCTAACCAACTGAGCTACTGAAGCAGTTTTTTGCGATTTTTTGAGTTTTTCTCTCAATTGCGATGCAAAATTAGTTGTTTTTTCGGAAATATGCAATAACTTTGCAGAAAAATTTCAAAAAAAAGCAAAAATAACATGAAAATAATCGGATTTGGTAACGCTTTGGTGGATGTTTTGGTAGTTTTGCAGAGCGATTCCCTGCTTGAAGAACTTAACTTGCCCCGTGGTGGTATGCAACTGATAGACGATGACAGGCAGAAGCAGATTTCTGCCATTCTGGACACACTGAATCCTGAAATGGCCACGGGTGGCTCGGCCGGCAACACCATCCTGGCACTGGCCAAGGTGGGCTGCGAGGTGGGTTTTGTGGGTCGGTTGGGTGACGACGAGATGGGACGCTTCTTTGCCGACAGGTGCAAGGAGTGTGGCATCGAGGCCCGTATAGCTGTTGGCCCCGGCATGACGGGAGTGGCCAATACGTTCATCTCGCCCGACGGTGAGCGTACCTTTGCGACCTACCTTGGCGAGGCAGCCCTGCCGGAGGTCGATGATGTGACGCCTGCAACCTTTGTAGGCTACGACCTACTGCACATTGAGGGCTATCTGGTGCAGAACCATGCCTTCATCGAGCATGTCATGCGCACGGCCAAAGCCTGTGGGCTGAAGGTCAGCATCGACCTGGCCAGCTACAACGTGGTGGCCAGCGACCTGGACTTCTTCCGCTACCTCGTGCGCGAATACGTCGACATCGTCTTTGCCAACGAGGAGGAGAGTGCTGCCTTCACGAGTGGCAAGACACCCGATGAGGCCTTGGAGGACATGGCTGGCATGTGCGAGGTGGCAGTGGTCAAGCTGGGCAAGCGTGGCAGTATGGCCATGTGCCAGGGCAGGAAGTACACCACCGAGGCTTGCAAGGTGGCCGAGGTGGTGGACACCACGGCTGCCGGCGACTTCTTTGCGGGCGGTTTCCTGTTCGGCTATGCCAACGGCTTCTCGCTCGAGCGCTGTCTGCGGACAGGATCACTGCTCAGTGCCCAGGTGATCCAGGTTATTGGTACCCAGGTGACCGAGGAGACCTGGCAGGAGATAGTGGAGCAGATTGGTATGTAACAATATAATATATTATATAATGTATAGGATGAGAAACCTGATTATTTCACTTTTTCTGCTGGTGGGCGCGAACGGCTTTGCCCAGAAGGCGGAGAACCACAATAGCGCCGTCTCGCGCAATCTGGAGACGTTCAGCGAGATCTACCGTCATCTGGACCTCTTCTATGTCGACTCGCTTAGTGCCGACACGGTGATGGAGTGGGGCATCCGGGCCATGCTGAACCGCGTGGACCCCTACACCACCTACTACCCACAGGACGATGACGAACTGATGGTCATGGCGCAGGGCAAGTATGCCGGTATCGGTAGCGTGATACGCTTCCACAAGAAGTACGACCGCTCCGTCATCAGCGAGCCTTACAAGGACAGTCCCAGCGACAAGGCTGGCCTGAAGGCTGGCGACATACTGATGAGCATCGACGACAAGGACCTGAAAGGCCTGACGAACGACAAGGTCAGCAACATGCTGCGCGGTGAGGCTGGCACCACCTTCAAGCTGAAGGTGCAAAGGCCCGGCGAGGACAAGCAGCGCACGTTCACCATCACACGTCAGACCATTACCATTCCCCACGTGCCCTATTACGGCATTGTGCGGCCGGGCATCGGTTACATCTACCTCACAGGCTTTGCTGAGAGCGATGCCCTGCAGGTGCGTGCTGCCTTGATGGAATTGAAGGAACAAGGAGCCCAGAAACTCGTGCTCGACCTGCGCAACAACCCTGGTGGCGCCCTCGACGAGTCGGTCGATATCGCCAACCTCTTTCTGCCCAAGGGTACCAAGATAGTGTATACCAAGGGCAAGACGGCGGCTGCCAACCGGGAGTATTACACGCGTCTCGAACCCGTCGATACCGTGATGCCCGTAGTGGCACTGGTGGACGGAGGCAGCGCTTCGGCAGCCGAGATCCTGAGCGGTTCGCTACAGGACATGGACCGTGCCGTCATCGTGGGCACACGTACCTATGGCAAGGGACTTGTGCAGAGCATCCGCGACCTGACGTATGGTGGCAACCTGAAGATCACCACGGCCCGCTACTACATACCCAGCGGACGCTGCATCCAAGCCTACGACTACCGTCACCTGAACGAGGACGGCAGTGCCAAGACGTTGCCCGACAGCCTCACCCATCTCTTCCATACCCGTGGCGGACGTGACGTGCGCGATGGCGGCGGCATCAAGCCCGACGTGGAGGTGCTGGCCGACACGCTGCCCACCATCGTCATCGACCTGGCCAACCACGATGCGCTGTTCGACTACTGCACGCACTTTGTGGAGACGCACCCCAGCATTGCTCCGGCCGGTGAGTTCAAGTTGACGGATGCTGAGTATGACGAACTCATCGAATACGTCAAGACTGCCGGATTCACCTACAACAAACGTAGTGAAGAGGTGCTCAAGCTGTTGCACGACGTGGCGCAGCGCGAGGGTTATCTGGAGGACAGTCAGGTTGAGTTCGATGCCTTGAAAGCCAAGTTGCAAGGCGACCTGCGCACCGACATGCTGAAGTTCCGCAAGCAGATAGAGCCTTACGTATGCGACGACATCGTGCGTCGCTACTACTACGAAAGCGGTGGTGTGCGTCAGGCCTTGTGCGACGACAAGACCTTTGAGCGGGCCATCGAGCTGCTGGAGAACGAAGAGGAATACAACAAGATACTGGGCAGGAAATAACGAGAGTACCTTGTCTGCCTGGCAGAAAATAACTAGAAAACATGCGTAACAACAGAAAGAAACTGAATCAAGGCATCATGTATGGCGTGATGGGTATGGCACTCGTCGTCATCCTCGTCGTACTGCTCTTCTGGTACCTGATGATGGAGTCGTCCGCACCGCTCCCCGTGCCGCAGGAATAATAAGGGGCATGTGTTTGTCCCATGCCTCCGTCATCGGGGACTATTTGCCGCTATATTCCTAAATTGTGCTAAAAGATTTGCATTTGTTGCGGAAAAGGTGTAATTTTGCGACCGAATTGTGCACAATACTGATTAAAAATATAAAAAAGCAGAACAAATGAAACGTTTCAGACTGGTAGACAACCTTATGGGTTGGCTTATCTTTGCCGTGGCTGCATGGACCTATTGCAGTACCATCGAGCCCACGGCCAGCTTTTGGGACTGCCCTGAGTTCATCACCACCGGCTACAAGCTGGAGGTGGGACACCCCCCAGGCGCACCCTTCTTCATGTTGACGGCAAACCTCTTCTCGCAGCTTGTCAGCGACCCGACCGAGGTGGCTAAGATGGTGAACATGATGTCGGCGCTCTTCAGTGCCTTCTGTATCCTGTTCCTGTATTGGACAATATCACACCTTGTACGCCGACTGATCTGCAAGCAGCAGACGCTGCCAGGAGGACAGTTGAAGGTCGAGATGAGTACGGCACAACTTATTACTACTCAAGCAAGTGCTGCCGTGGGTGCCCTGGCTTACTGCTGGAGCGACACATTCTGGTTCTCGGCTGTTGAGGGTGAGGTGTATGCCTATTCTTCGCTCTTCACAGCCCTTGTTGTGTGGCTGATACTGAAGTGGGAGGACCATGCTGACGAGCCTCACTCGGACCGTTGGCTCATCCTCATTGCCTACATGACGGGTCTCAGCATCGGTGTCCACCTGCTGAACCTGCTGTGCGTGCCTGCGCTCGTACTTATATATTATTATCGCAAGTATCCCAACGCCAACCTCAAGGGCTCGCTCTGGGCCCTGCTGGTCAGCTTCGCCCTTATCGTCGTGGTGCTCTACGGCATCGTGCCCGGCATTGTGAAGGTGGGTGGCTGGTTTGAGCTGCTCTTCGTCAACCAGCTTGGCTGCGGCTTCAACACGGGTCTCATCATCTACATCATCGCCTTGGTGAGCGTGGTGCTCTGGGCCATCTGGGAGAGCAATACGGGCAAGAGTCTGACGCGTGGCAACATTGCCTATCTGCTGAGCGTGGGCATGCTGGGTATTCCCTTCTACGGTCATGGCGTATCGAGCATTCTCATCGGTCTCGTCGTGTTGGCCGCGCTGGCCGTCTGCCTATGGTGGAACGACCTTGTCTCGCCCCGTTTCAAGAATACCTCGCTGCTATGCATGCTTACCATCATGATCGGCTACAGTTCGTATGCCGTCATCGTAATCCGCAGTGGTGCTAATACGCCCATGGACCAGAACTCGCCCGAGGATATCTTCACGCTGGGTGACTACCTGGGCCGCGAGCAGTATGGCGACCGCCCCCTGTTCTACGGTCAGGTGTACAACTCGCCGCTGAAGTGGGACAGCAATGGTAATGCCGTGACTGTTCAGGGTGCACCTGTCTATCAGCGCAAGGAGAAGGCCTCGGCCGACGAGCCCGATCGCTACGAGCTTATTCGTCATAAGACGGATTATGCATACCAGGTCAACATGCTCTTCCCCCGTATGTACAGCAGCGGCCATCAGGCTGCCTACGAGAGTCTGATCGGTGGCCTGGAGGGTCGTCTGACGCAGGTGGAGGACCGTGACGGTTCGAAGCATCAGATTAAGGTTCCTACCTTCTTTGAGAATCTGAAGTTCTTCTTCAGTTATCAGATCAACTACATGTACATGCGTTATTTCCTGTGGAACTTTGCCGGACGCCAGAACGACGTGCAGGGCAATGGCGAGCAGGAGCATGGCAACTGGCTCACAGGCATCACCTTTATTGACAATGCCCGTCTGGGCGACCAGTCGCTGCTGCCCAGCGACCTGAAGAATAACAAGGGTCACAACGTCTACTACTGTCTGCCCCTGCTGCTCGGTCTCATCGGACTCTTCTGGCAGATCATGCGCAGCGACGAGAGCGTGAAGCAGTTCTGGGTGGTATTCTTCCTGTTCTTCATGACGGGTCTGGCCATCGTGCTCTACCTCAACCAGACACCCCAGCAGCCCCGTGAGCGCGACTATGCCTACGCAGGTTCGTTCTACGGCTATGCCATCTGGATCGGTCTGGGTGTAGCGGCCATCACCGAGTGGCTCAACCGTGTCTTCAAGAAGCAGCCCGTCGTGGCAGCCGTCCTGCCTTGCCTGTGCGTGCTGGTTCCCATCCAGATGGCCGGTCAGAACTGGGACGACCACGACCGCAGCGACCGCTATTGCTGCCGCGACTTTGGTCAGAACTATCTGATGACCTTGCAGGAGAAGGGCAATCCCATCATCTTCAACAATGGCGACAACGATACCTTCCCCCTCTGGTATGCTCAGGAGACGGAGGGCTTCCGCACCGATGCCCGCGTCTGCAACCTTTCTTACCTGCAGACCGACTGGTACATCGATCAGATGAAGCGTCCTGCCTACGACTCGCCCAGCGTGCCCATCTCATGGAAGCGCCTGCAGTATGTCAGCGGCACCAACGAGGGTGTCTACATCTATCCCGGAACGTTGGAGTACATCATCAATACCCTGCGCGGTCAGGGCGTCAGCGAGGAGCGTCTGCGCAAGACCTTCGGCGACAATCCTTACGATCTGCGCAACATCATGAACAAGTGGGTGCTGAGCAACGACCCCGAGGTCAATGCCATCAAGCAGCAGATGCAGCTTGTGGAGGAAGACGGCAAGCCTATGGCCATCATTCCTACCGACTCGCTCGTACTGCCCATCGACAAGGAGGCCGTGAAGAAGAGCGGCATGATGATAGCTGCCGACTCCATTCCCGAGCAGATGCAGATCTCGCTGAAGAACCGTCGCGTCATCTACAAGTCTGAGATGATGATGTACGACATGCTGTGCGGCTGCAACTGGGAGCGTCCCATGTACATGGCCGTCACCGTGGGTGGCGACAACTATGGTTCGCTGGGCGACAACTTCGTGCAGGAGGGTCTGGCCTATCGCATCACCCCCTTCAATACCAAGCAGAGCGGCCGTCGCCTTGACAGCGAGAAGATGTACGACAACCTGATGAACAAGTTCAAGTTCGGCGGCATTGAGAAGCAGGGCATCTACCTCGACGAGACCGTGCTGCGTATGTGCTACACGCATCGCCGCATGTTCTCACAGCTCATCCAGCAGCTCGTCAAGGAGGGTAAGAAGGACAAGGCCACCAAGGCTCTGCAGAAGGCTGCCCAGTGCATCCCTGCCTACAACGTGCCTCATAACTACAGTTCCGGTAGCCTCGACCTGGCCAATGCCTGGATTGAGCTTGGCAATGTGGCCGAGGCCGAGAAGATTCTGGAGCCCCTGATTCTGAACGTACAGGAATATGTTGACTTCTACTTGAGTCGCGACGACTGGCACTTTGCCAGCTGTGTTGAGGAGTGCCGCTACTACATGTATCAGTACAATGCTGTGGTCAGTGCGCTGACCGATGCCGGCTCCAAACTGGGCAGGAAGTATGAGCAGGCCTTCGAGATTCGCTACGGCACGTTAAGTGCACGTATGAACCGCATGAACCTGATGGATTAATGTTCATAGAGCAACCCGCAATATACCTCCGTTGGCTCTATCCCAAGGCTATCTGGAGAATGGATCGTCGTCAGAAGGCAGTGTACCTGACCTTCGACGACGGTCCCATTCCCGAGGCTACTCCCTTCATCCTCGATGTCCTGGACCGCTTCGGCATCAAGGCTACGTTCTTTATGGTGGGCGACAATGCCCGCAAGTATCCTCACCTCCTGGACGAGGTGCGCCGGCGCGGCCATCGCATCGGCAACCATACCTTCAACCATATTGGTGGTTTCCGTTGGCTCAGCAAGCGATATCTCAAGAACACCGACAAGGCCAACGAACTGCTGCAGACGAATCTCTTCCGCCCGCCCCACGGCTGGATGCGTCCCATGCAGTACATCCGTCTGCAGGCCCACTACCGAGTTGTCATGTGGGACCTCGTGACGCGCGACTACAGCAAGTGGCTTTCTGCCGATGACATTGTCAACAACGTCAAGCGCTATGCACGCAACGGCAGCATCATCACCTTCCACGACTCGTTGAAGAGCATCGACAAGCTCAAGAGTGCCCTGCCCGAGTCGCTCCAGTGGCTCAAGGACCAGGGCTACGAGTTCCGTGTATTCGACTGAAAAGGTTATAGTTGAAAAAAAGACTAATCGCATGAAAACCAAACTATTCTTCCTCGCTATGTGTGCCAGCCTTTCTGCCATGGCACAGCAAGTTGTTAACTTTGAGTACTGCAAACCCAAGGATCTCAAGTTGATCGTGGCCAAGAGCCTTGGCGTGAACATCCGTCAGGCACCCAGCAAGACAGCTCCCACCCTGTACTTCGGTTGCGCCCCCGAGACGGACGACTGTTGCTACATGTGGAGCAACAAGCTGAATCGTCGCTATTCGCCCCAAAAAGAATCTCTGAACAATATCGTCCCCACTTGTGTGGTGGGCGAAGAAGGTGAGTTCTACAAGATAAAGTATGGCAACGTATTTGAGCGGTACGACTGCTACGTGGCCAAGAGTGTGACGAAACTTGTTGAAACGTCTCCTGTCACGCTGAAGGATCTTCGTGAATATCCTTATTCGTACAACGCCTTCGAAGAGGGACCTTACAAGGGACTTGTCATCGGCAACTATGTCGACGAAATGGATGGTGATGACTGCCTGAAGTTGGGCGTCATAGATGGTGGTGTGCTGCTCTACACGCACAGTGTTCCTGCCCGCTTCTGCTTCGATGAGACGACCAGCAAGTTCTCCCTCTCCACGGGCGAGGATGGCATGCTGCTCGTCAACTATGGTCCGAGTAAGAGCAAGACGGGCGAAAGCTGGCTGGACCCTGCCAAGCTGACTGAAGCGGAGGCAAAGACGCTGCTGACCAAACTGGGATTGCAGTCCAAGCCCAACTGCCTGGAGATTCAGGCCAAGGATGCTGACAATCAGATTGACGTTGTCTTCTCGGGCAAGCCAGAGGACATGCCCGTGACGTATGAGACAAAGACGTTTGCGTTGGCAGATGCCCGCACCGCATCGGGAACGGGTGACAACGACGAGGTGCTGGATGTGGCCGAGCAGATGCCTCAGTTTCCCGGAGGCACGCAGGGCCTCATTAACTATCTTACCAGTTCGCTGATATACCCAGCCTATGCACAGGAGAAGAAAATTGAGGGACGCGTCATCGTCGAGTTCATAGTGAACAAGCAGGGCCAGGTGAGCCAGGCTAAAGTGGCAAAGAGCGTACATCCATCACTCGACAAGGAGGCTGTTCGTGTGGTCAATGCGATGCCCAACTGGGTGCCCGCCAAGTCGAAGGGTAAACCTGTCTCATGCCGCTACAAGCTCCCCGTTAATTTTAAACTTTCCAAGTAACAGATCGTTCCCTGTGGTGCTGGACAGTGCACGCATCAAGGCCACGGCTGAGCAGTTGGGCTTTGCCCGCTGTGGAATGGCCAAGGCAGAACCCGTGGACGAGAACTTCGCCCAGCATTACAGGGCGTGGATCGAGGCGGGTTGCCAGGCCGATATGCACTATCTGGAGAACTACCTTGACAAGCGTTTCGACCCGCGCCTGCTGGTGCCGGGTGTCCGCACGGTGGTCAGCGTGGCCATGAACTACTATCCTGCCCGTGTGGCCCCCGGCATTGCCTGGTACGCACAGGGCAAGGACTATCATGACCTGATGCGCGAGCGTCTCACCCAACTCATGGAGGCCATCGGTGCCCATGGACGCTGCTTCGTGGACACGGCTCCCGTGCCCGAACGCTATTGGGCCTGGCGCTGCGGCCTGGGCTGGATAGGTCGTCATACCCAGCTTGTCGTGCCCCATGCCGGCAGCACCTTCTTCCTTGGCGAATTGTTTATCGAGGAGGAAGTCGATGCCTACGACCAAGCCATGCCGAACCGTTGCGGTACGTGCCATCGTTGTGTCGATGCCTGCCCCACACACGCCTTGACGGAGCAGTTCGATGCCCGTCGTTGCCTCTCGTACCTTACCATAGAGAATCGCAACGAGCTGCCCGACTGGGCCGGCGAGGCGATGGGCGACAACTTCTACGGCTGCGACCGCTGCCTAAGGGCCTGTCCCCACCTGCACGCCACACCCACCGACGAACCCCTCCTGCAACCCAGCGAGGCCCTGCTCGGCATGAAGCCCGAGGACTGGCAGCAACTCACCGTCGAGCAGTACCGGAGCCTCTTCAAGGGCTCGGCCGTCAAGCGTGCCAAGTACGAGGGACTCCTGCGCAATCTGCGCGCTTTAATGTCCTAAAATGCAAAGGGCGTTTTGCAAAATTGCATTTTTCGCGCCCTCAGAGTGAAAAAATAAGTTAATCCTTTCGTATTTTCCAAGAAAAGAAGTAACTTTGTAACGTCTATAACAAGGCGTTTTTCATTAATCCTGCCTTGCAATGGGTAAAAAGAGAGATTGAAAACTTATTTTATAAACCAATTAAATACTTAAAACCAATGGCAACATTAGATTTGACTAAGTACGGCATCACCGGTTCAACCGTGATTGCCCACAACCCCTCTTACGAGGTACTGTTCGCTGAGGAGACCAAGGCTGGTCTCGAGGGCTACGAGGTAGGTCAGAACACCGAGCTCGACGCTGTTAACGTAATGACCGGTATCTACACCGGCCGTTCACCCAAGGACAAGTACATCGTAATGGACGAGAACTCAAAGGACACCGTATGGTGGACCAGCGAGGAGTACAAGAACGACAACCACCCCATGAGCGAGGAGGTTTGGGCTACCGTAAAGGACCTGGCCGTAAAGGAGCTCTGCAACAAGAACCTGTACGTTGTTGACGCATTCTGCGGTGCCAACAAGGATACCCGCATGGCTGTTCGCTTCATCGTTGAGGTAGCATGGCAGGCACACTTCGTGACCAACATGTTCATCCAGCCCACCGCTGAGGAACTGGCTGAGTTCGAGCCCGATTTCATCGTTTACAACGCTTCTAAGGCTAAGGTTGCCAACTACGCTGAGCTCGGTCTGAACTCAGAGACCTGTGTGGCTTTCAACACCACCAGCAAGGAGCAGGTTATCATCAACACCTGGTACGGTGGTGAGATGAAGAAGGGTATGTTCTCAATGATGAACTACTACCTTCCCCTCCAGGGCATCGCTTCAATGCACTGCTCTGCCAACTGTAACATGGACGGTGAGGAGACCGCTATCTTCTTCGGCCTCTCTGGTACCGGTAAGACCACTCTGTCAACCGATCCCAAGCGTCGCCTTATCGGTGACGACGAGCACGGATGGGACGACAACGGCGTCTTCAACTTCGAGGGTGGTTGCTACGCTAAGGTTATCGGCCTGAGCAAGGAGAACGAGCCCGACATCTACGGTGCTATCAAGCGCAACGCTCTTCTGGAGAACGTAACCGTAGCTGCTGATGGCAAGATCGACTTCAACGATAAGAGCGTAACCGAGAACACTCGTGTTTCTTATCCCATTAACCACATCAACAACATCCAGCCCGGTTCTTCAGCTCCCGCTGCCAAGAACGTTATCTTCCTGTCAGCTGATGCATTCGGCGTACTGCCTCCCGTATCAATTCTGACTCCCGAGCAGACCCAGTACTACTTCCTCTCAGGTTTCACCGCTAAGTTGGCAGGTACCGAGCGTGGCATCACCGAGCCCACTCCCACCTTCTCAGCTTGCTTCGGCCAGGCATTCCTCGAGCTGCACCCCACAAAGTACGCTCAGGAGCTCGTTAAGAAGATGAACGCTAACGGTGCTAAGGCATACCTCGTTAACACGGGTTGGAACGGTACCGGCAAGCGTATCTCTATCCCCGATACCCGTGGTATCATCGACGCTATCCTCGATGGCAGCATCCTGAAGGCTGAGACCAAGATGATCCCCATGTTCAACTTCGAGGTTCCCACCGCTCTGCCCAACGTAAATCCCGCTATCCTCGATCCTCGCGACACCTACGAGTGCGCTTGTCAGTGGGAGGAGAAGGCTAAGGATCTGGCAGCTCGCTTCATCAAGAACTTCGCTAAGTACACCACCAACGAAGCTGGTCAGGCTCTCGTTGCAGCAGGTCCTCAGCTGTAATTTTTGAACGCATGGTTCAGCCAGTTTTGAAAAACAGAACTGGCTGAACAAAAGAAATAGGCCACTCAATCATTTGGGTGGCCTTTTCCTTTTTTCTGTAAATTCTATAAAATTTCCCTCTGATTAATCTTCAGCGCCTGCAAACTTGTTCATGCCACGTATCATGTGACGGAGGGAACCGATGAGTTCCTGGCTCTCCTGAAGGATGTGGATGGTGAGGAGGAGGGTGTTGAGGTTGGCAGTCTCATCCTGCATACTGTCCAGTGCACGCTTGCGGTCAGCGGATATTTGCCGCTGGACAGTTGTGCAGTCGTCACGAAGAGTCTCGGCATTGGTGAAGTCGCCCGTTTCAAGCATGGTCAGAGCCCGTGTGTAAAGCTTCTGCACGGATTCCTTTGCGTCGATGAAACGCTCGTGGTAAGCCTCGGGCAGTGGTGAGAAACTGTTGCCCACGTGTTCGCGTATCGGTTCGTTGATGCGTGTCAGGCAGTAGAGTATCTGCTGGCATGAGTTGATGCCGAGGAAGTACCATGTGTTGCGACTGATCATCTGCATCGAGTCGAGTCGTTGCATCGTCACAATCTCCTGCTTGCGCTGCCGTTTGAGCGACTTTCGCTCCTCCTCGATGAGCGATGAGGAGCGGCGCAGCGGCTGGTATTGCTCGTTCAGGAAGGCTTCGGTCATGCAGCCGTATGTGTCAATGACGAACTTCAGTCGGGCGGCGTTGCCCTTGCGGATATGTTCGCAAAGTAGGCCCCAGATGATGGCCTTGTCCTTGCTCTTGAGAATCTGGGAGAAGAGCGAGTCCTCATCCTTCGTTTTCGCGTTCGTTTTCGACAGATTGCTGCGCACAAGCAGGTAGATGGCCAGGATGATGGCCAGAGCCATGGCCACGTAGCTTCCGAAATACATCATGTTGGTCAGGAAGAAGCAGAAGGTGAAGGCTGCTCCGGCCGTGATGAACCATCCACCGATGACGCTCAGCACGCCCGTGATGCGGAAGACGGCCGACTCACGTCCCTAGGCACGGTCGGCAAGCGATGTACCCATGGCCACCATGAAGGTGACGTAGGTGGTGGAGAGGGGCAGCTTGAGACTTGTGCCGATGGCTACGAGCAAACCAGCCAGTACCAGGTTGACGGCCGCACGGATGAGGTCGAAGGCCGCGCCCTGTTCCAGCTTCATCTCCTCGCTGTTGAAGCGCGTGTCAATCCAGTGCAGGAGGCTGTCGGGGACAATCTTGGTCACGAACTTCGACGTAGCTTTGCCGTTGCGCACAAGTCCTCTTGCCACGGGCGACGAACCGAACATCTCGTCGCCCTCGTCCTGTCGGCTCAGGTCGACGCTGGTCTTCACCACGTTCTGCGCCTTCTTGGAGAAGATGAGCGAGAGCACCATCACCACACCCGCAAGTATGAGGAAGATGGTTGCTGTCAGGCCCTAAACGACAAAACTATCAATTAACCAAAAACGCACAAAAGCAAATTTGTGAAATTCGTGTCAATTCGTGTCTGATAATCCCCTAAACAACTAAACGACTAATTTCCTAAACGACTAATTCACAATTCATAATTAGGCAGCGCAGTGTACTGATATGCGAAACAAACTGACAAACAAGATATTCGTCCTGGCCACCATCCTGGCCAGCGTCTTCACCCTCTTCTTCGGCATCTACGAATACAAGCGTGAGCATGCCTTCCGTGTCGACATCCTCCACTCGCAGTTGCAGCTGAACAACTATCACTATCTGGAAAGCCAGGGCGAGGCATCCATCCGCGTCACCATCATCGACACCCTCGGCAACGTGCTCTACGACACCGAGGAACGCGACGTGAAGCGCATGGGCAACCACCTGCAACGCGAAGAGATTCAGGGGGCTCTGCAAAACGGCAGCGGCTATGCCATCAAGCGGGCATCGGAGACAAACGGCGAGAAATACTTCTATTCGGCCACTCGCTTTGACGACAGAATTGTACGTTCCTCCGTGCCCTATTCGGCCGAACTCACCTCTTCGCTCGAGCACGACTACACCTTCTTCTACTACACAGCCGGCATCCTTGCCCTCATTGCCACGGCCATGTATTTCCGCAGCCGCTACGAGCATAGCGAACAGGAGAAGCAGCGCATCAAGCGACAGCTCACCGAAAATGCAGCCCACGAACTCAAGACGCCCGCTGCCACCATCGAGGGCTATCTGGAAACACTCGTCAGCAACCCCTCCATGCCGGAGGACAAGAGGCAGAACTTCCTTGAGCATTGCCATGCCCAGAGCCGCCGCATGAGCCGCCTGCTGGCCGACATGGGAACCCTCTCCCGGCTCGATGCCACACAGGAAATGGTAAATGGTAAACGTTCAAGCAGCAAGTCCATCGATGCCGCCCTCATCCTTCGTCAGATAGAAGAAGAGACAGCATCACAATTCCGCGAACGCAATATCCAGCTACGGCTGAACATCCCGCCGACGCTCCCCATGCAAGGCGATGTCTCACTCATCTACTCCCTCTTCCGCAACATCTTCAGCAACACCATCACGTACGCCACCGATGCCACATATTTCCAGGTCGAGGCAAAGGTCTCATCTGGCAATCTCTCCTCGTCCTTCCCCCTGGCTTTTGCAGACGTGCGTAGGGCCGAGACCCGCAGGATATGCTTCACCTTCACAGACAACGGCCCCGGCGTCCCCAACGAACACCTGCCCCACATCTTCGAACGCTTCTACCGCATAGACAAGGGACGCTCCCGCCGTCTGGGTGGCACAGGCCTTGGCCTTGCCATCGTCAAGAATATCGCCCTTCATTATGGTGGCTCTGTCACCGCCTCGCAGACTCCAGGAGGCGGCTTGACGATAGAGATCGAACTTGTTGGGTAGGATGTAAAAAAGCTATTTTAGGAGCGTTTTTTTGCATTTTTTTGCCAGATTCGTTGGTCTGAGCGCACATTTCTTAGTGGTCTTGGCTCAGATTTGGTGAAAATTGTGTAACTTTGCTGCGTCGCAGCCCACGCCGTGCCATCCATGAAGGATGCGCGGATGGGCGGGACTTTTTGCAAGTGTGCAAAAGCAATTCATAATGTAAAAGCGTCATCGATGCTTTGTCTTGTGGCTGTTTGAAACGTAGGAAATTTCAAGATGTTAGTCAAAAGGACAATAGTAAAAGTGACTGCAACGGGTATGCTGTAACTGTATCCCCGGAGTGTGCGTTGAGAGCAGTCCGTCTGTTCTCTTGCACACTTTTCTGGTGGAGCATTGGTATATCGGCGTGGGCTCTGGGTACTCAAAATTAGGCTAAAATCAGTTGTTAGAGAATTAGAGTTTCGTTTGCGTAAACAACTGAAAATAAGGCAAAAATCGGCAAAAACGGAATCTTAAACTATCTTAACGAGAGAGCGATTAGTTTAGGATATAGGGGAACATTCTCGGGAATAGTTTTTATCTTTGCGGCGAAAATTTTAAGCGCAAGATAAAAATGAAAATTACAACTTATTTAACAGATTGCAAGC
>JAZLFZ010000040.1:0-3368 GCA_045616065.1 Bacteroidaceae bacterium | reverse complement strand
CCATCCCCGACTGGAAGACCTACCCGAAGGGCGAGGCCATAGGGATAAGAAAACCAAAGCCCCCCCCCCGAGCAACGGAAAAGAAAACAAAAGGCAACTACATTATAATATATAACGCAATGGAAATCGATTTCGAAAAAGCAGGCGGCCTGGTACCCGCCATCATCCAGGATGCTGACACGCAGAAGGTGCTCATGCTGGGCTACATGAACGAAGAGGCATACAAGAAGACCGAGGAGACCGGACTGGTAACCTTCTGGAGCCGATCGCGCAACTGCCTCTGGACCAAGGGCGAAACGAGCCAGAACTTCCTGCACGTAGTGAGCATCAAGAACGACTGTGACAAGGACACGCTGCTCATACAGGCTCATCCCGACGGCCCCACCTGCCACACCGGTACGGACACATGCTGGGGCGAGGAGAACATGCAGAATCCCCTGCTCTTCCTCAGCGAGCTGAGCAACTTCATCGAGAAACGATACCAGGAGATGCCCGAGGGCAGCTACACGACAAGCCTCTTCAAGGACGGCCTGAACCGCATGGCACAGAAGGTGGGCGAGGAGGCACTGGAGCTGGTCATCGAAGCCACCAACGGCACGAACGACCGACTCATCTACGAGGGCAGCGACATGCTCTACCACCTCATCGTGCTGCTCACCAGCAAGGGGCTGCGCATCGAGGACATGGCTCGCGAACTGATGGAGCGTCACAACCCTGGTTGGAAGAAGCACTAATCAGAGAGAGAGAGCATGTTGCCTGACAATTGGTTGCCTAAGAGAAATATATAGAAGAACATGATAATTGAATATCAGAATACCGACATCTATCAGGAGGAGCACCTCGTACTGAAGGGAGCCAGCTTCCAGGCGCATGAAGGCGAACTGATATACGTCGTGGGACCTGTGGGGAGCGGCAAGACGTCATTGCTGCGCACGCTCTATGGCGAACTGACACCCACGGGCGGAAGAGCCGAGGTGATGGGCTACGACATGCTGCGCATCAAGCCCAGCAAACTGCCCAATCTGAGAAAGCAGATCGGAATCGTCTTCCAGGACTTCCAGTTGCTGCCCGACCGCACCATCAAGGAGAACCTCGACTTCGTGCTGAGAGCCACGGGATGGAAGAAGAAGGATGCCAGGGCGAAACGCATCGTGGAAGTGCTGGAGGAGGTCGGGTTGCCCGACAAGACGAACCATCGCCCCTACGAACTCTCGGGTGGTGAGCAGCAACGCATCTGCATTTCACGTGCCATCCTCAACACGCCGCGCCTCATCCTGGCCGACGAGCCCACCGGCAACCTGGACGCTGAGAACGGCCGCAACATCATCGAGATCCTGACCAAGTTGCGCGAGACGGGCGCTGCGGTCATCATCACCACCCACAACATGGCATGGCTCGACCGTTACCCAGGCACCGTGTACCGATGCGAGGAGGGACAGCTCATCTGCCAGCAGACCATACTGCCCGAAATCAGCAAGGAGCAGATTGCCATCAGCGACGTCCCCACCGAGACGTTCGACACACCGCACGAAGACGAAGACAAGGAGCTGAAGCCCATCGACGAAGTGCTGGAAACGACAAGCGCCCACGATTAAACGAAACAAAACAAACAAAAAACATCAATACACAGTATGAAAGTAATGAAGTTTGGCGGTACGTCCGTCGGAAATCCACAGAGAATAAAGGATGTGTGCAAACTCATCACGGCTGGCGATGACGCCAATTTCGTAGTACTCTCGGCCATGAGCGGCACCACAAATTCGCTCGTGGAGATCAGTGACTACCTCTACAAGAAGAACCCCGAAGGAGCTAACACCATCATCAACCAGCTGGAGCAGAAGTACATGAAGCACTGCGACGAGCTCTATGCCACAGAGGAGTACAAGGACAAGACCAAGAAGTTCCTCAGAGAGGAGTTCAACTACCTCCGCTCCTTCACCAAGATTCTCTTCACCTCGTTCGAGGAGAAGGTCATCCTGGCACAGGGCGAAATCATGAGCACCAACATGGTAACCAACTACCTGCTCGAGTGTGGCGTGAAGACCATCCTGCTCTCAGCCCTCGACTTTGTGCGCACGGACAAGAATGCAGAGCCCGACTTCAACTACATCCGTGAGCATGCCAGCAAGCTGCTCAGCGAGAATCCCGACTACAAGATCTACATCACTCAGGGCTTCATCTGCCGCAATGCATACGGTGAGATCGACAACCTGCTGCGTGGCGGCAGCGACTACACTGCATGCCTCGTAGGTGCGGCCCTGCAGAGCGACGAGATACAGATATGGACCGACATCGACGGCATGCACAACAACGATCCACGCATCGTGGAGCACACCGCTCCCGTGCCACAGCTTTACTTTGAGGAGGCTGCCGAACTGGCTTACTTCGGTGCCAAGATCCTGCACCCTACCTGTATCCAGCCTGCCAAGTATGCCGGTATCCCTGTACGCCTGCTGAACACCATGGATCCTAATGCTCCGGGTACCCTGATCAACAACGACCTGGTACACGGCAAGATCAAGGCTGTAGCAGCCAAGGATAACATCACCGCCATCAAGATCAAGAGCAGCCGCATGCTGCTGGCTCACGGATTCCTGCGCAAGGTATTCGAGATCTTTGAGACCTACAAGACCAGCATCGATATGGTTTGTACCTCAGAGGTGGGCGTATCCATGAGCATTGACAATACCAAGCACCTGCACGAAATCATCAACGACCTGAAGACATACGGTACCGTAACCATTGATGAGGATATGTGTATCATCTGTGTGGTAGGCGACCTGACCTGGGACAATGTAGGTTTCGAGACTTTGGCAGCCGAGGCCATGAAGGATATTCCTGTACGTATGATTTCTTACGGCGGCAGCAACTTCAACATCTCGTTCCTGATCAAGGCCGAGGACAAGAAGCGTGCTTTGCAGGCCCTGTCAGACACTTTGTTCAACAACGTAAAGTAACCCGACCATGAAAGGAGTTTTTCCAGTAGAAAAGTTCAAGGGAGTAAAGACTCCCTTCTACTATTATGATACAGAGGTGCTTCGTAACACCTTGAATACCATCAACGAAGAGGCTGGCAAGTATGCCAACTACTGTGTGCACTATGCCATCAAGTCAAACGCCAACCCTAAGGTACTGAAGGAAATCTGCAAGGCCGGTCTGGGTGTGGACTGTGTAAGCGGTGGCGAGGTTCTGGCTGCCGTAGCTGCCGGTTTCCCTGCAGAGAAGATTGTTTTTGCCGGTGTGGGCAAGAGCGACTGGGAGATCAATGCAGCCCTGGATGCCGACATCTTCTGCTTCAATGTAGAGAGTATTCCAGAGCTGGAGGTAATCAATGAACTGGCAGCAGCCAAGGGCAAGGTGGCTCAGGT
>JAZLFZ010000039.1:0-4545 GCA_045616065.1 Bacteroidaceae bacterium | reverse complement strand
TTTTTATAATGGTATATTAAAATTATATTAAAAAAATATTAAACTCCATTTTGTGACACTTTCAAGGTTTAATCTTATTTTAATATTAGTTTAATTTACCACAATAATTATAAAAATAAATTTGTTCACTAACTTATTGTTAGATATTAAGAAATGCGATGCCCAGTTTTACTCTTTTCGTCCACGCAATCATCGAGTTTCATCCATTGGAGGAAAAAGTTTCCGTCACCGACGGAAAATAAAATACTGTAGCGTCTGTCGTCCAAACTCCGTGCAGTATGATTTCCGTACAGTAAAGAACAAAAAAGTTTTTTTGAGCCAAAAAACCTCAAGGGTTCCATAGTATAGCACGTAATTCACTATATGATAGCAGCTTGTCGGCATGGAACCCTATGGAACCCTAAAGCGGGGTTCCATTTTCCACACCGCTTGGGAATGGTGTCCCAAGAGTCGCTACATCAGCAAAATTAATCCAAATGCCTTCTTCTCGCGCAATATCTTCTGCTGCAAGCGACTCTATGCGGGATACAGCCGCGCAATTCGTCTGTGCATCTCTTGTGCTTTCTGCGATTCTTCTTCGCAATTTATCTGCAAAGATTTCGATTGGGCAATTTTTCTCAAGCATCGTTCTACGCTTTCCTTGTGAAACTGATTAAAATATGTCATGCCATCTTTAATTATCTTTCGCAAAGATAAGACTATTCCCTGAACCAACAAAATATAATCGCAGAATTCTTCACTTTTTCTTCGGATTCTTGTTCCAATGGTACACTATATGTGCCATCACATAATGTTGCAAAGAGCGATACCAGGTGACGGTGCGGCCCTGGGCATTGACCTCGTACTGGGTACTTGACAGGTTGTGCAGGAGGTCGAAGGCCTCGATGCGGGCGATGAACTTGCCTTTGAAGAAGGGCTGGCTGACGGAGGCATTGACCACGAAGTCGTCGGTATTGAGAGCTGACGAGCCATAGCCACGGCGGCTGAACATGTTGGCATCGGCAGAGACCGTCATGTTGATGTCGGGAATGGTGTAGCGACCGGAGAGACCGTACTGATAGTCGAAGGCATTGAGCACGTCGAAATCGAGCATCTGGCCATCCGAATGTCGCCAACGGATGTCACCCGTGGCGCGGAGGTTGAGCTTACCCTTGTTGTACTGGATGTAGGTGTTGTCGTGGAGGGTCAGAGTGTTCACGACATTCTCATGACTTTCCGTCATACCGGCAACGACTTTTGTACCGTTGTCAAAAGTTGCATGATCGACGCTGTGATGCAGGCTGGCATCGGCATTGGTCTGGATGCTCCAGCGGTGCTTGCCGTCCAAGGTGCGACTAAAGTCGAAGTTGCCGCTGAGCAGGTAGTTTCCGCTGACATTCATCGGCTTGTAGGTATAGACACCGGTGGTGGGGGCATACGTTACCGACTGCGCCACGCTGCGATGGTCGTAGTTGAAGGATGTACCAAAGTGAAGAGTCTGCTGATGCCCATGACCATTGTTGTTGTAGTAGTTGGCTGAGATCCTTGATGTGGCATAGTGTTTCAGGTCGGGATTACCTTGCCGTACGATGAGGGGCTGACTGTCGTCATGCCAACCGAGGCGGTCAAGCAGATCGACGCTACGCTGGTCAAAGCTGGCATCGATGCGCAGGTCGTGTACACCTTCATTCCGCAGCAGACGGTAATTGGCTGAAGCATTCAGGAAGAGTGTATTCTGCATGGTCAGTGTGTCCAGCACACCGCGCTGATAGTCGAGCTGTTCGTGATGGATGGGAACATTCAGGCTGAACTCCCAGGGCGTGTAGGTCATGGGTGGCAAGTTGCCGTAATGCTTCATCTTGTGCGTAGCCGTTTTACCGATAAAAAGCCTGGTCGTACCTACAACGTGAGAATGGTGACTATCGTAGGAGTTGCGTGGGTCGCTGATGGCCGTGAGCATGTCCAGTTGGGAGGGGAGCAAGAGGGTGTCGGGATGGTAGAGGTAGTCGTGGCGATGCTGGATGCTGTAGGTCACGTTTTCGCCTACACCGACATGCATTCCCTTGCCGATACTTCTGCCAGTGGACAGCAAGAGCAATCCGTTCAAACTGCTGTTCAGCAGGTCATCACTGTTGTGGGTGGCCAGGGTCTGCTTTGCAGCAAACTGCTTGGTCTCATAACGATTAGCTTGCTGACTCTCGTCCCGGTCATACGCCAGTACCAGAAAGAAGTCCATGTGCTGTTGCTTCTCCTTGTTGAGGTTGAATGCTCCCTGCGATTCGACCTTGATACCCCATGCCTTGCCTTCGCTCATGCCAATGCTGCGCTTCGAGGCAACGAGCGTGTCGCTCCACTGGTCGAAGGCTGAATGGAACGTGCCGTCGCGGGTAAGATGGTAGAAGTCCAGATTATGCAGACCCCAGAGGGGAGCCTTCAGGGAGAGACTGTTATGCAGTTTCAGCTGGTGCGTGCCGGAGCGATCCCAAGACGAGGATGTGGACAGAGGCGTGCTGCCTTGCAGAAACTGTTCGCGACGCTGATGCATGTCGGTGGTATTCGTGGTAGAGGTGAAGTCGGCGTTGAGCGTCTCCTTCACCTTATCCTCCTTTGAGTGGTAGTAGAATTCCGCTGCCGCGCTGCGTGTGGTGGTCATCGAACTGGGCATGGATGCAGGTGACCAGTGGCTGGACTCACCGATGTGGCGCGTCTCGTTCACATTATTTATATTACCGAAGAGCGTCAGTCGAGTGCGGTCGGTGAAGCCCAACAGGAAGGCACGGCCAAGCCAGCGACCCCCTCCCCGCTCCCCGAGGGGAGAGCCTCCCCCTGCTGCCTCTGCATTGGCGATGTAGCCGTTGCGGAACTCATCCTTCAGGTTGACGTCCATCACAAACTTCTTGGGCTCCACGTCATAGCCCAGCGCCTCGCTCTTGTCAGATTGCTTGTCATATACCTTGATGTTCTTCACCGTATAGTAGGGCAAGTTCTCCAGCAGCACCTGCTTCTTGCCACGCATGAAGGACTGCGATCCCAGCAGCAGTTCGTCCACCTTGCGCCCGTTGACGAATATCTCGCCTGCTTCATTCAGCGTCACGCCAGGCATCTGACGGATGAGGTCGTCCAGCATACTGCCCTGTGGCAGGTTGAAGGCATCGGCATTATAGACGATGGTGTCGCCCCGATAGAACATCTTGACCTTTGTGGCTTTCACCAACACCTCGTCCATCTGCGTCTCCCTGGCCTTGCGCAATCCTGTGGTGGGTACGTCCACGTTGTCTGCCTTCCCTATGTTCACCCGTTGCCACACGTCATTGTAGCCCTTCATCTGCACGTGCCACAGCAAGGCCTTGGCATCCGTCCGCACCGTAGCCGTGAATTTTGTTGATTTTAGTTTCAGTTCGCCATTAACAAACTCGCCAAATGGCATTACTGTGGCTGAATCCACCAGTACGGTGCTGTCGGTCCTGCATACAGACACCCGGGCATGGAGGAGTGGAGTCTTCAGGAAACCATCCTCTACGTAGCCGCTCAATGTGATCTCTTTCTGCTGTGCCCATGTACAGACAAACTGAAGAAACAGGATTGTGATAAAAAGAATTCGTTTCATTGTTTATGAGGTTTTTTAGTTTGATTTCACCGGCAAAGGTACAAACTATCTCATACCGAAACGAAAAAGCGACTTTGCAATGACTTTGCAAGTACTTTACAAATGCTTTACAGAGAAAAAAAGGGGTCTTCCGGTATTTGGAGTGATAATTACTAATGTCCACCCATATCAGTTTGGATTTTCCGAAATGATTTTCGGTTGGATTTTGAGGAGCGCAGCGACGACCTCACTCATAAAGCCCATTGTTCGGGGGGGGTATTGTATGGTTGATTTTTAGTTTTTGATTTGATTTCTATGGATGCACATGCCAGGATTCAGGAATCTGACTGAAAATCAGAAAAAAATCACCCCTACAATCAATTGTACGCCTTCTTTTTTAGGAGGTCGTCGCTACGCTCCTCAAAATCAAACTCAAAATAGTTTCTAAAAATCTCCACTCAAAATTCCAGATGACTCATAAAAATCATCACTTCAAATCTCAGAAGAACCATTTGCGGCTTTATTAGTGGTATTACAGAGATGTTTTAATGACGATCTGTTTAGCTATATATCAGTGTAAGGTGATGTATTATAGGGAGTTGTTGATTGATGATGTGCAGAAGTCTGGTGACGTTGGTGACATTAAGGTGACGTTAAAAATTGACTAAACGTCACCCTGTAAACTCTAGAAATATAGCAAGATACGGAGGTGGTGACGTTGGTGACGTTAGTGACGTTAGTTTTTAGGTTCTGTGTCAATTTAGGTGCATTTGTCTTCTTGTAAAGTTCTGATACACAACCAATCTGCATCATTTTCAAAGTTTCCCTAATGTCATCCCGACGAAGGGCTTTTGCCGACTGGCAAAATGCAGATCTCAGCCCCGCTCAGCCGCTTGCGGATGCTTCGCTCGAAGGGCAGAAGAACAAGGACTGATAAAAACAGGAATGGACTTTGTGATACGTCACAAAGTAGAGATTCC
>JAZLFZ010000038.1:0-32546 GCA_045616065.1 Bacteroidaceae bacterium | reverse complement strand
GGTACCAAACGTGATGTCGGCCAGATAAGCCTTGCGACGAGCGTCGCTGTTGGGCTGATGCTTGTCGATACAATCCACACGCAAGCCGTGGAACATATAAAGAGGACCCATCCACTCTGAGTCACGCTTAGCCAGATAGTCGTTGACGGTAACCACATGCACACCGTTTCCGGTCAAGGCGTTCAGGAACACGGGACAGGTACCCACGAGGGTCTTACCTTCACCCGTAGCCATCTCGGCCACCTTACCCTGATGCAGTACGGTACCACCAAAGAGCTGCACGTCATAGTGAACCATGTTCCAGAGGGTGTCGTTACCACCGGCAACCCAATGGTTGTGGTAGATGGCCTTGTCGCCCTCGATGTCGACAAAGTCGAAACGGGCAGCAAACTCGCGGTCGAGGTCGGTGGCAGTCACCTCCACGTTCTCGTTCTGGGAGAGGCGCTCGGCAGTGCTCTTCACGATGGCGAAGGCCACGGCACGTACCTTGTCGAGTTCCACCTCGAGGCGTTCGAGCACGTCCTTCTCCAACTTGTCCACCTGGGCGAAGAGAGGCGCACGATCCTGGATCTCGGTCTCCTCGATCTTGGCCTTGATTTCGGCAATCTGCGCACGGATGTCGTCGGCAGAGTGCTGCACTTGTTCCTTGATCTCCTGTGTCTTGGCACGCAGCTCGTCGTGGCTGAGCGCCTGAATCTGCGGGTACACGTCGAGAACCTCCTTCACCAAAGGCTGGATGGCCTTCAGGTCGCGGCTCTTCTTGTTACCGAAGATTTTGCTTAAAATGTCTACTAAGCTCATATATGTATTTTTTTGAATTAACAATTAATGATGAACATTGTTCCAATCAACAATGCTGTCAAGGAGTTCGGCTGAACGTCCTTAGTGCCTCAACGCGTCGGCAAGCGGCGCAGCAGCACAGGCATTCGGGGCACGGATGCGGAGGCACCGGGCCACGGTGGGAGCCACGTGGTCGACGGTGACAGGCGTCTCCACCACCCCACTCTTGATGTTGGGTCCCAGGAAGAAGAGCGGGAAACCCAGATAGGTGTCGTTGGAGATGCGGTCCTCATGCGTGTCGTCATTCACCAGATGCCAACCGGGGGCCACCTGGATCATCAGGTCGCCAGAGACGCGCGGATGGTGTGCGTTGCGCAGCATGCGCACGCCCTGCATGGCAGCACCCTGGAGGAGTCGCTTGCTGGTGTAGACATCCTGCACGCCAGCCAACTGGCAGAGGAAGTCCTGACTGCGCTCCAGCACTTCGGCCTGGTTGAGCGCCCGGTCTTCGAGCAGCTTGAGGTTGAGGTAGAGCTGATTGCCCAGCGCGGTCTCGACGTATTGTCCCTGACCGTAGACGGCAATCAGATACATATTTAATAATAATTTTGCGCGCGAGATATTGAACGTGCCGGTGGGGATGCGGTAGGGTTCGAGGTTGGTATGCTGCTCGTCGGCACAACCGGTGCTGGTCAGCACATAGAGCACACGGTCCTTACCCACCTTGTGCTCCACAAAGTCCATCATCTCGGCCAGTGCACCGTCCAGGCGGACGTAGGTATCTTGCTGCTCGATGGGACATTCGTCAACGCCCTTGCGCAGGTAGTTGCCGGCATAGTAGGTGAGCGTGAGGAAGTCGGTGACGGCATCCGAACCGAGTTCGGTGCTGCGCAGGCAGAACTCGGCAAAGCGGTTCACCTCCTCATTGACGAGGGCGCTCTCCTTGAAGTCACGTATCTTGCGCTCACCGCTGAAGGAGTGCTTGAAGGGACTGTGCTGCACGCCCGACACGAAGTAGTTGAAGTTGCCTACAAGTCCGTTGACAGGCTCCCACCTGAGGGACGAGATGCGACTCTTCAGTCCGAGACCGTTGTTGTAGGTCAGCGCCCATTGGGGGAACTGGCCGTAGTAGTCCGTGCCGCACCATTGGCCGGTGAGGTCGTTGATCCAGAAGGCACCGTCGGCCGCATGACCGGCACTGAACACGGCAGCATCGCGGTAGGGTGAGATGCCGAATACCAGTCCTTTGCCCTGTGTGGCCACCTTGAGCTCGTCGGGCAGCGTGCTGACTCGTAAGTTGACGGCGCTGCTCTGCTCGGTGGTGAGGAGGCCTTGGCAGCCCTTATCGTCCACACAATAGACTGGCTGTAACGTATTGCGGTCAAGCCAGCGACTGCCCACGATACCGTGTTCGTAAGGCGTGGCACCCGTCATCAGCGAGGCCAGAGCCGAGGCGCGGTCCGGTCCGGAAAACGGATATTCTGCCTGACGGTAGACACGTCCCTCCCGAAGGAAACGCTTGAAGCCCTTGTCGCCATAGAGCGACGAGAAGGCATCGAGATAGTCGCCCCTCAGCTGATCGACAACGACATTGACGACCAGCCGAGGTACGTCGGAGGTCGTCTGTCCTTCGGCCTGCGCCATGGCCATCAGGACCATCAGCGAGGTAAGGAGCCGGTATCGGTAGAGGTTTGTCATTTCTTCTTTTTAGCCTTCTTGGGTTTCAGACGGGGAAAATTGATAATATAGCTGGCGGGACGAGTGAGCAGCCCCAAGGTCACAAGCAGCGTGAAAGCTGTAAACTGCTGGGGAATCCACGCACTGGCCACGAGAAAGAGCACGAGCAGAAGGGCGTTGAAATAGTGATAGTAGCAACGCTTGCGCTTGACGGCACTCCATACCACCCAGGGCATACAGAAGAGCGGCAGGGGATTGAGTACCCACACCTGCCAGTTGCTGTCCACGGCCGGATGTTCGGAAAAGAAGAACATGAACGTGACGAGCAAGCCTGCTGCCCCGACACCGGGCATGAGAAGCAGGTCGAAGAACCAGAAAATCCTTCGGAAGCCGTACTCAAGTCCGAAGACAAGGCACATGAAAGCGCAGAAGATCAATGCACACATCAGGGGGCTCAACGGAAAATCCTCCACTTGCGGATGGCGGCCCTCCTCGAGCAACACCTGAGGCTTGCCATACATCATGGGGCGCGAATTACACAGGCTGTCGTAGATGACGGCATCCTGAAGATAATCCTCATAGTACTGAGGCAGGAACATCTGCGAACGGTCGGTCAGCAGGGTGTCGGTGGAGGCTCCGAGGAGCAGGTCGTTACCCAGTTCGCTCCAGGGGAAATCTGCGGTATACTCATGCAACGCCTGTCGGTAGGTCTTCTTGGGACGCTCCTTGTACTTGACGATACCGTGCACGGACGACTCAATCATGTCGCGCACCTTGGTGGTACAATTGCAGTAGAGGAAGTTGTAACGATACTCGCAGTTCTCAGGACGCACGTTCTTCAGCAGCTTATTATAGAGCACGTTGGCCTCGGCACGCGTCAGGTTGATCTGCTGCGAAACAATGCTCGAACCGCGCTCGGCATATTCCCGCTCAAAAAGGTCGTATGAAAGCGGCTGCACCATGTAGTCGGTCTTGCCCAAAAGGAAGTTCCAAACGAAATGGGGTTTGGAAAAACTGAACATACCGTAGTTGAACACAGCATCCGTGCCAAGGGTGTGGTCGGTGATGCGAAGTGCCGTATGGCCATAGAGCTCATAAATCTGGTCGCCAGGGGAACACGTGAGCACCGCAACGGTGATACTATCATTCACACGCTGCGCGCGTACACCGGCCTGACCAATAATCAAAAGAAGGGTCAGGACGATGCATCTACTGACTATTTTAAGCACATTTGGCATCTCTGAACATAAATTGTGGCGACAAAGGTACAAAAAAGAATTAAGAAACCACGCATCCACTAACAATAATTTAGCCAAAAGCACGCCTAATTGCCACTTTTGCAACCCAACGAGTCTAAAAAAACGCTAAAAAGCCAAATTCTTCAGTCTACGTTTTCCCGTTTTCAGTAAATTTCGTAACTTTGCGCCACAATTTATACGACAAAGCGAATTGAACCTGATTATTGACATAGGGAACACAAGGGCCAAACTGGTGGTTTTCGACGAAGACAACATCGTAGAACAAGTGTACGGCAACAACCGCACACTGGATGCGCTCGATCAGGTGGTTGCACGCTATCGCTTCGAAAAGGCCATCCTGAGCACCGTCGTACAACTGGAGGAGGAGGCTGAGCAGCGGCTTCAGAAGCTGCCGTTCCCGTTGGTGCGGCTCACCCACGAGACACCGCTCCCCATCCCACTGCGCTGGCGCCGCAAGGGCGAGTCGGAATGCAGGGAGATGCCACCCACGATGGGCGCAGACCGCATTGCGGCACTGGAAGGTGCCATGGTGAGTCTGCCGGGCAAGCCCCTGCTGGTTGTCGATGCAGGAACGTGCGTGACATACGAAGTCGTGGACGATGAGGGGTACTATCTGGGCGGGAACATTGCACCCGGACTGCAGATGCGACTCCGGGCCATGCACGAGCATACGGCCTTACTGCCTCTCGTGGACGCACAAGGCGACATACCCGAAGTGGGGTACGATACGGACACCGCCATGCGGAGCGGGGCAGCTCTGGGCCTGCAATATGAGATAGAGGGCTACATACGTCATTGGCAAGCTTGCTATCCCGGACTGCAAGTATTCCTCACGGGCGGTGACCACTGCCAGTTCAGCGAGGACATCAAGCCCATCCTTCACCAGGACAACTACTTGGTGCCCAAGGGACTGAACGCCACGCTCAACGCTTTGAAGTGACAGAAAAAGATATGAAGATACTGAAGAAAATACTCTTAGGCACAAGCTTGCTGGCCGCATCTGCCAACGCAATGGCGCAGAACGGCAGCAACTCGTCATACTCACGATTCGGACTGGGCTTGCTTGAGGACCAGTCGCAGACGTTCAACCGTGGCATGGGAGGCGTGGCTTACGGCTTACGCGATGGCGCACGCATCAACATGCTGAACCCTGCCTCTTATTCATGCATCGACTCACTGTCCTTCCTTTTCGACGTGGGCGCCACGTTCAAGGCCGGCTTCATGAGCATGCCCGGCAACAGCAAGACAACACGCAATGCCTCGCTGAGTAATGTCAACATGGGATTCCGGGCGACAAAAAACCTGGGCATGACGCTGGGATTCGTGCCCTACTCCACCATCGGATACACATTCACGTCAGAGAACACCGTGGGCGGTGCCTACACGAGCACGCAGCCCATCACCACCAGCACACTGTACACGGGCAGCGGAGGCATGCACCAGATCTATCTCGGTGTGGGATGGAGGCCATTCGCCAACTTGTCCGTCGGTGTCAACGCCAGCTATCTGTGGGGTGACCAGGAGCACTACATCACCCAGTCGTTCTACGAGGGAAGTACCCAGAACAACAACTTCAGCAACCAGAACCTGCTGTACAGTGCCAATCTGAAAACCTACAAGCTGGACTTCGGTCTGCAATACCCCATCCGCATCACCCACCAGGACTGGGTAACACTGGGTCTGACATACAGTCTGGGGCACACCATCAACGGTGATGCCACCATGATGCACTACACGTCAACAGCTGACACGACGGAGATCAAGGTCAGCAATGCCTTCGACCTGCCTCACACCTTTGGCGGCGGCATTGCCTGGCGACACCAGGACAAGTTGCTTATCGCGGCCGACTACACCTACGAGAAATGGGCGGACTGCAAAGCACCCGTTGCAGGAGAAATGGGTACAACGCTCACATACAACAGCCAGACAGGAAGTTACCTGGACCGCACACGCATGGCTGTGGGTGCCGAGTTCACCCCCGCAGGAAGCAGGAAAGCCAGCAACTACTTCGAAACCGTACGCTATCGCATCGGCGCCAACTATGCCTCACCCTATACCAAGGTCAACGGCTTGGACGGACCGACCGAATTCGGCGTAAGCATCGGTGCAGGGTTCCCCCTTTCCACCAAGCGCATGAGCGGACGATCCGTCATCAACGTCTCGGCCGAGTGGAAGCAACGCCGTCCTTCTGCATCGCACATGATCAAGGAGAATTACCTCATGCTGAACCTGGGCGTAACCTTCAACGAGAATTGGTTCGTACAGTGGAAGATAGACTAAGCTGATGCGCAAGACTGCACTCATCATATTGGCATTCATAGCCTTCCTCTGCGCCTGTTCGGGCGAAAAGGAGCACACGGCCGAGGCCGTCAGCGAGAAGGACTCGACCACCTTCATGACAGCCAGCGGAGTGAGTACGCTGATTTCCGACTCGGGCGTGATACGATACAAGCTCGTGACGGAAGATTGGCAGATACACACCAATACGATGCCCATGACGTGGAAGTTCTACCACGGATTCTTCATGGAGCGATACGACCAAACGCACAAGGCCGACCTTTACGTGCAGTCGGATACCGCCTATCTGCACAGACAGGAACTGTGGGAGCTGCGAGGCCGCGTCATTGTAAAGAATTTACAAGGCACGCTTTTCCTCACGGAGGAGCTCTTCTGGGACATGAGCAAGCACGAGATGTACAACACCATGCCCATGGACATCTACATGCCCGACCGCGAGCTGCACGGCACGAAATTCCGCTCCAACGAGGCTATGACAGACTACGTCGTGCTGAACTCATCGGGCTACGTGCCCACCAGTGACACAGACTCCGAAGTGCCCACTCCCCCCTCACCCACCGACACTACATCGCAGAAGCAATGATACAAGACACCACCACACTCATCATCACCACGGCCATCGTGCTGTTGCTCTCGGCTTTCTTCTCGGGATTGGAGATTGCCTTCGTCTCATCCAGCAAACTCCGCGTGGAGATGGACAAGTCGACCCACAGCCTGAGCAGCCGAGCCACAAGTATCTTCTTCCGTCATCCCAACAACTTCATTTCCACTTTGTTGGTAGGCAATAACATTGCGCTCGTCATCTACGGTATTCTCATGGCACAGCTGCTGGGGCAGTGGTTCATCGACGACCTATGCATCCAGGGCGTCCCCGTCAACGAAGGCCTCAAGCTGGCCATCAGCACCATCATCTCCACACTGATTGTCCTCGTCACGGGCGAGTTCCTGCCGAAGACCATCTTCAAGCACGCGCCCAACCACATGCTGAGCATCTTTGCCGTCCCCATGCTCGTCATCTACGTCATCCTCTACCCCATCAGCAAGTTCACCAGCGGGCTGAGCAAACTGTTGCTGCGCATCTGTGGCGTAAAGATGAAGCACAGCAACGACAACGGCACCTTCACGAAGGTCGACCTGGACTATCTCATACAGAGCAACATCGACGACATCAAGGACGAGAAAGAACTGAGCAACGAAGTAAAGATATTTCAGAACGCACTGGAGTTCAGTTCGGTCAAGGTGCGCGACTGCATCATTCCTCGTACCGAGGTGGATGCCGTGTCCATTGACACGCCCTTCGAGACCCTGATGAGCCAGTTCACGGAGTCGGGGCACTCAAAGGTTATCATCTACGGCGAAGACATCGACGAAATCAAGGGGTACGTGCATTCGTCCGAGATGTTCCGCCTGAAGCCCACCGACGACTGGACAAAGAGCATCCGCGAAGTAGCCTTTGTGCCCGAAACCATGCTGGCACAGAAGTTGCTGAAGACGTTCATTCAGCAGAAGCGCTCGATGGCTGTCGTGGTGGACGAGTTTGGTGGCACGAGCGGCATCATCACGCTCGAAGACCTCGTGGAGGAGATCTTCGGCGAGATAGAAGACGAGCACGACAACAACCACTACATAGCTCAGGAACTGGGCAACGGCGAATACAAGCTATCTGCCCGAATGGAGATTGAGCAGGTCAACGAGAAGTTCGGTCTGAATCTTCCCGAGAGCGACCAATACCTTACCGTGGGTGGCCTCATCCTGCACAAGTTCCAAAGCTTCCCCAAGCTGAACGAGATTGTAACGTTTGACAATTTCGAGTTCAAGATTCTGCAAAAAACCACCACCAAGATTGTCACGGTCAGCCTGAAGGTCTTGAAGTCTTGATATAACGAGGTTTTATTGTTGCAAGGTTTTATGTTGTACGATTTTGAGACTTAAAACCTAAAAAAACACTCCAAAAAACGCATTTTAAGAGGTTTTATGCACGCGTATGAAGTTTTTTTTGTAACTTTGCGCGCTGAATAGGCATCTCATGCCCGGTCCCAAACGACAATCGGCACGAGAAAGCCTACCCTGCAAATAGCAATCAAAACAAATAAAAACAAATAAAAACAATGGCAACATTACAAAAAATCAGAAACAACAAGGTAACTCAGGTAGCAATCGGCCTGGGTATGCTTGCTTTCATTGCCGGTAGCGCTGTGGAAATCATGAAGCAGAGCGGTCCCGACACAGAAGTAGCAAGCCTGAACGGCGAGTCTCTCGACTACGCTCAGTTGAACGACATGGTAGACGAGTACAAGGACGTACTGCAGCTCATGGGCCAGCTGCCTCAGGGCGAGCAGGTGAGCAACGAGATCATGGTTCAGATTCGCGAGCAGGTTTACCAGCGCCACATCCAGCAGCAGATGCTCACCAAGGAATGCGAGAAGCTCGGCATCACCGTGACCGATGCTGAATTGCAGAACATCATCAAGACGGGTAGCCACCAGCTGCTCGCTCAGACTCCCTTCAGCACCCAGCAGGGCACATTCGACTACGCTGCCCTGCAGCAGTTCCTCAGCCAGCGCAACGAGATGATGAGCAACGGCCAGATCAGCGCTGAGCAGCGCGAGAGCGTAGACCGCATCTATCGTTACTGGTGCTTCATCGAGAAGGAGATCAAGAACAGCACCTTGCGCGAGAAGTATCAGACGCTGCTCGCCGGTCTGATGATGACCAACCCCGTCAGCGCAAAGGCCAACTTCGAGGGCCGCACCAGCGAAAGCAGCATCGTTATGGCTGCCCTGCCCTACACCACCATCGAGGACAAGAGCCTCAAGGTAGAGGACAGCGAGATCAAGGCTAAGTTCAACGAATATAAGGAAGCCTTCTATCAGGCAAACGAGACTCGCGACCTCAAGTACATCGACATCCTCATTAAGGCCAGCAAGGCCGACGAAGAGGCACTGAACAAGGAGATGGCTGGCTACGCAGACGCTCTGCAGAAGCCCGACGCAGTGATTGAGAGTATTGTGCGTCAGTCACAGTCAGAAGTACCCTTCTTCAGCACCGCTGTCAGCAAGAACACCCTGCCCCGCGACGTAGCTGCCAAGATCGACTCGATGGCCGTAGGCGCACAGAGCGAGGTTTACTACAACGCAGGCGACAACACCCTGAATATCGTCAAGCTGATGGGCAAGACCATGATGCCCGACTCTGTTGAGATCCGTCAGCTGGCAGCCATCAACCAGGATGCCGCTGCTGCCAAGAAGACAGCCGACAGCATCTGCAACGCACTGCAGGCAGGTGCCAACTTCGACACCATCGCCAAGGCTTACAACCAGCCCAGCACCAAGCAGTGGATCACCAGCAACATGTATGAGGGTCAGACCATGAGCGAGGAGAACAAGAAGTTCATCGAGACCGCTACCACCGCTACCGTAGGTGCCTACAACCAGCTGACCATGGAAGGTGGCGTTGTAATCCTGCAGGTTACCGACCGCCGCAAGATGGTCGAGAAGTATAACGTGGCCATCATCAAGCGCACCATCGACTTCAGCAACGAGACCGCTACCCAGGCATTCAACGACCTGAGCACCTTCATCGCCAACAACAAGACCATCGAGGAGATGGAGAAGGCACAGAACGCCACCTACACCGTTCAGGAGCGCACTTCTATCGAGGCAATGGCCAACGCGCTGCCCGGCATTGAGGACTCACGCGAGGCCATACGTTGGGCCTTCAAGAACGAGACCAAGGTTGGCGACGTGAGTGAGATCATGTACTGCGGCAAGAGCCGTGAGCACCTCGTGGTTGCAGCTGTTACCGCAGCTACCCCCGCCGGCTACATGAGCCTGGACAACAAGGACGTGAAGGAGTACCTCACCACCCTCGTCATCCAGGACAAGAAGGCAGCCCAGCTGCAGGAGAAGATGAAGAGCGCCAAGAGCGTGGCTGACGTAGCCTCCATGGCAGGTGCTGTTTCAGACAGCGTTCAGCACATCACCTTCAATGCAGCCACCTATCTGCAGAAGATGGGTGGTGCAAGCGAGCCCGCACTGAGCGGTGCTGTCAGCCAGGCAGCAAAGGGTAAGTTCGTCAGCGGCGTACGCGGTAACGCTGGTGTATACGCATTCCAGGTTATCGAGAAGAGCCAGACGGAGGAGAAGTTCGACCAGAAGGCAGAGATGCAGCTGATGACACAGCAGAACACTTACCTCGTGAACAACATGCTGCAGACCGACATGCGCAACCCCATGAGCGCGTTCTACAAGGCTTACAAGAATGCAAAAAAGGAGGACAAGCGTCACCTCTTCTATTAATAATATAATAGGTATAGAAAAAAGAATCCCCGTCGCTCCAACGAGCGGCGGGGATTCTTTTTTGCTTTCTACGGCAACAAACAAGGGGCAAAAGATTAAAAAAACACACTTTTCCAATCTTTTTGCTTTCATTTAGAATCTTTTTTCGTATATTTGCTGAACATTTAACAGAATTAATAGGCATTCACTAGTTTTAAGCATTCTATGTTGGCACCAAAAGTTACAACAAAAGCGCCAGGCGACTGTTTATCCATCACAGACGTGCGCAATGAGATCGACAACATCGACAAGGCCATCATCAGCCTCATCGGTGAGCGTTTTCACTATGTCAGGGAAGTGGTGAAGTACAAGGAGCCGACGGCAAGCGCCATTGAGGCATCCGACCGCCGCACGTCCATGCTGCAAAACCGCAGACAATGGGCGTCGAACCACGGTCTGAATCCCGACGTCATCGAGGACATGTACGACCGGCTGGTGCAGTATTTTATCAACGAAGAAAAGAAAATGGTATTGTGAACCTGCCCACACAAATGGAAAACAACAATAAAACAACAGCGACAATGTACAGAAAAGAAATCAAGGTGCTCGACTGCACCGTGCGCGATGGCGGCTTGATGAACAAGTGGCAATTCAGCAAGGAATTTGTAAAGACCGTCTACGACTCATGCGTAGCCGCAGGCGTTGACTATATGGAGATCGGCTACATCAGTAGCGCTGACCAGTTCCCACGTCCCGAGTTCGGACCCTGGAAGTTCTGCGCCGAGGACGAGGTGCGCGAGATTGTGGGCGACAACAACACCAACACCAAGCTCTCCGTCATGGCCGACATCGGTCGCATCAACTTCGACGACATACGTCCCAAGAGCGAGAGCGTCATCGACCTCTTCCGCGTGGCCTGCTACGACTACCAGATAGACAAGGCCATCGAGCTGGCCCACCACGTGATGGACAAGGGCTACGAGGCCACCATCAACCTCATGGCCGTATCGAAGGTCAACAACCGCGCACTCGACCAGGTGCTGGAGGATGTGGCCAACTCGCGCGTGGGCACCTTCTACCTTGTCGACAGCTTCGGCAGCCTCTACTCAGAGGACATACACGAACTCATGGAGAAGTACACAAAAGCACTCCCCGGCAAGACCATCGGTTTCCATGGTCACAACAACACGCAGTTGGCCTTTGCCAACACTATCGAGTGCATCCGCTGCGGAGCCAACATGCTCGATGCCACCATGCTCGGGATCGGACGCGGCGCTGCCAACTGTCCCATGGAGCTGCTCATCTCCTTCCTCAAGAATCCCAAGTACGACCTCGTACCCATCCTGCGTTGCATTCAGGAGCAGGTGAAGCCCCTTCAGAAGGAGATCGACTGGGGGTACTTCATCCCCTACATGATCACCGGTTCGCAGAACGATCATCCCCGCTCTGCCATGGCCTGGATGAACAGCGAGCAAAAGGACGACTACGTGGCCTACTACGAGTCAGTTATCAAGAACAAGGAAGTCTGAATTGCTGCGCAATTAATTGATAATTGACTCCGCTACAAAAAGTACATTAAAAATGCAGATTCTCCGGATTTGCTTACAATCTGTAATTTGGTTGAACGCACTTTTGAAGACGTTCAAAAGTCGACACAAAGTTTTTAATGGATTTAGAGGCAAAAAAAGAAAAATCTTTGCGTCGACTTTAGGCCGTCGCCAAAAGTGCGTCTTTGCGTTATAAACTGAAAGCACGTTGACTTTTTGTAGTGGACTCATAATTGATAATTGACAACTGAGAATTG
The DNA here is from genome assembly GCA_045616065.1 of Bacteroidaceae bacterium. GTDB lineage: Bacteria > Bacteroidota > Bacteroidia > Bacteroidales > Bacteroidaceae > Physcousia. The sequence goes on along the minus strand of JAZLFZ010000038.1, from coordinate 20,451 downwards.
ACAGTTGATAATTGAGAATCAAAGCATTAACATAAAATCTATATAACAATGAGCACAAAACAGAAACGCTACTTCCTCACGGAAGACGAGATCCCCACGCAGTGGTACAACATCCAGGCAGACATGGTCAACAAGCCCCTGCCCATCCTGCACCCCGGCACCAAGCAGCCTATGAAGGCCGAAGACCTCTACCCCATCTTCGCCAAGGAGCTCTGCCACCAGGAGCTGGACCAGGAGCACGCCTGGATTGACATCCCCGAGGAGATCCGCGAGAAATATAAGTTCTACCGCAGCACACCCCTCGTACGCGCCTACGGCCTTGAGGAGGCACTCGGTACCCCCGCCCACATCTACTTCAAGAACGAGAGCGTGTCGCCCGTCGGCAGCCACAAGCTGAACTCAGCCCTGGCACAGGCCTACTACTGCAAGCAGGACGGTCTGACCAACATCACCACCGAGACCGGTGCCGGCCAGTGGGGTGCCGCCATGAGCTACGCCGCCAAGATCTTCGGCCTCGAGCTGGCTGTTTATCAGGTTAAGATTTCGTACGAGCAGAAGCCCTACCGCCGCAGCATCATGCAGACCTACGGCGCACAGGTAACGCCCTCGCCCTCCATGTCTACCCGTGCCGGTAAGGACGTGCTCACGGCCGAGCCCAACAACCAGGGTTCGCTCGGTACCGCCATCAGCGAGGCACTCGAACTGGCTATGAACACCCCCAACTGTAAGTACGTGCTCGGTTCGGTGCTCAACCACGTAGCACTGCACCAGACCATCATCGGTCTGGAGGCAGAGAAGCAGATGGAGAAGGCCGGCGAATATCCCGACATCGTCATCGCCTGCTTCGGTGGTGGCAGTAACTTCGGCGGCTGCGCGTTCCCCTTCATGCGTCACAACATCCTGGACGGCAAGAAGACACGCTTCATCGCAGCCGAGCCCGCCAGCTGTCCCAAGCTGACACGCGGTGTCTTCCAGTACGACTTCGGTGACCTCTCGGGCCTCACTCCCCTGTTGCCCATGTACACGCTCGGTCACGACTTCATGCCCGCCAACATCCACGCCGGTGGTCTGCGCTACCACGGTGCCGGCATGATCATCAGCCAGCTGATGCGCGACAAGATGATGGAGGCCGTCGACATCCAGCAGCTCGAGACCTTCGAGGCAGCCACCCTCTTTGCCAAGGCCGAGGGTATCATCCCCGCTCCCGAGAGCAGCCACGCCATCGCCGCTGCCATCCGCGAGGCCAACAAATGCAAGGAGACGGGCGAGGAGAAGGTCATCCTCTTCAACCTCTCTGGCCACGGCCTCATCGACATGTCGGCCTACGACCAGTACTTCAGCGGTTCGCTGAGCAACTACGAGGTCAGCGACGAGGACGTACAGAAGAACGTGTCCAAACTGGAGCAGATCATCAAGTAGAAAGACACACTAAAAAGTTCACAAAAAAGAGGCAAATGCTCGATTTAAGAGCGTTTGCCTCTTTTTTTTTTCCAGAAAATTGCTCTTCATAATGATTTTTACTAAATTTGTAACGCAAAAAGAAATCTACAATCATGAAAAAGCTATTCTTACTTTTCATCCTCACATGTCTGACAGTGGCCGCGCAGGCCGGATGGCCCTTTACAAAGGGAACACAATACTACATTACCTGCGAATGGAACAACGAAGGCAAGGTATCCGTTGGCCAGGAGCACGGACAGGCATTCCCACTCTATTACCAGATGGACTCCAGCCAGTTTACGGATGACTGCTACTGGTACATTGAAGGAGACGAGACGTTCGGCTTCACCTTCAAGAACGCCAAGACGGGACAGTACATAGAAAGGAGCAACGATTATGACAACGACCGATATCTGAGACTTTCAAACGAACTCACCGAATATTGCTACTGGAGCTTGAAATCCAACGAGAATGGTATCAAGATTATCAACACAGCCACAAACTTTGAGAACAACACCTTCAACCTGCGCGTCGGCAGCAACCACTATCTGCACCTGGGATGTTACAAGGAGTCAGATGACCGGAATGCCTTCTTCCACATCTACACGAAGGGTGGAAAGGAGGTGAATTACTCCATCACAGACACAATGCAACTGACGTCCAAAATACAGGTCAACACCACGAAGATTGTCAACGACCAATTCGACCAGAACACATACTGGTACAGACTCTACATACGAGGCAACAAGCAACTCAGCACGAACGGACAGGAGATACGCTGCAAGGAGGAGAGCACGCAGACAGACGATGCGGCACATTGCTGGTGCTTCGTACAGACGGGAGAAAAAAGGTGCGCCCTCTACAACATGGCCACGGGAGCCCTGGCACCCCTCTCTGCCAGCGATGATGAGAACGGCACACAGTTGCTGATGAGCAAGGATGGAGAGACCTGGTCATTTGACATCACGGAAAACCTGTACGAAGGATTCAATCTACAGATTCCCAACACATTTGCCTGCTGCAACGACTTCGAGGACGCGGGAATACTGCGACTGTGGAATGACACCAGTGCCCCACAGGACAACGGGTCGTGCATACGGATTGAAGAGATAGGCCTACTCGACTGGGAGAACATGACCAATGGCAACGAACCGGGTAACAACGAGCCCGGACAGACCGAGCCGGAAGAGGGAGAGCTCGTGAGCCACAGCGGAGAACTGGTCTACGTGCTCCATCGCAACAACATCCTCACGGCCATCCCCAAGGACTACCTGCGCACCTTCAGCATCGAGGAGGGCACGTTCAGTGGAGAGCTGATAAGCGGCGTGAAGCTGGAATACACCAACATCGTCCAAGCCTCCGAGAACCTGCCCGTCACATTGCCCACATTTACCAGCTACAAGTTCAACAACAAGTTCAACCCGCAGCTCTTCACGGACGTTGTGGCCGCCAACCCGGCTTCCGAAGAGATCAACATGAAAGTGGGCGGCATCGGCAAGCGACTGACAGCCTCGTTCCAGTTGCCCGACGACAATGTGAAGGTATGGATAGGCAACACACTGCAGCAGAGCAAGGACACACGTCTGCGTTTCGACAAGCCCATCACCTACACCATCGGCTACAGCACATGGCGCGAGATGCAGATCGTCAAACTGGAGAACGGCACATACCGGAACCGCTTCATACCCTTCGGTCACCACACCACGGTCAACGTCGACTGGCTGACGGACCACTCCACGAACAACTACCTCGTGCCTGAGATACACATCAATACGACAGACGGAACACCCATCACGAGCAAGGACTACTACTGGGATGCCACCATACAGATCAAGGGAGGAGGCGTCTTCCCCGACATGAAAGCTACCCCCATGCAGATCAAGGGACGCGGCAACAGCAGCTGGGGTGGTTACGGCAGCAAGAATCCCTACCGCATCAAGTTCGGCTCGAAGGTGAAGCCTCTGGGCATGACGAAGGGCAAGAACTGGATTCTGCTGGCCAACAAGCAGTCTGGTTCCATGACTACCAATGCCATCGGCCATAAGATAGCCTCGCTGATGGGGGCCGAATACCCCTGCCACATCGTACCCGTGGAGCTCTACATCAACGGCAGTTACGAGGGTTCGTACAACTTCTGCGAAAAGCTCGGATTCTCCAACAACAGCATCGACCTCGCAGACGACAGCCATGCAGCCATGATCGAGCTGGACATCTACGCTGACGAGACGATATACAACTCGAACATATATGGTATCGAATCGAAGATACACGACCCCGACGTAGAGGAAGACAGCTACACAGGACCACTGACCGTCGAATCCATCATCAGCGATTTTGATCGCATGGCGGAGCACGTATATTTCAAAGACTTCCTGCCCTACGTGGACGTTGATGCGCTCGTCAGTTTCCTTGCCACATGCGAACTCATGGTACAGCGAGAACTGATGCATCCCAAGAGTGTATTCCTCTACAGCGAGAACGTCACCGATGGATTCGACCTCACTGGCAACGACCCCACCCCTTGGAAGTTCGGTCCTCTCTGGGATTGCGACTGGGCATTTGGCTACGAAGGTTCCAATTCATACTACCGGAATAACGAGACTGACGATTACTTCGCCAAACTACTCGGTTACGGTTCCCCCAGGAACTTCTGGAACGACCTGCGCTATGGCAGCCCCGAGGTGAACGAGGCCTACTACGCCCGTTGGCATAAGTTCATGAAGGGCGGAGCCTTCGACGAGCTCATTGAATACTGCGACGACTACTATCAGTTTGCAGCCGCCTCTCTTGCCCACGACAACCGCAATTGGTACGACTACAAGGACGTCACCGAGAACTGCAAGCGATGGCTTACTGAGCGTGCCAAGAACATCTTCTCCGTAATACCCTCCTACGAGGTTCCACGCCAGTATCAGTTGGGTGACCTCAACGGTGACGACCTGTTCACCGTGGCCGACGTAGCCATCCTCATCAACGTCATGCTGGGCTACCAGTTCGACCTCCTCGGCACGGCCGACGTCAACGAGGACGGACTAGTCAACTATGCCGACGTCGTTGCCCTCACGGAGAAAGTCAAGACCCAGAAGGCGGACTAATTCAGCCAACACACCTGCTGTCATACAGGAGACTTCACCTATTTCATCTGCTGCTTCATCAGGTCACGGATGTCTTGCAGGAGCTTCTGGTTGCTACTGCTCGTATTGTTCATCATGGCAAACGCGAAATTATCGGCCATGCACTCCTCCGGGTCATTGCAGTATCTCGTGTTGCCTCCCGACATGACTTTGTCGAAGTTCTCCGCTTCACTGCAATTATAGTACAAACTTTGCCATATTAGCAGTGCATTGTGGCATGCGTTCTCACTTTGTAGTGGATAAAAAGAGGTGGTTCTTGCCGATTTAGTATGAAATTGAGAGGACTTGTCATCCCGACGTAGGAAGGATGACAGCCATTTGTGCCTAATTGTATATTATTTCCTAAGAGAAAGTTCAGCAAGGCAGTTTTGTAAAGATAGTTCGTCGCAACACACCCTCTGAGAACGACGCGAAAGTCAGCTCGCCGAAAACGGCACGCATATACGCGAATCTAATAACTACCTGACGCTCAACGCATTACATTTCAACTCCCCGAAAAACAGCCCAAAAAAGCAGCAAAAAACACGTTTTTCCGCTGCGTCCGCCAAGTTTTAACGCTGCGTTAGAAGAAAAAACACGCTGCGTTAAACAAAAAATCCCGTAGCGGAAAAAAAGTTTTCTCGCTACGGGATTTTTATTTTGCCCGATTTTCATCCGAAATCAAGCCCTCAAACGCTCTTTTTCTCCTCACCCATTGCTAGATTGACGAAAAAAAGAACAGAAAAAACAAGGCGTTTTGTAATTTTTTGGGAACGACATACCATTGACATTGAGCTGTATGTCATCCCGACGAAGAGCTTTTGCTTGTGGGCAAAATGCAGATCTCTACTTTCGTCCCGTAAACGAGAGTCCAACAAGGACTCACAATACTGAGATTTACATTTTGTCCGCTGGCAAAAGTCACATTCGTTCGGAATGGCAACCGTGTGCTAAAAACGTTCCAAAAAAAAGGCCTTGTCGGGATGGACAAGGCCTATGGGTATTCGAAATAAAGAAGTTTCGAAATTAGTTGTTCTCGGGACGCAGCTGACGTACGGTCTCAGCGGTGCGCCACATCTCGCTCTCGCGCAGAGCCTTCAGCTCAGCCTCGAGGCCTACACGGTAGTCGGGCTTTGAGTTGGCGTAGATAGAGATCTGAGCCTCGTTACCAGACTTAACGCTGGCGTAGAGCTTCTCTACAACGGGCTTGCAAGCATCGTGGAAGGGGCCCATCCAGTCGAGGGCACCACGCTGTGCGGTGGTAGAGCAGTTAGCGTACATCCAGTCCATTCCCTTCTGTGCGAAGAGAGGCATGAGCGACTGAGTCAGCTCCTCAACGGTCTCGTTGAAAGCCTCAGAGGGAGTGTGACCGTTCTCACGGAGCACCTCGTACTGAGCGAGCAGCAGACCCTGGATAGCACCCATCAGTGAACCGCGCTCACCGGTGAGGTCAGAGGTAGCCTCGCGCTGGAAGGTAGTCTCGAAGAGGTAACCAGAACCGATACCGATACCCAGAGCCAGGGTGCGGTCGAGAGCCTTGCCGGTAGCGTCGTTGTAGACAGCGTACGAGCTGTTCAGACCGCGACCCTCGAGGAACATGGTACGCAGAGAGGTACCTGAACCCTTGGGAGCCACCATGATGACGTCGATGTCCTTTGAGGGCACGCAACCGGTGCGATCGCTCCAGGTGATAGCGAAACCGTGTGAGAAGTAGAGAGCCTTACCGGGAGTGAGGTACTGCTGCAGGGTGGGCCATACGCTCATCACAGCAGCATCAGAGAGCAGACACATCACGATGCTGGCCTTCTCAGCAGCCTCCTCGATAGAGAAGAGAGTCTGGCCGGGAACCCAACCGTCGTTGATAGCCTTCTCGAAGGTCTTGCCCTGACGCTGGCCTACGATAACGTTGAAGCCATTGTCGCGCAGGTTGCAAGCCTGGCCGGGGCCCTGTACGCCATAACCGATAACGGCGATGGTCTCGTCCCTCAAAATCTCACGAGCTTTCCCCAAGGGAAACTCTTCGCGGGTCATTACCTCCTCGATAACGCCGCCAAAATTCATTTTTGCCATTGTTGTTGTAGTTTTATTATGTTGTTAAATTATTGTCTCGGGACAAGCGCGATGCGCTAAAACGCCACAAAGTTACAAATTATTATTGAAATAATCGCTAATTAAAACAGATTTTTGCTTGACACGCCACTTCGCTTTCATTTTTTCGTACTTCTACGTCAAACTCGTACTCATTAACGGGCTGTAAGTAGAGGCTGAGGCGGTCGCCCAGGTAACTCTCGTTCTTGTAGGCAATCTCGAAGCGACGTATGCCCTTCTCGAACCGTTCGCGTGGGAAGAGGTCGAGGATGTGCTCGATGTACTTGATGGAGTTGATGTGGCCGTTGATGTCCACGTCGCTGTAGTACGTGTCGATGGTGCGCACGAGCTGGGCATCGCGGAAGCGGAAGCGGCCGTGCCCGGGGATGGGACAGTCGTTCTCCTCCTCGCTGACGACGTAGTTGAGGATGTCGCCATCGTAGAGCGAGAGCAGGTCGCAGGGACGGCGCGTGTCGAGGTCTATCATGGCCCAGATGCTGCGGGCATAGCCGTAGGGCGTACCATCGGGACGTCGGATGGCGAAGTTACGGTTAGTGAAGAGCTTGATGACGCTCTCCACCCACGTAGAGATCTCGAAATGCTCGTACTGACGGGGCATGTCGGTCATCTCCACGCTGAGACGGCTGAGCACCCAGGTGTGGTGCGACTCGTTGAGCGCACCGATGCCCCACCCGCGCTTCTGCGAGTGGTTGCCGGCCGCGTTGAGCAAGTGGTTGCCCAGCACGCCCATGAAGATACGCCCCGTGAAGTCCACGTGGAAGGGCTCCACGTAGCAGGGATGCGAATCTATCTTGATGAGCTCCGACCCCCTCCCAACCTCCCCGAGGGGAGGAGTCTGGAAAGAATGTTTTGTATCTTGCATTCGTTATTTACTTTTACCTCAATCTGCTATTGTGCATTCATCACTCACTCACAACCCGCATTTGTGACTTTAATTCCTCCCCCTCGGGGGAGCAGGAGGGGGGGCCTATGGCCTCTCCTCCTCACGCTGTGCAATGTACTGGTCGAGACGCTCGATGCACGACTTGGTGATGGCGATGCGGCCCGAACGTACAAACTGCAGCACACAACCCAGTTCGTTGAGCTCGTTGAAGTGCGACAGGACATCGGTCGTGATGCCGGTCTTCTCCACGGTGGTGTAGGTGGGGTTCACCTCCACAATGCGGGCATCGTAGCGACGCACGATACGCGAGATGTTGGGATCGGCCAGCACCATGGGCGTGGAGAGCTTGAGGAGCGAGGTCTCGAGGATGAAGATCTCGTCGTCGACGAAGCAGTTGGCCTGCAGCACGTCAATCTTCTTCTCGATCTGCTTGCAGAGCATCTCGGCCATCTCCTGCTTGCAGTAGCAGGTAATGGTATACTTGTGCACACCGGGCGTGCTGCTGGAGCACACGTTGAGCGACTCGATGTTGACCTGACGGCGTGTGAAGACAGCCGTGATCTGGTTAAGCACACCGGCATAATTCTCGGAATAGATGATGAGCGTGTAGAGCGTCAAGCCCTCGTGGCTGAGGAGCGAGCCCTCCTGGCCAGCCGTGGAACGACGGGCTACGGCATTGCGGTGGAAGGTCTCATGCTGTCCGTCCTGCCTGGTATCGTCAGCCAGGGTTGCCTTGCGCTGGCGGGCCAGGTTCTTCTCGTACGAGTCGCGGTCGATGGATGCGGCAGCGCGTACGGCAGCGTCAAACTGGTCGACCCCCTCCCGACCTCCCCGAGGGGAGGAGTTTTTTTGTTTGTCTTGTATATCGTTAGCCATATTGTCACATTTGCCACAGGTCTTGCAATCGCCACACTCTGCAGCTCCGTATTTTGATTTCATTTACTTTACTTCCAACAACATCTCGTCGACATTACCGCCCGGAGGTGTCATGGGCAGGACGTTGTCCTCCTCCATCACCGCGCACTGCAGGAGGAAGGGACCCTTGGTGTCGAGCATCTCGCGCACGGCAGCACCGAGGTCCTTGCGGTCGATGACGGTGCGGCAGGGTATGCCATAGCCCTCGGCAATCTTTTCGAAGTCGGGGTTGCACATGGGAGTGAAGGAATAACGCTTGTTGAAGAATATGTACTGCCACTGGCGCACGTTGCCCAGGAAGTTATTGTTCAGCAGAATCATCTTGACGGGACACTGCTGCTCCATGATGGTACCGAGTTCCTGGATGGTCATCTGGAAACCACCGTCACCGCAGAACATGCAGACGGTGCGGTCGGGCGCACCAAACGTGGCACCGATGGCGGCGGGGATGCCGAAGCCCATCGTGCCGCAACCACCGCTGGTCACGACGGAACGGGGCTTGGTGAACTTGAAGTAGCGGCAGCCGAACATCTGGTTCTGACCCACGTCGGTAACGAGGATGGCCTCGTTGTTGGCGGCCTCGCTGACGGCACGCACCACCTCGCCCATCAAGAGCGGTCCTTCGGTGGGGTTCAGGGCAGGATTGATAACCTTATTATATTCCTTCTCGTCGTAAGGCTTGAAGCCCTCGATCCATGAGTTGTGCGTAGCCGAATCCACCAACTTGGACACCTCGGCAAGGGTCTGCTTGCAGTCACCCAGTACGGCGAGGTCCACCTTCACGTTCTTGTTGATCTCGGAGGGGTCGATGTCGAAGTGGATGATCTTGGCTTGCTTGGCATAGTTCTTCAGGTTGCCCGTCACACGGTCGTCAAAGCGCATACCGACGGCAATGAGCAGGTCACACTGGTTGGTCATCACGTTGGGAGCCAGGTTGCCGTGCATACCGAGCTTACCCATATTGAGGGGATGGTCGGTAGGAGCAGCCGAAAGGCCAAGGAAGGTGGTTCCGAAGGGAATCTGCGCCTTCTCGCAGAGCTCGAGCAGCTCCTCACGGGCACCGGCCAGCTCAACGCCCTGACCGACGAGCATGAAGGGCTTCACGCTCTCGTTGATCATCTTGGCAGCCTTCTCGATGGCACCCTCTGCCGTAGCGGGCACGGGGTTGTAGCTGCGAATGAAGTCGACCGTCTGGGGCTGATACTCGATCATAGCCGTCTGGGCGTTCTTGGTGAAGTCGAGCACCACGGGACCGGGACGACCCGTGCTGGCAATGTAGAACGCACGGGCCACAGCCCATGCGATGTCCTCGGCACGGCGTATCTGGTAGTTCCACTTCGTGATAGGCTGTGTAACACCAACCACGTCAACCTCCTGGAAGGCATCGGTACCCAGCATGGCGGCACCCACCTGTCCGCAGATGACCACCATGGGGGTGGAGTCCACCATCGCATCGGCCACACCGGTAATGGTGTTCATGGCACCGGGACCCGAGGTCACGATGGCACAGCCCACCTTGCCGCTCACACGTGCATAGCCCTGTGCGGCATGCACGGCAGCCTGCTCGTGGCGAACGAGGATGTGGTTAAGCTTGTCTTTATGATCGTAGAGTGCATCGTAGGTGGGCATGATGGCACCGCCGGGGTAGCCAAAGAGTACGTCGACTCCCTGCGCCTCGAGGCTGCGCATCATGGCTTCTGCACCAGAGATAAGTCCGACCCCCTCCCGGCCTCCCCGAGGGGAGGGGTTGTTTTGTTTGTCTTGTATATCTGCCATTTAATATATCTTTCAGCTGTTCGCTTTGTATGTTTACAATGTTAATCTTACTACAAAATGTGACCTTCACCTTCTCCCCTCGGGGAGGCCGGGAGCGGGTCTCAATCGATAATTCTCACACCACCCTTGTCGGCACTGGCCACACTCTGGGCGTAGGCACGGAGGGCCTTGCTGACCACGCGGTTGCGCTTCAGGGGCTGCTGGGGACGTGCAGCGAGTTCTTCGTCGCTGAGCTTCACGTTGATAGAGCGGCTGGGGATGTCAATGACGATGATGTCGCCATCCTTGATCTTGCCGATGTTACCACCGCTGGCTGCCTCGGGACTGATGTGGCCGATGCTCAAACCGCTGGTACCACCGCTGAAACGTCCGTCGGTGATGAGGGCACACTCCTTACCCATGTGCATGCTCTTAATATAAGAAGTGGGATAGAGCATCTCCTGCATGCCGGGACCGCCCTTGGGGCCCTCGTGGGTGATGACCACGCAGTCGCCCTTCTTCACCTTGCCACCGAGGATGCCTTCGCAAGCGTCCTCCTGCGAGTCGAAGCAAACGGCAGGACCCTCGAAGTGCCACAGTTCGGGAGCCACACCGGCGGTCTTTACTACACAACCGTCCTGTGCAATATTGCCGAAGAGGACAGCCATACCGCCATCCTTCGTGTAGGCATGTTCGATGTCGCGGATACAACCGTTCTCACGGTCGGTGTCGAGGCTCTCCCAACGTGTATCCTGACTACCCATCTTGGTAGAGAACTTGCCAGCGGGAGCACTGTGGTAGATGCGGTCAGCCTCGGGATCGATAGTCTCACCGGTTATGCTGTATTTCTGGATGTCCTCACCCAGCGTTGCGCCATTCACGCGCTTGCAGCTGAGGTCGAGCAGGTCGCCCTTGGCCAGCTCGCCCATGATGCCGAGGATACCACCGGCACGGTTCTCCTCCTGGATGCTGTACTTCTGCCAGTTGGGCGAAAGCTTGCAGAGGAAGGGCACCTTGCGGCTCAATGCGTCGATGTCCTGCATCTTGAAGTCCACGCCACCCTCCTGAGCCACGGCCAGCAGGTGCAGCACGGTGTTGGTAGAGGCACCCATGGCGATGTCGAGCGTCATGGCGTTGAGGAAAGCCTGACGGGTAGCGATGCTGCGGGGCAGTACACTCTCGTCGCCATCCTCGTAGTAGGCAAACGCATTCTTGACGATGATCTTGGCAGCATCCTTGAAGAGCTGGATGCGGTTTACGTGGGTAGCGAGGATGGATCCGTTGCCGGGCAGCGAGAAGCCCAGTGCCTCGGTCAGCGAGTTCATCGAGTTGGCAGTGAACATACCCGAGCAGGCACCACAACCGGGGCATGCCGAGTGCTCCACAACCTCCAGTTCCTCGTCGCTGACGGTGGGGTCGCCACCCTTGATCATGGCGGTGATGAGGTCGGCATTCTCGCCGTTCACCTTACCAGCCTCCATGGGACCGCCGCTGACAAATACGGCGGGGATATTGAGACGCATGGCAGCCATCAGCATACCGGGCGTCACCTTATCGCAGTTGGAAATGCACACCATGGCGTCGGCCTTGTGGGCATTGACCATATACTCTACCGAGTCGGCAATGATGTCGCGGCTGGGCAGACTGTACAACATACCATCGTGGCCCATGGCGATACCGTCGTCCACGGCAATGGTGTTGAACTCAGCGGCATAGCAGCCCTGAGCCTCAATCTCAGCCTTCACAATCTGGCCAATCTCATGCAGATGAGTATGGCCAGGCACAAACTGGGTAAAACTGTTTACGATGGCAATGATAGGCTTGCCGAACTGCTCACGCTTCATACCGTTTGCCACCCACAATGCACGAGCGCCCGCCATACGGCGACCCTCGGTGCAGACAGCACTTCTTAACTGGTGTTTCATTTGATGATATATTTCTTGCTGTTATCTTTTTACGCTAAAACGCGACAAAGTTACGAATTAATCCCGAAACGAGCAAAAGAATAACATATTATTTAATAATGTGTACGATTTTCGACAATTTCTTAAATTAAAAACGCATTTCGAACGTCCTTTTCGGCATTTTTTAGTAATTTTGCATGGATATTGTGCGCACAAGCGAACAAATGTCAAGAAAACGAGTATCAACCACATTAAAACTGATAAAAGAAAAACAACTATGGAACCCAACAAATACATCCGCGTATCCTACGAACTGACCGCCATTGAGGACAGCGAGCGCGAGAGCATCGAAACGGCCACCGCCGAGCAGCCCTTCACCTTCATCTCGGGCCTCGGCTTCTCGCTCGACGCCTTCGAGGCACAGGTTGTACCCCTCAACGAGGGCGACGACTTCGACTTTGTGCTCAACGTGGAGGATGCCTACGGCGAATACCACGCCGACTACATTCAGGAGGTACCCCGTCAGGTCTTCGAGATTGACGGCAAGCTGGACAGCAAGTACATCTTCGAAGGTGCCGTCGTGCCCTTGCAGAACGCTGAGGGCCAGCGCTTCAACGGCCTCATCCAGCGCATTGGCGAGAAGAACATCATCGTCGACCTCAACCACCCCCTGGCCGGCAAGCAGCTGAACTTCAAGGGCAAGGTCATCGAGAGCCGCGAAGCTACCAACGAGGAGGTTTCCGGCTTCCTGAAGATGCTCACTGGCGGTTGCGGTGGCGGCTGCGGCAGCTGCGGTGGCAACTGTGATGGTGGCTGCGAAGGCGGCTGCGGAGGGTGTAAGTAGACCAAGAGCGACATGAATACATTCGGAAACATATTTCGGGTCACCACATTCGGCGAGAGCCACGGCGCGGGCATCGGCGGCGTCATCGACGGCATGCCGGCCGGCATCGAGGTGGACCTGGACTTCATACAGAGCGAACTGGACCGGCGCAAGCCCGGACAGAGCGCGCTGACCACAGCCCGCAAGGAGGGCGACAAGGTGGAACTGCTCTCGGGCACCTTCGAGGGCAAGACGACGGGATGCCCCATCGGCTTCCTCGTGCGCAACACCAACCAGCACTCGCAGGACTACGAGAACCTGCGCAACGTGTACCGTCCCTCGCACGCCGACTACACCTACTCGCAGAAGTACGGCATCCGCGACCATCGGGGTGGCGGCCGTTCTTCGGCCCGCGAGACGATCAGTCGCGTCGTGGCCGGTGCCTTTGCCAAACTGGCCTTGCGTCAGCTGGGCATCGGCATACAGGGCTACACCAGTCAAGTGGGCGACATCGCACTCGACCGCGACTACACATGCTACGACCTCTCGCTGACCGAGACCAATGCCGTGCGTTGTCCCGACCCCGAAAAGGCGAAGGAGATGGAGCAGCTCATCCTCGAGGTCAAGGCCGACGGCGACACCATCGGCGGCGTAGTGACCTGTGTGATAAAGGGTTGTCCCATAGGACTGGGCGAACCCGCCTTTGGCAAACTGCACGCCTCGTTGGGTTGCGCCATGCTGAGCATCAATGCCGTCAAGGGCTTCGAGTACGGCGAGGGCTTTGCCGGTGCAGGGCAGCGAGGCAGTCAGCAGAACGACCTCTTCCGCCGGGATGAGAGGGGTGGCATACGCACCCAGACGAACCATTCGGGCGGCATACAGGGTGGCATCTCCAACGGCGAGGACATCTACTTCCGCGTTCTCTTCAAACCCGTGGCCACGCAGCTTCGTCCCCAACCCACCCTCACCACCGAGGGCGAGGAGATCACACTCCAGGCCCGTGGCCGCCACGACCCCTGCGTCCTGCCGCGCGCCGTCCCTGTGGTGGAGGCCATGGCCGCCTGCGTCATCCTTGACCACTACCTCCTCAACCAAGCTACTACGCTGAAGTAATCCCCCACCAACACCACCATGACAACACAGCATCTGAACACCGGCATACTCACAGGCCTCCACCTCACCGTGGACGGCCTGTGTGCGTGTTGTGTCTTCATGATGGTTCCGCAGCTGGGCGCTCACCATGCCTTCCTGCTGTTCATGGCCTACAACGCACTGGCCTTCCTCACCCAACCCTTCGTGGGGCTCTGGGTGGACAGGCTGCACCGCACGCAGATCGTCTTCAAGGCATCCCTCGCCCTGCTGACGGGTGGAGCCACCATCAGTGCACTGACCAGCATCCTTCCGTCCACATCCGGCAGTCCCACCCTACCCTACCTCGCCTGTCTGCTTTTCGGCCTGGGCAACGCCCTGTTCCATGTATTCGGTGGCAAGAGCGTGACCGTACAGACGGACAACGACATGCGCCATCTGGGTATCTTCGTCTCATCGGGAGCCATCGGACTGGTTGTCGGCGAACGGTTTGCCACGGTGGTGGGACTGATTGTCATCACCCTGTGCATGACGCTGTTAGCCGCACTCCTCCTGATGGTGAATCCCACCGCACAGGGGCGTGGCCGGACTTATCCCGTACGGCGACACGGCTTACGCCATTCGACGACCTACACGTCGCTCTTCCTCTTCGTCCTACTCATCGTATTCATCCGTTCCTTCATCGGCCGGATGCTGCCGGCCGACGAGGGCAACGCCACGCTCTACGCCGTGTTGCTTGGCCTTTTAGCCTTTCTTGGCAAATCGCTGGGCGGTTATTTAGGTCGAATGTTGGGCACGTGGCATACACTCACCGTCACGCTTCTCCTTTCGGGCGTGTTCTTCCTGCTGAGTCCGCTGCATGTGGCATACCGTCTGGCCATGATGCTCACCATCAACCTCACCATGCCCCTCACGCTCTACCTGGCCAACCGGCAGATGCCCAACCGCGAGGGATTCGCCTTTGGTATGCTGGCTGCCATGCTGATACCCGGCACGATGCTGGGCACATACTGCAACGGTCACCCACTGGCCATCCTCCTGCTCAGCGCACTCATCGCCACCATCGTCATCGAGGCGCTGGTGCTGCTGGCCATCCGCGAGTACCGCTGGCAGGTGGTGGGCATGTCGGTCGTAATGAACATCCTGACAAACCTGCCGCTCAACCTCTTCCTCCTTGCCAATCCCGCACTCCATGCGTCACTGCCCGCACAGATAGCCCTGGAATGTGGCGTGATGGCTGTGGAGGCTCTGATGTACGCATTGGTGGTGCACGACGTGCGCAAGGCTTTCAGCTATGCCCTTCTTTGCAACGTCATCAGCTACCTGAGCGGCTTGTTATTCACGTATTTATATTAACGTAAACATTATACAGAAATGATTACATTTACCACATCCGGAGACATCATCATGGATCCCGAGGCTGTTGCAAGATGGGAAGCCCAGCGCAAAGCCATGGAGGAGAAAGAAAAAACCGAGAAAGAGAAGGCTGAGAAGGAAAAGGCAGAGAAAGAAAAAGCCGAGAAAAAGAAGAACGAAAAGAAAAAGAAGAAACAAAAGAAGCATAAGAAAGCCGAGAAGAAGGCTGTAAAGGAAAAGGCCGAGAAGGAAGCCAAGGCCGAGGCATCAGCACCCGCACAGGGCAAGACGGCTCAGCAGACCACGACCACCATCGAGGCCTCCGCCAACGGTACACAGACCGCCAGCACTGCAGCATTCTCGCCCATGGGTGTGACCACCGTGGCCCTGCTGCTCAGTGTCTGCATCGCCTTCGTGTTTAAACTGCGTTCCAAGACAGACCAAAGATAACTGACTTAATCATCAGCTTATGAAAACGTTCCTGTTTAGCTTGGGCTTTGTGATGCTCGACGCCATCGTGCCCAAGAGTTGCAGCAATGCCCAACGCCCCTACTACGACGAAGACGACTCGCTCTACTGCGAGGAAGATAGCCTTGCCTACGACGAAGAGGCTGACCGCCAGCCCCTTCCCAGTGACACGCTGACTCTGGGTGAATAACCCAAGAGCGTAGGCAAATACACAGATCCTACGGAAACCAAGTGCGCCGGCCGGAAGCCTCCTTATGGGCATCCGGTCGGCGCACTTGTCTTATCAGGAAAAGCACTGTCCAAAAGGCATCAGCGCAATGCCTTCTGCACGCGTCCCATCACCTGACGACCGTCCTTCAGCGTCTTGCGACTGATGTAGAGGCCATGAGCGGGACGGGCGGGGAGCTGCACGCCATGCAGATTGTAGAAGGTCTCGCAAACCACTTCTTCCGACTCAGCAACGGGAGCGTCCACGGGTGTGATCTCCTCGAGCGACATGGGACTGAACTGATAACGGTCAAACTGCACCGTGGGGCTGGTAGTCTCGGTGAAAACAAAATAGAGATAGGTGAAGACCTTGCCTTCGGGAATGACTTCCGAGAGGTCAACGGACTCGTTGTGAAGAACGGCACTCGTCGACTCGATGGTGGCAATGGGAGCAGCCGTAATTCGATTGGGACGAACCTCCAGCTTGCACTTGCCCTTGAGACGCACCGTCAGCGACTTGGCTCCCTCGGGGAAACTCATGCCGCGCACCATCGTCCAGTCGCCAGCCTGTATGTCAGACACGGCGTTGGTCGTGGTATTCAGCTTTGCCAGCGTGATGCCAGCGCAGTTGGCAATCATCTCGGCCTCATTCATCTCCGTTCCCACTGGACGTGCGGCCGTAAGCTGTGTGGGGCCGCCGCTGGTCATCTGCGGAGCCGTGATCTTGGCCGTATTCTCATTGACCGAGACCTTGTTGAGCGCAATACCACGGTAACCGCCCGAGATTCCGTACTTGCTCTCCAGGTATTGGGTGTGGTAAATCATGTAGTAGGCGTTGCCGAACTTCTGCATGTGGCTGTGGTTGTTACCCCACGGATAACCGTAGTTGCCGGGATTCTTCAGGATTTCGCCCGTGTACTTCCAGGTGCCGTTGATGGGGTCGTCGGTCGTCATGCTCAGTATGCTGCAGTTGCCGGGACATCCGTACGAACCCTTGCCCGAATACGTATTCCAGTCGCCCGCGTTGCACGACCAACCTCCGCTGTACGAAAAGACGTACTTGCCATTGATGTAGTTCAGTTCGTTGGCCTCGAAATGGAAGGGAGCCGGAATGGGCTTGATGGGGCCGTCAAGCGACTTCATATCACTGCCCAGCTTGACGATGCGCGCATTGCCCGGCATCAGCTTCGTGCCACTGCGGTTGGGGTCGCCGCCGCCGAAGGTCAGCCAGGCATCCCCGTTGTCGTCAATGCAGACGCCCGGGTCGATGATATTGCTCTGCTCGCCACGTCCCGGCGTGCGGCCGTCGATAAGGGCATGTCCCAGTGGGTCGCGCCAGGGCCCGGTGGGCGAAGTGGCCGTCAGCATGCCGATGCCCGAAGCCGTATTGGTATAGTACAGGTAGAAGTGCGTCTTGCCGTCCTTCTCCACACGGCTCACGATGCTGGGTGCCCACGAAGTGGCAATCCAGGACGAAAGTCCCTTGACATCGATGACACCATGGAACGTCCAGTTCACCAGGTCGGCCGTACTGACGCATACCAGTTGCTTGATCTGTCCGTACGTGTTCTTCGTCTTGTTCTTCGTGGTGTTCAGCTCTTGCTGGTCGTTGGTGCCGTAGACGTACAGACGACCGTTGTACTCCACTGCCGTAGGGTCGGCGCAGAGGTTATAGGGCAGGATGGGATTAGCTTCAGTGTCCTTTTTGTAAGCCTGGGCCAGCGTCTGCGCCATGACTTCCGTGCTGCAGGTTGCCAGCATCAAGGCTGCCAGCAGGGTATGCTTCTTCATCTTCGTTTTTATTTTTAGGTTATGCCTGTGCAAAGATAACCATTTTTAGCGAAAAACTGTTGATTTATACAAAAATAATGCGTAATTTTGCACCCCAAAACGTAAAAAGCAACCGAAAAGGAACAATGAGATACTTCTACCCGAAGGAATACAAGGCACTGGTCAAGCTGGGTATACCCATTACTATCGGCCAGGTAGGACTGACGCTGCAGAACCTGGCCGACAACGTCATGGTGGGACAGCACTCCACGCAGGAACTGGCCGCAGCTGGCTTCGTCAACAACATGTTCGTACTGGCCCTGCTGCTCACCATGGGCTACTCGCTCGGAGCCGTGTCGCAGATAGGTGCCCTCTACAGCCAGGGGGAGAAGGGCCGCACAGTGGAGGTACTCAAGAGCAGCCTCGTGACGGACTTCCTGCAGGGCCTGCTCATCATGCTGGGACTCGTGGCGCTCTACTTCGTGTTGCCCTTCATGGGGCAGCCTGCCGAACTGCTGCCGCTCATGCGTCCCTACCTCGTGATACAGATCTGCTCGCTGCCTTTCATGGTGCTGGCCGGCGGATTCCGACAGTTCACCGACAGCATCAACGACACCGAGGTGGCCATGGGTGCCATGCTGGTGGGCAACGTGTGGAACATCCTCTTCAACTGGCTCCTCATCTTCGGCCACTGGGGCTTTCCCGAGATGGGCATCGAGGGGGCTGCCTGGGCCACGTTCTCCTCGCGCGTCGTCATCCTGCTCATCACCGTGGGTGTCTTCTGCCTGCGTCCCAAGTACCGTGTCTACCGTGAGGAGTGGCGCCGCCGCAAGGCACAGCGCAGCGATATGCTGCGGCTCAACCACCTGGGCTGGCCCATCGCCATACAGATGGGCATGGAGGTGGCCAGCTTCTCGCTCGTCGCCATCTTCCTGGGATGGATGGGCACCAACGTGCTGGCAGCCCATCAGGTGATGCTGAGCGTCTGCAACCTCATCTTCATGTTCTACATCGGAGTCTCGTCGGCCGTGGCCATACGTGTCAGCAACTACAACGGACTGCACGACCTGCGCCGAGTGCGCCATGCCACCTTTGCGGGTGTGGAGATGATCTACGCCCTGGGCCTCGTGCTCAGCTGCATCGCCTTCGCCTTCCGTCACGACATGGCCACCATGTTCACCGACAATGCCGAGGTCAGCGCCATCGTGGCCACCCTGGCCGTCCCCCTCGTGCTCTACCAGTTCGGCGACGGCACACAGGTCACCTTTGCCAACGCCTTGCGCGGCCTGGGCGACGTCAAAGTACTCATGAAGTATCCCTTCTTGGCTTATATCGTCATTTCCCTCCCCCTCAGCTACCTCATGGGTGTCGTCCTCCAGTGGGGTGCCTTCGGCATCTGGATGGGCTTCCCCTTCGGCCTCACCACCGCCGGTCTCCTCTACTTCCGCCGCTTCCTCAAGGTGTCGGACAAGAACCGGAATTGAGGCGGCCCCATATATATAGTGATGATAAAAAAAGGGAACGATATACGATTAGGCACAGAATGTTTTTTGAAACGCACTTTTGGCGACGGCCAAAAGTGCGTTCGATTATCAGTTCGTGCCAAATAGTATATCATCGCGTTAGATAATGTAAATAATTATCTTTGCTTCTTTCTCATCATGAATTTTTCATTATGTCAACTATATACAATCGATTGAAGATATAATGTGGCACGATAAACACTACTACAGTATAACATTAAATGTCCACCCTAAAATCATGATCATGAGAGCTACTGTACCGAAGAAGATGCCGATGAGTCGCCAGGTCATTACCTTCTTGAGCATGGTGGCTTCGGGGAGTGAAAGTCCCACGACCGACATCATGAAGGCGAGAGCTGTGCCGAGAGGGATGCCTTTGGCAACGAACACCTCCACCACTGGAACGATGCCGGCGGCATTGGCATACATCGGTACGGCAACGAGTACGCTGGCTGGCACGCCAAAGATACCTGCCTTCTGCATGAAGTCGGCAAAGAAATCTTCGGGAACGTAACCGTGGATAGCTGCTCCGATGGCGATACCGATAAGGACATAGAGGATGACTCCACGAACGATGCCGAGAGCATCTTTCGTGATGACGGGCAGTCGCTTCATGAACGGTACATGTTCGGCTTCAAGTTCTTCATCGGCTTGCATCTGCATCTGCTGCATCTGGATGATCCAAGGCGAGAGGTAGCGGTCGAGTTTCATCTTGCCTAAAACGAAACCTCCTATTGCTCCCATCAGTATGCCACAGACGACGTAGATAGCTGTCACCTTAACGCCAAACGTGCCGAGGAACATTGCAACGGCTACTTCGTTGACCAATGGTGAGGTAATGAGGAAGGCAAAGGTCACGCCGAGTGGGATGCCGCCCTTTACGAAGCCTATGAACAGCGGTATGCTGGAGCAGGAGCAAAACGGAGTGATGGCACCAAAGATGCTTGCCATGAGGTATTGAAAACCATACATCTTGTGCACAGTCAGGTAGTTGCGTAGTCGCTCTATTGGGAAATACGCATTGACCACACCCATCACAATGCTTATGAGGAAGAGCAGCAGGACAATCTTCAGCGAGTCATAGACGAAGAAGTTG
>JAZLFZ010000037.1:0-16481 GCA_045616065.1 Bacteroidaceae bacterium | reverse complement strand
TTTTTATAATGGTATATTAAAATTATATTAAAAAAATATTAAACTCCATTTTGTGACACTTTCAAGGTTTAATCTTATTTTAATATTAGTTTAATTTACCACAATAATTATAAAAATAAATTTGTTCACTAACTTATTGTTGTTTTATTGTTATCGTTACTTTACCAAAACCTTCTTGCCGTTGCGGATCACAAGTCCCTTGGCCTCACCCTGCAGACGCTTGCCGTCCAGCGAGAATGTGCCCTGCGTCTTGACGGCATCGGTCGCGAGCCCCTTCACCTTGCTCACATCACCGTTGATGTAGCGGGCGGTGAAGCTCAGACTCTTCTCACCGTTCACGTACATGACAAAGTCCACAATGCAGATGCCCTCCACGTTCACCTTGTTCTGCGAGTCATAGCAGTTCCACTCCATCAGGGTGGGCATCGTGGCCTGGGCATCGATATCCTTGGCACCAGACTGATGCGTACCAGCCTGCGCAAACTTCACACAGACGCCACTGAAGCAGTCATCGAAAGAGGTACCCTCTGGCAACTGGCGGATGTTCACATCGAAATACACACTGACAGGAGCATCTGACGTATTCACCAACTTGGGCGAACCCATCATGACAAGGGGGAGGTCGGGCATCTCGTCATGAAAGTCCAACACGCCACCCTCCTGACACACATTTCCGGCAGCGTCAACGACATTGACCTGAGCCTGTATGCAAACGCTGGCGAACAAGGCCACAATAAGGGTAAAAAGTTTTTTCATATTCAAATTATTTTGTTAGGATTATTTTCGATTTTTTCACTTGCGGGTGCAAATGTACAAAAAAAACACGACAAAACAAGACAGTTTCGCAAATAACGACACCGTTCTTGCGAAAAAAAACAAAAAAAATGAACAAAAAAGAAAAAAGGAGCTGTCAGTTACCCGAACAGCTCCCTTACGGCCTCGCTCACCTTCCTTACCGGCACGAGGTCAATCTTGTACTTTTTGGGGTCAAGTCCCTGCAGGTTGTGGGCGGGCACCAGCATGCGCTTGAAACCCAGCTTCTGGGCTTCGCTGACACGCTGCTCGATGCGGGCCACCGGACGTATCTCGCCACTCAGTCCCACCTCACCGGCCATGCACACGTCGCCGTCGATGGGCGCATCCACGTTGCTGCTCAGCACGGCGGCTATGACGCTGAGGTCCAGGGCGGGGTCGGTGACGCGCAGTCCGCCGGCAATATTGAGGAAGACGTCCTTCTGGGCCAGCTTGAAGCCCACGCGCTTCTCCAGCACGGCAAGGAGCATGTTCAGACGGCGGCCGTCGAAGCCTATCGTGCTGCGCTGGGCCGTACCGTAAGCGGCAGTGCTGACCAGGGCCTGCGTCTCGATGAGGAAGGGCCGCACGCCCTCGATGGCCGAGGCAATGGCTACGCCCGACAGTCCCTCGCGGTTCTCCGTCAGGAGCAACTCGCTGGGGTTGGTCACCTGGCGCAGTCCGTCGTGGCGCATCTCATAGATGCCCAGTTCGCTCGTGTTGCCGAAGCGATTCTTGATGCTGCGCAGGATGCGGTACAGGTGGTGCTGGTCGCCCTCGAACTGCAGCACCGTGTCCACGATGTGTTCCAGCACCTTGGGACCCGCCAACGTACCCTCCTTCGTGATGTGACCGATGAGCAGGATGCTCACGCCACCCGTCTTGGCATACTTCAGCAGCGAGGCAGCGCACTCGCGTATCTGACTCAGGCTGCCGGCCGAACTATCCACGCCCTCTGTCGAGATGGTCTGTATGGAGTCCACCACCAGCAGGTCGGGCTGCACCTCGGCCACCTGGTCGAAGATCTTCTCCAACGACGTCTCGCACAGCACCAGCAGTCCTTCCGCCAGCCGCAAATTGGGGTCTGCCCCCAATTTACGGTTGGCATCCGCATTGTCATCTTTTGCGTTCAAATTCTCATTCTCCAAGAGTCGCTCTGCCCTCAGCTTGATCTGACGGGCACTCTCCTCACCGCTGACATACAGCACCTTGCGCTGTTGCTGCAACCGGAGCACCGTTTGCAGCACCAGCGTACTCTTGCCGATGCCGGGTTCGCCGCCCAGCAGCACCAGGCTGCCCGGCACCAAGCCACCTCCAAGGACGCGGTTCAGCTCCTCGTCGAGCATGTCGATGCGGGGTTCCTCGCTGGCCTGGATGCGGGCTATGGGTTGCGGCACATTACGTTTGTCAGCATCGTGCCCAGCGGCCTGCAGGGCGGCTCGTGTGATGGCCGAACCGGGTTTGTCGGGTCGCACACGAAACTCCTTCATCGTGCCCCACTGTCCGCAGGCCGGACACTTGCCCAGCCACTTAGCACTCTCCTGTCCACACTGTTCGCAGACGTACATTGTCTTATCTTTCGCTGCCATGTCCTTACGGCTTTTCCTGTTTCCCCGTCCTATCTCTCGTTTTACTTTCTGAGCATTCTGTCTACCAGCATATTGAGGTACTCCAGCGTGATGCCGCTCTCGCCCTTTCGCTGGCGTGCTATCTTGCGTGCCAACTGACCGATGGTGGGCTCCTCATACACGGGGGCAGCCCAGTCGCGGTAGTCCAGTTCGTAACCGGTGCCGCTCACGGCCACCAGTCGGTAGGCACCCTCCACTATCTTCGTGGCCATCTCGGTGCCTACGGTGAAGGTATAGTCCGTGCTCACGTAGCAGAGCTGCCCCTGCTCGTCGTACACCTTGAAGCCCACCAGTCCGTCGGAGGTGTTCTTCACGTTGACCTTGCCCGTACTCTTCGTCACGTTGCCCTGGAACTTTGTGTTCAGGTTGTCGGTGGCAAAGCTGGTGAACATGCCCAACTTGCCCTGCGTACCGGCCACGTTGCTATAGTAGTACTGCACCTTCTGCCCCTTCACGCTGGGGTCGAACTCCAGCACCTTGGCGTCGTCGCGGATGACAATCTGCTCGGCCATGTCATTGATGAAGAGCAGGCCGGGAGCCTTGTTGGGGTAGGCCTTCATGCGGGCTCGCACACCATTCACGTACTCCACGTCAGCGGCATTGGTGCGCACGGGCATCTGGATGTAATAGTTGCCGTAGTCGCCGATGAAATAGATACCGTTGTCGGGATCGTCGTTCACGCTCTCGTCCACCGTCTCATCACCGTTGCTGGGCAGCGAGGTCAGCTTCACCTCGTCGGCATAACGGAAGATGCCCCACATCTCGAAGAAGTCGGTAAGGTCGGTCTGGGCAGCCTCGGCAGCCACCTCGGCAAAGAGCATGTAGTCGGTCTTGTAGCTGCCGGGGGCTTCCTTGCGGTTGCCGGTGCGGATGCCGCCCTTCTCGCGCATCAGCCGGGCCAGGCGTGAGAAGAAGGCAAAGCCGTCATTGCGTTCACCGCCTTCGGGCTGGTAGTAGCCCAGGTAGTCGAAGTAGAGCCACAGCTGGAAGAACATGCGGTTGGTCATCCAGAGCGACTGGTCGTAGATGCTGGTGCGGCGATGGTTGGCACCACGCATGTAGTCCACCCAGGTGTAGCCTTCGTTGAAGAGTTTCTGGGCGTCGTACACTCCCTTGCCACGGCTGGTGCGGTAGCCCCACAGGTGGTTGACCATCTGAGCCAGACCGTTGTTGCTACTCTCGGTCATACCGGCCAGGTTGACAGGGTATTGATGGGCATGGCCCTCCTCGTGTTCAATGACCCACATGGCACCTCCGTTCTGCCCCGTGTGCACCAGTTCCTGGCTGTTGAACTCACCGCTCTGGTAGCTCAGTCCGGGATGGTTGGTGCCGTGGCCACCGTCCCAGTTGGGATTGCCCTGGAAGGAGTTGCGGCTGTTTATCATGGGTTTGTAGGCACCCGTCTTGCGGTAGGCGTCGGCTCCAAGCAGACTCTCCTCCGTGTCGAAGACGAAGTCCCAGACCTTCATCACGGTCGTGGGGTCGGACTCGGGGATCACGTCCTTCGTCTGGACGTTGAGCATCGTGGAGTGGCCCTTCACGTGCAGGTAGCGCGACTTGAACATGTTATCCCTGAGCCAAGCCCAGTCCTGGTTTGTCATGCCTCGGTGAAGGTCCCACGTACCCGTACACGTGCCTCCCTCGATGTGCACCTTGATGGGGTCGTACTGCCCTACGGTCTTGCCGTTCCACTCGCCGTCGGGGGCATTGTTGAGCGTATAGTCTATCATGATCTCGCCGTCGCAGCTGGCCAGCAGCACGTTGACGCCCTCGTGCAGCGTCAGGGTCTGGCTCGAGTAGCGGTCGGTAACACAGGCCACGTGCAGCAGCAGTTCGGCATCGCTGTCCTTGGCACCCTGGTCGGCAAAGACGTACACCACGTCGCCGGCCTTCACCGTGATGCCAGTGGGGTTATAGAGCATGGCAAAGGGTCCCACGCCCATGATCTTGTTCCAGTTGCAGTTGGTATAGATCTCGTAGTCGCTGATGCGGAACATCTGCTCGTACTTCGAGTAGGTGGCATCGGGGTTCCACTGCTGGTTCTTCACCTTTACGGCCATCTCGCGGACGGCAGCGGGCAGCGTGGACATGGCGGTGCGCAGGTCGTCATCGGTCATCGCGGCATAGTTGCTGCGCAACTGGGTGCACGCCTTGTCGACGAAGTAGGTCGAGAGCTTGGTGTCGCTCACCTTGCCCGCCTCGCGGTAGTCGCTGGCCGTGGTGGTCAGCTCGTCCACGTTCTCCACCTTATATATATTCCACTGCGAACCCTTGTCCGACTGGTACTGCCAGTTCACCACTACGTTGTAGGCCGTGTTGTAGTTCAGGCCACTGTTGGGCACCGTACCTTCGGAGACGTAGAAAACGCCGTCCGACAGGCTGCCTATGGTGAAGCTGCTGCCCGTCGAGTTGGTGGGATAGGTGCTCTGCACACTGGTATTGCTACTGCTGCCGATGTAGTTATCCGTCAGCAGGTTCTTCAGTTTCCACTTCGTGCCGTTCTTCACCAGTTTCCACACTTGCGAGGGGGCCGTCTCGCTCACATTGGCACCGTCCAGTTTCTTACCGTCCGTCTCGTTGAGCGCCTTCTGCGCATTGCCCACGTTGACAAAGCGGTAGTAGCTGCCCGACGTCAGTTGGCTGACCGCAGTCACCAGTGTGCTCTTGGGCGGAGCGGGAACTTCCAGCTGCCAGCGCACGTTGTCCGAAAGGCCGCCGTTCGTGTAGGCATAATCACCCTGGCTCTTCAGGTAGCCTTGCGTGTTCCTGATGTAGTACAGCCCATCGCCCGCCTCCTCTATCGTCCAGGGCGACGAAGCCGTGGTGGAGGTGCTGGTATTCCAGAATATCGTCGTGCTGACAATCATATAATTGCCATCCTGGTCGCAGATGGAATAGCCCGCAGCATCGCTGCCCGCGAGGGTGAAGAGCGTGCCCTCGTCGGCATCCATCGGGGTGGCGTTCACGGCATTGGTCTCCGTATACTGTGTCTGCAGTCGCAGGTAGTTGCCGTCCTCGTTCTTGATCAGGAACGTTCCTTCCACACCAGCCAGCACCCACAGGGGCAGCAGGACGAGGCACACGATGCTCAATATTCGTTTCATATACATTTTGTTTTTATAAGTATTTTTCAGGTTTTCTCCCAGCAAGCCAGCCTTTGCACTTGCCTTTTGCAAAGGTACACATTTTTTGTCTACTTACAAAACGAACGCTCAAAAAGAACAACAAATTCGTCCAGCACGGCCGAAACTGGGAGAAAATAGGCTAAACAGAACGATATCCCGGAAAAAAATATGTATATTTGCAGACGCAACCCCGCAAGGGCAATGCCCCCCTCAAGAAACAATGCCATCGCAAAAAAAACTTATGAAAAGAACTCTCTTACTATTCTTCGTCACGTTTCTCTGCTTCAACCTGCTGCCCGCCAAGACGGTCCGGACAACGCTGCACACACAAAAGGCCGAGGCCGAAAGCATCATACGACGCTTCATGGGAGACAGCCCGGGGCTGAAGGTGGAGCTGCACATCGACCTCACAAGCGACAACGGAAAGGACCGTTTCGCCTATCGCCTCAAGGGCAACACGCTGGTGCTGCACGCCTCAAGCGGCGTGGCGGCCTGCCGTGGATTCTACGACTTCGTGAAGAGCAACGGGGCGGGCATCTGCTCCTGGTCGGGCAAGCGTTTCGAGATGCCCGTCGCACCGGTCAAGACGGAGCAGGACGTCTTCACCTCGCCCTACCGCGACCACCAGTATTTCAACGTGGTGACATACGGCTACACCATGCCCTACTGGGACGAGGAGCGATGGGACAGGGAGATAGACTGGATGGCACTGCACGGCATCGACATGCCGCTCATGCTGGTGGCGGCCGAAGCCATCTACCGACGTGTCTTCACACAGGCTCCCTTCCACCTCACCGACGAGCAGGTGGACCAATGGGAGGTGGCTCCGGCTCACCTGCCCTGGTTCCGAATGGGCAATCTGGCCGGCAATTCGTTTGACGGAAAGCTAGGCAGCCACTGGCACGAGCGACAGCTGGCACTGGCCCACCACATACTGGACCGCATGCGCCGACTGGGCATGAAGCCGGTCTGCCCGGCATTCGGAGGATTCGTACCACTGGCACTGGCCGAGAAGTACCCGGGACAGTTCGCACACACGGGATGGAACTGGGTGCCGCAGACCCACCGCAACTACAGGCTGAACCCGGACACGGAGGCCTTCGTGCAGGTGGGGACACGCTTCATACAGGAGTGGGAGAAGGAGTTCGGACCCTGCACATACTACCTCTCCGACTCGTTCAACGAGATGACCGTACCCGACGACCTCGACGTGCTGACCGACTACGGCGACCACGTCTACAAGTGCATACGGGAGGGGTCGCGCAATCCGAACAGCGTATGGGTGACGCAGGGCTGGACCTTTGTCTATCAGGCGGGTGAGTGGGGCAAGGCGAAGTTCGACGCACTGACGAAGAATGTGGACAAGCATCGTTTCAACATGCTCTATATGAGTCCGGAGTACGGCAACGGGAAGTGGGACGCACCCTACGAGGGCTTCAATGGTCACGACTGGACCGTCACCATGCTGCCCAACATGGGCGGCAAGAACTTCTACAACGGTGGACTGACCACCTACGCCTCGGCATGGCGCACGCAGTACGATGGCCCTAACTGCCAGAACCTGACGGGATGGGGACTGACGCCCGAGGGGGTGGAGAACAACGAGATGCTCTACGAGCTGATATGCGACGCGGGATGGACGCCAGGCTCCATGCCGATGGATGTCAACGACTGGAAGGAACGCTACGCGCACGACCGATACGGACAATACGGCAAGGACGTGCAGGACTTCTTCAATGCACTGCAGGCCACGGTGCTCGCCACCTACCAGGACCACCGATGCTTCGGATGGCAGGGCTACAACCGGACGGACGGATACGTCAACCCCAACGTCGACCCGGGACAAGCCTTCTTCAAGGCCTCGGAGGCGTTCCTCAGCCCCGACAACCTGGCTCGCTACCGCACGGCCTGCCCCACCCTGCTGCGCTATGACATCATCGAGGCGGCGGCCTTCTACGTGGCCTGCCGGGTGGAACAGCTGAACAGACGCATCAAGGCTACGCACAACGCGGGGCAGAAGGACGAGGCGCGCGCACTCGTCGGCAAGCTGCGCGACATACTGCTCGGCATGGACCGCCTGCTGACGGCTCACCCGCTCTACGACGAGCAGAAGTGGGAGGACAAGGCCTGTCGGATGGCGGGGGCCAATGCCACGGGCACGGTGGCAGCCGACGAGAACGAGCGGCTGCGCTATGTGCGCAATGCGCGACGCATCGTCAGCCTCTGGTACGGCGACCATGGCACACAGCCCAACAGCCACGAGCCGGTCAACGACTATGCCTGCCGCACCTGGGCCGGACTGATTCGAGACTACTACCTGCCTCGTCTGCTCCGTGAGTGGGAGAACATCATCGAGGGTACACACCACAACCTGCGCGACGTGGAGCACGCCTTCATCCAGGCTGAGGCTCTCTCGCCCGTCAGGAGCATGGAGACAGCTTCGGATGCCGAACTGATGGACTACATTGCCGACCTCGTCCGTGAGGCCGGGGAGGCGGGCGACTTCCGCTTCGAGCACATCACGCACATCAAGGTGAGCACGGACAAGGAGAGTCACTGGTATGCCATTCGCTGTGCAGGATCACGCTTCGACATGCGCGTCGTGACCACCATACCGCAACTGGACGGCATCCTCTCGGCTCCCCTCACCGCCAGCGACAGGAACGGAACGACGAGCCAGTGCTGGAGATTCGTACGCTACGGAGACACCTACCGCATAGAGAACCGCAACGGCTTGTCGATGGCCTACGACGTGACGGCGGGCAAGCCCGTCGCCCTGCTGCCCATCGTCGAGGCGGACATGCGTCTTGTGCCGCAAGGCAAGGTGGGCGAAGACGACAAATCCACTAACGCTACGCAGGATTGCTGGGGACTGCTTCCCCTCTCCATCGAGGGCAATACGAACACGGCGCTGCACATGAACAGCCAGCAGGGACTGATGGTGTGGAACCACATAGTGGACGGACGATACTACGACGACTCGAGCTGGAGCATCGAGGAGGTCAGCGCCATCGGTGAGAGCTACGACGAGGACTATACGCGCCATCGCCGCCGCCTCACAGGATTCCAGAAAGAGCGCTACGGCATACCCACGCTCATCGGAAAGGTGGGGCAGCCACGCACGGCCCGCTCACTTGCCAAGGCCATAGCAGCCCTGGGCCACTACACGGCCGGTGACCACGAGACCTACGACGAGTTCCTCGCCAACAGGTGGGCACCCATCTGGCAAGAGGCCATCGTGCTCCCCTCGGCCGAACGTCCCTGGGCCTGCAAGCTCTTCGACCTCATCGTCAGTGCCTTCCAGATGCAGGAGTCGCTGGCCAACAGCGAGGCGAACGCCCAGCTCGCCACTGCACTCCGCACCGCACAAACCATACTCGCCCGTCCCGACCTCACCGAACCGCAAGCCGCCACGGCCTTCCGTCAGCTGCAAGCTGCCATCAAGGCATGGCTGAAGGCGGCCGGCGCTGTCTGACCACCGACAACACAACGTGTAACATACGCTTTCGCTACAGACGCACCCACTCTCTGCTGCAAGTTTTCCCGAAGCTCGCTGCGAGTAAAAAGTTTTCTCGCTGCAAGAAAAAAGTTTGCTCGTAGCAAGAAAAAAGTTTGCTCGTAGCAAGAAAAAAGTTTGCTCGCAGCAAGAAAAAAGTTTGCTCGCAGCAAGAAAAAAGTTTGCTCGCAGCAAGAAAACTTCGTGCTCTTCGTGCCTTCGTGTGAACCTTTGCGTCGACTTTAGGCCGGCGCCAAAAGTGCGTCTTTGCGTTCGATTATCAGTTCGTGCCAAACAAGCATTACCTTTGTTTATTTTCGTGTATTTTTGTTTCAATAATACCGTTATGTGCCCAATATATCATTACCCCAAAAAGTGTAACGCTGCGTTGCAGAAATTGTAACGCTGCGTCGCAGAAATTGTAACGCTGCGTCGCAAAATCTGTAACGCTGCGTCGCAGAATCTGTAACGAAGCCACCCCAAAAAACAAACGACCAGCAGCACCAAACCGGGCAACACCCTAATTTGACACTACTGGTCGTTTCGATTATCTCTGTCCGAGGCTTCCGTTCTTTTCGTAGCCTCACTCTCTTTTTTTACTTTCAGCCTTCAGCCATACATCATAAATAACACGTATTCAACTCGTTGCATGGCTGAAAGTAAACCGGTTTCACTTTCAGTCACTTTCAGTTTCTCCTTCAGCCAAGCCCTTTTGTCAGCAGCCCTCCATCTGTCCTCCCTCATCCTTACCCTCAGAATGAAGAAAACTGAAGATAGGCTGAAAGTAAACTGAAAGTAAAAATCTCAGTATCTCACTATAACACAGAGCAATACAAAGACAGACTGAAGGGTAAAGGACTTTTCGATAAATTCTTTTCGATTAACCTTTATCCAATAGTCCAACCGAATCACCACTCGTTGTCCCAGGGTCCCTGCTGCTTGGCATCCATCTGGAACAAGTTCATATTAGAGTCCGTAATGGATGTGGGGGAAGCAGAAGGACCATCATTGATAGAGGGAGAGCTAGCTATAATGCTTGCCATATCCAACGGAGCAACACGCAAACTGGGTATTATATAATTCTTTTTCATCTTTCTTTGTCTGTTAGGTTGTTTACTTTACCAGAATCTTCTTGCCATTCACAATATTGACACCCTTCCGCAGGCCGTTCAACTTTTGGCCAGCGAGGTTGAAAATGGCACCATTTTCGTGCTCAGCATCCAAATTCTCGATTGCAGTTTCTACACCATTCTCATCGAAGTACAGTGCCTTAACATCAGAAGCACTAGGCATGGTGATGTAGCACTTGTTGACGGCTGCGGTGTAATTGCTGGTCTCTACCTTGTAGAATGCCTGAACACCCTCCAGTGTAGCAAGGATGTAGCTGCCAGAAGGAACCTTAGTATCTGCCTGAAGTACACCGGTCAAGTAGCCAGCGGTTACATTCTCATGGTTCTGACCCTTGTTCCAACCGATAATTTGGAATTTGCTCTGAGAACCAGTCTTCTTAATTATGTAGGGAACGAATTGAGCATAACCACCAGTGGATTCTGACAACTCCAATACGCCATTGTTGTCACTAGAGCAAGTATACTTAGTCAATCCGTCAACAGCAGATGATGGACAAGAGAGGATAAGAGTACCATAAATGCTCTTCATGTTTACAACCACATTATCCAAAGTACCATATGAACTAAGTGCATTCTTGTAAGTAGTCAACTTAGTACCATTCTCGCTCGAAAGGAACGCAGCCTTTGCTTCAATATTATCCTCAACACTGGCGATTGCATCAATTGCGGCGTTGATCTGAGCAGGAGCAGCGAACTCTGTAGGACCTACAACAGTTGCACCATCCTCCAAAGTGAACTTCTCAAGAGCAGAGATAGCACTAAACGCCTCGATTACAGCTTCATCGTTATCAGTAATTTCAGGGAAGGTAAGGTTTGAACCAGTATGTCCGGCAGTTCCGTTAAATGGCCAAATCCAAATATTCTGGGCTTCAGTCTTGGTGCCTGAATTAATAGTAAGGAACTTATTATTTGCCAATTCTGTAGCAAATCCCTCACCTGTCAGAATATGAGAATAGTAGAATGAGCCTGCACTTGCCTCTTCAACAAGTGTAGTGGCAGTTCCCGATTCAGTGCTTGCGTCTGCAGGGATATACTTGTCTGCTCCTACACTCTTTATCTTGAATGAGAAAGTACCATCATTGGTGCATGAGGGGATAATAATCCACCGAAAACTATCCGCGTTTGTAGAATAAATCACTGGGGTGTTTGCTTCATTGTGAGCCAAGACCTTATCATCAGCATCTACATACCACTTTGAAGTACCCAGTGCACTCTGAATACCTGTTGCAGTGTTTACGGGGAAGGGGAAGGTAATAGTAGCAGAGTAGTTTGTTTCATTCCATGCTTCGTTGGTCAGCGTATATCCGTATGCGCCCAGGAACGTAGGTGCAGTACCCACAATTCCCTGGACATCGCCCACATAGTTAGCACCACTTGCATCAGTCAGTGTAAAGTGGATGTCATCTAGGAACAGTTTCTCTACATTAGTATAGGTATGAGCGGACTTTGCTGCAGCCTTTGCTGCATCGTCACCAGCAGAAGCGTCAATATCAGCATCTGTAATGTCGGAAATGGTAATCATCGAACCCTTGTCGTTCAAACTACTTCCACTATTCCATACGCCCAATGCGCCATTTACATCATTCATGTGAGAATTAACGCCTTCGTTATGTCTGAGGTTGAAACCACCATTGCTGTTCTTGGATACATAGAACTTGGTCGGGGTAGATGTGAAGGCTGCATTTGCACCATTAACACCTACAGAGAAACCTACGGATTCACCCAACTTAACACAATGAAGCGTATAAGCTCCATATTCGCCAGCAACCTGCTTCAGGAAGAACAGACGCTCGGGCGCAAAGGCATCTGCATCAGTGTTATTACGAGTATCTACACCTGTACCATTATACTTAAAATAATAATTGGCTGGAGAACCACCTTCACGCAACTTCATACGATAGACATTGTCGCAAGTGAAATAGCTATAATCCTCTACATTAGCCTCGTAAATCATCAGTCGGCGAGAGCCTTGGTTACTAGCAGCGGTTGTACCAGCCCAAGTAACCACGTTCATACCATCACTATTTACATCAATAGCATGGCTACCATTGTTGATACAAGCCAAAGCGTCGGTAAAGTTGATGCTCAGGTCAACAGGATTGTTAACCATGCTTACGGCACCACCGTTTGAAGTAGGGATAGACACGTACTTGCCAGTTGCCACATTCTGCACATTGTACTTCTCGCCATTCTTGGTGATTTTCCACACAAACTGAGCACCACTAGAAGAACCGACTTGGGCATCGGTGATGGCTTTTCCCTGCACCTTTGTACCATTGTCATAAAGGAACTTGTCTGTTGAATTATTCTGTGCTATACCGGCAATTACATAATAGCCAGATGTCTCAGAAAAGGCTGACAAAGCATCGGTTCCTTTAGACAAAAGCATCGTGCCTTGCGCCATTGCTCCCCCCAATACGCTGAACAGCGCAACAAGCGTTAGAAGTAATTTTTTCTTCATGATATATTTGTTTTAGTTATTTTCGTTCAGTAAATCCACGTACGGCAACGTAGAATTGGACAAAAATACACACATCCGCACACAATGCCAAATATTTTCACAAAAAAAGCGGAAAAGTACAAAAAAAAAGCTCGTTTCTTAGCCTTTCAACTAAAAAACGAGCACTTTTCATTACTTACAGATTACATAATTTCTTTCAAGAGCGCAATGGGCAACGTAGTATTTGCGGCTATCTCCTCGTACGATTTCCCCATTTCACGCAAAGTCCTTGCATAGCCTATCAAAGCCTTATCCTTCTCTGCCAACTGGCCATCCTTCTCTGCCAACTGGCCATCCTTCTCCGCCAACTGGCCATCCTTCTCCGCCAACTGTGCATCACGCTCTGCTATTTTCTGATCACGTAGCATGATAGCGGTATCCCGATTCTCTATAGCCTGGAAGTATTCTTCTTCCACATTCATATCCTGTCGCACCTTGGAATCCGAGGCAGCAGAGAGAAGGCGATGCAGGATGCGATTCATCTCATCATCATCGCCATAGGCATCTTCGTCAATATTGAGTATTTGACGATTATTCTTATCCTTGTGTGTCTGGTCAAAAACTGACAAAACCTCCTCAAGACGATTGTTCACCTGACCTCGCAGCAAAGGAATCTGGACTATGATACTATCATGAACCAGACTTTCGACAAAAGGATCTGGTACGCCCTTCGTTACTACGTTTCCGTCGTAGTCGAACGACTTGTGGTTGACATACAATACGGGTGCCTCTATTTCCCCCACCCTATGCCCAAGCAAATATATGGTCACCATAGGTATGCCGAATCCCATGGGATTATCATCCTTCAGAATATTGGAAGGGTCGGCATATTGGGTACCAAGATATTGACGGAAACGAAGGGTTTCTGTCTCGAGCCAAGTTTTTTGCAACTCGACCAGAATGAGCTTCAGCGATCCATCGTCTTGCCGTACTTGTGCAGCAAAGTCAATGCGGAACATGGATATCTTGTCGCGCGTTCCATTAGAATACTCGTGTTTACGTACCTCAACTTCTGCAATTTCACGTTTTAGCAATGCAGACAGTAATGTCTTGGCCACGCGTGTATCTTCCATCAGATATTTGAAGACTGCATCATAAATGGGGTTTGCGACATTAATCATATCTTTGACATATTTGAATTACGCCACAAATTTAGAGAATATTCCTGAAAAGAGCAAATATTTGTCCACCGAAGTTCACAACTAATACAAAAAAAGATGGTTAACGAGGAATGACCCTCATTAACCATCGTTATAGGTTGACTTACTTGCCAAGCAGCACATTCACGAGCTTGGTAACATCGGTGATGCTGCGCTTGCCATCATGATTCATGTCGCCATCCTTCGGCAGGAGGTCAACGAGGTTTACTTCGACTTCCTTAGAAGGAGCACGCTTCGAAGACTTAGCCTGCAGCTTGATCTTGAGGTCGTACAGAGTGCTGCCGCCACCTGACTGTGCATCGATGTTGTAGTACACAAGGGCACCGGGAGTGGGGCAGCTGAGAAGGATTCGGCCATCCACAATCTCGATGACAGGATCAGAACAGGGCTGCGTCTTATCACCATCTATGTTTGTGAAACGGCTCCAGGGCTCTACTGCCTGATAAGCCTCCTCGCATCCTGCGGGAACAGTAAGCGTAACACCACCGGAAAGTCTGTCACCGAAGGCATTAGCCTTAGCCACAGGAACAGTCTCCGACTTACAGGTCACCTGGTCGACAGAATAATCATTATGAATACCGAAGGCATAATAGCCAATTGACTTAACACTCGCACCGAGAGTCACCTTATTGAGGCTCGTACATCCAAAGAATGCAAAGTCACCTATCGACGTCACAGCGTCGGGTATTACAATTTCAGACAGACTTGTACACTGGGTGAAAGCATACTCACCAATACTGGTAAGGGTACTGGGCAGGTCGACGGCAGCAATACTGAAGTTTTCCTGGAACACTCTCTCACCTATGGCCGTCACAGTATACTCTTCGTCCATGAACATGACCTTCTCGGGGATTTGAAGATAACCATTTACAAATTCTGATTCTATTACGCAACCAGTCTTCGTCTCAGGATCAAGCTTAATGATAACATTATCACCAGCATAAGAAACACTACATTTTACCTTATAGAAATCAGAGAGGGGAAGAACTTCTTTGAACTTACTCCATTCATCGTCATTTTTGTACTTGTTCACAACATCGTCTGGCACATAGAGGGTTTTATATTTTACCGAGTTGTCATCGGAGTAGAACGAACGATGATCGAAAGTAGGAACCTCCTCTGCCAGGCAGATTACCTTCGTCAGCTTAGGAGTGTTATCAAACACACCGCGTCCCACGTCCTTTACACCCTCACCAAAGACAAAATGCTCCAGCTGTTCGCAATATCCAAAGGAATACTCACCAACGGTCTGAATCCATGAGGGAACTTCAAATTTCACAAAATTATTGTTCTCGAAACAGTAGTCGGGTATTTCGTAGATATTTTTGTTAATATTGACATCAGTGAGCTTACAACTCTGAAAGGCTCCCATACCCAACACTTCGAGACTAGAAGGTAAAGTTACACTGGTGAGTTCAGAATTTTGAAAAGCGTAATCACCAATTTCTAACAATCCTTCTGGGAAAGTAACAGAAGAGAGTTTAGACAGATAGAAGGTTTTAGCACCGATAGTGGTAAGAGTAGAAGGAAGCTGGACACTATATAGATCGGCAATAGCGAAAGTACCATTACCAAGTTTGGTTATACCTTCAGGAATCGGTGAACTGAACAAAAAGAAATCCTGGAAATAATAGTTGGTAGAGTATATCAAACCAGTATTATTGTTCACACCACACCACGTCTTAATATCGGAAATATTGACGGTCGGAAAACGGACACCACCCTCCTCATAAGAATAGAGTTTACCGGCATCCTTAAGTGTCTTAGGGAAAGTAACAGAGTAGAACTTTACATTATCTATGTTATAAACATCATCCTTGTAGCCAACCACAGTAAACGTTTTACCATCATACTTCACAGTCTCAGGAATCACAAGATTACGGTAGACATTATAATAGCCATCCCCAATTCTGTTATCTTTGACAATCGTAGCGGTACCATGAAAATAGTCCAACTCACAGTTTACGTCAAACTGATCATTCTCATCGGATTTACAACCGAAAGCAATGCTTTGAGCATTAGCACTTAGTCCACTACAGACAAGAGCCGAGATGATAATAATTCTTTTCATACGCGTGTAAATTTGTAGTTAAGTTATATTATTTATTTCTATTTAGATGTTACAATAATCAGCATACGATATAAGCGAAGTAGCGACTAAGCATATTTTAGACTGCAAGTTACCACATTTTTTTGAAATACAAGCAGCATTTTGTAAAAAAAAGCAAAAACAATGCAAAAAAAACGAAAAACATCCATAATATCGGAAATTATGAACCTTTTTATGCGCATAACATGACACAAAGCGTTCCCCTCCAGTTCCACTGAAGGTGCACTGAAAGAGGCTGAAAGTAAACTGAAAGTAAAAATTTCCGCAACGCACTATTTCTCTGCACTTTACAGAGAAAGGCTGAAGGGTGAAGGTAAAAACGATAAATTCTTGCGTCTTCACCAACTTAGATACTATATTGTCATTCCGAACAAAGTGAGGAATCTCTACCTTTACTCTGGAGAGCAGGCAGCCGCCTATTACGAAAAAAGCCCCGAGCTTTCGGCTCGGGGCTTCTTCGTTAAAAACGGCGGCTACCTACTCTCCCACGGGTGTGCAGTACCATCGGCGCGGGCGGGCTTAACTTCTCTGTTCGGAATG
>JAZLFZ010000036.1:0-38985 GCA_045616065.1 Bacteroidaceae bacterium | reverse complement strand
AGTCATCTGGAATTTTGAGTGGAGATTTTTAGAAACTATTTTGAGTTTGATTTTGAGGAGCGTAGCGACGACCTCCTAAAAAAGAAGGCGTACAATTGATTGTAGGGGTGATTTTTTGTTCTGATTTTCAGTCAGATTCCTAAATCCTGGCATGTGCATCCATAGAAATCAAATCAAAATCAAAAACTAAAAATCAACCATACAATAGCCCCCGAACGATGGGCTTTATGAGTGAGGTCGTCGCTGCGCTCCTCAAAATCCAACCGAAAATCATTTCGGAAAATCCAAACTGATATGGGTGAACATTAGTAATTATCACTCCAAATACCGGAAGATCCAGAAATAATCTTTGCGCCTCTGCGTCTTTGCGTTCTATCAAGAAAAAACGCAAATGCCCTGTCTCTCTTTGTGTATTTGAACGCAGAGACGCAGAGTTTTTTTATTGATTTGAAGTTTCCCACCTTTAATAGTCAATACTAAATGACTGACTTTAATTTTTTTGCCTTCGGCTGACGTAAATTATCGCGAATTTAACGTGAATTTTCGAAAATTGTTTTTCCTGCAGTGTCTATTCTGTTTTGAAAATAAAATGCAATCCAAAGAAAAGTATTTACGATAATTCGCGTCTAATTTACGGAAATTCGCGTTTAAGAAAGAAAAATCAGAAATAATCTTTGCGCCTCTGCGTCTTTGCGTTCCATCAAAATAACCGAAGGGCCTGTCCCTGTGACCCGAAATGAGAGAGAGGCCTCGTCGAAATGACGGGGCCTCTCTCTTTGAAGGGTCGCAGGGACAGGGTCCGTTGACCCAGGCCTGGGTCAAGGCGACCTGTCCCTGTGACCCGCAAGCGAAGCGATTATGCCTTGCGGTAGCTGTCGAGCTGAGCTACGTCCATGCGGCTGATCCAGAGGTTGTGCTTCTCGATCTCTGCCTCTGCGAAGTTGACGTAGACGTTGAGCGACTTGCCGAAGAGCTCGGGAGCCTTGCTGGCGTTCTGCATCAGGAGGTGGCACATGATGATGTCGGCAGCCATCTCGTAGAGGTGACGTGCGCAGATATCGTGCAGATCCTCGTCGGCAGCGTCCTTGACAGCCTGTACACATGCA
Source organism: Bacteroidaceae bacterium (assembly GCA_045616065.1). GTDB lineage: Bacteria > Bacteroidota > Bacteroidia > Bacteroidales > Bacteroidaceae > Physcousia. Next base: position 37,879 of record JAZLFZ010000036.1, on the reverse strand, counting down.
TTGTACTTAACAGCCATGGCCTTTACGCGCTCCTTGTAAGCCTCGTACTCGGCAGCAACCTCCCACTGCTCGTAGTCGCTGATGACCTGGCTGTAGAAGCCGTTGGTGACATAGCGGATAGCAGCGACAGTCTGCAGCTGGGTGGTACCCTCGTAGATAGAGGTGATACGTGCGTCGCGGTAGATGCGCTGGCAAGCGTACTCGAGCATGAAGCCCGAACCACCGTGGATCTGGATACAGTCGTAACCGTTCTGGTTGGCGTACTCTGAGTTCATACCCTTGGCCAGGGGAGTGAAGGCGTCAGCCAGGCGCGAGAAGGTCTTCTGCTCAGCACGCTCCTCGGGAGTGAGCTTGCGCTCGCGGGCGATGTCGTCGAGAGCCTTGTAGATGTCGACGTAACGAGCAGTCTGATAGAGCAGTGCACGACCAGCGTCGAGCTTAGCCTTCATGATAGAAAGCATGTCGTAGACAGCGGGGAACTCGATGATAGCCTTGCCGAACTGCTTGCGGTCCTTGGCATAAGCCATACCCTCGTTGAAGGCAGCCTGGCTGAGACCTACAGACTGGGCGGCGATACCCAGACGGGCACCGTTCATCAGCGCCATGACGTACTTGATAAGACCCAGCTTGCGGCTACCGCACAGCTCTGCCTTGGCGTTCTTGTAGACGAGCTCGCAGGTGGGTGAACCGTGGATACCGAGCTTGTTCTCGATGCGGCGAACGTCAACGCCACCGTCGCGCTTGTCGTAGATGAACATAGAGAGGCCACGACCATCGCGGGTGCAAGCCTCTGAACGAGCCAGTACGAGGTGGATGTCAGAGTCGCCGTTGGTGATGAAACGCTTTGAACCGTTCAGGCGCCAGCAGTTGTTCTCCTCGTCGAAGGTAGCCTTCAGCATTACGCTCTGGAGGTCAGAACCGGCGTCGGGCTCGGTGAGGTCCATAGACATGGTCTCGCCAGCGCAGATGCGGGGAATGAAACGGCTGTGCTGATCCTCGTCGCCGAACTCATAGAGCGTCTCGATGCAGTCCTGAAGCGACCAGATATTCTCAAAACCTGCGTCACCGGCGCTGACGATCTCGTTGGCAGCGGTGTACACGGTGTTGGGCAGGTTGAGACCGTTGTAGCGACGGGGCATGGTCATACCGTTCATGCCAGCCTTGACCATAGCGTCGAGGTTCTCGTATGTCTTGCTTGCGTAGCGTACGCGGCCGTTCTCGCAGTGAGGGCCCTCTGCGTCAACATCCTCGGCATTGGGAGCCACGATGTTGGCAGTAACGTCGCCTACGATCTCGAGCACCTTGTCATAGTTGTCCATCGCGTCAGCGAAGTCCTGGGGAGCCTCGTCGTAGTTGTCCTTATCGGCGTAGTCACGCTCTTTGAGGTCCACGATGCGCTGCATCAATGGACTGTTCTCCATTTCGAATTTAATCTCAGGAACGTCTGTATAGAAATTTGCCATAATGTCTTTAGGTTTTAGGTTTGGGGTCTTAGGTTTCAGGGGCTTGCGCTTCGTTTGGATAACCTAGGCATTCAGGACCATGTCCCATAACCTTAAAAGCGAAGCGGCCTAAAACCTAAAACCTTGTAACCTTACTTACTGTTCTTCTTATAATACTTAATCAACTTGGGAACAACCTCCTCGACGGTACCGTTGATGATGTAGTCGGCGATGGTGTTGATGGGAGCGTTCTCATCGTTGTTGATAGAGATGATGATGCCACTCTCCTTCATACCGGCAACATGCTGGATGGCACCGCTGATACCGCAGGCGATGTAAACCTTGGGACGTACGGTGACACCGGTCTGACCGATCTGCAGGTCGTGGTCGCAGAAGCCTGCGTCGACAGCTGCACGGCTGGCACCAACCTCACCGTGGATGACCTTGGCCAACTCGAAGAGCATGTCGAAGCCCTCCTTGCTGCCCATACCGTAACCACCGGCCACGATGATGGGAGCGCCCTTGAGGTTGTTCTTGCTGGCCTCAACGTGACGGTCGAGCACCTTGACAACATACTCAGCCTCGGGCACGTACTTGGCCACGTCGTGGTTGATGACCTCGCCCTTGTAGTTCTCGTCGAGAACCTCGGCCTTCATCACACCGCTACGTACGGTAGCCATCTGAGGACGATGCTCGGGGTTGACGATGGTAGCCACGATGTTACCACCGAAGGCAGGACGGATCTGGTAGAGCTGCTGCTCGAAGTGCTTCTTGACGGGCTTGCCATCGGCATCCTTGCCCACGGTCATGTCGAAGTCGCCAATCTCGAGCTCGGTACAGTCGGCGGTAAGACCGCTGAACAGGGCTGAACTGACACGGGGACCGAGGTCGCGACCGATAACGGTAGCACCCATGAGGCAGATCTGGGGCTGCTCCTCCTTGAAGAGGTTAACAACAAGTGCAGTATGAGGATTGCTGGTGTAGGGGAAGAGACCCTCAGCGTCGAAGACGTGTACCTTGTCAACGCCGTACTTCATGACCTGTGCCTCGACGCCCTTGAGGCCGCTACCGGCGCAGATACACTCCAGCTGAACACCCAGCGTATTGGCCAACTTACGACCCTTGGTGAGCAACTCGATGCTCACATCGGCAACGGTTGTGCCTTCAATCTCGCAATATACAAATACGTTATTCATTGTTTCTTTTTTATTTGGGGAGTTAACGTTGTGGAGTTAACGGGAAGTTAACATGGAGTTAACGGACGTTAGAACTGTCTGATGGGATACTCTGATAGTGGTTGTTGACAACACCATCTGCATACTTGTTCAAATACCAACTCGCTTTGTTGCACAACCCCACAAGATGATCGTGGGTCGCAACATCAATATATCCGAGGTCCTTGGATAGCAAGATGTAGTATCTGCATTCCTCCAAACTTCCCTGCGAGATATTGAAAAATCTGAGCTTGTCAGCCTTGCTTAGCTTGCGATAGCCCTCTGCTATATTTGCGGCAATGGAAACAGCTGCTCTGCGGAACTGTGAGGTCAACCCGAATTTTTCATCTTCAGGAAAAGCCTTAGTTGCATTGTATGCGCCAATCACAAACTGATGAGCATATTGCCAAGCCAAAATATCTTGAAAAGAGGTGGTCGCCTGCATAATGTATCGTCCTGTTAACTTCCTGTTAACTTCACGAAGTTAACTCCCTGTTAACTCCCTGTTAATACTATCCAATGATTTTTTCGTTCAACAATTCGATGATCAGACCCTCTACGTCAGCATCGCTGGCAGTCATGGTGCGGCTGTCCTTAGCCTTGAAGACGATGTTCTGAACTGCCTTCACGTTGGTGGGAGAACCAGCCTTACCAACCTGGTTGAGGTCGGCGTCGATATCGGCAGCACCCCACTGGGTGATGTTCAGGAAGGGCTTCTTCTCGATGAGAGCAGCATACTTGTCGGCCTGCTCGGGAGCACGCTCGGCAGCAACCGTAGCATTCTTGTATTTCATCACGCGCTTAGCGTTGCGGGGACGGCAGGGAGCTGCACTGCCGTTGACGGTAACAACGAGGGGCAGAGGAGCCTCAACGGTCTCTACACCACCATCGATGTGACGCTTGATGACAATCTTCTTGTTCTCAGGATCAACAGAAAGGATTTCCTCGGCGTAGGTAACCTGGGTGAGACCCAGCTTCTCGGCAATCTGAGGACCTACCTGTGCAGTGTCACCGTCGATAGCCTGACGACCACCGAGGATGATGTCGAAGTCGCCAATCTTGCGGATGGCCTGGCTCAACGTGTAGCTGGTAGCCAGTGTGTCGGCACCACCCAGACAACGGTCGGTAACCACATAACCAGCGTCAGCACCGCGATAGAGAGCCTCGCGGATCACCTCGGCTGACTTGGGAAGACCCATGGTAACTACGGAAATGGTGGAGCCGGGGAACTGCTCCTTCAGGCGCAAAGCCTGCTCCAAGGCATTCAGGTCCTCGGGGTTGAACACAGCGGGTAGGGCTGCACGATTGACGGTTCCCTCGGGAGTCATCGCATCGGGACCCACATTGCGTGTGTCGGGAACTTGCTTGGCAAGAACTACGATTTTCATACTTTTTACTTTATTTTTTTAAAATCATTATTCTTCTTGAACGGCCATCGGGCGCATATTATATAATAATGTAGGGCGCACAAAATGGTCTAAAACGGACGCAAAGTTACACATTTTTTAGCAATTTGTGCAATTTTGACATAAAAAAACATTATTTTTGACTCAAAAACGGACGAAAGAAGCCTTTCACGCCCATAATCTCAAAAAAAATGACTATTTTTGTACGCTAAATAAGGAAACTAATACAAGCAACATAACCATGAGAAAGAAAAACCTGCTCCTGCTGGCAGCACTGACAACCCTCAACTGCCAAGCGCAGATGACGGAAGACGAAAAGAAATACCAAGGTATGGAGGACGTCAACAAGGTGGTTGACCTCACCCTCGACTCACTCGAAAAGGCATCGACGGCACGACCACTGGCCGGAAGCAGCCGAAGGGGAAGCAACCCCGTGCTCTTCCTTGTCGGCAACTCCACCATGCGAACCGGCACGCTCGGCAACGGCGACAACGGTCAGTGGGGATGGGGATTCTACGCCCACAACTACTTCGACGAGCGAAAGATAACGGTCGAGAACCAGGCATTGGGAGGCACTTCGAGCCGTACCTTCTACACCAAGCTATGGCCTGCCGTGAAGAAGGGCATCAAGCCCGGCGACTGGGTCATCATCGAACTGGGACACAACGACAACGGCCCCTTCGACGAGGGACGTGCACGCGCCAGCATCAAAGGCATCTCGGCCAACGACTCGCTCAACGTCACCATCAAGGAGACGGGCGTGAAGGAGACGGTCTACAGCTATGGTGAATACATGCGACGCTACATCCGCGAAATCAGAGCCCTCGGAGCCCACCCCATACTGATGAGCCTGACGCCGAGGAATGCGTATCAGGAAGGAGTTAAAGAAGTTAAAGAAGTTAAAGAAGTTAAAGGAGTTAAAGGAGTTAAGGGAGTTAAGGACGATAGCTCTGAGGGAAGAAAGGTGGTTCGTGTGAACGAGACATTCGGGCTCTGGGCCAAGCAGGTGGCAGAGGAGATGAACTGCCCCTTCGTGGACCTCAACGAGATCAGCGCCCAGAAATACGATCAGATGACGGAGTGGAAGTTCAACTACCACTTCTACCTCGACCACATCCATACGTCTGCCTTCGGTGCCCAGCTGAACGCACGTTCGGCCTGCGACGGCATACTGGCCTGTGAGCACCCCGAAATCATGGAGCTGAAGGCCATGATGACCAACACACAACTGCCTACCACCGGTGTGCGCCGACAGAACGGCAAGCCCGTGGTCTTCATCACCGGCGACTCGACCGTCAAGAACGCTGACAGCGACGAGGACGGCATGTGGGGATGGGGAGCCGTGGCCAGCGACATCTTCGACACGGACAAGATAACCATCCTGAATGCTGCCCAGGCAGGCCGCTCGTGCCGCAGCTACCTGCGTGAGGGACGCTGGGACAAGGTGTACAACGACCTGCAACCGGGCGACTTCGTACTCATCCAGTTTGGGCACAACGATGCGGGCAACGAGCTGGCCCACGGCAAGGCACGCAACGACATAACCGGTACGGCCGACTCGAGCCACGTGTACCGCGTTCGTACCAACGACGAGGTGCGCAACGAGGTGGTCTACACCTTCGGCTGGTACCTGCACAAGATGATTGACGACGTGCGGCAGAAGGGTGCCACGCCCATCCTGGTCAGCCTTACCCCTCGCAACGAGTGGCCGGGCGGCAAGATTGAACGACGCAACGACTCGTTCGGCAAGTGGTACCGCGAGGTAGTGGAGCAGACGGGCGTTGCCTTCGTCGACCTGCACAACATCTCGGCCGACGCGCTCGACGAGATTGGTCGCGAGGAGGCCAAGGACTACTACCGCAAGGACCACACGCACACATCGAAGCGTGGTGCCAAGCTGAACGCACAGAGCATTGCCAAGGGTCTGCGTGCCATTGGTTCTCCTCTGGTAAAGTACCTGAAATAGAAAGAAGAAGATGAAAAACCGAATCCTGCACCTCTGCCTGGCGTGGCTTTGCCTGACCAGCCTGCAAGCCCAGCTACGCTATTTCACGCTGGACGATGGGCAGCTCATCGTCATACCCGAGAAATACATTGAGGGACGAAGCGAAACGAACGGACTTGTGACGCTGACGCTGACTGGCGACACCACCTTCACCTTCGTCAAGAGCAAGCTGGCCAGCGAGGAGACACGCTACCAGGGCGACCTGCCCGTATTCGAGAGCTTCAAGTTCAACAACAAGTTCAACGACCAGCTTTACGAGGACGTGGACGGTGTGATTGACAACGAAAAGAATACCATCACGCTGAATGTGGGATGCATCGGAAAGCGACTGACACCCTCGTTCAAGGTTCCGGAAGGCACCAACGCCTACGTGAACAACAAGCTGCAACGAAGCAAGGTGTCGCGTCTGCGCTTCGACAAGGATGTCACCTATACCCTCGCCTATCCCAAGAGTTGGATTTACAGCGTGCAGAAGGTCAGCGACGAGGTGTGGAGCACGCCACCGGAGGACACGGAGGAACCTTGGCTCCTGACTCCCTTCAACCTGACGAAGGACATGATATACACCAACTGGCCAAGCGCCAACGCCGACCAGCAGCTGGACCTTATTTTGGACGGCAACATAGACACCTACTTCCACTCCAACTGGAGCAGTTCGAACAACTGGGCAGAAGGCTCATACTATGGCGACGGAACCACCACATGGCCCTACCTGCAAGTCGAGATGCCCGAGCCCGTCTCAAGCTTCCAGTTCAGCTATACGACACGCAACTGGGATCAGCACAATGGATACTCTCCCATGGGATTCATCATACTTTGCAGTCAGGACGGATACACCTGGGACGAGATAGGCAAGCTGGACAAGGAGAAGGACAACCTGCCCATCGGAACGGCACAGACTTACGACAGTCCCGTCATACAACTCAGCCAGGCCTATCGCTACGTGCGCTTGCAACTGACAGAATCCACACGCAAGAACTACCTGGTACTGAGTGAGTTTTCAATCAGCAAGGCCGAACCGAACCCCGATTACGGCAAGACAGTGGAAGACTTTGTGCCCGAGCTGATAGCTCCTGCCGTCTACAGGCAGGCCTTCATGCCATACGGTCGCAACTACAACGTACACGTCAACTTCCTCACCGACCAGCCCACAAGCGAATACGGCATCCCACGCATCGACATTACCTTTGGCGACGGCTACGGCTGGGACTACTTCAACTGGATCGGACGCTACGGCAAGACCTACTGGGAGAATGCCACCATTAAGATAGACGGAGCCGGTGCCTTTCCCGACATGGAGGAGACACAGATTACCATCCGAGGCCGAGGCAACTCGTCGTGGAGCAACAGCCCCAACAGCAAGAACCCCTACCGCATCAAGTTCCCCGAAAAGGCAAAACCCTTTGGAATGACGAAGGGCAAGAACTGGGTGCTGCTGGCCAATAAGCAGAGTAACTCCATGACCACGAATGCCATTGCCATGAAGATTGCCGACATGGTCGAAAGTGCAGCATGCAACCACATCATTCCCGTCGAACTTTACGTCAACGGAGACTACCGTGGCTCATACAACTTCACGGAAAAGGTAGGATTCGCAAACAACAGCATCAGCCTGGAAGACGAGACCAACGCAACACTCGTGGAGATGGACAGCTACTACGACGAGGCCTACAGGTTCAAGAGCGCCTTCTACAACCTACCCATCAACGTGAAGGCTCCCGACCTTACCGACCCCGACGAAGTAACAAACCTCAGCTTCGATGACATCCAATCCTCCTTCAACAACATGATTACCAATGTGCGAAGCGGACAGCACGAATTCTGTATCAACGTGGACAAACTGGTACGTGCCATGCTCGTCACCGACCTGACACGCAACACGGAAACACAGCACCCCAAGAGCTGGAACGTGTACAATCCCGACGTCCTGGCCGACTCGGCATGGGTATTCGGACCCGTGTGGGACTTCGACTGGAGCTACGGTTACGAGGGGCATAGCCAGTATTTCGTGTACGATGCCGACCGCACGCTGCTGGCCTACAGCAACGCAGGCAACACGTTCTTCAAGGCCATTTGGAACGGAAGCGAGGTGGTGAAGAAGGCATACTACAAGCTGTGGACACAGTTCCTGCAACGCGACTGCATGGGCGAACTCATTGAGTTCTGCGACGACTACCTGGCCTACACCGAGCAGTCGTTCCAGCACAACGCCACGATGTGGGGCGACGGACGCAACTACACCACCATCACCAACAACGCCAAGAACTGGTTGACCAAACGTGCCAACTGGATATACAGAAACCTGACACCATACGACCTGAACGACGACATTGACAACCCGAGCGAGGAAGAAGAAGACTTCGGACAACCCGACCGCATCGACTTGGCCAAGGTGCTCAACAAGCCCGTTGATGTCTACACATTGCAAGGCATACGCGTGCGCACACACGTACCATATATTAACTATGCCGACGGCCTCATGCCAGGTATCTACATCGTCGACGGCAAGAAAGTGTGGGTGAAGTAAAAAAAAATGCCAGCCCCCGAATAACGAAAAAACGAATAACGAAAAAATGAAATTCATAAGCTGGAACGTCAACGGCCTGCGTGCCGTGGCAGGAAAGAACTTCTGCGAAGCCTTCGAGGCACTGGATGCCGACTTCTTCTGCCTCCAGGAAACCAAGTTGCAGGCCGGTCAGCTCGACCTCGAGTTCCTCGGCTACAACTCTTACTGGCACTATGCCGAAAGGAAGGGCTATAGCGGCACGGCCATCTACACCAAGCACGTGCCCCTATCGGTCAAGAACGGCATAGCCACGGAGTCGAGCAGCGACGCCGTCAAGGAGATGGACCACGAAGGGCGTGTCATCACACTGGAGATGCAGGACTATTATCTCGTCTGCGTCTACACCCCCAACTCGCAGAGTGCCGAGGAGAAGGGACAACTGCCCAAGCGCCTGCCCTACCGCATGGAATGGGAGGATGCCTTCCGCAACTACCTCCTCGCCCTTGACCAGCAGAAGCCCGTCATCGTATGTGGTGACATGAACGTGGCCCACGAGGAAATCGACCTCAAGAACCCGAAGACAAACCACATGAATGCAGGATTTACCGATCAGGAGCGCGAGAAGATGACCACCTTGCTCGGAAGCGGTTTTACCGACACCTTCCGCCACTTCTACCCCACCCTCGAGAACCAATACTCGTGGTGGAGCTACCGCATGGGTGCCCGTGCCAAGAATGTGGGGTGGCGTATCGACTACTTCCTGGTCAGCAACCGCCTTGTGGACCGCCTCGAATCGGCCACCATCCATCAGAACATCATGGGCAGCGACCACTGTCCCGTCGAGATTTGCCTGAGATGACGCAAATTTAAACAGAATTTGAATTATCTCCTAAATGTATAGAAAAAGGAAAAACTGCGGTTTTTCCTTTTCAAATTTAAACCATAATGTACTAACGTTGTCATTTATAATATGAAACGCGTAGTACTAACTTTAACCATGTTGGCGGGCTTCCTGCTTGGAGGCTTTGCCCAGAACAACAATCAATCTACTTATTCACCCTCCAAGAGTGCTCTTGAAGGCATGCTCGGACTGGTGCAAACCCTCAACATACGTGGTACCGTCTACGACAGCCAGTCGTTGCAGACGTTGCCCGGTGCCCAGATCAAGCTGGCCAAGGAGGACGGCACGCTCGTAGCCGGTGCAGCCACCAACGACAAGGGTCAGTACTTGCTCCAGAAAGTACCCACTGGCACCTACCGCATCAACATCTCCTACATCGGTTACAAGGCGCAGAACTTTACCATTACGCTCCCCAAGAAGAGCGGTAACTTCAAGGTCAGCGACGTGCTCCTCAAGGAGAATGCCACCTTGATGCAAGAGACCGTCATCGAGGGTAAGCTGGCCGAGATGACCGTGGTGGACGACACCGTGATGTACAATGCCGACGCCTTCAAACTGCCCGACGGAGCCGTAGTGGAGGAACTCATCAAGAAGCTTCCCGGCATCACCATCGACGACGATGGTAACTATATCTTCAACGGCAAGAAAGTCAGTCAGTTCCTCGTGGACGGAAAGGAATTCTTCGGCGGCAACAAGGAACTCATCCTTAAGAACCTGCCCGCCGACATTGTGGACAAGGTGAAGGCTTACGACAAGAAGAGCGACCGCGCCCGCATCACCGGCATCGACGATGGCGAGGAGGAGACCGTACTCGACCTCATCATCAAGCAGGGCATGAAGAAGGGCTGGTTCGGCAACGTCGAGGGAGGCTACGGTATGCACAACCGCTACACGGGCCGCCTCAATGTAAACCGCTTCCTGGGCGACAATAAGTACAGCCTTGTGGGCAACGGCAACAACAGCAACGGCAATGGTATGTCCGACAACCAGTCGGCAGGTTTGACGATGAACATCCAAAAGAAAAAGATAGAACTGAACGGTTCCGTCACGGGCAACTTCAGCCAGAGCCGAAGCCAGTCATGGAGCAACAGCCAGAACTTCGAGCTCTCCAGTCCCAAGTACAGCAACAACCACAACTGGAGCGGCAACAACAACAACGGCATCAACTTCCAGTACAAGATAGAATGGCGTCCCGACTCCAGCTGGAACGTACTCTTCCGTCCCGACTTCCAATGGTCGAGAGGAAGCAGCCATAGCGACAGCCACAGCGCCCAGTTCAACGACGATCCCTACAAGTACACCGACCAGTACGGCAGCGACGATCCTCTCGAGATATGGCGCCAGTTGGAGGATGACCTCAACATCGGCATCAACCATCGTCGCAGCACCAACCGCAACTCGAACGATCGCATCAACGCCAACGGTTCATTGCAGATCAACAAACGACTGGCCAAACCCGGACGCAACATCACGCTCAACCTGAGCGGTGGTTATGGGAACACTACGACCGAGAGCGACAGCTACAGTCAGACGGATTACCTGCAAAGCATCCGCAACCAGATGATAGTGGACGGACAGACCGTCTTCATCGACGTCGAGGACTCAGTATATCACAAGGTGCAGTTCAACAACAACCCGTCGATGAACTACAATGTGACGGCACAGTTGGGCTACTCGGAACCTATTGCCGACCAGACCTACCTGCAGTTGAACTACCGTTTCAACTATCGCTACACGGACAACAAGCGAAACATCCGAGCCATCTATGACAACTTCTTCGACGACTACGGAGCCTTCATCACACCTCCCTTCGGATACGCCCCAGGTGAAATTAACATCGACACGTACCGCGACTTCTACGACTCCAACTACGTCAAGGACGATACCCTGCAGCTGGGCTACACCACCAACAGCTACATCAACCAGGAGTTGCGCGCCCAGATTCGTCTGAACCGCACCAAGTACGAGCTGACCGTGGGTGGCAACGTACAGCCACAATATAATAAGGTGGACAACGTACGTGGTAAGGATGGCAGCAAGATGAACCTACACACCTCGCGTACGGTGTGGAACGCATCGCCCAACGTAAACTTCCGCTATAAGTTCAGCCGTCAGGAGACCCTCAACTTCCGCTACTCGGGCAGCACCGGGCAGCCTAACATCACCGACATGGTCGAGGGTGTGCTCTCCGACAACGACCCGCTGAACATCCGTCTCGGTAACCCCGACCTGAAGCCGTCGTTCAGCCACAACATCAACGCCGACTACCGCACCACCAACATCGAGTCGCAGCGCACACACAGCGTCAACGCTCAGTTCCGACTGACACAGAACAGCACCACGAACAAGACCGAGTACAATGAGGAGACCGGTGGACGCGTCTCGCAGCCCGTCAACGTGAGCGGCAACTGGAGCGGTAGCCTGTCCTACAACTTCAACACGGCACTGGGCGAACGCAAGTACTGGCGCATCTCGAACGACATGAGCGGTAACCTCAACAACAACATTGGCTACCAGTACAACAGTAAGGAGAAGGAGACCATCAAGACTCGCACCAACACCTACCGCATTCAGGATCGTCTCCGTCTGACCTATCGTCACGACTGGGGCGACACAGGATGGTCGCTCGAAACCACCGCCGGTGGCAATGTCAGCTACAACATCAACCGCAGCACCAATCCCAATGCCAACAACCTGAACATCTGGAACTTTGGTGGCAGTTTCAACACCCACCTCACGTTCCCCTGGAACATGCAGTTCAACACCGACATCAACGTCACCGCACGTCGAGGTTACCAGCAAGCATCGGCCAACACCACGCGCACCATCTGGAACGCCAGCATCAGCCAGCGACTGCTGCCTAAGCGCATCCTGACGCTCACCCTCAAGTGGGTCGACATCCTCAGCCAGCGCGACGACCTGAACCGCAACGTCAGTGCACTCTCCGTCAGCGACTCGCACAGCGAGATGGTTAGCAGCTACGTGATGTTCACAGCCAACCTCCGCTTCGGCTTCTTTGGCGGCAGCCGCAAGAAGAACCGCGACGAAACGCCTCAGATCGAGATGGTGCCCGAGGGACGCCAGGAAGGCGGACGTGGCAACCGTGGCGGCAACGGTGGTGGAGGCCGTGGCGGCAACGGTGGAGGCGGTGGCCGAGGTGGCAGAATGTAAATTCCCCAGCCACCACATCCGGTATGCTCATCGCAACCTTTAACTATTTTACATATCGCATTCCAATGCACAATGGGGCAGTTCCAATACGGGTTCTGCCCCCTTTTTTTTCGGCCTACGTCTTTTGGCTACGACACGTCGAGCCTCTCCACCTCTTGTGTGACACTTTTTACATTATTCTGCCATTTTGGCAACGCACGTATGCATTGGCACAACGTTGGCATGGGAAGGAACAGAGAGTAATTATCATAGATAAGGAAAATCTAAACGTAACAATAATAAACAAAACAATTATGGCAATCAAACCTTTAGCAGACCGCGTGCTCATCGAGCCCGCTCCTGCAGAAACGAAGACAGTAGGCGGCATCATCATCCCTGACACCGCAAAGGAGAAGCCCCTCCAGGGCACAGTAATCGCCGTGGGTGGCGGCACCAAGGACGAGGAGATGGTCCTCAACGTGGGCGACACCGTACTCTATGGCAAGTACGCCGGCACCGAACTGGAGCACGAGGGCAAGAAGTACCTCATCATGCGTCAGAGCGACGTTGTAGCGGTGCTAAGTTAAAAGTTTAAAATTAAAAATTAAAATTTTGAAGTGTTGTAATGGCTGGGCTTGACAATATCATATACAATAAAACCTACGCGTTTGCAGTAAGAATTGTCAATGCTTACAAATACTTGACAAAGGACCAAAAAGAGTTTGTTATTTCCAAACAACTTCTAAAAAGTGGCACAGCAATCGGTGCTTTGACGAGAGAAGCAAAATTTGCACAAAGCAAGGCAGACTTCATCAGTAAGATGTCAATCGCCCTAAAAGAAGCGAACGAAACATTGTATTGGATCGAACTGTTGCATGACACAGAGTATTTAGCAGAGCACGCTTTTACCTCTTTACACAACGATGCAACAGAGCTTACTGCCATATTGGTTTCCATCGTCAAGAGTTCAAAATCAAACGGATAGTTTACATTCCACCATTTACCAAATCTTAATTTTTAACTCTTAATTTTTAACTTAAACCACTTTCCACCATTTACCAAATCTTAATTTTTAACTCTTAATTTTTAACTTAAACCACTTTCCGCCATTTACCAAATCTTAATTTTTAACTCTTAATTTTTAACTTAAACCACTTTCCACCATTTACCAAATCTTAATTTTTAACTCTTAATTTTTAACTTAAACCATGGCAAAAGATATTAAATTCAATATAGACGCTCGCGAGCAGATGAAGCAGGGCGTAGATCAGTTGGCAAACGCAGTTAAGGTAACACTGGGTCCCAAGGGTCGCAACGTGATTATCGAAAAGAAGTTTGGTGCACCTCACATCACAAAGGACGGTGTAACGGTAGCCAAGGAAGTTGAACTGGCTGACCCCTTCCAGAACGCTGGTGCTCAGCTCGTAAAGAGTGTAGCAAGCAAGACGGGCGACGATGCTGGCGATGGTACAACTACCGCAACCGTGCTGGCTCAGGCTATCGTTCGCGAGGGTCTGAAGAACGTCACCGCAGGTGCTAACCCCATGGACCTGAAGCGTGGTATCGACAAGGCCGTCAAGGCTGTCGTTGAGAACATCCAGGCACAGGCAGAGCAGGTGGGCGACGACTACCAGAAGATTGAGCAGGTTGCTACCGTGAGCGCTAACAACGACCCCGAGATTGGCAAGCTGCTGGCTGATGCTATGCAGAAGGTGAGCAAGGATGGCGTCATCACCATCGAGGAGGCTAAGGGCCGCGACACCACCATCGGCGTTGTTGAGGGTATGCAGTTCGACCGTGGTTACCTCTCAGCATACTTCGTTACCGACACCGAGAAGATGGAGTGCGTGATGGAGAACCCCTACATCCTCATCTACGACAAGAAGATCTCAAACCTGAAGGACTTCCTGCCTATCCTCGAGCCCGCCGTACAGAGCGGCCGTCCTCTCTTGGTTATTGCCGAGGACGTTGAGAGCGAGGCACTGACCACCTTGGTTGTAAACCGTCTGCGTACACAGCTGAAGATTTGTGCTGTCAAGGCTCCTGGCTTCGGTGACCGTCGCAAGGCTATGCTGCAGGACATCGCTGTCCTGACTGGCGGTCTGGTAATCAGCGAGGACACCGGCCTCACCCTCGACCAGGCAACCATCGACATGCTCGGTCACGCCGACAAGGTCATCGTCAGCAAGGACAACACCACCATCGCTGGTGGTCACGGTCAGGCTGAGCTGATCCAGGATCGCGTTAACCAGATCAAGAACGAGATTGCCAACACTAAGAGCGAATATGACAAGGAGAAGCTGCAGGAGCGCCTGGCTAAGCTGGCCGGTGGCGTAGCAGTACTCTACGTAGGTGCTCCTACCGAGACCGAGATGAAGGAGAAGAAGGATCGTGTAGACGATGCTCTTTGCGCTACCCGCGCTGCCATCGAGGAGGGTATCATCCCTGGCGGTGGCGTAGCTTACATCCGCGCTCAGGCTGCACTGGCCGACATAAAGGGTGTGAACGCTGACGAGGAGACCGGTATCAAGATCATCCGCCGTGCTATCGAAGAGCCTCTGCGTCAGATTGTTGCCAACGCTGGTGGCGAGTCGAGCGTGGTAGTCAACGAGGTTCGCAACGGCGAGGGCGACTACGGTTACAATGCTCGTGAGGACAAGTACGAGAACATGAAGGCTTGCGGTATCATCGACCCTGCCAAGGTTACTCGCGTCGCTCTCGAGAACGCAGCCTCAATCGCTGGCATGTTCCTCACCACTGAGTGCGTCATCTGCGACGCCAAGGAGGACAAGCCCGAGATGCCTATGGGTGCTCCCGGCATGGGCGGCATGGGCGGCATGATGTAAAGAACGGGGAGTTAACAAGGAGTTAACATAAATTTAATAGGACGTTACTTTTGCAGGTCGGAAGGACCAGCAAGAGTAACGTCCTTTTTTGTAGACAGCGAAGCACTCTGCTACTCGCCAAATCTTAATTCTTAATTTTTAACCTTTAACTTCCAATAGGCTGCTGTCTCCGTAGCTCAGAAAACGGAAGTTGTGACTGAGGGCATAGTCGTAGATGCAATGCCAGTCGCCCTTGACGAAGGCGCTGACAAGGAGGAGGAGCGTACTCTTAGGCTGGTGGAAGTTGGTAACGATACGCTTCACTATGTGGTATTCATACCCCGGGGCGATGATGATCTGCGTGGAGCTGTGCAGCACGTCCATGCCGTGTGTGTCCATGTAGTCGCGCAATGCCTGGAGGGCCTCGATGGTGGTCAGCAGTATCTCCTCCTTGGCATACTCGTAGGGTAGCCACTGACTGACGTGGAGCTCCTCGGCATCCATCCTTTCCCCGTCAGACTCTGAACTATTCACCTTTGACTTTTCACTTTTCACTTCGCACTTTTGTGCGAGTACACCCATGTAGTAGAGGCTCTCCAGCGTGCGCACACTCGTGGTGCCTACGGCGATGGCCTCACCGCCATGAGCCAACAGTTTCTCTATCGTCTGACGACGTACGGCAATGTGCTCAGTGTGCATGTCGTGCCCACCGATTTCTTCGCTCTTGACAGGCTTGAAGGTACCGGCCCCCACGTGGAGCGTCACTTCCTCGCGGTCGATGCCGTGGGCATCCAGGTCAGCCAGGACACGCTCGGTGAAATGCAGACCAGCCGTGGGGGCTGCCACACTGCCTTTTATCTTGGAGTAGACAGTCTGGTAGGTCGTCTTGTCGCTCTCCTCCGTCTTGCGGTTCAGGTAGGGCGGAATGGGTAGTTCGCCCATTGCCTCAAGAATCTCCGACCAGGCCACGTCGCCGTCCCACTCGAACATGATCTCCTGACTCGTGCCATGCGTGCCCAGCCGGAAGGCCGAAAGCAGCACGGGCTTGCCGTCCACCTCCAGTTCGTGAAAGAGCTGTCCGCCCTTCCACTTCTTCGAATTGCCCACCAGACAGTACCAGTTACACTTGCCCTTGGAAGAGAAATTCTCCTGATACTCAACCGGGAAGGCCGGTTCGAGCAGGAATATCTCAATCAGAGCCCCCATCTGTAGCGTACCTTCATCCTGACTCTGTGGATTGCCTTTACGGAAATGCAGACGAGCCTGGATGACACGCGTGTTGTTGAACACCATCAAGGCACCCTTGGGCAGGTAGCCGGGCAAGTTGCGGAACACGTCCTCCCCCACCTCACCATTACGGTAGACAAGCAGTTTGCTGCTGTCACGCTCCTTGAGCGGGAACTTGGCAATACGCTCGTCGGGCAATGGATAATCGTAGTCCTGGATATGAATATGCTTGGGATCTTCTT
Source organism: Bacteroidaceae bacterium (assembly GCA_045616065.1). GTDB lineage: Bacteria > Bacteroidota > Bacteroidia > Bacteroidales > Bacteroidaceae > Physcousia. The sequence goes on along the minus strand of JAZLFZ010000036.1, from coordinate 20,961 downwards.
TCATCATCTTTTTCGTTTTGGCCGCAAAATTAACCATTCTTTTTCGTCCTACAAAATAAATAAGGAGAAAAATGTCAAAAAAAGACTGCACTTTTTTCCACACAACATCCAGAATCTCCGTTTTTTTCACTACCTTTGCAGCCGATTTGCGATATTACAGTAATAACATTCACCCCTACATACAATGGATCTCATACCCAGCTTTGCCGTCGACCACACTAACCTGCAGCCCGGCATATACATCTCACGCCAGGATCAGGCAGACAACACAATCATCACCACCTACGACATCCGCATGACAGCCCCCAACCAGGAACCCGCCCTGGCTCCTGCTGCCATACATACCATCGAGCACCTCGTGGCCACCTACCTGCGCAACGATGCCGAGTGGAAGGACCAGGTCATCTACTGGGGGCCCATGGGTTGCCTCACAGGCAACTACCTCATCCTCAAGGGAAACCACGACTGTCAGACCATCCGTGAACTCATGATACGCGCCTTCCAGTACGTCGTGGACTATACCGACGAGGTGCCCGGCACCACCCCCGCCACCTGTGGCAACTACCTCCTCCACGACCTCCCCATGGCCAAGTACGAAGCCAAGCGCTATGTACAGCGCCTGAAGGAGAAGTTCTGCTGCCAGTACCCCGGAGTGGAGCGCCCCATTGCGCAGGACGGCACGCAGTTCTTCGACGCATAATGCCACAAAATGAGCGTTTTATTTGCTTTTTTGCGTCATATTTCGTACCTTTGCGCCCGATTTTTACATAATTATATATAGAATTACAACTTTTCGCAAGCGCCTGTTTAACGGGAGTTCTTTCTCGTGAAAGCGTCTCTTCGAGCCGAGCGGACAGGAGTGAGCGGAAGTGAGCATGCTATGACATGCAAAATATTAATTTTAAATTCTTAATCATTAATTTAATATATGTTCGAGAATCTTAGTGACAGACTGGAACGCTCCTTCAAGATACTGAAGGGCGAAGGAAAGATAACCGAAATCAACGTTGCGGAGACGCTCAAGGACGTACGTCGCGCCCTGCTCGATGCCGATGTCAACTACAAGGTTGCCAAGGAGTTTACCGACACCGTAAAGAAGAAGGCCCTCGGCCAGAACGTGCTCACTGCCGTCAAGCCCAGCCAACTGATGGTCAAGATCGTACACGACGAACTGGCCGAGCTCATGGGTGGCGAGACAGCCGAGGTCAACCTGCCCGGACGTATCGGCGACCCGACTATCATCCTCATGGCGGGTCTCAACGGTTCGGGTAAGACCACTTTCACCGGCAAGCTGGCCAAGATGCTCAAGGAGAAGAAGGCTAAGAATCCTCTTGTGGCTGCCTGCGACACCTTCCGTCCCGCCGCCATGGAGCAGCTGAAGGTACTGGCTGACCAGGTGGGTGTACCTTGCCACATGGAGCTCGGTGCCACCGACCCCGTCAAGGTAGCCCTCAACGCCATTCAGTATGCCCGTGCCAATGCCCATGACGTGGTCATCGTCGACACCGCCGGTCGTCTGGCCATCGACGAGGAACTGATGCAGCAGATCCAGGACATCCGCGATGCCATCCATCCCCACGAGATTCTCTTCGTCGTGGATGCCATGACCGGTCAGGATGCTGTCAACACGGCCAAGGAGTTCAACGAGCGCCTCGACTATACCGGTGTTGTCCTCACCAAGCTCGATGGTGACACCCGTGGTGGAGCTGCCCTCTCCATTCGCACGGTGGTCAACAAACCCATCAAGTTCGTCGGAACGGGCGAGAAGATGGACGCCATCGACCCCTTCCATCCCGCACGTATGGCCGACCGCATCCTCGGCATGGGCGACATCGTATCACTCGTTGAGCGCGCCCAGGAACAGTTCGACGAGAAGGAGGCCAGAAAGCTCGAGGAGCGCCTTCGCAAGAACAAGTTCGACTTCAACGACTTCTACAACCAGATACAGCAGATCAAGAAGATGGGTAACATCAAGGATCTGGCCAGCATGATCCCTGGCGTGGGCAAGGCTCTCAAGGATGTCGACATCGACGACAACGCCTTCAAAAGCATCGAGGCCATCATCCTCTCCATGACGCCCAAGGAGCGCGAGAATCCCGCCATCCTCAACACCAGCCGCCGCACCCGCATCGCCAAGGGTTCCGGCACCAACATCCAGGAGGTAAACCGTCTCCTCAAGCAGTTCGAGCAGACCCGCAAGATGATGAAGCTCGTCACCAACCAGAACAAGATGGCACAGATGGCCAGCATGATGAAGGGCAAGATGCCCAATCTCCCCAACATGTAGCCCCACCCCTGCCCCCTCCCCCAAAGGGAGGGGGATTAGTTACCATTGCCTGCCAAAATCTCCTACAAGAAATTCTGAAAGAAGCCCCATCACCCACAAGTGCTTTGCACCAAGCAAATGCAACCTCAACTCCCCTCCATCCGGGGAAGGGATCGGGGGAGAGGCTTTCGGGGGAGAGGCTTTCTGGCGAACGCCCATTTTACCAAACAGCTTCGCCAGATCGATACGAACTCTTGAAGGGGTATGCAAGAGAAAATCGGTTAAAGCCGACCGAAGCAGAGAGAATCCTATGGATGTATCTGACCCCTGCACAAACAGGACAGAGGTGGAGAAGGCAACATATCATCGGAGACTTCATTGTAGACTTTGTTTGTCTCAAGGAACAAATTGTGGTTGAGGTAGATGGTGCATACCATTCAGAACCCATACAGCATGAAGAAGATTCAATGCGAACTGCCATCCTTGAATTCCAAGGTTTTCATGTCATACGCTTCACCAACGAAGAAGTCCTACAGGACATCCTATCCGTCCTCGAACAAATTCAAGACATAATCGACCAATACAATTCATAAATAACAATAATTCAAAACTTTATACCTTACTTAAATGCAGACAAACTCAACCACAAATGTAACCTCAACTCCCCTCCCTATGGGGGAGGGGTCGGGGGTGAGGCTAATCGACGGAAAAGCAACAGCTGCCACCATTAAGGCAGAAATCAAACAGAAAGTAGAAGACATCCTCGCCCAGGGCGGACGTCGCCCCCACCTCGTAGCCATTCTCGTTGGCCACGACGGCGGCAGCGAGACATACGTCAAGAACAAGGTCCTCGCCTGCGAGGCATGCGGTTTCAAGAGCACCCTCATCCGCTATGAGGACGACATCACCGAGGCCGAGCTCCTCCAGAAGGTCGACGAGCTCAACAAGGACAAGGACGTCGACGGATTCATCGTCCAGCTCCCCCTCCCCAAACACATCGACGAGCAGCGTATCAACGAGGCCATCGCTTGGCAGAAGGACGTGGACGGTTTCACACCCGTCAACGTGGGCCGCATGGCACTCGGCCTCCCCAGCTTCGTCAGCGCCACCCCCAAGGGCATCCTCGAACTCCTCCGCCGCTACAACATCCCCACCAGCGGCAAGAAGTGCGTCATCCTCGGTCGCTCCAACATCGTGGGCAAGCCCATGGCACAGCTCATGATGCAGAAGCAGTATGGCGACTCTACCGTAGTCGTATGCCACAGCCACTCGGCACAGCTCAAGGAAGAATGCCTCTCGGCCGACATCATCGTGGCCGCCATCGGACGTCCCGACTTCCTCACCGCCGACATGGTCAAGCCCGGAGCCACCGTCATCGACGTGGGCACCACTCGTGTCCCCGATGCTACCCGCAAGACCGGCTTCCGCCTCAATGGCGATGTCAAGTTCGACGAGGTTGCTCCCAAGTGCAGCTACATCACACCCGTTCCCGGAGGCGTAGGTCCCATGACCATCTGCATGCTCATGTCCAACACTCTCCAGGCCTACGAGCAGTTCGGCAAGTAATTCAACTCTCGTTGAAAGTGAAGATTGAAAAGTGATAAATGAAATGTGAAAAGCGAAAAACACCATTGCTACGTGTAATGAACAGGTTGCAGATGGCGCATTAAAAGTATCAACACACTAAGTATTATTCACTTTTCACTCTTCACCTACAACCCACCTAGGCACAAGCCATCGAGGCAAAATAAGCCCAAAAACAAAAAAAAGAGCAAAAACATTTGGAGGAATCAAAAAAAAGACGTACCTTTGCACTCGCAAAAGAGAAACAGCGGTTTCACACTCCCATTTTGCAGGCGAAAGCCTTGACATAGATGGTGACTATAGTTCAGTTGGTTAGAGCGTCAGATTGTGGTTCTGAATGTCGTGGGTTCGAGTCCCACTAGTCACCCTTCCCCTCCCTCAGAGTCTCCAGTAATTGCAATTGTAATTCTGGAGACTCACTCTTTTTTTTTAGGTTTAGCACTTAATACATATTGATTTTCAACTTTTTACAAAAAGTCGCTATAAAACTTTCTTCATCGGGCATTCAGCACTTTGTCAGAACTGATACAAAATTGGGGCTTCATGTCAGTTCACCACATTTGAGTTGTTTTCTGGTTTATTTCATTGTTTGTTGAACCATTGTTGAACCATTGTTGAACCAAAGAAAAATAGCCACAACATGCTGACAATCAAAGCAGAAGTAAGAAAAGACAGATTAAGAAGTGACCTGAAGTACAATATTAAAGTTAGGTTTACCCTTGACAGACAGGTGAAAAGGCTCTCGACAAGCCTATTTGCCACAGCTGACGACTTAACAAAATCATTAGATTTAAAGGAAGGAACAGCCATAAAACAATTAGCAGATGAACTTGTCCTTTCCTACCAGAAGAAATGTGCAGAACTTAAAGTTGACTTAAACAACTATACTGTGGACGATGTGATAGATTTATTAAATATTGAAGAGAAAAAATCACAGCAGATTGACTTTATTCTATTCTCGCAAGAATGGATAAACAACACGGAAGCCAAAGGTAAGAAAAACTACCAGTCTGCATTGAATGCGTTTAAGCAATATCTACAAAAGCCAGGAATAGATATAAATTGCTAACTCCGAATGACGATGTACCTCATTTTGGAACAACGTTAAAAATAATTTTCGACATTTTCTTGCACGATTCAACAATTTGTCATAACTTGCATCCCACATGAATAACAATGTAAGGTATGACAGGTACATTAACCATCAAACAACTCACGCTCGATGTGTGGCTCCTAGAACAATTGAGACATGCACCATCCCCTGGTCTCACCCTGGAGGAACTGCAAAAGAGGTGGGTCGCCAACCCGCTGCATGAAGGTGTGTTGGGCAGAACAACAATGACTCGACACAGGCAGATGATAGAGGGATTCTTTGGCATTATCATCAACTCGCCAGACAAGAAGCACTATCGAATTGCCAACCCGGAACAACTTCATCTTAACACACTGGCCAACGAACTATTAGCCAGCGTACAGGAATACCTTTTCCTTGATGAGTACCGTGACTTAGGTGCAGCCATTCAGCCAGCTCAGATCTGGGAAGGCCTGTCATACCTTCATCCTATTGGTGATGCACTCCGTCACCACAATAAACTCCACGTTCGCTATCAGAAGTTCACCGACGAGGAACCATACGACGCTATTCTCCATCCCTACTGTCTCAAGGCAGACAAGGGACGCTGGTATCTACTGGCTCATAAAGAAGATTCCGAACACCAGGCTCAAACATTCGCTCTTGACCGCACCATCAGTCTGAATGCCATACAAGAGACTTTCACACCAAATCCCGAGATAGATCCTGAGACGTGGTTCAAGGACTGCTTTGGCATCTGGCGAGACTTCGAACATTTCCCTGTCCAAGATATTGCGGTTGCATGTACGGAACAAGTGGCGCATTACCTTCGTACCCTCCCACTCCATCATAGCCAGCAAGAGATTGGCAAAGAGCAGCTGGAAGGCCATCAAAAGGAGAAAATAAGTGACAACGAATCATGTACTGTCTACTTCCTTTTCCATATTTCGCCATCACCGGATTTCATCAGCGAACTGCTAAAATGGGGTAACGATCTAATTATACTCAAATAACAATCAATCCGATGAAGAATTACCGGAGAACAAACTTCAACAAATTGAACGCAAAGTGTATGAACATAGATCGTGAATTGCTCTACTCTCTTCGTGCATATTATGGATATGAACATACTCGTGATTTGTTTACTGCTCGCAGCATAAAGCCACAATTCAAAGAGCACTTTAAGATGCAATAATGTACAGTTTTTATGCATTATCATAAAATATTGTGTAAAAATTAACAATTTAAAAGAAAAACAAAGCATATTCAAGAAAAAAGCACTATATTTGGACATTATTTACACGTACATGTTCGCACAAGCGCGATGTGCAATGTGTTAAAGCCAAAGAAAACGGAATACAATAAAAGCAAAAAAGCCAACATGTCAAAGACAGATCAAGATAAGTCATACTTCCTGGCTTTCTGTATTGAACAGTATAAAGTCGCAAAGGGAATGGACGGTGCAGATGTAGCCCGTCTGTTCTTCAAGAGTGGGGTGACATCCTATCTGTCAGACAACTTTGAAGTGCTTCACACCCAGAGTCGTCAGTGGCTTATGGAGGAAATTGATGACATGCTGGAATCTGATGTTCAGAGTTTAGGGACTTCTTCTGACATCGGCAATACCAGCAATGGTATAAAATCACTCGAAGTAACTCAACAGAACCTGCATCTTTTCCTTCCCGGAAAGATTGCCAACGTTGCTGCCATCATAGCAGACAAGACACATTGCACCATGGCAGAGGCAATGCAACGATTCTATGCCTCCAAGACTTATCAACAGTTGCAGCAAGAGGATACGAAACTGTGGCATCTCGGAGCAGTCGGCTTGTATGAGCTATACTGTGAAACGTAAATAGAACCATAACACGGAGTAACATCCGTATAACATACACGCCCAACGCTCATCAAGGCATTAAACTGTTTGAGCGAAAACTGAGCGCAAGCGAGTGCTCATAAAATCCTAAATTTGTTTACGTTTTCGTACGCAGTTTAGGTGCTACATACATTAAAGGCGTCATCAACGCTTTGTCAATTGATAATTCGGAACGTAGGAAACTCTGAAATACAAGTCAATGGCAAAAGTGGAGAGGATGCCACGGATGAGTTGTATAACAAAGTCCGTAGTGTGTCCGAGGGTTAACTGTCCCCATACGTATGGGATGGCTCCCTCTCGGCACACTTTACGGTCGGATTATATACTCTCGCGTGGGCAACCATATCTACTCGTCAACTTGTATAGGCAATTCCTACGGCCTCGAATTATGGACGAGTCAGATGTGGGAGTCCACGCTTTCTTTTCTGTACGTAGGAAACCATAAATCACCAACCCCAACCAGAGCAGGACTTCACTGGTTATTAGTTTTACTCCCGAAACGTGGAGGAGTGAGGTCATGCTTTTACCAAAGCAATTCGATAATATCACGTCCAGAGTTATTGACGATTTGAAAGTCACCTTGCGCAAAGGCTCCAAGGTGACTATGGCTGCTGCCAGCTTCTCCATCTATGCTTTTGAGGCATTGCAGAAGGAACTGGAGCAGGTGGACGAATTGCAGTTCATCTTTACTTCTCCAACTTTCAACAAGGAAAAGTCGAAGAAGCAAAAGCGTGAGTTCTATATCCCTAAGCTCAACCGTGAGCGCACCCTTTATGGCTCTGACTTTGAAATTAAGCTGAGGAACAAGCTCAGCCAGAAAGCCATCGCAAAAGATTGCGCTGACTGGATTCGTCAGAAGGTACGCTTCAAGACAAATGTCTCTCAGCTGAATATGCCAGGCTTCCTCAATGTTCAAACCCCAGAGTCATCCTCATCGTTATCGTCATCGTTGGTAACTTACATGCCATTCAATGAGTTCACGACCACTGAGCTTGGTTGTGAGCGTGGCAATAACATCTTTCAGCTGATTCAGAAGTTGCCAACCCCTATCTCCGATGCGTACTTGAAGAACTTCAGTGATTTCTGGCAAGACAGTGCAAATTTCGCCGACGTAACCGATGCCATCATTGAGAACATCGAGAACGTCTATCGCGAAAATTCACCTGACTTCATCTACTTCGTTACGTTATACAACATCTTCAATGAGTTCCTTGAAGATATCAGCGAAGATGTGTTGCCTAATGAAGCAACAGGCTTCAAGTCATCACAGATTTGGAACAAGCTGTATAACTTCCAGAAAGATGCGGCTCTTGCCATCATCAATAAGTTGGAAACATATAATGGCTGCATTCTTGCCGATTCCGTGGGTCTCGGTAAGACATTCACCGCCATTTCTGTTATCAAGTATTACGAGAACCGCAACAAGTCCGTTCTCGTGCTTTGCCCCAAGAAGCTTTACGACAACTGGAATACCTACAAGAGCAATTACAAGAACAATCCGCTTGACAAAGACCGCTTGCGCTATGACGTATTGTTCCATTCCGACCTCAGCCGTGAATATGGAAAGTCCAACGGCATCGACCTTGCTCTGCTCAACTGGGGAAATTATGACCTCATTGTTATTGATGAGTCTCATAACTTCCGCAATGGTGGTAAGATTCGCACAGACGAAGATGATGAGAATCCCAAGGAGAACCGTTATCTGCGCCTGATGAACAAGGTCATTCGTTCCGGAGTCAGGACGAAAGTACTTATGCTCTCAGCCACCCCTGTCAACAACCGCTTTAACGATTTGAAGAATCAGTTGCAGTTGGCTTACGAGGGTGACCAGTCGCAGATAAATGAAAAACTCGACACAGATCGTCCTATAGAGGACATCTTCCGTGCTGCTCAGACTCAATATAATACATGGTCAAAGTTCGATGAAAAGGAGCGCACCACTGAGCGCCTTCTTGAAATGCTTTCATTTGACTTCTTCCAAGTGCTCGATGCAGTTACTATCGCTCGCTCTCGTAAACACATCGAGAAATACTACGACACAAAAGATATTGGCAAGTTCCCTACGAGACTAAGGCCAATCTCCAAACGTCCTCACCTCACTGACCTCAAAGCCTCAGAGACGGTGACATACAAGGACATCTCGGATCATCTCAATATGATGAACCTCGGTGTCTATGCACCTTCCGACTACATCCTGCCGTCCATGCGTTACAAGTACGACGTGGATAAAGATGGTGAGCATCGCCGATTGGGCATGTCCGGTCGCGAGAAGGGTCTGAAGAAGCTGATGGCCATCAATTTGCTCAAACGTCTGGAGTCATCGGTCAACTCCTTCCGTCTGACACTACAGCGTGTCAAGGATCAGATTGATGATACTTTGGCGGCTATCAATACATTCCTCGAAACCCGTCAGGACGTTCGTCTCGAAGTACAGTCTATGGAGGGAATGTTTGATAGTGAGGACTCAGAAAATGATTTCCTTGTAGGTGGCAAGAAATCCAAAATCGCTCTCGCTGATATGGACTGTCGTTCTTGGAAACGCGACCTACTTGCTGACCAGGAAATCTTTGAGTTGCTTCTGTTCATGCTGAAGGACATCACACCTAAACATGACAGCAAGCTGCAAATGCTTATTGAAAACATCCGTGAGAAATTCAGCAATCCTATTAACGGCGAGAACAAAAAGATTCTCATCTTTACCGCCTTCTCTGATACGGCAGAATATCTATACGAAAACCTGGCACCTGCCATCTCTTCACGTCACAATCTCCATACAGGTCTTGTTACTGGTGATGCTATTCGCAGCACAGTGAAGAATGTCGGTGCTGATTTCAACAGCATCCTTACGCTCTTCTCTCCAATTTCTAAAGAGAAAGACAAGCTGCTGCCAAAGGTAAAGGAGGAAATTGAAGTATTGATTGCTACGGACTGTATCTCGGAAGGTCAGAACCTCCAAGACTGTGACTACCTCATAAACTACGATATTCATTGGAATCCAGTTCGCATCATCCAACGCTTCGGTCGTGTTGACCGTATCGGCTCACGTAACGATGTCATTCAGCTCGTAAACTACTGGCCTGACATCGAACTTGATGATTACCTGAAGCTCAAAGGTCGCGTCGAGTCTCGTATGGCAGGTATGGATATTACAGGCGCAGGTAGTGGCAATGTTCTTCTGAGTAACGAAGAACAGGCTGACTTGGATTATCGTAAGAGTCAGCTTCAGCGTCTTCAGGAAGAGATCGTTGACCTTGAAGATATGGACACGGGTATCAATATCATGGATTTGGGCTTGAACGAGTTCCGCCTGGACCTTCTTGCTTACATGAAGGACAATCCTGATATTGAACACACACCATTAGGCATGAGTGCCGTGGTTCTGGCTTCCGACAATGCTCAGCCAGGTGTCATCTTCATCTTGAAGAACCGTAACAATGCCGTGAACATCGGTCGGCAAAACCTACTTCATCCTTTCTATATGGTGTATTTGAGTCATGAGGGTGAGGTCATACTTAATCACTTGTCGCCAAAACGTCTGCTCGATGTCATGCGTTCTGCTTGCAAGGGAAAGTCGGAGCCTATCATGGAGCTTTGCCATGAGTTCAACCGTGAAACTCAGGATGGTAAGTCCATGGGTAAATACAGCAAACTATTGCAACAAGCCGTTGCAAGTATTGTTCAGCAGAAGGCGGAATCTGACCTTGAAAGCCTGTTCTCCTTCGGGGAAACCTCGGCTCTCGTCGGTGATATAGCTGGTCTTGATGATTTTGAGTTAATATGTTTTTTAATCATTAAATAGAAATGTTTAAATTATGAAAATTGTTAATCTGTTTTTTTTCGCAATAGTAATTATGCTATGCTCTTGCGAATCTGAGCCAAAAGTTTCTATGGAATGTACAGTTTCAGAGTATGAAGATTTAGTAGAACACAATAGTAGTGAAATTAGTTTCAAGGGAAAAAATCCTGAGAAATATGTTGTTTTCGATAAAAACAAAGTATGTTCTACAAATGGTTCTTATGCTTTTAGAACATACAAGACATATCAGGGGGCAACAATAAACAAAGGTGACCTATGTGCTAAATGTGGTTATTCATGGAGTTCGCATGATGATAAATAATGAATAATATTCTCCACTTCCCTCAGTCATGTATCGTTGACCGAGTCGTTCCCAAAACCATGTTCTACAAGTTCATGGATATCAACCCTCGTATGAAGACACGATTCGTCAATGATGTGGTTTCTATCACTTGGCTATACAAGTTGTCTGCTCAGTCACTGAACGTGACCAGTTCCGACAACATGTTGGAGATTGAGGTCTTTGTCGCTGCGCTCAAAGGTCCTGATTGTCCGCCAGATCTTTTCTCTTTCATTGATTGCAATATGCCGCATCACATTGTTTTCATTCTAACTCATGAAGACAATGCTATGCTACTCATCAATTACAAAGACTGGACGGACAACACTCACACCAAGTTCAAGATTACGCAGACGTTCACCTCGCCATGGGTGAAGATAAAGGACATTCAGTTGCCAGTCCAGGGACAGTCGCTGAATCGTATCTATGATAACTTCGTTGCCTCAGTCAGTGGCATCGGTGAACATAAGGCAGGTGCGATGGCTGAAATCGTCGAACTCAAACAGCGCATCGCAAAGATGGAGTCTGAACTGAATGCTTTGCAGGTCAAAGTCCGCAAAGAAAAGCAGTTCAACATCCAAATGGAAATGAACAAGCAAGTCAAAGCTAAGCGCAAAGAACTTGCTGCTCTCAAAGAAGAATTAGAAAAATTAAAATAAAAATATATGGAACACTTAAATATGACTACTCCTGATGGTACTCAGTTGAACCTTGATGCACTATACAAGATATGTCCTTCCTGCTTTACTGAAACCGCAGTTGAAGACGGTTCTATAAAGCGAGTTGTTGATTTCAATAAGTTGCGTGCTCTTCTTGGCGACAACGCAGAAGACAACGCACCTGAGGCTTATGACTTCACTTGGGTGGGCAAGCGTGCTGCCCAGCGTGAAGCAGCTGCACCTATTAAGAAGACACTTCGCCCTTGCCCTGAGGAGTCTGTGGATTGGGAGAATACTCAGAACCTTTATATCGAGGGCGACAATCTCGAAGTTCTGAAGCTTCTCCAGAATTCTTATATGGGCAAGGTCAAAATGATTTATATTGATCCCCCATACAACACAGGTACCGATTTTGTTTATAAAGATAGTAGATCATTGAAAGAAGATGATTATGAAGACTCCATCTCTGACGAAGAAGGAAATCGCCTCATAAAGAACACGTTTTCAAATGGTTCTTTTCATTCTGATTGGTGCAATATGATTTACACCAGATTATTATTGAGCAGAAGTTTCCTTACAGAAGATGGTGCAATTTTCATAAGTATAGATGACCATGAAGTGAGAAATCTCAAAAACATATGTGATGAAGTTTTTGGTGAAAACAATTTTGTCGCATGCGTCGTTTGGCAAAGGACATATGCTCCAATTAGTTTGAAAAAATATTTCTCAGAGAGTCATGAGTATTGTCTAATATATTCAAAATGTCTTGATTCTTTCAAGATGAATTTATTGCCACGTAGTGATAAGCAAAACAAAGATTATAAAAACCCAGATAATGATCCACGTGGGCCATGGAAAGTCGGGAACCTCACAGTAGGTCCTGCGGTAGAAAAACAGATATATGAAATCGTTGGTCCTACTGGGAGAAGTTTCTTACCACCAAGTGGATATTGTTGGCGTTTCACTAAAGAAAAATTCGAAGAAATGCGAAAGGATAATAGAATTTGGTTTGGAGCAGATGGCTCCAACTCTCCTGTTCCCAAATTATTCCTTTCGGAAGTTCAAGACGGAGTTACCCCTATGACATTATGGACATTCGAAGAAGCTGGACATGGACAAGAAGCAACTCGAGATTTCAGAGACTTAATGGGTAAATCTGTATTTACAAATACCAAGCCATTGAGATACATGAATCGTTTCTTGAGTATCGGTTCTGAAAAAGATTCTATTGTTCTTGATTTTTTCTCAGGTTCTGGAACAACAGCACATTCTGTAATGCAATTAAATGCACAAGATGGCGGTAACAGACGGTTTATAATGGTCCAATTGCAAGAAGAAACGCCTAATGACAGTGAAGCGTATAAAGAAGGTTACAAAAAAATAACTGATATTGGTAAAGATCGTATTCGACGTGCTGGCAATAAAATATTAACTGAGTCACCACATCTACAAGGTAAGCTTGATACAGGCTTCCGTGTCTTCAAATGCGAAGAATCAAACAGGAAGGATGTCTATTTCGCTCCGAACGACTATAGTCAGGGCTTCCTTTCAATGTTAGAGGATAACATTAAGGAAGACCGCACAGACCTTGACCTTCTCTTTGATTGTATGCTTCGCTGGGGTGTTGAACTTTCACTTCCTCTCTCATCAAAGAAGGTCGGTGCTTGCACTATCCATAATGTCAATGATGGCGACCTTGTCGCTTGCTTCGACGGCACCATCACTGACCAAGTGATTGATGCTATCGCAGAAATGTCACCTCTGCGTGTAGTCTTCCGCGACAGCAGCTTTGAAGAAGCATCTCAGAAAATGAACCTCTTCGAACTTTTCAAACAGAAATGCGGATGGAGTGACGCAGAGGTAAAGAATAACGTAAAAGTAATATAAAGACAGTAGAGTATGGCGTATTTTATTATTAGCATTGAGGGCAGAGACATGAAACCCGAAGGAAGGGTTCTGTTTGTTAAAGCAAATCCCGTAAAGGATGCAGACGAAAGCTTTCGGTTCATGGAAGAAATGTTCGGAAAGAAGTATTTCAACTATGCCCAAAACGAGTGCGATGAAACCGTGTGCTTCGTTTTCCCCTTCTCAGATGAACAGTTAAATGAGTTAATGCGATTCCATAGACAATCTCAGGATCCTGAAGGCATTGATTCATTTTGGAATCCTAACCTGTCAGATTTTACTTCTAGCCAAGTGATTGATCAGGAGACTGGCAGAATAATGACGGTATATAAGCAGAAAAGTTTCAACAAACCTGAATATGAGTTCTGTATTTTTACAGACATCTTGCCTGAAACAGTAAATGGGGAGAGAGTCTTTCTTGTTCATGCAACTAGAACAAAAATCGGAGATCGTATAGCTTATTTAAGTGATGCCAGTTTAGGTGTGACCTGCTATTTCGTTTTGGCGACAAGTGAGTATAATCGTTTCAGAGAAGAGACTGCACATGCGTATTGGCAGCCCGATTTGAGTCATTACTTTTATGATGAACTCAAGATATCAGGGGTAAACCGCTTCACAGGTGAACAGTTTGTCGAGAAGCGATATATGTATATATCTCGTGAAGTTTCACGAAGCAATATCATGGATAACCTTAACAAGCTTCCTTTGTAGAAGATAATAACAAACAAAATAAACGATAACTATTATGCCTGCACGTAGAATTAAGATTTACAAGAAGATAAAGCCATTCTTGTATTCAATAACAAATCCCAAACAGAATGCCTTGTATAAGGAAGTCTTGTCTTTTGATGGTGGAATTGCTTTTGCCTCATGCGATGAAGTAATTGTTAAAAAGAAAGACGGCACAGAATTTCGTTCACCCCTTCGGTATTACGAGACAGACGCTTTCACAGAAACATACATAGGTCAATTCCCCAACGGTGAGCGTTTTAAATTCCTTTTTGCAAGTAGTCAGAACCCCATGTCGCAGTTACATCCTATGGTTACATTTGCAGGGATGAGTAAGCCTAAATGGGTTGTACACTTCGATGTGTATTGAGAAAAGCATACTTTTAAAGTGAGAAAAAACGATGCGCTTACAATTCAAGAACCAAAAGTTTCAGTCGGACGCGGCTAAGGCTGTAACGGATGTATTCATTGGACAGAAGAGCCAGAAGATGCAGGACTATACCCTGGATCTGGGACACATGAAGGGAGCCGCATACGATGCCTTCGGCATGACCGGTTTCCGCAATGCTCCGCTGAACATCGACAGCATTCAACTGACGGAGAATGTACGCAAAGTGCAGATTCCAGCTCAGCTGAAACCGAGCGACCGTGTAGTGCTTCGCGACCTTCGTCTGACGATTGAAATGGAAACCGGTACTGGTAAGACCTATACCTATATCAAAACAATGTATGAACTTAATAAGCTCTATGGATGGAGCAAGTTCATCATTGTTGTTCCTTCTATCGCCATCCGTGAGGGTGTCTGCAAGTCATTCAACATCATGAGCGAGCATTTTGCTGCAGAATATGGCAAGCGAATCCAGTCGTTTGTCTATGACTCAAAGCAGCTGACGAAGATAGACCAGTTCGCCAGCGATAGCAATATGCACGTTATGATTATCAATACCCAGGCTTTCGCTGCTCGTGGTGAAGATGCTCGTCGTATTTATATGCGTCTCGATGCCTTCCGCTCACGAAAGCCTATTGATGTGATTGCAGCCACAAATCCTATTCTTATCATTGATGAACCTCAGTCAGTCCTCGGTGCAGACAAGAAGAATGCTACACGCGAGAAGCTGAAGGAGTTCAATCCGCTCTTTACCTTATTATATAGTGCTACCCACAGAGCTGATGATATCGTGAACATGGTGTATCGTCTCGATGCAATGGATGCCTACAACCAAAAGCTTGTCAAAAAGATTTCCGTTAAGGGTATTGAGCAAAAAGGCTCTACCGCAACCAACGGCTACCTTTACCTGGAAAGCATCGAACTTTCGGAAGGCAATCCACGTGCTCGCATCGGTTATGACAAGAAAGGAGCAACAGGCGTGAAGCAGGTGACGCAGTTGGTTTCGGATGGTTTCGATATCTATCAACAATCGGGGCAACTGGAAGAATATGCCAATGGTTTCCGCATTGAAACTATCGATGGCTACGAGCGCAGCATCCGTCTGCTGAACGGGACAGTGCTGCATGAGGGAGAGGTGATAGGTTCGGTAAACGAACTGGTCATACGCCGGGCACAGATTCGTGAGACCATCAAGTCGCACATCGAAAAGGAACGTAAACTTTTCAAGATGGGCATCAAGTGTCTGTCGCTGTTCTTCATAGACCATGTTGACAACTATCGTTTGTACGAGGCTGGCGGAAATACAAAGAATGGTGCATACGCTGAGATATTTGAGGAGGAATACCAGAATATCGTCGCCTCGATGCAACTGGAGTTATTTGAGAACGAACAGGACTATGTGACTTACCTGAAAAGATTCGAAGCTGAGCAGGTACATAACGGTTACTTCTCGCGCGACAAAAAGGGTAACTATGTCAACAGTAAACTGGAACGCGGCTCAGACAACAGTTCAGATGTATCGGCCTACGACCTCATCATGAAGGACAAGGAACGTCTGCTGTCATTTGACGAGCCCACGCGCTTTATTTTCTCGCATTCGGCGCTGAAGGAAGGTTGGGATAACCCTAATGTATTCCAGATTTGTACCCTCAAAGACAGCGACAACATGACGAAGAAGCGTCAGGAGGTTGGTCGCGGTATGCGTCTGTGTGTGAACAAGCATGGTGAGCGTCAGGACGAGAACGTGCTGCATGGCAGTGTGTTCGATGTGAACGAGCTGACCATCATCGCAAGTGAATCATACAACTCTTTCGCTGCAAAGCTGCAGACCGAGATAGCAGAAGCTGTTGGTGACCGTCCTGTCAAGGTTCAGACTGATCTGTTCGAAGGAATCGTGATAACAAATGCTCGTGGAGAACAACGGAAACTGGACGGTGACGATGCTAACGATGTTATCTTTACCCTGAGAACGAAAGGTTATATCGACAAGAAAGGCCAGCTGCTACAGAAGTATCACGACGACAAGCAGCAAGGTGTGCTTGACTTCGGTGACGAATACAATGACTACAAGATGGATATTGTCAAGAGGCTTGACTCTATCTTCAATCCTTCTGCCGTCAAGCCAGAGAACGCTCGTCAGGTTCGTGAAGCAAAGTTCGACTCACAGAAGTTCGAGCGCAAGGAGTTTCAGGAACTTTGGCGTAAGATTAACCATCAGACTTACTACACAGTCGATTTCAAGACGGACGAACTTATAGAAAAAGCCGTCCAGCAGTTGGATGCCCATCTGCATGTGTCGAAAGTGGAGATCCGGGTGGTGGAAGGTACCATGGAGTCTATCAAGAGTAAAGCATCGCTGGAAGCAGGAACGGCTATGGTGGTGAAAGAAGATGGTGTGATGTATGGTAAGGTCAACGAAACTGTAGGAGCTTATGTAAAATACGACCTTATAGGTAAACTTGTTGAGGATACTCAGCTGACACGTCATGCCATTGTGACCATCCTGCAGAAAATCAGTCCTGCGACATTCAATCAATTCAAGGTCAATCCAGAGGAGTTTATCATTAAGGCGGGAAACATCATCAACGAGTGCAAGGCTATTGCTGTCATTGAGCATGTCAAGTACCATAAACTCAATAAACAGTATGAGTCTGACATTTTCAGCAATGCAACACTGAAGGGTAAGCTTGGGGTGAATGCCATCGAATCGCACAAGTCCCTTTACGACCTCGTGGTAGTGGATTCTGCTGGCATCGAAATGAATTTTGCTAAAGATCTTGAGCAAGAATCAGATGTGATGGTTTATACGAAGTTGCCTGGAGGATTCTACATCAATACGCCTGTCGGCCATTACAATCCTGACTGGGCAATCGTCTTCAAAGAAGGCACGGACATCAAGCATATCTATTTTGTGGCAGAGACTAAAGGCTCACTCTCTGAGACACAGCTTCGCGAATCCGAGAGGTCGAAGATAGAATGTGCACGCCGTCATTTCAAGACTATCGCGGATTCTTCAGTATCTTACGATGTGGTTACCAAGTATTCTGATTTACGAGATATAATCACAAAATGATCGGCTTCAGGGATTATTCTGCGGAGACGATAGGATGGACAAATGGAAATAATTGTCACCCGAAAGCCGTCAAAAGAGCCGGGAATCTGGACCCAAAGTGCATTTTGTACATGAAACTTTGTTTATTCGGTTGGAATTGTATAATTTTGCAGTCGCAATATGCCTAGGAATGGTGTATATTTGAGTATAGCCGTACCTTTGGTTTAGTGTATAATAGTCAATTTTATTTAGATAAAAGGTATATTTGAATAATATAACAGGTTCAAGGGACAGATTCCGTTAACTCCCTATAAACCCCTAACAAGATAAAATCGACCATGGATGGCCTAGACGATTTCCTTCTCTTCAATGCGTGCGAGGATGCCCGCGAAGAGAGCGAGAGAGTTAGCAATTGCGGAAAGTAAGAACGAATAAGAAGAAACGATATGACAAAAGATATTATACAGGCTGCTTCCAAGGCGTTGCAAATACAAGATCCCGAATATGTTGGGCTAGTCGCACACATTTCGGATTTATGGGATGATGCAAAAGCAAAAGCGGCTATTGCCGTCAACACCGAACATCTGGATGCAAATTGGCAAACAGGACAATACATCGTGGAATTTGAGCAAGGTGGAAACGCCAGAGCAAAATACGGGGATAAGCTTCTCGTAAATCTTTCAAAGGATTTGACTCGCCTTAAAGGCAAAGGGTTTAGCAAGTCAAACCTCGTCTATATGAGAAAGCTGTATCTGACTTTCCCAAAAAGTGAGACGCTGTCTCACCAATTGACATGGAGTCATTATTTTGAACTGCTCAAGTGTGATGATCCCATGGAGATGCATTTCTATATGACGGAATGCATTAGAGAAGGATGGAAGGTGCGTGAACTGAAACGGCAGATAAACTCGTCGCTCTTCCAGCGTCTTGCACTTAGTACGGACAAAGAGGGAGTGCTTGCTCTTGCCAACGAAGGACATCAGGTAATGGCACCATCCGACATCATCCGTGATCCTTACGTCTTGGAATTCACAGGACTGCCAAAGCAGAAACGCTATAAAGAGTCAGAACTTGAGAAGGCACTAAAAGCAAATATGGAATCCTTCCTGCTAGAGCTTGGCCGCGGCTTTGCTTTCATCGGTCGACAGTATGTGATACCCATCGGCTCACGTCGCTTCAAGATAGATCTGGTCTTTTATCATGCCATCCTAAAGTGCTACGTGCTGATAGACTTAAAGCGAGCCGAGATAAAACATGGCGACATAGGTCAGATGAACCTCTACTTGAATTACTTCAAGAACGAGGTGTGTCAGCCAGATGACAATCCACCCATAGGTATCATCCTTGGAGCAAAGAAAGATGAAATACTTATGGAATACGCGCTCCAGGGGATAGATAATCAACTATTTGCTGCTCGCTACCAACTTTATCTCCCCAACCGCGAGGAACTACAAGCGCAGCTCGACCAATTATTGGAGAAGTGAACAAACTTGCCCAACTATTGCAATCTTATAATATATGGACGGACTTGACGATTTCCTCCTCTTCAATGCGTGCGAGGATGCCCGCGAAGAGAGCGAGAGAGAAAACAATAATGATAATGACAACTCATTCGACTCGTCGTGGGATAGTGACTCGTCGGATGATAATGATGATGAATAACTATGGGAGATTGAGATTGGGATTGGGGCTCTTCAGATATAGGTAGTGGTTCGTCAAGCGGATTCAGCGGTGACGACTACTATTGGACTGGTGGCAAGTTCACGGACTGGAGCGGGAACTCTGCAGGTAAGTTCGGCTCTGGTAGTGGCTATTCTTCATCTTATGGTGATGGAGGTTATGGCATTCCAACCGGTCCTGTCAGTGAGAGCAAAAAGAAGGAGTGGATAGAGAATGAAAAGAGGTATGGCTTGCATGAAGGCGCATCCGACTTCCCCAAGTTCCTCTCGCTCTTTGGTTTGGCTTGGAGGACTATCGGTTTCTGTCTTCCTGTGGCTCTGTTTGCCTACACGTGCTGGATATATGCCACAAAATATAATATTCCTGAGACAAACTTTGTAATGGGCATGCTTATATGTCTTATTGTGCTCCCAACTTTGTTCTATCTGTTTTATGCCGTTGATGAATGGTATCCAAAACCTCATAAACTGACTAAGGCTGGATTACGCAGGTTCCTTTTCTTTCTTGATTGGTTGAAGTTGTCTTGTTCGTTGGTGAGCATGATACTGATTTTTACTCCTGTATGGCGATACCTTGGCGATAGTTATTTTGAGGAGCTGTATAACATGAAAGAGCATTATTGGTACCATTATGAACACTTCGAGCTTGAATGGTTTCACTATATTTGTATGCCTCTCTTCGCAATGACTGCATCATTGCCTTTACTATGTGCTTTATTCAAACCTCTTTCAGGTAAGGAATCAGTTGATACCCGTTGGGAATACATGCGATATAAGATGGGGCAATTGGACGAAGCAGAGAAGGCAAGACTGGAAAAGATTGCTGAGTTGAAGAAAGAACTGAAAACGAAGCAACTGGAGGTACTTCAATTGTCCCGACAGATTCAAGGTTTGATGAACAAATCATAAAACTATGCAGAAATTCATTATAACTCAGGACGGCACAATGGTCTTTGGCGATGTACGTCTTCACCGCGACCTTATCCCCGATGGCGATGACACCTGCCATGGCGGTGGATTCTGGAGGATTGACAATCAACGTGGGTGCATCATCCTTTCTGGTCGTAGCTTTGATTTCGGTGCTCCTGAATTCATCTATCTTAAACACATCGACAGATCCACAGTTCCCGGGTCACTTGGTTATCCCATTTTCTACGAACGTCAGTTTGCCGGGGAGGAGATCCTGGAGCCTGTTGTTTGTTAATCTTCTGTTCAGTTCTCAAGTTTATCAAACGAGGAAGCGGCCGTATTCGAACGATGATATCATCCAATTTCGGGCAGTTTGATTATCACTTATGACATGGATAGAGGCAATGTTTACAACATTTAACCCCAAGTATGATTTTTATCTTGACAATGTAATGTAGTATCATCAAAGAAAATCCACAAAATGTTTGGAGAATCCGAAACATCTCATTACCTTTGTGTTCGAAAATAGATTTTTTTTAAACTTTCGAACATGTCTGTGCCTAATTGTATATCGTTCCCTTTTGATTTCTATGGATGCACATGCCAGGATTCAGGAATCTGACTGAAAATCAGAACAAAAAATCACCCCTACAATCAATTGTACGCCTTCTTTTTTAGGAGGTCGTCGCTACGCTCCTCAAAATCA
>JAZLFZ010000035.1:0-16618 GCA_045616065.1 Bacteroidaceae bacterium | reverse complement strand
ATTTTCGTAAATTATTTGGCAATGATATATGAGTCCACAACAAAAAGTCAACATGCTTTCAATTTATAACGCACTTTTGGCCGTCGCCAAAAGTGCGTTTCAAAAAAACATTCTGTGCCTAATCGTATATCATTCCCAAACTTTAAGTTCTGAGCACTGAACTTTTACCTTTTAACTTTTAGCTTTTAACTTTAAAAAAAATGCCAGACCGGAATGCAATTCCAGCCTGGCATTTTTTTATGATTGGTCAATAACCTTTTGGATTAGAGGCTATCACCGAAGTCTGCCTTGAACTTCTCAACCAGCTTCTCCTGCCAGTTGCCAATCTCCTTCATGCGACCGAAGAAGAAGCGAAGTACCTCGGGCTCCTCAACCCACTCAAGACCACCGATAAGCTCGCGGTTGTCCCAGAGCCATTTAACGCGGTCGGCCACGTACTTGATCTGCGAGAGGGTGAACACACGACGGGGGCAAGCCAGACGCTGAAGCTCAAGCTCAGCATCGCGCTCGGTGCCATCGGGTTCGCGCTGCTCTGACACGGTACCACGCTCCATACCACGGATACCAGAGATGATGTACAGGGCGCAACCTACAGCTGCAGCGGGATACTGGTTGTGGGGCATGTCGGGTACGAAGGCACCTGCGTTGAGGTGACAGCCCAGACCACCAGCGGGAAGGATGACGGGCACACCGTACTCATCCAGTTCCTTAGCCAATGCCTCGATGAACATGGGGCCCTGGCTGATATAATCCATATCCATAGACTCGTACAGACCCTGAGCCATAGCCTCCATGGTGCGTACGTCGATACCACCGTAGGTCAGGAAGCCTTCGTACAGGGGGATGAAGGGCTGCAGCATCTTGGTCCACTTGGGATCCTTAGAGCAGATGATACCACCCTTTGAGAACGAGAGCTTACGAGCTGAGAAGTAGATGATGTCGAAGTGGTCGGCCAGCAGATGATAGATATCCTTCACCTCCATGTACTTGCAGCGAGCCTCGCGGGTCTTCATGAAGTAGATGTTGTCCTGAAGCAGAGAAGCGTCGAGGATGGAGAGGCAACCGGTCTCATGGCAGATGTCGGTAACGGCCAGCATGTTCTCCAGCGATACGGGCTGACCACCGATGAGGTTGGTACCTGCCTCCACACGCACATAAGCTACGTTCTCACTGCCCAGCTCGCTGATACGCTTGCGAAGCAGGTCGAGGTCGTAGTCGCCCTTGAAAGGATCGTTGCTCTGAGGGATAAGACCCTTGGGCTGAACGAGCTCCTCGACGGTAGAACCGACGCGGGTAGCGTGAGCCTTGGTGGTGGTGAAGTGGAAGTTCATGATTGCCACCTTGCCGGGGCCGCAGAATGCCTCTGCCAGGATATTCTCGCAGGCACGACCCTGATGGGTGGGCAGTACGTTCTCGCAGCCGAACAACTCCTTGACAGCATCCTTGACACGGTTGAAGGTCTCACAGCCAGCGTAGGCATCGTCAGCCTTCATCATGGCAGCGAACTGCAAGTCTGACATGGCATTCACGCCCGAGTCGGTCAGCATGTCCAGGAACACGTCGCGGTTCTGCAACAGGAAGGTATTGTTACCAGCCTCCTGCATCTTGCGCAGACGATCGTCAACGGGCAGGAGGTTCAACTTCTGTACCATGCGCACCTTGTGCATTTCCAAGGGCACCTGGTTCTCACTTTTGTAAAATTTAACAGCCATTTTTGTTTAGTATTAGTTATAATATTATGTATTACGTTTTAAAAAGCGATGCAAAAGTAGCAAATCTAAAGGGAATTTGAGCGAACATTTTCACGCTTATTTCTACCTTTTTTACCTACACGCTGTAAAAATACCAAATTCATCGACCATTATTACTGTAAAAAGCAATAAAAAGTGTAATTTTGTACCAAAATAACCGACCAAACATTTATCCCAGGATAGTTTATGGAGCACAGTGTTGTAAAGAATATCGACCAATATAACGCCTATTTTGGACAGGAAACGTCCCACCCTTTGGTAAGCGTGGCCAGGCTGGAGGACGCCGATCTCTCGCTCTTCGAACCGCTGGACTTCGGGATGTACTGCGTGGTGCTGATGGACGTGAACTTCGGCGAGCTGGTGAAGAACGGCAACAGCATCCGCTATCGTCCGGGCACTATGTTCACGCTGAAGCCGGGCGAGGTTGTGACCATGAATCTGGACCCTGCCACACGCCCTCGGGGATGGATGCTGGTATTCCATCCGCAGCTGATCGTCAACACGGGACTTGGACGCGACTTCTACATGTTCAACTATTTCGACAACCACGTCACAGAGGCACTGGAACTGACGGAGAGCGAACGCAGCGTGATGATAAACTGCTACACAAACATACAAGCCGAACTGCACGCGCCCGATGACGAACTGACAGGACACATGCTGCGACTCGGCATCGGACAACTGCTGAGCTACTGCAAAAGGTTCTTCGAACGACAATTTGACCAGAAGAACCAGCGGCAGAGCGACTTCATACGACGGCTGGACTCGATGCTCGACAACTACCTGGCACCCGGCAGTCCGTTGCCTCACCAATTCGGACAACCAACCGTATCGTGGTGTGCTGCGCAGTTCAACCTCTCCACCAACTACTTTGGAGACGTGGTGAAGCGCGAACTTCACATCACGGCACAGGAATACATCCACAACAAGGTAGTAGAGAGGGCTAAGTCGCTGCTGGCCAACCCCATGATGAGCATCAACGACGTTGCCGAGGCCATCGGATTTGCCTATGCCAACCACTTCACGCGCTTCTTCCGGCAGAAGACCGGACAGTCGCCCAGTGGATTCAGAAAGAGTTACAGGGGAGCATGAACGCACTGGCTGTAAGCCTGTACCTTATACGTATCTGGTAGTGGCTTCCAGCCACATCCACGCGTTTTGCTTTTCATCCGGGCACTTTGTACCCGGTTTCTCACCGCCCATCGGGCTGTACAGGCTTACAGTCTGAACTTGCAGTGGTTCACGGACCTGTCCCCGTGACCCTGACCCTCGACCCTCTAACCTCTCGACCCTCTCGAAGAGCCCTGCTCTACGAGAGTATCACAATTCGTTGATCTCCTCCTCCGTCAACCCCGTGTACTGCGCTATCATCTTGACTGGGAAGTCATCGTTTTTCATCCTGCGGGCTATCTCGGCATTTTGAGCGTCACGTCCCTTCTGCAGACCAATGGCTTCGCCTTCGGCAAGCCCCTCGGCAAGACCCTCGGCACGACCTTCTGCACGTCCCTCCGCACGACCTCTCTTCTCCGCCGTCTCGGTCACGGCGAAGAGGTCCCAGAAGTCCTTCTGGCTCTCGCGGTAGTCGCGGCGTTCCGACTGTGTGAAGTTGGCAATCTCGGCCTGCTCGAAGAAGCGCTTGAAGACGGCTTCCTGGAGGGCTGCGGGGCGGTCGAGCAGACGGTACAGGTTCTTCATGGCATAGAGCCACTTGTCGAAGAGGGTTTTCAGTTCGCTCTCCTCTTTCTTGAATTTCGGCATCTCAAGGTAGACGTACGTCAGCTTGTCGTAGAAGACGGTGTTCGTCTGCGTGTCCATCAGCTTCACCTCGTGGTGCATGTACTCATCGTCCGTCTGGTCGAAGACGAAGTTCAGAATGCCTATCGTATAGACCTTATTCAGCTTGAAGTTCCACTTTCCTTGCGGAGCCTGTTCCTGGATGGGGAAGGTGGAATAGTAGATGCTGCGGTCGATGAAGTACTCCTGCTCGGCCTTCTGCATCTCGATAAGGAACTTCTCCCCCTTGCTGTTTTCGCACAGCACATCAAACACGGCCTTGCGATCCGCGGCTGCATGACCAAGGTGCTCCACGTTGAGGTACGTGAGGTCACGAATCTCCTCCTTGTCTACCAGCAAGGCATTGAGGAAGCTAAGCAGGCACTCCTTGTTGGCCTCCGACCCAAACAGCTTCTTGAAGGCAAAGTCGGTGTAGAAATTCGCGTATCGCTCGTGTGTATTCTGTTCGCCCATAACCATCTGTATTATTCAGTTTCTGCAAAGGTACGACAAAACGATGAAACGACCAAAGGAATGTACGGAAATGTCACCGAATAATTGCGACTTTACGGATAAAGATTGGAAATGGTAAATTAAAAGTACTCACGTTTCGAAAGTGTGCATGGAAGGCACCACAAAGAGGACATGGGGGCGGAGCGTAAACTGGGGTCTGGGCGAACTGACGCTCTTTGTGTGAGGTTATTAAACACGGGTACACGATAGAAATCTCACACAAAGGGCACAAAGGACACAAAGAGTTTATTAGATTTAGGAGAAGAAAAAGAAACGAATTACCGGGAATTAGACGTTGAATTATCGCAAATTCGTTCTTCATCCGTAAGGGTATTTACGAAAAATTTGTTAACTTGAATGGCCGAAAATTTCCGAAAATAAAATTCACCCCATAAAAAAATCTGAACATTTAGGTTTTCGGCCATTACTTTTGCCCGTCGGCAAAAGTCGGCCATTCGAGTCCATATAAACATTAGTCACTTTCGCACGATTTCCACAGGTACCTTTATTCATCACTTAACGCGAATTACCGGGAATTAGACGTTGAATTATCGCAAATTCGTTCTTCATCCGTAAGGGTATTTACGAAAAATTTGCGTTCAATTCCCGTTAATTCACGTTAAGCGATAGCGAAGCCTTGACTGTGCAAGGCACACGAGTGTTACTGTCACTCCGAGCAAAAGTGGCTTTAGTTGGCGAGCAAAACGCGAATCTTAAACTGGGTCATGCCCCCCGGGACCCCCGGCAGAAGACCGGACAGTCGCCCAGTGGATTCAGAAAGAGTTACAGGGGAGCATGAACGCACCGCCTGTAACTCTTGTGTTTTTAAGAAATCTTCTTAAAAGAAATTGTTTATCTTACTCCTTATTATATAGGCACTGCGAAACTGGCGTCTCACCTGCTTGAGCATTGCCTCCGCCTCGCCACGCGTCTTGTAGTCGCCCACGGTACAGATCCAGTGGGGAGAATTGAAGGTGACATAGGCATTGACCTGCGGGAACGAATTTTTGAAGCGCTTGGCATAACTCTTGGCAACAGCCTTATCATTGGACGTATTGCCAGCCATGTAAATCTGCACACGGTAGCCGTTCTCCTTGGTGTGAGGACCAGACGTCTTCTCGACCTTCTTCTCTGCGACGGAAGCGGTGTCGCGAGAAGCGGGGCTAACATTGTTGCTCCCATTTACCAGTTCCTCAATCTCGGCATCTTGATACACCACAACAACGCCACCCGACGTGCTGCGCTGCTGAATACGTTCGGTAAACTTCGTCTGCGCCATTCCCAGAAGCGGGAACAGCGCAAGGACGAAGAGGAGTATGAAACGCGCTTGACGCATTAGTTCCAAGCGTCGATGATGCCCTTGAAGTCAGCGCACTTGAGAGCAGCGCCACCGATCAGACCACCGTCAACATCGGGCTTAGAGAAGATCTCCTTAGCGTTGCTGGGCTTGCAAGAACCACCGTAGAGGATAGAAATTTCCTCGGCTGCCTTCTCACCGAAAGCACCTGCGATGCAGCCACGGATGAAGGCGTGCATATCCTGAGCCTGCTCGGCAGTAGCGGTCTTGCCGGTACCGATAGCCCATACGGGCTCGTAAGCCAGGATGACGTTTGAGAGCTGCTCCTCGGTCAGGTCGAACAGTGAGTCAGCCAGCTGAGCACCTACCACCTCGTTCTGCTTGTTAGCCTCGCGCTCCTCGAGCACCTCGCCGATGCAGAAGATAACCTTCAGGCCGTTAGCCAGAGCCAGGTTAACCTTCTCCTTCAGGATCTCAGCAGTCTCACCATAGTAAGCGCGACGCTCTGAGTGACCCAGGATGACGTACTGAGCACCAGTGCTCTTAACCTGAGCAGCGCTCACCTCACCGGTGTAAGCACCCTTCTCCTTATCAGCGCAGTTCTCAGCACCCAGACCGATAACGGTACCCTCGGTGATACCAGCTACGGTAGCGAGGTGGATGAAGGGAGTGCAGATGATAACGTCGCAGTTGGGCTTCTCAGCAGCCAGTGCGTCCTTCAACTCGTTTGCCAGGGCAACGCCCTCCTGCAGGTTCAGGTTCATCTTCCAGTTACCTGCTACAATCTTCTTTCTCATAATGATTGAATGTTTTAGTAATTAATTAATGTATAAGAATTTATTTCTCTTTTCCTTATTGGTCTTTACTGAGTTCTGAGGGGGCAGGCTCACCGGCCTTTCCCGAATTGTCATTCCCCTCGTCTTGTGGGGCTTTTCTGAGAGCATTGTCTTTTTCCGCCTTCTTCCTTTTCCGCCTTCGGTTGAGCTGAATGGTGACCCACCACCACGTGCGGTCAAGGAAGGTAACGACGATAAGCGGAACGACAAACCACAACAGCAGACGAAGCACCTGTCTGGTCTGCGACAGGATATCGGGAGTGCCGTATTCCGTCTGTTCGAGCGCGGGAGACTCCTCCTGCAAGTCCGGCATATCGGTATAAGGCCACTTGTTGACGACCACCCCATCATGCAGAAGTACAAGTCCCGGATTGGAACGGACAACGGTCTTGAGTGTCAGTTCGTCGGTATGGCAGAAAGGATATTCGGCACCGGTGAGGTCTTGCCAGCGTACGATAGCCTCGTCGTTACTGCTCGTGAGGCACAGGAAACGATAGTCCTGACGCTGGGCGTATTCGTAGATGTTGTTGTAGGCATCCATACGGCCGTCGTCGGCGTTCTCCAGACTGGGTGCCACGAGCAGGAAGACATAACCGGGATCGTGCAGCACGTCCTCGGTGACATCGTCGCCCTCCGGCCAGGTGTAGACGGTAAAATTGTCAATGACTGCAGGTGTCACATCGCCCACCAGTTCCGTCTTGCTGTCCAGGTACGTCCACGTACTGTCAGGGTACTCCTCGGTGGTGAACCATTGCTGTTGGCCGTCCTTTTCCATCAGGAACGAGGTGACGTACTCGCCATCCCCCGTAGGTTGCGTCAGTTCCTGGAGGTTGGCACCGATGCGATAGGGGCGGAAATCGTAGACGGGCAAGAACCACAGGGCATACAATGCCAAGGCAAGTGCGAACAATTGTGCATAGATAAGGATAATCCACTGCCGCCCCTCGCTGATGATGCGCAACTGCTTGGGATACCACTTGACCAGCACGAGGGAGCACGCCAGGAGCACCACGTTCTTGAAGAACGTCTGCCAGTTGGTGAGCACAAGGGCATCACCGAAGCAACCGCAGTCGCTGACAGGATTGGCCAGTGCCAAATAGAGCGTAAGCGGAGTGAAGACACAAAGGAAAGCCAGCGTGGCACAAGACGTAAAACGACGATAGATGCCGAAAAACGTGCAGAAACCCAAGCGGAACTCGAAGACAGCCAGCGCGATGGCCAGCATGAGCGCCAGGAGGTCGGGCATGAGATACCCCAGACCAAACGCCTCTGCATAGTCGTGCAGTTTATACTCCGTGCCGTGAGGGTCGATGACCTTCGTCAGCCCGGAGAAGATAAAGGCGCCTGCGATGATGAGTCGGCACAGGTTGATGGTTATCCAGAGTAACTTCTGCTTCACGACGCTGTCTTTGTTATTTCTGTTTGATGTTTACTCCTCGAAGGTGAGCTTGATGATGCCGAACACAGCGTAGTTCATCATGTCCATGTAGTTGGCGTCGATGCCCTCCGAGACAAGTGTATCGCCGCCGAGTTCCTCAATCTGCTTGGTACGGAAGATCTTCATCAGGATGAGGTCGGTGTAGCTGCTGACGCGCATGCTGCGCCAAGCCTCATCGTAGTCATGATTCTTGCGCAGCATCAGCTGAAGCGCTTCGTCGGCATGTCGGTCGTAGGCGGCCAGCGCCTCGTCGGCCGACATGGCATCGGTGGTATCGGCATAGCCCATTTCGAGCTGTATGAGGCCGATGATGGCATAGTTGACGATGCCGATAAACTCGGGGCGGATGCCTTCGTCGACGAGGCTGACGCCCTTGGTCTCAATGCTTCGTATGCGGTTTGCCTTGATGAAAATCTGGTCGGTGATGCTCGAGGTACGCATTATTCGCCACGCAGCACCGTAGTCGTGCAGTTTCTTGCTGAAAAGTGCGCGGCACTCGGCCATTACCTGTTGGAATTGTTCTTGCGTTGTCATACAGATGTTTGTTTCGACGGACAAAGTTACGACTTTTTCACGTATTTTACAAAAAAAAGATACTTTTTGCTCCACCAACACCCGTTTTGGTTCCAAAAAGGGGTAAAAAGACAAGAAAAAGACCCGACACAAAGTGTCGAGTCCTCTTTTATCTCAAATAAGTCACGAGCAGCGTAGCACCTGTCCGATGCGCAAGGTGGCACTTTCCGAGATGTGGTTGATCTTGCAAAGCTTCTCCACCGTGGTGTTGTTCTTCTGGGCAATGCTGTAGAGCGTGTCGCCTGCCTTGACGCTGTGCATCCTCTTGCTCGCCTTTTCCTTCTTGGCCTTTTCGGCTTTCTCCCTGGCGGCCTTGGATTTCTTGTCAGCAGCCTTCTTATCCTCCTTTGCCAGACGGTCCGCCTTGGCCGTCTGAACAGGCTCCTCGGCTGCGGTGGCCACCGCCTTCGACTGAGCAGCCTGCGAAGCACGGTTGCTGGCCAGCATGGGAGCCGGATCGGCGGGGTGAGGATTGCCTTGAAGACTGCCACGACCATTGGAACGGTATACATAGAAGTCGCCCTTGGCATCGTGAGCCTGGAAGTCGAAAAGCTTCTCAGGATCAATGTATTCGCCCAGGAAACGCGTCTCAAAGTGCAGGTGAGAGCCAAAGCTCCGTCCGGTGTTGCCACCCAGTCCGATGGGTTCTCCGGCACGTACCATCTGATTCTCTCGCACGAGATGCTTCGACATGTGTCCGTAGACCGTTTCGAGTCCGTTATCGTGACGGATTATAACGTAGTTGCCGTACCCCTTTGCCTCAAAGGCCACGGTGCGAATCTTTCCGCTGAAGGCAGCACGTACCGTATCACCCACATACAGTTTGATGTCGGTACCGTAGTGATTGCGGCCGAACTGGGGGCGATAGCCAAAATGCGAGGTTACCACACGACTGTCGCACGGCATGCAGAAGTGGCGCAGGTCAATACTGAACTCGTCGGGCTTCTTCACGTCGTAGGTACGGCCTCGCTGGTTGCTCCACTCGGGATAGAGGTCAACGGCAGGCGTGGCTGGGGTATTGTTTATATTGAAATCGGGCAGAAGGCGACGCAGACTGATGGAGTCGAGCGCCTTCATCCGCTTGTCAACGGGAGCCTGTCGCGCCAACAGATCCTGTGCACAGACAGGAACGGTGAGCAACGCCAGTGACAGCGTGGCAAGTATATGCTTAAAATTCATTCGTCAGTATTAGTTATTATAAAAAGGTGGGGAGGAGGAGGTTAATCAGACGTCGCGGTTGTACTCGTCGGGTGCATAGAGACGATCGAGGTTGCAGGCGCCGAAGTCGAAGATCTCGCCCTCCTTGAAGAAACGTCTCAGCTCGTCGAAAGCAGTGTGAGGGCCATCGCTGGCGTGCACCACGTTCTGCTGGTTACTCATACAATAGTCACCGCGGATGGTACCGGGAGCTGCATTGCGACCGTTGGTCGTTCCAGCCATCATACGCACAACGCGGATGGCATCCACACCCTCGATGGCCAGTGCCACAACAGGCGTTGCCGTCATAGAGTCCTTCAGCGACTGGAAGAAGGGCTTCTCCACAAGGTGTGAGTAGTGCTCAGCCAGAATCTCATCGGTGAGCTGCATCATCTTCATACCGACGATGCGGAGTCCGCGCTTTTCGAAACGAGTGATAATCTCACCCATCAACTGTCGCTGGATGATACCGGGCTTGAGCAATACAAGAGTTCTTTCCATAATTATATGTTCTTATGATTGGTTATTCTTTCTCAAAAAAATGGCAAAACGACACACTAAAGGCCAAAATTGCGGCACAAAGTTACCAAAAAACTTGCAAAAGACCTCTTTTATTAACTATTTTTTTGATCTTTAAGGGTCTATTTGCAAAAGAGGTTTTACGAAATGGACGACCAATCCTGCTGATCCTTGCCCAATTCGGCAAGCCGTTGCCAACAGAGAGCGTACTCCGGACGCGTGCGTTCGGGGTCGTTGTCCACCACCTCGCGAGCCAGGTCGCGGGCCTGCTGCACCACCTGTCCGTCGCGGGCCAGATTGGCCACGCGCAGTTCGAAGGCCGTGCCGCTCTGCTGCGTTCCTTCGAGGTCGCCCGGACCGCGGAACTTGAGGTCGGCCTCGGCAATCTCGAAGCCGTCGTTCGTCTCGGTCATAATCTGGATGCGCTTGCGGGTCTCGGCACTCAGTTCGTAGGGTGTCACCAGTATGCAGTACGACTGGTCGGCCCCTCGCCCCACCCTGCCCCTCAGCTGGTGCAGCTGGGCCAGGCCGAAGCGCTCGGCATTCTGAATGACCATCACGCTGGCATTGGGCACGTTGACGCCCACCTCGATAACCGTCGTGGCCACAAGGATCTGCGTCTCGCCACGGGCAAAGCGCTGCATCTCGGCATCCTTCTCCGCCGGTTTCATCTTGCCATGCACACGGCTCACCTTCAGGTCGGGAAAGGCCTGGCAGATGGCAGCGTAACCCTCCTCCAGGTTCTGCCAGTCCCTCGTCTCGCTCTCCTTGATGAGCGGGTAGACGACGTAGACCTGCCGCCCCAGCCCTATCTGCTGGCGCATGCCCTGATAGAGCGTCCTCACGCGGTCCTCGTACTGATGGACAGTGGTGATGGGCTTGCGGCCGGGCGGCAGTTCGTTGATGACGGAGACGTCGAGGTCGCCATAGAGCGTCATGGCCAGGGTGCGGGGAATGGGCGTGGCCGTCATGACCAGGACGTGGGGCGGCACGACGTTCTTGCGCCAGAGGCGGGCTCGCTGTGCCACGCCGAAGCGGTGCTGCTCGTCGATGACCACCAGTCCGAGGTTCTTGAACTGCACATTATCCTCGATGACGGCATGTGTGCCCACGAGGATGTTCACCTCGCCGTTGGCCAGCCCTTCGAGCACACTCTTACGGCGTTTTCCCTTCACGATGCCGGTGAGCAGTTCCACCCGCAAGGGTATGTCGCCCAGGAACTGGCGGAAGGTCTCCAGGTGCTGCTCGGCCAGTATCTCGGTGGGTGCCATGATGCAGGCTTGCAAACCGTTATCAATGGCCAGCAGCATCACCATCAGGGCCACGAGCGTCTTGCCGCTACCCACATCACCCTGCAGGAGACGGTTCATCTGACGTCCGCTCTTCATGTCGGCATGCACCTCCTTGATGACGCGCTGCTGGGCACCGGTGAGGGTAAAGGGAAGACGGTTGTGATAGAAATCCAGGAAATGCTGCCCCACACGCGGGCAGGGAATGCCGTGGACCTCCTTCTGCCGGTCGACCGTGAACTTGAGGATGCTGAGCTGTATGTAGAACAGTTCCTCGAGCTTCAGCCGGTAGGAGGCTCGGCTCAGGGCTTCCGCACTGGGTGGGTAGTGCATGTTGCGAATGGCCTCGTCGCGCGACATCAACAGGTATCGCCGTACGATGTCGGCCGGCAGCGTCTCGGGCACACACTCGGAGAGCTGCCTGAAAAGGGTGTTGGTGAGTCGCTCAATCATGCGCGACGTCATGCCGCGCTTGGCCGCCTTGACGGGTATGCTGTAGAAGGGTTGCATACCCATGGTGCTGAGCGTCAGGGTAGAGGCATCGTCGATGTCGGGATGGCTGATCTGAAAGCGTCCGTTGAACCACGTGGGCTTTCCGAAGACGATGTACTCGTGGTCCGTCTTGTAGGTTTCAGTCACCCATTTGTGGGCGTTGAACCACACCAGATCTACAATGCCCTGCCCGTCCGTAAAGTGAGCAATGAGGCGGCTTTTGCGCCCCCTTCCCTCTGCCTCATAACTCAGAATGCGACCTTTGAGTTGCACGAAAGGCATATCGCCACTCAGCTCGTGACAATAGTAGATGCGCGTCCTGTCTATGTGCTTGAATGGAAAATAGTTGGCCAGGTCATCCGCCGTACGGATTCCCATCTCTTCCCGCAGGAGTTTGGCCCTGGCAGGCCCCACTCCCGGCAGATACATGATGTCCGCGTCAAGTCTCAATTAGGGATACGACTGAGGGTTAATCTGGTTACTTACAGATTTCATTGTAAATCATGCCTTCGCGCAGCGCGTCGACCTTCTCCTTGCCGACATACTTCTCGGCAAGGGTGTAGCCAAATTCGAAGGCGGCACCGGGACCCTTGCCCGTAATGAACTGGCCATCCTGCTCCACCAGCGCACCCGTATAGGTAGCGCCCTCCAGTTCGGTCTCCACACCGGGATAGCAGGTAGCCTTCAGCCCCTTCAGCAGTCCCATGTGTCCGTACACCTGAGGTGCGGCACAGATGGCGGCCAGCGGTTTGCCAGCCTCGTAGAGCTGACGGATTCCGTCGCGCAGTTCTTCGCAGGCGTCCAGGTTGGTCGAACCGGGCAGACCACCGGGCAGAATGATCATCTCGCAATCCTCCCAGTCGATGGCGGGCAGGATACGCTCGGCCAGCACGGGGATGCCGTGGGCACCAAACACCACCTGATTGTCGGTGATGGACACGGTTTCTACTGCTACGCCGGCACGGCGGAGTATGTCTAACGGAGCAAAGGCTTCTATCTCCTCAAAGCCTTCGGCAAGGAACATGTATATCATTGTTGTGAGGTTTTGGGTTTCAGGTTGGGGGAATGGGAGGGGGCAGCTATGAGCTACGCCTCCAGGCATTCGTTGTAGCGCTTGATGGTCTCTTCGAGTCCAAGGTAGAGGGCGTCACAGATGAGGGCATGGCCGATGCTGACCTCGTCGATGTAGGGCATGCGATGGTGCATGTAGGCCAGATTCTCCAGGCTGAGGTCGTGGCCGCAGTTCAGGCCCAGGCCCAGGCTCTTGGCCTTCTCGCCGGCAGCCACAAAGGGGGCGATGGCAGCCTCACGGTCGGCAGCATACTGGCTGGCGTAGGGTTCGGTGTAGAGTTCCACACGGTCGGCACCTGCCTTGGCAGCCCACTCCACCATCTCGGGGTCGGCATCCACGAAGATGCTCACACGAATGCCCTTCTCGTGGAAGCGCTCCGTCACCTCGGTCAGGAAGCCGATGTGCTTCTTCGTGTCCCAACCGCTGTTGCTCGTAATCTGCTCGTGGCTGTCGGGCACCAGCGTCACCTGGGCAGGCACCACCTGGCACACCAGTTCCACGAAGGCAGGTTCGGGATTGCCCTCGATGTTGAACTCCGTGGTGAGGCGCGGCTTCAGGTCGAAGACGTCCTGCCTGCGGATGTGGCGCTCGTCGGGACGAGGGTGAACGGTGATGCCCTGGGCCCCGAACCGTTCGCAGTCCAGTGCCACGCTTACCACATCAGGATTATTGGCGCCTCTCGCATTGCGAATTGTTGCTACCTTATTAATATTTACGCTTAATTTCGTCATTTCTTGCTTTTTTTCCTTTTCGTCGGGGCAAAGTTAATAAAAAATCGCTATATTTGCACTATCAAAATACAACTAAATGACGAGAAAACTCCGTTTTGCCCTCTTTGGCAACGTTTATCAGGCAAAAAAATCACTTGCCATACAGAAATTGCTCGCTCTGCTTGAACAACGGGAGGCCGACATCTACATCGACCGCCCCTTCTACGAGTACCTCACCGATGCATTGCGGCTCGACGTACACCCCACACGCCTCATCGAGGGCGACGACTTCGAGGCCGACGTGGCCATCAGCCTGGGGGGCGACGGCACGTTCCTCGAAGCGGCCTCGCGAGTGGGCGACAAGCTCATTCCCATCCTGGGCATCAACATGGGGCGACTGGGTTTCCTGGCCGACATCTCGGCCGACGAGATCGACACGGCCATCGACGGCATCTACCGCAATGCCTTTGCCATCGAGGAGCGCAGCATCCTGCAGGTCGAGTGCACAGGAGCCGACCGCCAGCCCATCCGCGGACTCCCCACCGGCCATCCCTTTGCCCTCAACGAGGTGGCTGTGCTCAAGCGCGACAACTCGTCCATGATCAGCATACGCGTCAGCATCGACGGCGAGTACCTCACCACCTATCAGGCCGACGGACTCATCATCAGCACGCCCACGGGATCCACAGGCTACGCCCTCTCCGTCGGAGGCCCCATCATGACGCCACTGAGCCGCACCATAGGACTCGTGGCCGTGGCGCCCCACAGCCTCAACGTGCGGCCGCTCACCCTCTGCGACGACGTGCAGGTCGGGCTCACCATAGAGAGCCGCAGCCACCAGTTCCTGCTCTCCATCGACGGCCGCAGCGAGTCATGCACCGAGGACGTGCAACTTACCGTATGCCGTGCCCCCTACCCCATCCGTGTCCTCAAGCGTCCCGACACCACCTTCTTCCGCACCCTCCGCAACAAGCTCATGTGGGGAAGCGACATCAGGGAGTAGGAAAAGTTAAAAGTTAAAAGTTAAGAGTTAAAAGTTAAAAGTTAAAAGTTAAAAGTTAAAATTTAAGAGTTAAAAGTTAAGAGTTAAAAGTTAAGAGTTAAAAGTTAAGTTAGTGAACAAATTTATTTTTATAATTATTGTGGTAAATTAAACTAATATTAAAATAAGATTAAACATTGAAAGTGTCACAAAATGGAGTTTAATATTTTTTTAATATAATTTTAATATACCATTATAAAAATCATTCTGCACAGTTACTTAAGAGTTAAAAGTTAAGAGTTAAGAGTTAAGTTAAAAGTTGATGGTCAATAGGCAATGAAAAACTCCTGGAACATACTCCGATGGCTCTGGAAGACCTCACGATCCTTCCGACTGCAATCGTGCCTCAACGCCACGCTCGACATCCTGCGCGTCGGGCTCGACTTCGCCTTCATCACCTCCACCAAGATGGCCATCGACACGGCCATGGGGGCAAAGGCGGGGTCGCTCACACTGGCGGCCTCCTTCCTCATCGGCATCACCCTCTCGCAGGTGGCCATTGCCTTTGCCAAGCGATGGATCAGCGCACTCCTCGGCGTCAAGGCACAGAACCGCATGCAGCACCGCATCTTCCACCTACTCATGAAGAGCGAATGGATGAGCCTCGAGAAACGACACAGCGGCGACATCCTCAACCGACTGGAACGTGACGTCAACGACGTGACAAACGTCATCACCGACACCATCCCACAGGCACTGGCCGTCGTCGTGCGACTCGTCGGAGCCTTCTTCTACCTCTACTCCATGGACAGCCGACTGGCCTTCATCATCGTCGTCATCGCACCCTGCTTCGTCATCCTCAGCCGCTTCTACGTCAAGAAGATGCGAACCATCACACGCGAGATACGACAGACCGACAGCCGGATACAAAGCCTGCTGACCGAGAGCATACAGCACCGAATGGTGCTCAAGACCCTCGAACGCACCGACACCATGGCCGACCGACTGGCCGACCGTCAGGCCCACCTGCGCCAACAGGTGCGCCACCGCACCGTCTTCTCCTCCATCTCCAACATGCTCATCAACATCGGCTTCCATGCCGGATACCTCATCACCTTCCTCTGGGGCGTCACCCGTCTGCAGGAGGGTACCATCACCTACGGCATGATGCTGGCTTTCATACAGCTGGTGGGACAGATACAGGGACCCTTCCGTGAGATGACACGCTTCGTACCCGTCATCGTCAGCTGTTTCACGGCGGCCGAACGACTCATCGAACTGGAGGATACGCCCCTCGAGGAGCAGGGCGAAGCCATACACGCCAACGGACCGGCCGGCATACGCTTCGACCACGTCACATACGCCTACGATGCCGCCAAGCGACTCATCCTGTCCGACCTCACCTACGACTTCCCACCCGGTTCCACCACGGCCATCCTGGGTGAGACGGGAGCTGGCAAGACAACCCTCATACGCCTCATACTGGCCCTCATCAAGCCCCAGGCTGGCACGCTCACCCTCTACGCCGACAACGCACCCGACGCCACCATCTCGCCCCGCACCCGCTGCAACATGGTCTACGTGCCACAGGGTAACACGCTCTTCAGCGGCACCGTGCGCGACAACCTGCTCCTGGGCAACCCCGACGCCACCGAGGAGCAGATGCGCTGGGCACTGCGTTGCGCCTGTGCCGACTTCATCCTGCAGCAGCCCAACGGACTCGACACCGTATGTGGCGAACTGGGCACCGGCATGAGCGAGGGACAGGCCCAACGTATCTCCATCGCACGAGCCCTCCTTCGCAAGGGCAACATCCTCCTGCTCGACGAGGCCACCAGTGCACTCGACATGGACACCGAGCGACGCCTCATCGACAACCTCACCCACATGCTCAACGGACAGCAGACCGTCATCTTCATCACCCACCGTCCCGCCATCGTCGAGCACTGCAACCAGGTGCTGCGGCTCGAACGCGTCAAGGAGAGGTGATCGTATTTAGTGATGATTAAAAAATAACTGACTCCGCTAGAAAAAGTACATTAAAAATGCACATTTTGCTGATTTGCTTACAATCTGTAATTTGGTTGAACGCACTTTTGAAGACGTTCAAAAGTCGACGCAAAGACGCAAAGTTTTTAATGGATTTAGAGGCAAAAAAAGAAATAATCTTTGCGTC
>JAZLFZ010000034.1:0-113624 GCA_045616065.1 Bacteroidaceae bacterium | reverse complement strand
AAAAGTCAGCGTGCTTTCAATTTATAACGCAAAGACGCAGAGACGCAAAGATTATTACTTTTTTGCCTCTAAATCCAGTAAAAACTTTGCGTCTCTGCGTCTTTGCGTTCAACCAAATTACAGATTGTAAGCAAATCCGGAAAATCTGCATTTTTATGTACTTTTTGTAGCGGAGTCTTGTTTCAAATCAAAAACTAAAAACCTGACTACTATGGGAATGATTTTTTTATTCTAAGCTGCTGCATCGCAATCTCCAGGCTCTCGACGCACCCATGAAGACCTACGCAATGGCACAGAGCCGTGGAACCATGACCTTCCGTAAAACGTAAACTGGCCCAGCACATGGCCGAGCACAACAACCCCTTCTCACACGGTATCCCCTTGTTAATCCCTTGTTAATCCCTTGTTATCTCCTTGCCAACTTCCACGGTTGTCACAAAATTAAAGGCCGTGTTTCGCAACACAGCCTTCACTCAGAATTCAATAGGTATTAGTTTTTAAGGTAAAAAGATTGTTTCTTATTCAGGTGCAAAGTTCGGCTTTTTTGATGAGATACGCAAACTTTTTTGTATGTTTTTTAGCATATTCGATAATATTGAATTGATTTTTGTCAATAAATGCGGACTTTTACATTTTATTTGGGCTGTTTCTTGCCATTCTATCGGATATAATTAGTATTTTTGCAAATAAAACAAGAGGCAAGTGCAAACTTGCGAAAACAGAATAAACAAGTAATATGGCAACTATCACGGAAGAGACAAACGTAGAAAGAGGATATAACTTCATCGAAGCAATGGTGAAGGCTGACCTGGCTGAAGGAAAGAACGGAGGAAGACTGCAGACACGCTTCCCGCCCGAACCCAACGGTTACCTGCACATCGGGCATGCCAAGGCTATTGCCATGGACTTCGGAGTGGCAAAACGATTCGGTGGAAAATGCTTCCTGAGAATGGACGATACGAACCCACAGAAGGAGGACACGGAATATGTAGAGGCCATCAAGAGGGACATTGAATGGTTAGGATTCAAGTGGGACAATCTGGTGTATGCAAGCGACTACTTCCAGGAGCTGTGGGACTTTGCAGAATGGTGCATCCTGCACGACAAGGCATACGTGGACGAGCAGACGAGCGAAGAGATTGCCAAACAGAAGGGTACGCCCACGGAGCCCGGTACCAACAGCCCCTACCGCAATCGTCCGGCCGAGGAGAGCCTGCGCCTCTTCCGTGAGATGAACAGCGGCAACGTCGAGCCTGGCAAGATGATCCTGCGTGCCAAGATAGACATGACAAGTCCTAACATGCATTTCCGCGACCCCATCATGTACCGTGTACTCAATATGGATCACTGGCGCACGGGCAACAAGTGGAATGCCTACCCCATGTACGACTTCACACACGGACAGAGCGACTACCTCGAAGGTGTCACCCACTCCATCTGTACGCTCGAGTTTGTGCCTCACCACGAGCTGTACGACCTCTTCGTTACCTGGATGAAGGAGTATAAGGGCGAGACGGACAACATCGAGGACAATCGACCCCGCCAGTTTGAGTTCAACAAACTGAACCTCAACTACACACTGATGTCAAAGCGTAACCTGCTCATTCTCACCAAGGAGGGTATCGTGAACGGATGGGACGATCCTCGCATGCCGACCATCTGTGGCATACGCAGACGCGGTTACAGCCCCGAGGGTGTGCTGAACTTCATCAACAAGATTGGCTATACGACCTTCGATGCACTGAATGACATCAAGCTGATGGAAGCTGCCATCCGGGAAGACCTGAACAAGCGTGCCACGCGCATCAGTGCCGTTCTCGACCCAGTGAAGCTTGTCATCGACAACTATCCCGAAGGGCAGGTTGAGGAACTGACAGCCATCAACAACCCCGAGCTGAGAGATGAGGACGGCAACACCATCATGGAGGGCAACACCCACACCATCGAGTTCAGCCGTGAGCTGTGGATAGAGCGCGACGACTTCATGGAGGACGGAGGCAAGAAGTTCCTGCGTCTGGGTCCCGGAAAGGAGGTTCGACTGAAGAATGCCTACATCATCAAGTGTGACGAAGATGCCACAAAGTGCATCGAGAAGGACAGCGATGGCAACATTGTCTGCATACACGCCACCTACGACCCCGACAGCAAAAGCGGCATGCCCGGTGCTGACCGCAAGATCAAGGGCAAGACGTTGCACTGGTTGAGTTGTGACCACAGCTTGCAGGCCGAGGTGCGCAACTACGAGTGCCTCTGGACATGCGAGAATCCACGTGATGCCATCAAGCAGTACGAGAAAGAGCACGAGGTGCGTGGCATCGAGGCCATGCGTCCCTTTATCAACCCCAACAGCCTTACGGTCAACAAGAAGGCTTATATCGAGAAGTTTGCGGCTGAACTGCCAGCACTGAGCTATCTGCAGTTCCAACGAATCGGTTACTATAACGTTGACACCGACACCAAGCCCGGTCAGTTGGTATTCAACAAGACGGTTAGTCTTAATGCTCCCAAGTTTTGATGCGAAACGAAGATATTTCATATTTTGAAGAAGAAGAGTTCCAGCAAGACCTCAACCAGTACGAGTCGGCACGTGCTGAGGGACAAGCGCCCTACATGGAGTCGGACACACTGACGGACATCGCAGAATACTACATGCTGAAGGGGCGCGAGGATGAGGCTGATGCCTGCATTGAGTTGGCACGTACAATCCACCCCGATGCAATCGGACCCAGAGTGTTCATTGCGAGAAGGGAATTGCTGAAAGGCAATTTGGACAAGGCAGGGAAGCTTGCTTCCCAGATAAAGGAAATTGATGACATGGACTATTGTTTCCTGAGTGCCGAGCTGAGTATTGCCTATGGTAATCCTGACGCGGCCTACGACATGTTGTCTTGCTATGGTCGGGCTAGAATGGGTGACGACCATGACTATTACCTCTACGACTCAGCCACGTTGTTCCTGGATTATGGCTATGCAGAATATGCACAGGAAATCATTGATGACTTGAAAGTATACAACCCTCAATTCGAACGTCTTGATATATTGCAAGCAGAGGCGTACTTGCTTGAATATAAATATAAAGATGTTATTTCGCTGACCGAATCACTATTGGATAGGGAGCCCTTCAACTGCACAGCCTGGCAATTGCTGGGAGAAGCGTTCTGTGACAGTGGAGAACCGGAAAAGGGACTTGAGGCCGCAGAGTATCTGTTAGCCATCGACGAGAAGAATCCTCCCGGACAGGTTCTGCGAGCCAAGTGCCTCTATAGTCTCGAAAGATTCGAGGAGGCACACATCGCCTTCCAGAATTATCTGAAAGACTGGCCAGCCGACGGTACGGCACTCTTCCATGACGGGTTGTCGGAATATCAGATGGGGCACCTTATCAAGGCTATCGAGCAGTTGCAAAAGAGCTTAAAGTATTTCAGGACTGACACCACGGAATACTTTCAGGCAAGAATGAACCTGGCAAGTATCTACGCAACAGCTAAGAGGGAAGAGGAGGCCATTCAAACGCTCGACGATACGTACCAGACGGTAAAGATGGGGATGAACATGGACTATT
Source organism: Bacteroidaceae bacterium (assembly GCA_045616065.1). GTDB lineage: Bacteria > Bacteroidota > Bacteroidia > Bacteroidales > Bacteroidaceae > Physcousia. The sequence continues at coordinate 110,062 of JAZLFZ010000034.1, read as the reverse complement.
GTATGATGAGGGGCTACTTCTGTCTGGAAGGCAACAAGCTGGATGAAGCGTTAGAATGGTTCAACAAAGCTGTTCAGAAGTCTTACAAGAAGGATGCCACTCGTCTTGCCATTGCAATAGAACTCATTGAGCACGAGCATTATAGGACGGCCTTAGTGTGGTTGGAAGGATTGCTTGTCCTTTCCACTGACGACATGGAAGGTCAATGCATGCCTTACAAGGCTCTGGCACTCCACTTCCTGCCCGACCACAAAGAGGAATTCCGGGCCTGTCTGAAGAGGGCTTTGGAGGTAAATCCCGAAGAGACCAAACGTCTCTTTGCCTCCATCTATCCAGGTGACATACCGCCTTCTGAATACGAAGCATAAATCATTTGTCCCCTCTTGTGCGGGATTCTTGCATGACGATTCTTGCATAAGCTCCCCCCAGAACAATCATCCACAAGATTAAACAATCTCACACAAAGGACACAAAGAGCACAAAGACCGCAAACTGGGATCTTACCCCAATTTGCGGTTTAATTCTTTACTGAATTGATTAAAAAGGGAATCGAAGTCTTTACTCCAAACTACGGATGAACCGCATTATTTCATTTTGGGGATGTAGATAGTGAAGGTACTACCCTTCCCTACTTCCGACTCGACAGTCAGTTTGCCGCCACCCATCTCGGCAAAATTCTTGCAAAGCAAGAGTCCAAGGCCTGAGCCTTCCTCCCTGGCCGTTCCATATTTCGTGAAGTGGGTGTCTTTGTGGAAGAGTCGGCCTATCTCATCCTCTGTCATGCCACATCCCTCGTCGGTGACCTTGATGAGTGCAAAGTCTTCTTCTTCACTCAAGTTTATGTTGATGGATTTGCCCTCGCTCGTGAACTTGACGGCATTGGAGACAAGGTTGCGAAGGATGGTGCTGCACATGTCGGCGTCTGCATGAACCATTGGATTGCAACTGCTCGACATGGACGATGTGAGCGTGATGCCCTTGGCAGCGGCTACACTCTTGTACATGTCCATCACTCCTGTTATGATGGTTGTTGCCTCGAAGTCCTGGTATACGACTTTCAGCGTGCCCGTCATGCTCTTGGTCCATTTCAGGAGATTGTCGAGAAGGTTGAAGAGTTCGGCCACCTGTTTGCCCGACTCGACAACCAGTTCGATCAGCATCTCGTCTATACCCATCTGTCGCATGATGTCCTCAAGGGCCTTGAGCGACATCTTGATGGTACCCAGGGGGGAGCGCAGATCGTGAGCAATGACCGAGTACATCTTATCACGTCCGTAGATGATGTTCTTCAAATCCTCATTCTGCATCTTGATGACGTTTCGGGATGCCACAAGCTTGAGCTGTGAACGCACACGTGCCAGCAGAATGTCCTGCTCGAAAGGTTTCGTAAGATAGTCGGAGGCGCCTACGGAAAAACCACGAACCATGCTGTCCTTGTCCTCAAAGGCTGTGAGGAAGATTATGGGGATGTCCTTCAGCACATCGTCCTCCTTGATCAGGGTGGCCAGTTCCCAGCCGTTAAGCTGGGGCATCATCACATCGAGAAGAAAAAGGTCGGGCGGATTCTGCCTGGCCATCTCAATGACTTTGGTAGGATCTGTGCTCTTCATCACCTTGAAGCCCGCACGCACGAGCATCATGTTGATAAGCATTATGTTGGCCAGGACATCGTCGACAGCAAAGATGGTAAAGTCTTCGGGACAGATGTCTGTTACTCCGGTTACGTACCTTTCAATGTTTTCCATATAAAGCGAGTATTGAAAATGGTTCTATAGAGTGCGAGAAGGCAAAAAGACTAATAGTTGGGCTTGCGACCTTCAAAGTAGGCAATAACCTGTTTGAGTCCTTCTTCAAGTGGAACTTTAGGTTCCCAGTTCAACTTGCTCTTTGCCAAAGAGATATCCGGCTTGCGCTGACGGGGGTCATCAGAGGGAAGGGGCTTGAAGATGAGCTTGCTCTTGCTGCCAGTAAGGCGCAGCACCAGTTCTGCCAGCTCGAGCATGGTGAACTCTCCCGGATTGCCCAGGTTGACGGGCCCCGTGAAGCTATCCTCTGTGGCCATCATACGTATCATACCCTCTACGAGATCGTCGACATACTGGAAACTGCGTGTCTGCTGCCCGTCACCGTAAATGGTGATGTCTTCGCCCTTAAGTGCACTGACCACGAAGTTGGTAATCACACGACCGTCATAAGCCTGCATATAGGGTCCGTAGGTGTTGAAGATGCGGATAAGCTTGGAACGAACTCCATGCAGACGATGGTAATCCATCATCAGGGATTCAGCACAACGCTTGCCCTCGTCATAGCAAGATCGTATGCCGACGCTGTTCACGTTGCCCCAGTAGCTTTCGACCTGCGGATGAACAGCGGGATCGCCATACACCTCACTGGTGCTGGCCTGAAGAATCTTGGCATGGGTGCGTCTGGCAAGGCCACACATGTTGTAGACGCCAAAGACTGCTGTCTTGGTGGTCTGGATAGGATCATTCTGATAATGGATGGGTGAGGCGGGACAAGCCAGGTTGTATATCTCGTCCACCTCGCACCAGAAGGGCTGGATGACATCATGGCGGATAATCTCGAAATGAGGATTATTGATGAGCGACCAGACGTTCTCCTTTGACCCCGTATAGTAGTTGTCGAGGCATATTACATCGTTGCCGTCTGCAACAAGTCTTTTGCAAAGGTGTGAACCAATAAAGCCAGCACCGCCCGTGACAAGGATTCTTTTCATGATTTAATATGTTTTTCGTGACGTTTTCTATCACAAAATTACGTAAAAATACCTAAACAGACAAGAAATAGGTCAAGAAAATGGGGTATTTTGAACAAATATCATAAAAAAAATACGTTAAAACTGGGATTTTTTGTAATTTTGTATAAGATTTCAAAATCTGCGCATGAACAAACCGGACATGCGGACGATTTACGAGAAGAATTATATTAAATAAATAAGGTATTAGAAAGTAAAAAGAAACGCAATGAAAGCATTCGTTTTTCCCGGACAGGGAGCACAATTCACAGGTATGGGCAAGGACCTGTACGAGAACAATCCTCTTGCAAAGGAACTTTTTGAGAAAGCCAACGACATCCTCGGCTATCGCATCACCGACATCATGTTCGAGGGAACTGCCGACGAACTGAAGCAGACGAAGGTGACGCAACCTGCCGTCTTCCTGCACAGTGTCATCAGCGCACTTTGCCTCGGCGACGAGTTCAAGCCGGCCATGGTTGCCGGACATTCGCTCGGCGAGCTCTCGGCACTGACTGCTGCCGGAGCCCTGACCTTCGAGGATGGACTGAAGCTGGTATATGCACGTGCCATGGCCATGCAGAAGGCTTGCGAGGCAGCTCCCAGCACGATGGCTGCCATCGTGGGACTTGACGATGAGAGCATCGAGAAGATCTGCGCTGAGGAGAATGGTGAGAATGGCGTTGTTGTGCCCGCCAACTACAACAATCCCGGTCAGCTGGTCATCAGCGGCAACATAGAGGCTGTCAACGCTGCCTGCGAGAAGCTGAAGGCTGCAGGAGCCAAGCGTGCACTCGTACTGCCCGTGGGTGGTGCGTTCCACTCTCCTCTCATGCAGCCTGCCAAGGAGGAGCTTCAGGCTGCCATCGAAAAGACGGAGTTCAAGGCTCCCATCTGTCCCGTTTACCAGAACGTGGATGCTAAGCCCCACACCGATGCCGCTGAAATCAAGGAGAACCTGATAGCACAGCTCACTGCAAGCGTACGCTGGACGCAGGAGGTTCAGAACATGATTGAGGCTGGTGCAACCGAGTTCATCGAGTGCGGTCCCGGCAAGGCTCTGCAGGGCATGATTGGCAAGATTGCCAAGGGTAACGATGCCGTGACGGCACGTGGCCTCTAATCACTCGGATTACTCTCAGTTAAGGTAAAAAGAAATGAAAGAGAAAATGGTTATCTACCAGGTGTTCACACGCCTGTTTGGTAACGATAGCCGTACGTGTGAGCCCTGGGGAGACAGGGTGACCAACGGATGCGGCTTGATGAACGACTTCACACCCCGTGCCTTGCAACAGATCAAGGCACTGGGTGCTACCCATATCTGGTACACCGGCATTATCGAGCACACTACTCAGACTGACTATTCTGCCTATGGAGTGGAGGGCGATCACCCTGGTGTCGTCAAGGGAATAGCGGGATCGGCTTATGCCATCCGTGACTACTATGACGTAGACCCTGACCTGGCAGAGAGTTGCCTGGCACGTATGCAGGAGTTTGAGGCCTTGGTGCAACGCACCCATGAGGCTGGACTGAAGTTCATACTGGACTTTGTGCCCAATCATGTGGCTCGACGATACAAGTCGGACGTGGCACCAGAGGGGGTCATTGACCTGGGGGCCGACGACAATACGGGCTATGGATTTGATTCCAACAACAACTTCTATTACATACCAGGAGAGGAACTGCATGCCGACTTCGACATGCAGGGCTACCACGAATGGCCTGCCAAGGCTACTGGCAACGACAACTTCAGTCCCTGGGCACATCGCAACGATTGGTACGAGACGGTAAAGCTGAACTATGGCGTGGACTATGTAGGTGGACGCAAATGTCACTTCGACCCCATACCCGACACATGGAACAAAATGCTTCACATACTGCTCTACTGGGCAGCCAAGGGCATTGATGGCTTCCGGTGCGACATGGCAGAAATGGTGCCTGTGGAGTTTTGGGAATATGCTATATCAAAGGTGAAGGAGCAATATCCCGACATCGTATTTATAGCAGAAGTCTACAATCCGGCCGAGTATCGCAACTACATACGTCAGGGTGGATTCGACTACCTCTATGACAAGGTTGGACTGTACGACACGCTCCGAAGCGTTATTTGTGGCTATTCGGGGGCCAGCAGCATTACGCAATGCTGGCAGTCAGTAGGCGATATTCAGGATCACATGCTCTACTTCCTTGAGAACCACGACGAGCAGCGTCTGGCCAGCGACTTCTTTGCGGGTGATGCCGAAAAGGGACGTGCCGCACTCATCGTCAGTGCCTGTCTGAGCACGAACCCTGTCATGATTTATTTTGGTCAGGAACTGGGTGAGCGCGGTATGGACAGCGAAGGCTTCAGCGGACGAGACGGTCGTACGACAATCTTCGACTACTGGACAGTAGATACCATTCGTCGTTGGCGCAACGAAGGTAAGTTTGACAATCGACAACTTACTCCTAAGGAGGTCTCGCTACAGCAGTTCTACAGCCGCATACTCACGCTCTGCAACGAGGAGAAGGCACTGCGTGAAGGCGAGTTCTTCGATCTGGCTTATGTCAATCCACGCAGCGACATCTTCAATCCTGCCACTCAGTATGCCTTCATACGACGCAGTGGCAACGAGGTGATTCTTGTCATTGCCAACTTCGACCAATACAATGCTCAGATAGGCGTACGTATTCCAGAGCATCTCTTTGAGTATTTCAATATCAGAGAGGAGGAACTCATCAAAGCTCAGAGCCTGCTGTCAGGTGACAACTTCTGTGTCCCCTTCAATGCGAAAGAGCCTATCAACGTACTTGTGCCTGCACAAAGTGGCCGCTTACTGAAGTTCAATTGTCAGTCGAAATAACGTGTGCTGAGAGTTTCACGTTATTACGCAAAGACAAGCCAAACATCAACATAATAAAACCTCGCTACCAATCGGTAACGAGGTTTATTATTTTTATGCATTATAAGCTCACAGACGAAGCAAGAATTACTTGCCACGCCAGAAGTCTTCCTCTGCCTTCTTCTTAGCCATGTATCGGTCATACTCAGCCTTGGCCTTAGCATTGGCAGCAGCGTTGGCCTGGGCTTTCTGGATGCTTCCAATAAGACGATCGGCAGTACCACTGACGGTGATGTCGGCTGCAGAAGCCTTGCGAGCTGAAGCAATTGCCTCATTATACTGGCCCAACTGTGAGTAAACGGTAGCCTGCTGGATGAAGGCCTTACCTGCCAAATCCTTATTGTAGGTATGAGCCTTGTCAAGGTAGTTCAGGGCACCAGTATACTGAGAGCTTTTGCGCAGGGCGCTTGCAATGCGAAGGCAGATGTTGCCACGAGTGTTGTCATTAGAGCAGAGCTCTATAGCCTTGTTGTAGTACTCAAGCATCTTGCTCATATTGCCGTTCTTCTGCTCAAACTGACCAAGACCGATGGCTGACTCGAAGGTAGGCTCAATATCGTATGCATACTGAGCAGCCTTGTAGTAGATGTCGGCATCGTCACAGTCTGCATTGGCCATCAGCGTCATGGCAGCACGCAGATATGCCAGGTTGTCCTTCTTGTCCTCGATGGTCTTCTCATAAAGGGCAATAACCTGCTCACGCTCAGCAGCACCGCTGGTGGCAAAGGTGGTCTCGATCTGGGCCAGAGGAGCATCGTACTTAGCTACGAGCTGCTGTGCCTTGACAGTGTCACCCTCGGCCTCAGCCTCTTTTGCCATCTGAAGCATCTTCTCGCAAGCATCCTTCGCATCAAGGTAATCCTGCAGGTACTGCTCACGATGGCTGGGAATGTTCTTGAAGTAAGCATCGCTGATGAGGATGAAGTTCTGCAGCACGCTGCCCTCGATCTCACGTCCACCATTCTCCTTGATCTCCTTAATGGCATCAGAATAGTTGCCATAGTGCTTCTGAAGCGTATAGCCACAGTCAATCTTGGCCTGTGCCATAGCAGGAGCGGTGTAGTTGTAATAATCGGCACGTACAGCCAGCACGTCACCCTTGGTATTCTTCACCTTATTATAAGAGTTGATGGAGTCAAGGCGTACGAGACGGTCGTCAAACATCTTCATCATGTCGTTGAAGTACACAAGCTTCTGGTTGGCATCCTGCTCAGCGGTGATGAGCTGGTAGAACATGTAGGGAGCGTTACCCGCATAAATACCATTGTTGATGAAGGGTGTGTTCTGCATCAACCACTTCCAGTTTACGTACGCATCCTTGTAGTCCTGGTTCTGGATGCTCTGCTGGAACATGGAAACGTAGCCACGAGCAATCTTAATGCTGTCCTCCATTGCCTCACCAGCAGGCACACCAGCCTTCTTGAAGGAGAACTCGGCACGATCGTTCACGTCTGTGTCCTCAAACTGTGCCATGGCAGGGGCGCTCATGCCGAGTGCCAAGGCGATAATCCAAATCTTCTTGTTCATTCTTGTTGCTTATTTGTTATTTATTATTTCTTGTTCTGTTTGCCTGGTAAGATTTTTATTTATCGCAAATTTACGAATAAAAGATGAAAACTGAAAAATTTGAGTCGCGAAAAACGACATTTCCGTACATTCTTTAACGTAAAACGAAGCTTTATTAAACTTTTTTTAGTAAATCTTCAGCTTCTATCGTCCGTATGAGATGATTTCGTGCTGTGGTGTGGTGAGTTTCAGCGAATCGTCGTCGAGCTGCTCGATAAGCATGGTGTCGATACGAGCCGTCTCGCCATACTCAGTGGTTACTTTTCCCGAGAGAACCAACTTGCCGTTGCACATCTGCCACGAGGTGTAGTTGGCCGCACCATTGTCAGCGGTACCGTCGGCATAGAGCGTAAGTGAGCCCTTGCTGCTCTTCCAAAGTCCCATCATCTGCGACACGTTGACACAAGTCTGAAGCGACTGCCCCTCATCGACCGTGGTACCACGAGTGGTAACGGCAAAGCGGTCAGAGAAATTGCGAATGTCACCAATGACCTGTGCATCAAGACCGGTGGACTCGGAATAACGCGAAAGATAGAGCGTATCACCCTTTTCAGTGACAAACTCCATCACGTTCATGGATGTTCCCTCTCCCATTCTACCCCACATCGTGGAGTCTGCTACGGTAAGCGTGTCAGTGACCTTGGTGCTGTCTTTGTCGTCTCCATCCTTTGGTGCTGTCTTTGCACAATGACAGTTGCAGAGCAAGAGACCTGCAAACATCAAGGGGACATAAAACGTTTTCTTCATCTTTCTATAAATTTTGTGCAAATTTACGCATTTTTTTTCGTTTTCACGCATAATAAGTACTTAAATATAAGGAAAGAGCCGTCAAATGAGCTTTTCTTGTACAAAACAGTTTATACATTGTTATATTATTTGTAATTTTGCACCATGATTTGGGATATAATAATACTTGTAGCCGGAGCAGCCATCATACTTTGGGGAGCAGACCGACTGACAGACGGGGCCAGTGCACTGGCACGTCGTATGCATATCAGTGAGACAGTCATCGGCCTTACTGTGGTTGCCATGGGCAGCAGCCTGCCCGAGTTCAGCGTGAGCCTCTTCTCGTCCATACAGGGCAGTGGCGGCATGTCGGCTGGAAACATCGTAGGCAGCAACCTTTTCAACATTCTCTTCATACTTGGAGCGGTGGCTATGGTCAAGCCGCTTGACATCAAGCCGGACACCATGTGGAAGGACATACCCCTGACCATCCTGGCTTCGCTGGCTCTCTTCTTCCTTGCCAGCGACACGATCCTGGCCGACCAAAGCTCCAATTATCTGTCACGTTCGGATGGTGGCATACTGATTCTCTTCTTCCTCATATTTCTTTCCTACACCTATTCCATTGCCAAGACAAAAGCAGAGCATGAACCGGAAGACAAGGCAGAAGAAATGCCCTTATGGAAACTGATTGGCTGCTTGCTTCTCGGTTTTGTCTGCCTCATTGGCGGCGGTGAAATGCTGGTGCAGAGCGGCACTTCGATAGCTCGCAACTTTGGTGTAAGTGAGACGGTTATCGGACTCACCATACTGGCTGGCGGTACCTCTCTGCCCGAGTTTGCTGCCAGCCTCATAGCTGCCCGCAAGGGTTCTGTGGGCATGGCCATCGGCAACGTAGTGGGCAGTTGTGTGTTCAACATCTTCTTTGTGCTGGGCGTATGTTCGAGCGTACGTCCCATGATGGTCAGCGACATCTCTGAGGTTCAGTTTGCCGTACTCATCGGTTCAGGCATCCTCCTGTGGCTCTTTGCCCACTCAAAGTGTCAGCTCGAACGATGGGAGGGTGGTGTAATGACGCTGGCCTACATCGCCTTCATCATTTACTTGATTATGACCGCTTAAAATAAGATGATGACACTTGACATTGAGCCGTAATGTCATCCCTGGTCAGAAATGACAACCGTGTGCCAAGAAGCTTATCATACCCTATTTACTCCCCTACACTACCCTACTGTTCAGGAAACAGCCTTTTGCGATCACGTTCGATGGCAGGCTTTACTAATTCCTCGGGTACGAAGCGCCATTGGTTGAGGCATTTAGGAGCCACCTTTCCCTTCTTCATGATGTGCTGCATCAGGTGGTAGCGAAGATCCTTCTCCGTAGACGCAAGGATGCGCTGACTCAACTTTTCACGGTCTATTCCAGCACCTTCGGTCAGCAGTTCTCCACCCCCATTTCCACGGTAACTGTTGACTGCCACTCGATACTCCTTGTCGAGCGAGAAGGGCGTGCCATCAGCCATACTGAGGATGGTAATGCGCTGTCCTACAGGCTTTGTGACATCCACAGTATAATGTATGCCCGCCGCCGAATCGAAATTGAACGTCATATTCTGGAAGGTAGGACGCTGGCCGTCTGTGGCGGGTTTGAGCAGCATGATAGGATCGTCAGCCGAGTTCATCTGACTGACCCAATTTCCATAGCTCATCTCCAGTGCTCCTTTGATCTCAAGTCCGGTCAGACGCATCGTATAGAGCAGATTCTCAAACTTATAGAGATTGAACATGTGGTTCACCGTCAGCTGACCTGCCGAGAGATGCGTGTTGAACGACAGTGGAGCAGCCAATGATATGTCTGCTCCGGTCAGTTCAAGCTGGAGAGTGTGAATGAAATCAATAAACTTGGAGGGACCGAAGTAGGCATCTTCCTCGTTCAAGTCCTCCAGCAGTTCTCCAATACTACGGTTGCACCATTCGTCGAACATCAGTTTCTCGTCAACGAACTCGGCTTCGAAGAGTGTTGCCACGAGGTTCTCATTGCGTCCCGATGACTCTGTCATCTTACGGTTCGCTTCAGCCGTTGAAACGACCTTGCCACAAATGCGCTTGTCCACCACCTTTCCGTCCTCCAGTTCCAGATGAACGTCAGCCAACACAAATCGTGAAGCACCATTACTCGTACCCATGCATTTGACTACTTTTCCGTCTTTGTTGATTACGTCATGTATGACGGAGCGATGATCGTGCCCATACAAAATAAAGTCGAAACCGGGCACTTCGCGAGCTGTAATCTCTGTGGAATTTTCACGAACGCCATCCTGTACGATGCCCTCGTTGAACCCCGTGTGGAAGAGTCCCACCAACAGGTCGGGATGTTCACGTTCCTGTATTTCCTTTACCCATTTCTTACTGCTTTCCGTGACGTCCTCGAACTTCATATTGGACCACAGGTTTTGCGGCAGCCAATAGGGAATGGCAGCCGTCAGCATACCCAGGATGGCAATACGCACACCAGCTCTTTCTAATATAATATAAGGTGTAAAATAAGGCTTGCCCGTTCGGGTATCCACGACGTTAGCAGCCATTGTCGGCATGTTAAGTTGTCGAACCCAACGGTCGAAGACGGCATGACCAGTCTCAATGTCGTGATTTCCAATAGTCACACAGTCGTAGTGCATGTGGTTCATCACCTTGGCAATGAGATGGACGGAAGTTGTATCTATGTAGTTGTAGAAGTAGGCCGTTGGCTGACCTTGAAGGCAGTCGCCGCCATCGGTCATGATGAGACGCTCACCCAGCTCCGTACGAAGCGAGTCGGCAAAAGCATAGACATTGGGTAGACAGTTAGACGTGGGTTGGTGCTTCATATAGTCGTAACTAAGCACTGAACCGTGTACATCGCTCGTGTGCAGGAACGTGAGGTCGACCGTACGGCGTTGAGCATGGAGATTTTGAGTGAGCATGGAAGCCAGGATGAATAGTATCTTTTTCATTTTAGCATCAAAATATGGTTTGTGGAAGTAATCTTTTCTTCACATCACTGCAAAGTTACGATTTTTTTTTGTAATTTTGCGAGGTAAAGCAAAAAAACAAACAAAACAAGACTGAAATGAGCATACAGACAACCCTACACGAAATACAAGCTGAATTGCCAAGCACAACACGTCTGGTGGCCATATCCAAATATCATCCTGCTGAAATGATTAAGGAGGCATACGATGCCGGACAGAGGATATTTGGAGAAAGCCACGTGCAGGAACTGCAGCAAAAGGTAACCTTACTGCCAAGCGACATAGAATGGCATTTCATCGGGCACCTTCAAACCAACAAGGTTAAATACATCGCTCCATACGTAAGCCTCATTCATGCTGTCGACACATTCCGCTTGCTGCAGGAAATCGACAAGCAGGGAGCACGCTGCAATCGCACCATACGTGTATTGCTGCAACTGCATCTGGCACAGGAGGATACTAAGTTTGGACTGACACCAAACGAATGCGATGAGATGTTGCAACAAGGCGAGTGGAAGCAACTTGAACACGTGCAGATATGTGGCATCATGTGCATGGCCAGCAATGTGGAGGACGAGGAACAGATAGCTCGGGAATTTCAAACGGGGCGACAGTACTTCGAGCATGCAAAGACTACATTCTTTGCCGATAACGAAGCATTTAAAGAGTGCTCCATGGGCATGAGCGATGATTATCACATCGCTATCGCAAACGGTTCCACGCTTGTGCGCATTGGCAGCAAAATATTTGGACCAAGAGTGTACTAATGCACAAAAACAAATAAAAAGTGCAGAAAAACTGCATATGAAAACGTATTTTGTGCAAAAACATTTGCTTAATTGCACAAACTTCACTAACTTTGTGCAGTATTTACTAACCACTAACAGCAGATAGCTATGGAAATACCCAGTTTGAACGGCTTAATTGCCGAGACCATAAAGGAACATTGGGACATGGAGTCAATGTCCGACTACGGCGCATACACCTACCAATACAAGGACGTGGCTCGTGTCATCGAGAAGATGCATATCCTCTTTGAGGAATGCGGCATTCAGAAAGGAGACCGAGTAGCCCTCTGCGGACGCAACTCCGCACGTTGGGGTGCAGCATTCTTCTCCATACTGACCTATGGTGCTGTTGGTGTACCCATCCTCAACGAGTTCCATCCCAATCAGATACAGGACATTGTCAATCATAGTGAGTCAAAGCTACTCTTTGTTACCGACCAGATTTTCGAGACACTCGCCTTCGACCAGATGCCTGCACTCGAAGGATGTATCTCATTCACCGACTACACTCTGCTGGCTTGCCGCAACGAGAAACTTTGCGATGCCCGCAACAACCTCAACAAGCTCTTTGGCGAGAAGTACCCCAACAACTTCCGCAAGCAGCATATCAACTACCACGTTGACTCACCCGAGGAACTGGCACTCATCAACTATACCAGTGGCACTACGAGCAACTCTAAGGGTGTAATGATACCCTATCGCGCCATCTGGAGCAACATCGACTTCGCCAACACCGTACTCTCTCCCCACATCAAACCCGGACAGAAGATTCTTTCCATGCTGCCCATGGCTCACGAATATGGAATGGCCTTCGAGTTCATTTATGAGTTCTGGTATGGCATCCACATCTACTTCCTTACTAAGATGCCCTCACCCGTCATCTTGCTTAAGGCGCTGGCCGACATCAAACCTTGCGTGCTTATCTGCGTGCCGCTCATCATCGAGAAGGTCGTACGCAAGGCTGTCTTGCCAAAGATTCAGGATCCCAAGGTAAAGCTAATGTTAAACGTGCCCATCATCGGCGATCGCATCAAAAAGAAAATCTGTGAGAGCATGCGCGAAGCCTTCGGTGGCAACTACTATGAAGTCATCATCGGTGGTGCAGCCTTTAATCAGGAGATTGAAGCCCTACTCAAGGACGTCGGCTTCAACTATACTGTAGGCTACGGAGCCACAGAGTGCGCTCCCATCATCTGCTACGAAGACTGGAAGAAGTTCAAGAAGGGCAGTTGCGGTAAGGCCGCCAAGAACATGCAGGTCATGATTGACAGTCCAGATCCCGAAAACATTGCGGGCGAGATTCTGGCCAAGGGCCCCAACGTCATGCTCGGTTACTACAAGAACGAGGAAGCCACCAAGCAGACCATCGATGCCGACGGATGGTACCACACGGGTGACCTCGGTGTGATGGATGCAGAAGGCAACGTCACCATCAAGGGACGTAGCAAGACGATGCTCCTCGGTGCCAATGGTCAGAACATCTATCCAGAGGAGATTGAGGACAAGCTGAGCAATGTGGCTCTTGTCAACGAATGTCTCGTTATTCAAAAGGGCGAAAAGCTCTATGGCCTTGTTTACCCCGACATGGAACAGGCTACAAAGATCAACCTCTCACGTCCCGACCTCGAAGCCATCATGGAGCAGAACCGCAAGGAACTCAATGCCAGCCTCCCCAACTATTGTCAGTTGGCCGGCATCCGCATCGTTGACCACGAGTTCGAGAAGACGCCTAAGAAGAGCATCAAGCGCTTCATGTATACAGACTTCCCTGTATAACAATTTTCTGGAGCCCCCTTGTTCAGGACACTATATATTCGTTCATTCATTCACGTTTCCCAACAGGAGATTTTGGATGAATGAACGATTATTTTTTCATCGATACAGAAGAATTTTAATTTGATCGCAGCGGAAGATTTTTTTCCTCGCAGCGCAGAATTTTGATTACTGCTGCAGAAAATATTTTTCAGCGCTGCACAGAATTTTGGTGACCGCAGCGAAAAAAAAGTTGGTTGTAGCGAAAAAAATGTTGGCTGCAGCGAAAAAAAAGGAGGTAATATACAATTTGGCACAGGGGGGTGTCATTCCGAGCAAAGCGAGGAATCTCAGTCCAATAAGGACACACAGCAGGATTGGGCTGAGATCCCTCCTAACGTCGGGATGACATTACCGCTCAATGCCTAATTGTATATCATTCCCCAAAAAAATGTTGGTTGCAGCAAAAAAAATGTTGATTGATGCGAAAAATTTTGTTAGCTACTGCAAAGATAGAAAGAGGGTGCAAGAACAAAAGTCAGCTAACCTTTGGCTGAAAAAATACGGTTGCTCAATGAGTCTCCTTTTACAAGGAAAGCTGATTGAGCAACCGTTATATTGTTTTGTTTTTCAGCAAGTCATCTGATACGAAGGTATCAATACTTGATGTTCAGTTCGTGAACGAGTGCCGAAATCTTCTCCATAGTAGTAAGACGAGTGGGCACAAGGGGAAGGCGAAGCTGGTTCTCGATGGCTCCCATAGCGTGGAGCATGGCCTTCACACCAGCGGGATTGCCGTCCACAAAGAGCAGTTTGAAGAGTTCGGTGAACTTGTGATGAATCTGCAGGGCAGGACTGTACTCACCACGTAGGGCGAGACGTACCATACGACTGAACTCGGCTGGGAGTGCATTACCGATAACGCTGATAACACCAACGGCACCGAGTGTTATGAGTGGGAAGGTAATTCCGTCGTCGCCACTGATGACGTCAAAGTTGGCAGGCTTATTCTTGATGATGTCGTCCATCTGCGTAATATTGCCGCTGGCCTCCTTGATAGCCACAACGTTCTCGCAGTCGCGTGCCAAACGCAGGGTTGTCTCAGCCGTCATGTTAACACCGGTACGACCGGGCACGTTATAGAGAACTACGGGAACAGGACTGGCCTCTGCAATGGCACGGAAATGCTGGTAAAGTCCTTCCTGAGATGGCTTGTTGTACATAGGGCATACACTCAGTACGCCATCAATGCCGGTCCAGTCGGTCGTCTGCAGCTCGTGGATGACAGATGCAGTACAGTTGCCACCACAGCCCATCAGCAAGGGGACACGTCCAGCCACTCGGTTTACGACAAGGTCGCGCACCTGCTTCTTTTCCTCGGCAGACAGCGTAGGAGTCTCAGCTGTAGTACCAAGAATGCAGAGGAAGTCTGCACCATGTGTGAGTTGGAAATCTACCAATCGTGTCAGCGCATCGAAGTCAATGCTGCCATCTGTCTTGAAGGGCGTGATAAGGGCAATTCCCAGACCACGGAATTTATTTTGAGCCATACCTATTATAATTCAGTGTATTTTGGATATGCAAAGTTAGCATAAAGTAAGCAAATTGCCAAATGATTTGTACAAAAATGTAGTATTAGACAGCAAATCCTATTCAATCATTGCCAAAAACTCATCTTCGGACACAATACGTACACCTAACTTCTGCGCTTTCTCAAGTTTGGCGGGCCCCATATTGGAGCCAGCCAGCACAAATGAAGTCTTGGCCGATATGCTACCCACGTTCTTACCACCATGCTGCTCTATCATCGCTTTGTATTCGTCGCGACTGTGATGAGCAAAGACTCCACTGATGACGACACTCTGCCCAAGGAGCGTGTCGCTCTGACTGGCAAGTTCGGCCTCGTTGAGTTGCATCTGGACACCATGTGTTGCCAAACGCTCTACAAGACGTAGGTTCGTCTCGTCATGGAACCACGAGATGACACTTTGGGCAATAACCATTCCAATACCGCTGACAGACAGCATCTGCTCGAGCGTAGCCTCTTTTAAAGCTTTCATGCTGCGGAAGTTACGAGCAAGCGACTTTGCCGCTATCTCGCCCACAAATCGAATACCGAGGGCAAAGAGGACACGTTCAAAGGGAACCTTTTTGCTGGCTTCAATGCCTGCTAAAATATTGCGTTCGAGAAGATGATCCTGACGGCTCGTTTGTGGCAAAGGATTGCCAAAAAGGTCAAGAGGAGGCGGACAGAGACGATCATAGGTAAGTTCATAGAGATCGGCCACATCGTGAATGAGTCCGTCGCGGAAATATTTGTCCACTGTTTCTGGACCGAGTGAATCCACATTCATTGCCTTGCGTGAGATGAAATGCTCGATACGTCCCAACAGCTGAGGACGACAATTATCATTAGGACAATATGTGGCAGCCTCTTCTTCATTGCGTACAAGTGCCGTTCCACACTCTGGACAATGAGTGATGAAATGAATGCGTGGTCCACGTGACGAATCAATAAACTGCTCGTCAACACCCACGATTTTTGGAATTATTTCCCCACCCTTCTCTACCAGTACATGGTCGCCAAGGTGCAGGTCGAGACTCTCCATGACATCGGCATTGTGGAGCGTGGCACGCTTAACGACAGTGCCAGCCAGAAGTACGGGATCCATATTGGCTACCGGGGTTACTACACCGGTTCGTCCCACCTGGAAGGTCACCTCACGAAGCACTGTACTGACCTGCTCAGCCTGGAACTTATAGGCAATAGCCCAACGAGGTGATTTGGCCGTAAGACCAAGGCTTCGTTGCTGAGCGAGCGAATTGACTTTCAATACAATACCATCGGTTGCAAAGGGAAGGTTATGTCGCTCGGAATCCCAGTAATTAATGAAGTCGTTGACATCCTCGATGGAGGAACAGAGGCGCATGGCATCGCTGACCTTAAAGCCCCAGCTGCGGGCAAGCTGTAGGTTGTCATAATGACCCGTTCCCTCGTCACCATCCATCAACAGGTAATAAAGGTAAGCATCAAGCTTACGCTCTGCAACAACACGTGAGTCCTTGCTTTTCAGCGTGCCCGAAGCAGCATTGCGAGGATTGGCAAAGAGAGGTTCTCCATTGTTCTCACGTTCACGATTGAGTTGCTCGAACGAACTGAAAGGCATCAAAACCTCGCCTCGGATCTCGAACTCCTCGGGATAGCCGAGGTTGGGAGGCAACACGAGTGGGATGCTGCGAATGGTACGCACGTTCTCGGTTACATCGTCTCCCTGCACACCGTCGCCACGGGTGACGGCACGTACCAAACGTCCATGCTCGTAATGGAGTGAGATGCTAAGTCCGTCGAACTTCATCTCCGCACAAACCTGAAAGGGTTCGCCCTGAAGCCCATCCCTTACGCGTTCGTAGAATTCTCCAACTTCCTGAATGTTATAGGTATTGGACAGCGAAAGCATAGGACGCTTATGAAGAACCGTCTCAAAGGTATTGCTGAGGTCGCTACCCACACGCAGCGTGGGACTGTTGGGGTCGGCCATCTCGGGATGTAACGACTCGAGCTCCTGAAGCCTATGCATCAACTGGTCGAAGGCCTGATCGCTGATAACGGGCTCGTTGAGTACGTAATATCGGTGATTGTGATCGTGCAACTCCTTCCTGAGCTGCAGTATCTCTTCGGTTTCGGTCATGGAATGTTATATTAGCATGCAACTCAGACAGACAGGTTATATTGTCGGTCAGAGTCCAGAATGTATCTTTTGCATATTCTCCTTGGCAGCGTTGACATAGCGCTTCACGTAGGAGTGTTCCTTGAAATAAGGCTTGGCGCGGAAGAGTATCTCTTCGATCTGAGGTGTAAGCTGTGGAAAAGGATAGCTACTCGTCATAATCATGAAGACTCCAGGGCCAAGGACATTATCGCTGTTGCGTACAATAAAAGAGGTTACGAGGCGGTCGGTTTCGGTATCAATACGTTGTGACTCAGTAATAAGGATGCGGTTGCGCTCCATCTCATCGACGCCGTCCAGGATGAGCTTTGTCTCCAGGCGAGCCAACTCGGCCATCTCACGATCGAGCTTCACCTTGGAACGTATGAAGTTGTAGAGCGTATCGTTCATAGGACTGCCCGATACATCTTGCTGAGTCTCATCAATCTTAAGGCTGATAACACCTTTCTCAAGCACAAGGGGCATCATGCTCTCATTGTCAAGGAAGATGTTGACCATCTGCACCGAATCGAGCGTACCGTCGAAGCGGATACGACCGTGTTGCACCTTACAGGAATCGAGGTTCTTCATGTTCTCGTCGGCATAAGCCTTGAGATAGAGAGTCTTGCCCTCGAGCATGGCTACGTTGGTAGTACCGTCCACCAGATACTGTGTGCCGCACGAAGACAAGACAAATGAAAGGAGCAGAAGCGAGATAAGCGTACCACTATTCTGTTTGCTCTTCTTCTCCAGTTCGTGCGGAAGGCGGAAGGCGGTATAGAGTTGTGTAATACACCCTACGATAAGAAGCAATGTCCATAGATTACGATGTGCCCAAGTGGGACCGAAGTGCAACTCCTGCGAGAGCATGGCAGCTGCGGAAAGCAGGAAGAAGAAATCGCTCAGCACCTGCTGGTGGCGTAGGCGATTGATAACAAAGTCGTGCCCTTCATAGCGAGCCAGCATCTGCATTGTCGTGAAGCCCAAAACGCCCACCACATAAACTATCATGCCCCAAAAGGGGGAGAAAAGACGAAGCGCCAACCCAACGACAAAAAGAATGGCTCCGCCACGGAAGATCATATTCTGTAAAGGTGTAAGTTCTCTCATAATATTATTTAAGGTGTATATCCTCCGACAAAAAAGTAGGCTAAACCTCTGGCATATCATTATCGGAGGTCTCCTCCTCCACAACTGCACCTACAGGCTGCAACGTGTTGCTCTGGATGATGAAAAGGTCTTCGCCCGGACGGGTCATATAATACATCTCACGAGCTACGCGCTCCACGGCTGCCGGGTCGTTCTGCAACGATTCGAGCTTGCGCGTATCGCTCTCATATTCCTTTTCCAATTGCGAGATCTCGGCCTTGAGCTGACTGATTCGTTCCCAACTATAGTGTCGCTCCCAAATGCTGTTGGAATCGATAAAACCCACGTAGAGCAAACAAGCAAGGACGAGGAAAACGCTCTTGTGACGCCCTACAAAATCTACAACAGAATATATTTTACTCATAGCTTTTTTAAAACAGTGCACAAAGATAGCACTTTTTTTGGCGAAAATAATACATAAGATAGTTTTTTTTTGTATTTTTGCATTTAGTAACAATTCAGCATACCATAAACTACATTTTCAAATGGAAGAATACATCGTCTCCGCACGCAAATACCGACCAGCGTCGTTCGACACCGTGGTGGGACAGCGTGCACTGACCACTACCCTGCTCAACGCCATACGAACGGGTAAGCTGGCACATGCCTACCTGTTCTGTGGACCAAGAGGTGTGGGTAAGACAACCTGCGCACGTATCTTCGCCAAAACCATCAACTGTACCAATCCGAACGAAAACGGAGAGGCATGCAATGAGTGCGAATCGTGTCGTGCCTTCGACGAGGGTCGTTCGCTCAACATCCACGAGTTGGACGCTGCCTCCAACAACTCGGTAGAAGACATTCGAGAACTCATACAGCAAGTGCAGATTCCGCCACAGACGGGACGCTACAAGGTGTTTATCATCGACGAGGTGCACATGCTATCCACAGCAGCTTTCAACGCTTTTCTCAAAACACTCGAAGAGCCGCCATCCTATGTCATCTTCGTGATGGCCACCACCGAGAAGCACAAGATTCTGCCTACCATCCTCAGCCGTTGCCAGGTGTATGACTTTGCACGCATGACGTTGCAAAACACGGTTGACCACTTGCGCTACGTAGCTCAGAAAGAAGGATATACGGCAGATGACGAATCGCTGAACCTCATCGCACAAAAGGCTGATGGAGGTATGCGCGACGCACTCTCCATCTTCGATCAGATGGTCAGCTTCACGGGAGGCAACATCACGTACCAACAGACACTTGACAATCTGAACGTCCTGAACAGCGAATACTACTTCCGCATCGTGGACCACTGCCTGAAGCACGAGGTGGAACCCTGCATGCTGCTGCTAAACGAAATCATCCAGAAGGGCTTCGACCCCGGCATATTCATTGGCGGACTGGCTGCTCATCTGCGCGACCTCATGGTAGCCCGTGATGCACAGACGCTGCCTCTGCTTGAGGTTAGCGAGTCGCTGCAACAACGTTATCAGGAGCAGGCACTACGTTGTCAGCCACGGTTCCTCTACCGCACCATCAAGCTCTGTAACGACTGCGACCAGTGCTATCGCAACAGCCGCAACAAACGATTGCAGGTGGAGATATGCCTCATTCAAGCTGCACAAGAGGAGGATGCCAGTGCGGGGCGTAGCCCCAAGACATTACACCCCTTGTTCAACGCTCTTTCTGCCAAGCAGAAGGAGCAGCAGCACGTAGACACTGCGAACAGCACGACCCAGGCTACACCAAACAGCAACGTACAAGCAAGTCCTTCACAAGGTGCCCAGGCCATTCCACCACAAACGGCAGCGATGGCAGCAGCACCCAGCACTTCTGCCCCCACTACCCAACCAGCAGACCAACCACGTTTGGCTCTGCGAACCTTCAAGATAAGCACGTTGGGCCCGTCGTTACGGAAAACGGAAGAGGTGGAAGTACAACAGACAACAACGAAAGCACCATCTGAAATACAAACAGTCAACAAACCCGTACAGGAACTCAACCAGCACGACCTGGACATGTACTGGCGCAAAGGTGCCAACGAACTACCCATTGAGCACAAGGCTTTTGCCACACGAATGCAAAGCATCGAATTGAACATTGAAGATGCTACACATTTCAGCTTTCTCGTGAACAATGACCAGGTCAAGAACGATTTCGAGGGAATTATGCCCCTCGTCCTGCGCACCATCCGTCAAGGGTTCAACAACAATGCCATTGAGTACACGATAAAAATTGCCGAAGTGGAATCGTTCGTGGTACTCACGAAACCCGAGATTCTCAATCAGATGGTTCAGCACAACCCCGCAATCCTAAAACTAAAGGAAATGATGAAGCTGGAATTCAACTAGGGGCATTTCAGCAAGAATTGAACAGTGTCCAGAATATAGTTTCCCACCCTTGCATTATTCAACAGAATTGGCATTCAACCAGATTCTGGAAGAAAAGGCAAGGGTGGGAAACTTATTTTTGTACCAAGTTATTTTATAATCATCACTTAAAACCAACGTCCTTAGTTCTTGAACGAATGGATGGGAGCAGGAATACGTCCCTTACGGTTTATGAAGTCGGCACAAGAATACTTATTGACAGGCATTACAGGAGCATAGCCCAGCAAACCGCCAAAGACAACAGAGTCGCCCACCGTCTTACCCTCAACGGGTATGATACGGACAGCCGTTGTCTTCTGGTTGACCATACCGATAGCAGCCTCGTCGGCAATGATACCGCTGATGGTCGAGGCAGGCGTGTCGCCCGGAATAGCGATCATGTCGAGACCCACGGAGCAGACACATGTCATGGCTTCCAGTTTCTCAATAGTGAGACACCCCTTCTCCACCGCATTAATCATACCTTGATCTTCACTGACGGGAATGAAAGCTCCGCTCAATCCGCCTACATAGGAACTGGCCATCACACCACCTTTCTTCACCTGGTCGTTGAGCAAAGCCAAGGCAGCTGTAGTGCCGGGAGCACCGGCACATTCAAGGCCAATCTCACAAAGGATGTCGGCCACACTGTCGCCCACGGCAGGAGTAGGAGCCAGTGAGAGATCGATGATGCCAAAGGGAATGCCGAGACGTCGGCTTGCCTCCTGTGCCACCAACTGTCCCACACGCGTTATCTTGAAGGCGGTACGCTTGATGGTCTCGCACAGCACCTCGAAGCTCTCGCCCCGAACTGTCTGCAACACACTGTTCACCACACCGGGACCACTGACACCCACGTTGATGATGGCGTCATCCTCGCTCACGCCATGGAAGGCACCTGCCATGAAGGGGTTATCATCGGGAGCATTGCAAAGAACTACTAATTTGCCACAGCCCAGCGAGTCATTATCCTTGGTGGCAAGAGCCGTTTCCTTGATAATCTCTCCCATCAGTCGGACGGCATCCATGTTGATTCCGGTCTTCGTGCTGCCTACGTTCACGCTGGAACAGATACGTTCTGTGGTAGCCATGGCCTGTGGAATAGAACGAATGAGCAATTCGTCGCTCTTTGTCATGCCCTTGCTCACGATGGCCGAGTAACCACCCAGGAAGTTGACATTCACCTCCTTGGCTGCACGGTCAAGTGTCTGGGCTATCTTGACATAGTCCTCGGGCGTCTTGCAACATGCAGCTCCGACCAACGATATGGGCGTGATGCTGATTCGCTTGTTCACAATGGGTATGCCATACTCGCGACTGATGTCCTCGCCCGTCTTTACCAGGTCGCGAGCCAACGTGGTTATCTTGCTATAGATCTTCTGACAGCACATCACCAGGTCTTTGTCGGCACAACTCAGCAGGTTGATACCCATGGTGATGGTTCGGACATCCAGGTTCTGCTGTTCCACCATTTTATTGGTTTCCAGCACCTCGTATATGTTAATCATAAAAACTATTCTGTTATTATACTGACTAATCAGCTTATGAATAGAAACCGATCAAATGCGATGCATCTTCTCGAAGATTTCCTCGCGCTGGCACTTGATCTCCGTTCCCATAGCATGCCCCAGCTCGCTGAGGTCGCCCTGTGCCTGATCGAAGGTGCAGTTGAGGTCGGCAAAATCTACCACCATCATCATATTAAAGTATCCGCCCACAATGGTCTGTGAGATGTCAAGAATGTTGGCATTGTTGTCTGCCAAATAAGTGCAGACACGGGCAATGATGCCTTTTGTGTCTTTACCTACCACGGTAATTATCACCTTATTCATATAAATAACGTTTTATTTCTTACAATTATTTTTGTTACACATAATATCATCTGTATTGGGCGTGATACCAGTCTTGCAGGTCAATCTCACCCGGATAGAACTCTACGGCAGCCTCTTCGGCTTCAAGAGGATGGTGCGACACAACACATCCCTCATCGTTCAGTTCCACGACTGAAAGTGAAAGAATTTGGCCATCAGGTAGCACTATTCTATGAGCAGCAATCTTACGCATGAACCGTTATTTTAGACTTCTACGAGCATGGTTGTTCTGCCTCATGGGTCGTCTGACAGCCTTTTCTCGGTCAAGATTGAAGTCTTCACGTTCGTTTTCAATCTTGACAGGCTTCAAGTCGTTGGGGTGCAACATGGAGTCGGTTGCAACACTGTCTACGACAAGAGCGGCGGAATCGGACTGTAAGGTCTCTTCGCTGGTGGGCTTATCACGGTCTTTACGATGGAAACGTGCCAGAATGGGATTCTCCACACACATGAAAGCGCGCGAGTCGCCTTCTTCCTCGGGAGCAAAATAGAAGGTAATCTGAATACGGTCAGTTTCTCTGTTGTTGAAGACAATGTCGTCGGGCAAGGCAACCTTGTAGTCATACGAACCGCGAAGCTGTCGCATTTCGGCCTTCGAGGTACCGTCCTTGTAGAAAACGGACAGAAAGACATAAGCCATTGATCCATTGCCGAGAAACGAAGCATGGAAATGCAAAGCATAATTATCTCCGGGCAAGAAGGTGGAGTCTGCCTTCATGTTGAGGATAGAGAGGCTGTGCAGATAGTCGTTCTGCAACACCAAGATACGGTTGCCCGACCAGATATCGGTAGTATCACCATTCTCTGACAGGTTGCTTATCAACTCTGACTCGGAAAGACCAACTCCAAGGCTGGACAACTCGTTGTTGTAGCGTTCGGACAGACGCTCGTAGACCTTCTGCAGCCGAGAGGAATGCGAGGCATACCAAACCATGGACGAATCGAACTCAGCCTCTGTAACGCCATGCTTGCTGAAGACGGCCTGGACGTAGAGATAACGTTTTTTCTCCACATCAGCATCGTTTTCCTGCTCGGCCGCTCCCTGTGCCAAGTGATAATCGTAGAGGATATCTTCCATCTGCGACTCAGACAGGATGCCTGAAGGAATGCGCGGACGGCAGGAAGCAAACGACACGACCAGTAGCAGGACAAGCATCCAGCAAGCACTTTTTGAAGTCATCATTGCTCGTATATTGAACTCACGTCTCTTTTTCAAGGAATGTTTGTTTTGAGGATAATGAACGAAGGAGGAGAATGCTTGTAAACATTGCCATCCCATGCCTTAGACTAGTTAAATTACAAGATTAATCTTTTAACGTCATCTGACTGAGTTTCTTGTAGTAAAAGATCAACAATGCAAACACACCGCAGGTTATGCACGAGTCCGCAAAGTTAAAGATTGGACTAAAGAAGATGAAATGATCACCGCCAAGAACTGGAAGCCATTCGGGCCAGTTCCACTCAACAAGGGGGAAGTAGAACATGTCTACCACACGACCTTGTAGGAATGTGCCGTACCCCTCTCCAAAGGGAACGAACTGGGCAGGACGACCGTAAGGGTTGTCGAAGATGAGACCATAGAACATACAGTCGATGATGTTACCGATGGCACCAGCCAGGATGGCACTGAGTGTGAACAGGAATCCGTTGCTTACCCCACGCTTGATGAGACGAGCAATAAACCAGACACCAGCACATGAAGCTACGATGCGGAAAAGCGTGAGGAAAATCTTGGCACCTAACTCAAGACCAAATGCCATGCCATTGTTCTCAATGAAAAGCAACTTGAACCAACTCGTCACGTCATAGCACTCGTGTAGCGTAAAGTGCGTTTTGACGTAAATCTTGATACACTGGTCTATGAGGGTAAGCAACAGGACCACTCCTGCCACCATCCACACCTGTCTTGTCTTTTTTTTCACTATTCTCGTTTAATGTATACGGTTATTCTGCTTGACCTCAATGCAGAGAGTTGCGTGAGGAACAGCACGAAGTCGTTCCTTAGGAATGAGCTTGCCCGTCTCACGACAGATGCCATACGTACGCTTCTCGATACGAACAAGGGCAGCCTTGAGGCCATTGATATACTTCATCGTTCGGTTGGCAAGCGAAACAAGCTGTTCCTTTGATTGCAGGCAACTTCCCTCTTCAAGGGCATGGTAGGTGGGCGACGTATCGTCCACTCCATTGTTGTTGCGGTTGGTCAGCTCGTCCATTATCTTTTCATAATCACGTTTTGCTAACACCAGTTTACCCTCAATCAACTCGCGAAACTCTTGCAGTTCCTCGTCCGAATAGCGTTTCTTCTCTTCCATGGTTGTTTTTGTTTAGTTTAGTTTTCGATCTTAAGTTCGTCACCCAGCTCGATGCTGACAGCGAAGACCTGACCGGCGATGTAATCCTTGAAGATGGCCAGCATGCTGGCATTGTCCTCGGTATTGGGAATGGTCACCTTGATGGTCTCCTTGTACTGCAACTGCTTCTGCTTGCGCAGGTTCTGGATGGCACGGATCATGTCGCGTGCCGTACCCTCCATCTTCAGTTCGGGTGTAACGTTGATGTCGAGTGCCACAGTAAGCGAACCGTTCGAGGTTACGCTCCATCCGGGCATGTCCTGAGCTGAGATTTCGACGTCCTCACGAGAGAGTTCAAAGTCGACTCCCTCTACGTTGATAGTAATGGGAGCCTGCTCCAACTGGGCAATCTGCTCTTGCGACAGAGCGGTCACAACGGCTGCGGCAGCCTTCATCTGCTTGCCGAATTTCTTACCCATGACGCGGAAGTTAGCTTTGACGTTTTTCTTCACCATCTGACCTTCCACAAACTCCACATCCTTCAGGTTAACCTCCTCAAGGATAATCTGCTTCAGAGGTTCTACACCTTCCTTGATGCTATTATCGGTCACGGGAATGGCAATCTTCTGCAGAGGCTGACGTACGCCAATCTCTTCCTTCTTACGCAGCGAGTGAGCCAGTGTACAGATATCCTGCACCATTGCCATGTTCTTCTCCAGTTCCGCATCGATGTACTGCTCATTGGCAACGGGGAACTTATCCAGATGTACGCTTGAGGCAGCCTCACCCATAGTAAGATCGCGATAGAGGCGATCGGCGTAGAAGGGTGAAACGGGAGCGATGAGCTTGGCAATGACAAGCAGACACTCATAGAAGGTCTGATAGCAAGCCTTCTTGTCGTCGGTTAATCCCTTTTCGTAGAGACGCTTCTTGGCCAGACGCACATACCAGTTGCTGAACTCCTTATCCACAAAATCCTGGATAGCACGACCAGCACGAGTGGGCTCATATTCGTTCATGGCCTCGGTGACTTCCTTCACCAATGAGTTGAGTTTGCTGATGATCCAGCGATCCATCACGCCCAGCTTATCGTTGGCAATCCGCTCGGTGTCGAGACTCCACTGATCGCCTGTGGCGTAGGGCGCAAAGATACCGTTGTAGGTCTGGTCAATCTTCTGGAAGAAGCTGGCTACCACACCCTTAACGCCATCGGGGTCGAAGGAAAGGTTATCCCAGGGAGCTGAGTTGGTGACCATGTACCAACGTACGGGGTCGATACCGAACTGCTCGATGCAGTCGAAGGGATTGATGACGTTGCCCAGGCGCTTGGACATCTTGACACCGTTCTTGTCCAGCACAAGACCATTCGAAATAACAGCCTTGTAGGCCACTGAGTCGAAGACCATGGTGGCAATGGCATGGAGCGTGAAGAACCATCCACGCGTCTGGTCAACGCCCTCGGCAATGAAGTCGGCAGGATAGCAGACGCGGTTGTCAAGCGCTTCCTTGTTCTCGAAGGGATAGTGTATCTGTGCGTAGGGCATAGCACCCGAGTCGAACCATACGTCGATGAGGTCGAGCTCACGTGTTAGCACGTTGCCGCTCTCGCCCACCAGCTTGATGTCGTCCACGTAGGGACGATGCAGGTCAATCTTGTCGTAGTTCGCCTGACTCATATCGCCGGGCACGAAGCCCTTATCCTTCAATGGATTAGATGTCATAACGCCGGCAGCCACGGCCTTTTCAATCTCGTTGTAGAGTTCCTCCACACTGCCAATGCACAGTTCCTCCTTCGTGTCACGATTGCGCCAGATGGGCAAGGGAGTACCCCAGTAACGGCTGCGCGAGAGGTTCCAGTCGTTCAGGTTCTCCAACCACTTGCCAAAGCGGCCGCTGCCGGTTGCCTCGGGTTTCCAAAGGATGGTTTTGTTCAGCTCCACCATGCGGTCCTTGCAGGCTGTCGAACGGATGAACCATGAGTCGAGGGGATAGTAGAGCACGGGCTTGTCGGTACGCCAGCAATGTGGATAGTTGTGCACGTGCTTCTCAATCTTGAAGGCCGTACCCTCCTCCTTCATCTCCAGACAGAGGATGACGTTCAGGTCCATGTCCTTCTGAGCAGCCTTCTCGTCGTACTTACCATCGACGTTGTATTTGGGGTCATAAGCATTCTTCACATAATCACCGCTGTGCTTCCAGTAAGACTCGTTGACACAGGCGCTGACGAAGGCCTCGTCCATGTCTTCCTTGACGAAGTATTTACCCTGGAAGTCCACCATGGGACGCGTGTCACCTGCCTTGTCGATGACAAAGAGCGAGGGGATGCCGGCATCCTTGGCCACCTTGGCATCATCGGCACCAAACGTGGGAGCAATGTGAACGATACCCGTACCATCCTCGGTGGTCACATAGTCGCCGGGGATGACGCGGAAGGCGTCGGCCGACTTCTCCACCACCTTGTCACCCTCCAGTGCACAAGGCTTCACCCAGGGCATCAGCTGCTGGTAGTGCAGCCCCACGAGGTCGGTGCCCTTGCCACGCCATACTATCTGCAGTTCTTCGCCCTCTTCTGCCTTGAAGTAGGCGCTCAGACGGCTCTCGGCCACAATGTAGATGGCCTTCTCGTCGGTATAGGGATTGTTGCCCACTACGGCTACGTAATCAATCTTGGGACCGACGCACAATGCCGTGTTCGAAGGCAATGTCCAGGGCGTGGTAGTCCAGGCGAGGACGTAGGTGGGCAGGTTCTCTGCTTCGGGACAGGGAGTGAATTCACCCTTGCCCTTGAGACCCTCACAGACGTCAAGCACCTTGAACTGTGCCGTTACTGTCGTGTCCTTCACGTCACGATAGCAGCCGGGCTGGTTCAGCTCATGGCTGGAAAGTCCGGTTCCGGCAGCGGGTGAGTAGGGCTGGATGGTGTAGCCCTTATAGAGCAGGTCCTTCTGGTAGAGCTGCTTGAGCAACCACCAGAGGCTCTCGATGTACTTGTTGTCGTATGTGATGTAGGGATGCTCGAGGTCCACCCAGTAACCCATCTTGTTGGTCAGGTCGGTCCACTCATTGGTGTACATCATCACGTTCTTGCGGCAGGCGTCGTTGTAGTCGTCAACGGAGATCTTCTTGCCGATATCCTCCTTTGTGATGCCGAGGCTCTTCTCCACGCTCAGCTCCACAGGCAGACCATGGGTGTCCCAACCGGCCTTACGCTTCACTTGGAAGCCCTGCATGGTCTTGAAACGCAGGAAGGTATCTTTAATGGTACGGCCCATTACGTGGTGAATACCGGGATGTCCGTTTGCTGATGGAGGACCCTCGAAGAACACAAACGAGGGGCAGCCCTCGCGCTCATCGATACTCTTGTGGAAGAGGTCTTCTTCCTCCCACAGCTGCAGAACCTCCTTGTTCACTTCCGAGAGGTTCATCTTTTCATGTTTTGCAAATTGTTTTGCCATCTTTTATGTTATTTTTATTTATTCCAAGACTTGATTGCGTAGGATACGCCTTTAAAACGGGCGCAAATATACAAAGAAAATCGCGAATAACAAAATTATCCGCGATTTATATATATTATAATGTATGAAATGGAACACACCATGCCTCACTGGACGGAAACGTCAGCGCTCGTAGATGTAATCGTCCGCTTCGTAGACGGTAGAGGCAAGGCAGACACAGGCTGCATGCTCAGTGAAGTCGAACTGCCTTGACCACACAAAGGGTGGGATGAGCACGCCTACGTTGGGACGATCCATGCGCAAGGCCACGTACGACTGGCCATCATCCAGGTCGATGGTCAGTTCACCACCAACCGGGAACAGCACCATCGAGCAGCGTTTGTGGGCATGGTCGCCACGCACGGCTTCCGGCTTCACCTGATAGGTCCAGAACACGCGCTCTATCTTGAACGGAATGTGACGCTCACCCTCCAGAAAGCAAAGCGAACCGCGCTCGTCCGTCACGTTGGGAAGCTCTATCAAACGACATCCGCGAGGAAGAGCAATATCACTAATATTATCGCCCAAAGAGGCTACCGAAACCCTGTTTTCAGTCATTATTATTACATTTTTCGGCAAAATTACAAAAAAAAACCGAAAACATTTGCACAATTCAAAAAAAAGCTCTACCTTTGCAACGCATTTGAGAGAAATGCTTGCTACAAGCAATGAATTTAGTGGTAAAAACAAGGAAGTTTGGGTGAGTGGCTGAAACCACCAGTTTGCTAAACTGACGTACGGGTTACCGTACCGGGGGTTCGAATCCCCCAGCTTCCGCTAAATTCTTTCAAATGCACATGGCGCTTTCGTCTAGCGGCTAGGACACATGCCTCTCACGCATGGAACACGGGTTCGATTCCCGTAGGCGCTACTAACTCCAAGGTGTTCCGGAGTCAAAACAAACAACACGCATGGCGCTTTCGTCTAGCGGCTAGGACACATGCCTCTCACGCATGGAACACGGGTTCGATTCCCGTAGGCGCTACAAAACAGAGACTCGATTCTAAATGAATCGAGTCTTTTTCTTTTAATCATCACTTAACTGTTTCTTTATGGTTCATGACAGGCTACACTAATGAGATTTCTATTTGTCCCCCAAAAACAAATGGTTTCCCAATTCTTTGCTTTCAAACGCTATCCCCTACTCTTCCCTACCTCTAAACAAGACTCTATACCGGAATAAAAACAAAACAACGCAGCATTGAATCATTATTGACGCTACAGTAAAATTGTTTTTCCGCTACAGTAAAATTTTTTTTCCGCTACGAAAAAAAATATTTTCCGCTGCGGAAAAAAAATGCGACCGCAGCAAAAAAAGAAAAAGCAATTTACATTGAGCAGTTATGTAATACCGACGCTGGGCTTTTGCCAGCAGGCAAAATGCAGAACTCAACTTTTGGACGTCTCAAAAAGCCCCACACAACGTATAACGGGTCCTATGATGGGCGAGATCTGTATTTTGCCGTCGGAAAAAATGCATTCGTTCGGAATGACAACCATGTGCAAAATAGCTATCATCACCAAAAACTAAAAAAACACTTTCAGCCTTCAGCCACACATCATATAACATTAAATATCTGCACATTACATACCTGAAAGTAAACCTGTTTTACTTTCAGTTGCATTCAGCCAAACTTCAGGGTTAGGCAGACTTAAGCTTCTTTATGTATAAGACGGCATCAACATACAAGCCATAAAACACAATCAGCACCCCTGCCCTATGTACTGAATGAGGGCTGAAGGGTACTGAAAGTAAACTGAAAGTAAAATTTTACAGAATCACCTAGTCTACAGCACGTTACAGATAAAGGCTGAAGGGTGAAGGTAAAATCGAAAAATTCTTTTTGATAAGTCAGAAGTCGACGCCAACTTTGAGGTTCACAGCATGAAGGTAGTCGTTGCGATTCTCCATCTCCGATCTGCCGTCGTACTTCTGCACATCGTAGCCGACGGAGAGGTTGAGACCCAATTTCTGGCTCAGGGAATAGTGGCAGCCGATGGAAGCGTTGGCGTAGGCTCCCTTCACACTGACGGGCGAGTAACCGGCCTTGACATCAACGAATGGGCTGAGACGCTTCTTGGAAATATAAAAGCGGAGGTTTGCGAAGATAGGCATGAAGAACCATTCGCGCTTGGCATCATAGTCGAAGCCCAGACCTGCACCGATGAAGATATTGGGATCGGCCTGGAAACCATGGCTTGTGGTAAGTTGATAAATAACGTCAGAATACTTGACACCAAAGGAAGCACCCAACTCAGCCATGCCACGATAGCCACGCGGACGCCAGTCAGCTTCCTTCATGAGTTGCTGATAATTCTTGGGAGCCGTAACCTTGGAGTGTGTCTGCGAACTGAACTGTGTAAAACGTATGAATTCCTCGATGCCGTATTCGTGAACTTTGCCATCAGCGGTACGGAAACGCACACACTCACCGGGGATGTGCTCCACGATTTTTCCGGACAAAACCTCACCGTTCTTGAGATAAATCACATCTTGCTCCGTCTGGGCTTGCGCCACAGACAGAAGGCCAAATGCGAGTAATGATAAGAAGATCTTTTTCATTTATTTTGCGTTAACATATAATTGTGCTTGACGGAATGGGGCACACCCCAAACCGATCAAGCCAGTATCAAGCCAGTATTTCTTCGATAAGACGAAGTTCTTCGTCACTGAATGGTGCAGACTCGATGCAGCGCAGGTTCTTCTGCAACTGCTCCACGCTGCTGGCACCGACAAGGACGCTGGTAACGGTGTCGAAGTGCAGAATCCATGCGAGTGCCATCTGAGCCAGCGTCTCGCCACGCTGGGATGCCAGTGCATTAAGGCGAGTGAGACGGTCCACGAGTTCGGGAGTGAGCACGCTCGACTTCAGGAAATGCTCCTTCGTCATGCGCGAACCTTCGGGAATCCCCTTGAGGTAGCGGTCCGTTAGCAGTCCTTGTGCCAAAGGTGAGAATGAGATAAAGCCGGGGCGAGGCGTAAAATGCTCGTTCTTGTCCCAGACATACTCTTCGTTGGTAGGCAAATGATAAGTCGAGAGATCATCAAGGATGCCTTCTTCGATAGGCTCGCGTTCGAGCATATTCAGTTTACCCTGGTAGATGAGTACGGGAACATCGCGCTCAGCAAGATAATGCACAGCATATCGGAAAGCTTGAAGCGGCCATCGTGAGATGCCCACATAGAGTGCCTTTCCCTGGCGCACTACGTCGACGAGTGTCTGAAGGGTTTCGATGAGTGGAGTCTGCGGATCGTAGCGATGGCAATAGAAGAGATCGACATAGTCGAGCCCCATACGCTCCAGACTCTGATCGAGGCTGGCCATCAGATGCTTGCGACTGGCCCACATGCCGTAGGGGCCATCCCACATGTCATAGGCGGCTTTGGTAGAGATGAACAGTTCGTCGCGATGCGTCTTCAGGTCCTCCTTCATCAGACGTCCCAGCCTCAGCTCGGCATCACCGGGATTAGGACCATAGTTGTTGGCCAGATCAAAATGCGTCACACCATTTTCGAAGGCATAGAGCGCAATGTCGCGAGAACGCTCGTAGGGTGTATCAATACCGAAGTTGTGCCAAAAACCTAGGCTGACCTCGGGCAGCAGCACACCTGATTCTCCACAATAGTTGTACTTCATCTTATGAGAAAAATACGTTAGAATTGAATTACTTATGCACGGGCAGCGGCAATGTAGCCGAGAGCCTCGCGGCACTTATCGGTAACATACTGCCAATCACCGGCTTTCACCTTATCGGAGGGAAAAAGCTTGCTACCCATACCCACGCAGAAGACACCTGCCTTGAACCATTTCTCGAGATTCTCCTGCTCGGGAGCTACGCCACCCGTCACCATAATCTTTGACCAAGGCATGGGGGCCATCAGTCCCTTTACAAGGTTGGGACCTACCACGTCGCCGGGGAACACTTTGGTGAAGTCGCAACCCAGTTCCTGGGCCTTGCCAATCTCACTGGGCGTGAGGCAACCAGGGCAATAGGTCACGCTGCGACGATTGCAGACGGGAGCAATATCGGGATTGAAGAGAGGACCCACGACGAAGTTGGCACCCAACTGAATGTAGAGGGCGGCTGTGGGGGCGTCCACAACACTGCCGATACCGAGTGCAAGCTCGGGGCACTCAGCGGCTACCCACTTGCTCAACTCACCGAACACCTCGTGAGCGAAGTCGCCACGGTTGGTGAACTCGAAGGCACGAACGCCTCCTTCATAGCAAGCCTTAATGACGTTCTTGCAGATCTCTACGTCCTTATTGTAAAACACGGGAACCATAGGTGCAGCCGCAATCTTGGCCATCACCTCATATTTTGAAAACTTTGCCATTTGTTCTAATTATAATTAACGTTGTACACGACCGTTAGCTGCACCACCAGCCAGAGCCTCCACCTCCTCGGCTGAAACACAGTTGAAGTCACCGGGGATTGTGTGCTTGAGTGCGGATGCGGCTACAGCAAATTCGAGAGCCTCGCCCTGAGTGGCCTTGGTCAGCAGACCGTGGATAATACCACCCGAGAAGGAGTCGCCACCACCCACGCGGTCGATGATGGGGTCGATGTCATAGCGCTTGCTGACGTAGAACTCCTCGCCGTTGTAAATCATGGCCTTCCAACCATTATGAGTTGCCGAGAAGCTCTCGCGCAGGGTTGAGATGACATATTTGAAACCGAACGTCTGCATCATACCCTGGAAGATGCCCTTGTAGCCCTCTGCATCGGTGCTGCCACCTTCTACATCTGCGTCGGGCTTAAAGCCAAGGCAGAGTTCTGCATCCTCTTCGTTGCCGATACAAACGTCTACATACTGCATCAAGGGGCGCATGATGCTCTGAGCCTTCTCGCTCGTCCACAGCTTCTTGCGGAAGTTGAGGTCACAACTAACGGTCACACCGTGCTTCTTGGCGGCAATGCAGGCCAGACGGAGGCACTCGGCGCTGGCATCGCTGATGGCGGGGGTAATACCACTCCAGTGGAACCAGTCAGCACCCTCGAAGATGGCGTCGAAGTCGAAGTCTTCAGGCTTGCACTCGGCAATGGAACTGTGTGCACGGTCATAGATAACCTTGGAAGGACGCATCGACGCACCCGTCTCGAGATAGTATATACCCAGACGGTCACCACCACGAGCTACGAAATCGGTGTGGACACCATAACGACGAAGTGAGTTGAGGCATGCCTGACCGACTTCGTGCTTGGGCATCTTGCTAACAAAGTAGGCCTCGTGACCGTAGTTGGCACAGCTTACAGCTACGTTTGCTTCGCCACCACCATAATTGATATCAAATGTATCTGTCTGAACAATACGACTCTGTCCGGGAGTTGAGAGGCGAAGCATTATCTCGCCCATTGTTACAATTTTAGCCATATAATATGTAGTTTAAATTTGGTTGTTGATACTAAAACATCGCAAATTTACAAAAATAAAATTAATTATGTACGCGTATTTAAAAAATAATGCTTAAATTCGCATGGAAATTATAAACATAGCATGGAAATAAACAAAGTAAACACATCAACAGATATGCATACATCTCGCGAAATGCTGAGCACAAGACAGGGGATACTGGCACTTTCGCCATTACTCTTCTTCTGCGCATTCTATCTTTCATGCAGCCTTGCAAGCGGAGATTTCTATGCCACACCGATTAGTATCGCGTTCCTGCTGACTGTGGTCTACACCATACTGACTACCAGAGGGATCAACATTGAGAAAAGAGTGGAACTGCTGTCAAAGGGTGCCGGACAGCACAACATCATGCTCATGATATGGATCTTCATCCTGGCAGGTGCATTTGCGGCTGCGGCTAAAGCCATGGGAGCCATTGATGCCACGGTGCAGCTGGCGTTGAACGTGCTACCCAACAACCTGACCATGCCAGGAATCTTTCTCGCGGCCTGTTTCATATCTATCAGCATGGGGACCAGCGTGGGAACTATTGCAGCTCTTGTGCCTATCGCACAGGGAATTGCGGAGCAGACGAACAGCGAACTACCCATGATGGTGGGCATCGTGGTGGGTGGTGCTTATTTTGGCGACAACCTGTCGTTCATTTCGGATACCACAATTATGGCAACACGAACACAGGAATGCAGAATGAAGGATAAGTTCTTGGTCAACAGCAAGATTGTGGTTCCGGCTGCTGTCATCGTGTTGGCCATATACATTTGTCTGGGCTGGAACACGACGGCGGAGACGCAGGCTGCCACGAGCAATCCATGGTTAGTGCTACCCTACCTCACCGTTTTCCTTACAGCTATCTTAGGCATCAATGTGATGTGGGTACTGGTTATGGGTATTATCATGACGGCCATACTCACAATTTGCGCTACACAGCATTCCTTGACAGAATGGATTGCGGCGATGGGAAATGGTGTGATGGGCATGGCCGAACTCATCATTGTCACGCTGCTGGCCGGTGGATTGATGGAACTGATACGACACAATGGTGGAATTGACTTCATTGTAGGACGCATCTTCAGTAAGGTGAAGACAAGAAGAGTGGGTGAACTTAGCATCGCCTCGCTTGTGTTCTTTACCAACCTTAGTACGGCCAACAACACGATTACCATTCTCACAACGGGGCCCATTGCCAAGGAAATTGCAGATCAGTGTGGAATTGACCGCAGAAAAAGTGCATCGCTGCTCGACACGTTTTCGTGTCTCTCGCAGAGTCTCTTGCCCTACGGAGCACAGATGTTGATTGCTTGTGGACTGGCTTCGCTGAACCCATTCAGCATCATTCCCTATCTATACTACCCATTCATAATGGGCGTGTTTGCCATTGCGGCCATTCTTTTCGGTTATCCAAGGCTGAAGAGTAACAGGAATTAAGCATTTTTACATCAACAAGAAATCGTAACGAATATTTAGAAAGCTATATGGAAAATAATATGAACGTAGACATAATCTACAAATATTTCCCAAATCTGACAGCAGAACAAAAGCTACAGTTTGAAGCATTGGATGCGGTGTACCATGACTGGAACAGCAAGATAAACGTCATCTCTCGCAAAGACATTGACAATCTCTACGAGCATCACGTACTGCACTCTTTGGGCATCGCGGAGATTATTCGTTTCACACCTGGCACAAAGATCATGGACCTGGGCACAGGCGGTGGATTTCCCGGTATTCCTTTGGCGATAATGTTTCCGGAAACGAAGTTCCTGCTGGTGGACAGCGTTCGCAAGAAACTAACAGTATGCCAAGAGGTTATACAAGCCATTGGACTAAAGAACGTGGAGACGCGATGGTGCCGTGCTGAGGAGGTCAAGGAGAAGTTTGACTTCGTCGTTTCAAGGGCTGTCATGCCGCTTATAGATTTGGTGAAACTGGTTCGCAAGAACATTTCATCCAAACAGCAAAACGGACTACCTAACGGATTGATCTGTCTGAAAGGCGGAGAACTGGACAAGGAGGTATTGCCCGTTAAAAACGTGAGCGAGATAACAATGCTTTCTGATTATTTCGAAGAGGAATTTTTCAGCACAAAGCGCGTGGTTTACACTCATTTGTAAGAGAATGAATTTACGTTCTGTTCAAGAACAATTTGTCGGTCATCAAAACAAACTTTAGAAGATGGAAATAAAGTCTTTTGTCGTTAATCCTATTGGAGAGAACTGCTACATACTGAGTGTGGGCAAGGAAGGGGCCATTATTGATTGTGGTGCTTTCGAACGTAAAGATTGGCTCGCGATAAAACGTTATCTGGAAGAGAAGGAAATCATATTGCGCTATGCTCTTCAAACGCACATGCATTTTGACCACGTTTTCGGACTGCATTTCGTGAAAGAAGATTTTGGTTTGTCACCACTATGCCATATAGCTGACCAACAAACATACAACCACGTACCAAGCATGACGACTGCGTTTATGGGACAGAGCATGTATGTTGAGTTACCAAAAGTTGAGGAGTACTTGCGCGATGGGCAAAAACTCAAACTTGGAGACAAAGAGATAGAAGTGATACACACACCGGGGCACACGCCGGGTGGGCTTTGCTTTTACGTGGAGGAGGAAAGTGTCCTGTTTAGTGGTGATACGCTGTTTCAATGCAGCATCGGTCGAACGGATTTTCCAGGTGGAAGCATGAGCATGGAAATAAGCTCTATACGAGAGAGACTGTTCAGTTTACCTGACGAGACCGTCGTGTACCCGGGACATGGTGGTCACACAACGATTGGTTACGAGAAAGTACACAATATGTACCTGTAAGAAAATTTTGGGATCAATATGCATTTGGGCACAGGGTTGTCATTCTGAAGGGCTTTTGTCGTCGGGCAAAAGCCCTTCAAAATGAAAAGTCCTCTCAAATTCAACTAAATCCACAGGAATTCCAATTTTAAAAAATAAGTAATCAATAAATATAATAAAAAGTGCCCCCACGACTCACGTCGGAGGGGCACAAAACACAAACACAAAATAAAACACGATTATTAGTGGTGCTTATAAGCTATAAGATAGCTAAATTCACATTCAATTATCTCATCCACTAAATTTCGAAAATATCAGGATAACAAAAACTTTCTTTTTTTAATGCTTAACTAATGAAACACATTACATGATGCCACGCTCACGAAGCGCACATTGCCACTTCCAAGCAGAGGCAAGAACATCTTCGACAGGAGTATCTGCTTTCCAGCCAAGTACATTATTGGCCTTGTCAACATTTCCCCAAACCTTTTCGATATCTCCCTCGCGTCGAGGAGCATAGCTCCAAGGAAGCTTAACACCAGTAGCCTTCTCAAAACCCTGGATAACCTCGAGAGTAGACAGACCTGTGCCAGTACCAATATTGAATACTTCAACGGGATCAGTTTCTTTCTCAAGAACGCGCTCCATAGCCTTGACATGAGCCTTGGCGAGATCCACAACATAGATATAATCGCGGATGCAAGTACCATCAGGGGTATTGTAATCGTTACCGAAGATCTTCAGCTCCTTACGGATGCCAATTGCAGTCTGCGTAACGAAAGGAATCAGGTTCATAGGAACTCCATTGGGCAACTCGCCAATAAATGCTGTTGGATGTGCTCCGATGGGATTGAAATAACGAAGAATGATACTCTTGATATTGGCTCCAGAATGGATGTAATCCTGGATTATCTCTTCGTTGATCTGCTTGGTGTTACCATAGGGCGACAAAGCCTTCTGGATAGGAGCCTGTTCTGTTACAGGAAGATTCTCGGCAGTGGGCTGACCATAGACGGTACAACTTGATGAGAAGATAATACCCTTAACTTCATACTTGGGCATGAGCTCAAGCAGATTGACCAAGCTAATGATGTTGTTGCGATAGTAGAGAAGAGGCTTCTCAACACTTTCACCTACAGCCTTGCTGGCGGCAAAGTGAATAATACCCTTGATGCCCGGATACTTCTTGAAAACAGCTTCCGTAGCATCGAAGTCACGCAAGTCTATTTGTTCGAAAGCAGGACGAATACCAGTAATCTTCTCGATTCCATCAAGTACATCAACAGATGAATTTGAAAGATTATCGACAATAACCACATTATAACCTGCATTCTGCAGTTCTACAGTAGTATGTGATCCGATGAAGCCGGTACCGCCGGTTACCAGTATTGTTTCTTTCATAATATTTAATTATTAATATGGTCAGTTTAATTTTCTTTGGTAAAGCCTAATTTATATATTCAAATCATCAAAGTATTAATTTCCGTATACCTTGCGTTTGTTATTACAATGCAAAAGTAGCCAAATAATCTGAAACAAACAAATTATTTGGCTACTTTTTTCTAATTTAACATCTTTTTTTTATTTATTCAATGCCAAACAGTTTTTGAAGACCGTTATTAACACCACTAAATCCCATAAAAGACATTGCCAGAAGGCCTGCGGTAATGAGAGCAATACTCATTCCCTGTACGCCCTTAGGAACTGCCACACGGGCAAGTTGCTCACGAAGTCCGGCAAAAACAACGAGTGCAAGACCAAAACCTAGCGCAGTGCACAACGCATATACCACACCTGTCAGCAAGTTGTACTCAAGGCCAGGCGCAGCATAGGTTCCACTGGCGACCTGTATGGTGACGCCAAGGATACAGCAGTTCGTGGTAATCAGGGGCAGGAAGACTCCAAGTGCCTGATACAGACTAGGACTAACCTTCTTCAACACAATCTCTACCATCTGCACGAGGGCAGCAATGACAAGAATGAAGGCTATGGTTTGCAGATAGCCAAGATCGAACGCATCGAGCAGATAAACCTGAATAAGGTAGGTAACAATAGTTGCAATAACCAACACAAAAGCTACGGCTGCAGCCATACCCGATGCAGTCTCCACCTTTTTACTGACACCCAGGAAGGGGCAGATACCAAGGAACTGAGACAACACAACATTGTTAACGAAGATTGCCGTTATAAATATTAAAATGTATGCCATAATCTTACAATATTAAGAATGAAGAATCAGTAATTATGAATGTAGTATTAAACAAATGTTTCAAAATAACTAACCCTTGATCTTGTTAACAATCGCAATCAGATAACCCAAAGCAATGAATGCACCAGGAGCCAGTACAAAAACAAGCGCACCGTAGCTGTCGCTGAAGAGTTCCATACCAAACACATGACCCGTACCAAGAATCTCGCGAACACCTCCGAGCAAGGTGAGTGCAATGGTAAAACCGAGGCCCATTCCGATACCGTCGAAAACACTTGCCACTGGATTGTTCTTAGCAGCAAAGGCTTCGGCACGTCCAAGGATGATACAGTTAACGACAATAAGAGGAATGAAAAGACCAAGACTCTTGTCAATCTCAGGGGCATAAGCCTTGATAAGCATCTGCAATATAGTCACCAAAGAAGCAATTACCACGATAAAGGCGGGAATACGCACCATGTCGGGGATGAGTTTCTTGATGAGAGAAATAATCAGGTTACTGAAAATGAGTACGGCCATCGTGGCAAGACCCATTGACATACCGTTGAGTGCGCTACTGGTGGTTCCCAGCGTAGGACACATACCAAGGAGGAGTACAAAGGTAGGATTCTCCTTGACGATACCGTTAATCAAAACTTTCAAGTAGTTCATATCTTTATCTCCTTATTTAATTATTATTCTGTTGTGAAGCACCGGTTTCTGCATCAGTCTTGGGCATGGGACCACGTCCAAGCGACTGACGATAGGCATCATACGCTGCATTTACTGCACGAAGGAAAGAACGAGAGGTGATGGTACTTGCAGTGATAGCATCCACTTCACCGCCATCCTTAGAGACAGCCAG
Source organism: Bacteroidaceae bacterium (assembly GCA_045616065.1). Taxonomy (GTDB): domain Bacteria; phylum Bacteroidota; class Bacteroidia; order Bacteroidales; family Bacteroidaceae; genus Physcousia. The sequence goes on along the minus strand of JAZLFZ010000034.1, from coordinate 70,497 downwards.
TGCACCGTTACCAGGATTTTTGCCAAGGATACAAGCCCCTTGATTGTCCTTGTTCTTGAACCACTCGTCGGCCTTGGCACCAAGACCAGGAGTCTCGTTAGTCTTCAAAACTTTATAGCCAAGAATGTTGCCGTCGGGATCAAATCCCACCATTATAGTGAGGTCGCCACCAAAACTTGCATTCTTTGGGTCGACAGCTTTTACTGCACATCCCTTCTCACCAGCATTGTAAACCACAAAGTCCTTTCCATCTATATTGAAAGTAGCTTCGTTAACAATCTGTATCTCGTCGGTGCACAGCACATCCTTCTTGGCCTGATCCTCATTCTGCTGATTAATCTCGGCAATGACAGTTGCAGTAACACTGTTCACATAAGCCAGGGCAGCACCAGCGATTATGGCAATGAGCGTAAGCACTATAGCCATGTTATACCATGTAGATTGCAGCTTTTTCATTTTGCAGCCTCCTTTCTAACCACTTCGCCAAAACGCTTGGGTTTGCAATACATATTAATAAGAGGTGTAAACGCATTCATAATAAGAATGGCGAAAGACATACCTTCGGGATAGGCACCCCACAGACGAATGACAACAGTGAGGAAACCGATGCAAAAACCATAGATGATCTGTCCCTTATGAGTCATGGGCGATGTTACATAGTCAGTTGCCATATAGCACGCACCCAAGATCAAACCACCAGCCAGAAGATGAGCAAGAGGATTAACAAAATGTACAGGATCAATCAAGTAAAGGATGCCCGTAAAGAAAGCAACGGTACCCAGAATGCTGACAGGAATATGCCAGGTAATGATCTTGCGCCACAGCATGAACGCCAAGCCAAGCAAGAGGGCAATGGCACTAACCTCACCCAACGAGCCACCAACCTGACCAAAAAGCAAATCTGCACTGCCAGGCAACTGATCAATCTGACCAGCCTGAATAAGAGCAAGAGGAGTAGCTCCCGTCACCGCATCGGCACCCAGTTCGGTCATCTGACCGGGAACTGGCCAACTCGTCATCTGAACAGGGAAAGAGATAAGCAGGAAGACACGACCCACAAGAGCAGGATTGAAGGGATTGCAGCCCAATCCGCCGAAAGTCATCTTACCTACACCAATGGCAACAAGTGCACCAATAATGATAATCCAAAGAGGAAGGTTGCTGGGCAAGTTGAAGCCGAGCAAAAGACCAGTGAGCACAGCACTACCATCACAAATAGTGCAACGGCTACTCTTGAGCAGGAACTTGGCAATAGCCCACTCAAAAAGCACACATGAAAGAATTGAGGTTGCAAGCACAATAGCGGCACCCAAGCCAAAGAACCAAAGGCTGGCCAGCAAGGCGGGAAGCAAGGCTATGCAAACACCATACATGTTCTTTTGCACGGAGTCGCCACCGTGAACATGAGGTGAAAGTGATATAATTAGTTTACTCATCGTAAAATTCGATATTTGACGATTTACTTTTTATTTATTATTTTTGTGCAGCGGCTGCACGACTACGAATGATTCCCATTACGGTCGACTTGCCCAGACGAATATTGTCGAGCAAAGGACGATGACTGGGGCAGGTGAACTGACAACTGCCACATTCGATGCAGCTTACGATATCATTCTGCTCAGCCGCATCCCAGTCGTGCATGTCACTGACCTGAGCCAGAAGATAAGGCTCAAGCCCCATGGGACAAGCCGAAACGCACTTGGCACAACGGATGCATGGATCGGGCTCGCTACGACGAGCCTCCTGCTGATTCATGATAAGCAAACCGCTGGAACCCTTGGTCATAGGCACTTCAAGCGAGATAAGCGCCTTACCCATCATGGGGCCACCACCGATAATCTTACCCGTATCTTCGGGCAAGCCACCACACTCATCAATAAGCTGCTGGAAGGGAGTACCCAGACGAGCCAACAAGTTGCTGGGATTCTTTACACTCTTACCTGTAACTGTTATGACACGATCGATAAGAGGACGGTTCTTCATAACAGCTTGATAGATAGCGTATGCAGTACCTACATTCTGAACCACAGCTCCAACATTGATGGGAATAGCAGGAGGAGCAGGAACCTGACGTCCGATGACAGCATCGATGAGCTGCTTCTCACCACCCTGAGGATACTTGACCTTGAGGGGAACGATCTCAATATTGGGATGGCTCTGAGCCTTCTCAGTCATCAAGGCGATGGCGTCGGGCTTATTGTTTTCGATACCAACGTAGCCACGCTTTACGTCCACAGCCTTCATGATGAGCTCCACACCTTCCAGAATCTCGTCGGCATGCTCAAGCATCAGACGATGATCAGCAGTCAGATAAGGCTCACACTCTACTGCGTTAATGATGACGCACTCGGCCTTGCATCCGGGAGGAGGACAAAGCTTAACGTGGCAGGGGAAGGTTGCACCACCCATACCTACGATACCTGCGTTCTTTACTTTCTCAATGATGGTCTTGCTGTCCAGGTCAGGACGCTCGCTCAGCTTGACAAGCGTAGTGGAGCGATCGATGCTCTCCTCCCACTCGTCGCCTTCGACATCCACATACACCGCCATGCGGCGAGTGCCACTGGCATCCAGTGCCACGTCAACCTTGCTGACCTTACCACTGACCGCGCTATAGATGGGTGCGCTGACAAAACCACCAGCCTCGCCCAACAAAGTACCAACCTTTACCTCGTCACCTTTCTTTACGACGGGCTTGGCGGGAGCTCCAATGTGCTGGAACATACTGAAAACAGCCTGCTTGGGCAGAGCAGCCTCACGGATGGGGCTACCAGCAGACAGCTTATTCTCTGCGGGATGAACACCGCCTAATTTAAATGTCTTCATATCTGCTTACTGTTCGATTAATCCTGTTTAACTTCTGCCTTGGGAGTCTCAGCTACAGGAGCAGCAGGAGCCTCTTCAGTCTTAGGCTTGCGAGGAGGGAAATTGAAAGCATGAATAGCCCCCTTAGGACAAGCCTCTTCACACTTACGACACATCTTACACTTCTCGGGATCAATCCAAGCCAGATTGTTCTCGAGCGTGATAGCTTCGAACTTCTCACAAGTCTTCACACACTTACCACAACCGATACAAGCTGCCTTGCATGCCTTGTTGGCAATGGCGCCCTTGTCCTTGTTGTTGCAGAGAACCACCATGCGACGACCCTTGGGACCGGCAGGGCGAATCTCGATGATGCCACGGGGACAAGCCTTGGCACAAGCTCCACAAGCCGTACACTTGGACTCATCAACCTCTGCAAGACCCGTCTCAGGATTAACCGTAATGGCACCAAAGAGACAAGCCTCGACACAGTCGCCACCGCCCAAACAGCCATAACCGCACTGGGTCTCGCCCATACCGGTCATCTGCTGGATGCGACAGCTCTGCGCACCATTGTACTCCACGCCGTGAGGACGAGCTTCGCAGGTACCGTTGCATCGTACAACAGCCACCTTAGGTGCCGACTCAGCAGCCTGCAAACCCAGGATGCCTGCTACCTGTTCCATGACGGCCTTGCCACCAGGAGCACAATTCAAGTCACCCAAAGAACCACCATCAGCAGCTTTTACACAGGCATTGGCAAAGCCACTACAACCCGGGTAACCACAGCCACCACAGTTAGCCTGAGGAAGCACCTCGGCAACCTGTGCGATACGTGGATCTTCATGAACAGCAAACTTCTTGGAAGCAATGAAGAGTACCACTGCTGATACGAGTCCAATGCCGCCAAGTACGATTACTGCAATCAGAATTTCACTCATATTAGAATATATTTTTTAGTTAGTTTTTACTATCTGGAACGCAAATTTCTTCTCGAAGGACTTGCGCATGATATACATTATTATATAATAAACAACAAGGACGCCCAGCGAGCAAAAAGCTGCAAAAGCGTCATTCACACCAGTGCAAACAGCAATAACGAGCACCAGCACAACCAGAGCGAGAGGTACCACATAGGCCCACAAGGTAGCACGAAGTCCCTGTTTTACAGACCCTTCTATCATCACTTCCTGCCCAACCTCATACTGTTGGAATTTCGGTGTACGAATATCCACATACTTCTCCTTCGTCTCGCTCGACTGGCAAAGCTTTGCAGCACTGCAGCCACTGCATGCAGAGGCCTGTAGTATGCGCACGGTCACAACATGGTTGGTCACGCGCTCCACCCTACCCAGATGCTTGATGGTATCTACCATAACTCTTGACAGAAATATGTGCTTAGGATATTTGAAAAGGATAACTGTGAGCGATAAACGGGACTCGAACCCGCGACCCTCGGCTTGGGAAGCCAATGCTCTACCAACTGAGCTATTATCGCATTTGCTTTGCAAATTTACTACTTTTGTTTGAAACTACAAAATAAATGAACGAAAAAAGACACTAATCTTCCGATTTAGATTTTTTCGCACTTAAAACAACATTAGACAGACAGAAAAGTTTCAACTAAAACAGATTTTAACTTATCAAAGAGAATACACTGATGAAGAAAAAGAAATTGTGGAGCAATAGTCAAAAAGAAAGTAATAATCGTACCATCAGCCTAAACAAGTATCAGCAGTTGAAACGCTGATACATGCGACTAAAAAAAACTATACAAATTTCTGTTTCGATTTTGTTTCTATCTGGAGATACAAGGAATCAAAAATTAGCTTTCTGAACGAAAATCGATCTTTTTTTGCGCGTCTAAAGGGGACATGCTGCATTATTTCCTAAAAGACGCTACGTGTTTTTTGTGTTACCGCTACGTGTTTTTTCGAAACACGCTGCGTCATTCTTGGCTTTTTGTGGCATTTTGCAGCATCTTCATCCAGCAAAATTCACCAGGAATTGCACATAAAACAGATAATCAACAAGTTAGTCACTGTCTTATTCGACTGCATCATTGTTCGAAGAAAAGAATAACGCAAGGAAAACAGGGCAAAATTCAGATCTTTCTTTACATAAATCACACACTTGTTGCAGCAGCCCTACAATATCCATTCTCATAAAGACACACCTTAGCGGAAAAATATGTGTGAGTGAGAATGTGAGATAGGCAGAAAGAATGTGATTGGTAACAAAAAAAAGGAGCGTCGCTTTGACAACGACACTCCACTGGATATCTAATTACTTGATAATGTCTAGTTCCTGGAAGACCTTCTTCAGCTTCTCAACCGATCGGTCAACCTGCTCCTTTGTATGCGTAGCCATCAAAGCATAGCGCACCAAAGTATCGGTAGGAGCACAGGCAGGAGGAATAACAGGATTGATGAACACACCCTCTTCGAAGGCACGAGCCACAACGATGAACGTCTTCTGGATATCGCGTACGTACAAGGGGATGATTGGGCTCTCCGTTTCACCAATCTCAAAGCCCTCTTCCTTGAAACGCTTCAAAGCATAGTTGGTAACGTCCCAAAGAGCCTGGATACGCTCGGGTTCAGCCTTAATAATATGGAGTGCCTCGAGAGCGGCTGCAGTGGAAGCGGGCGTCATGCTAGCAGAGAAGATATAAGTACGGACGGTATGACGCAAGGCATCGATAATCGTCTGATTGGCAGCAATAAATCCACCAATGCTTGCCAACGACTTGCTGAAGGTACCCATAATGAGGTCGATGTCGTCGGTAACGCCGAAATGATCACAAACGCCACGTCCCTGCTTACCAAACACACCCAGACCATGAGCCTCGTCGACCATGATGCTGGCATTGTACTTCTTCTTCAGTTCAACAATCTGGGGCAAAGGAGCAAGGTCGCCCTCCATTGAGAAGACACCATCCACGATGATGAGCTTCACCTTGTCGGGTTCGCAACGCTGCAACACACGCTCCAGGTCAGCCATATCATTGTGCTTATAGCGAAGTTGAGTGGCAAAAGCCAGACGACGTCCATCCACGATACTAGCGTGGTCTCGATCGTCACATATAATGTAATCGTCCTTGCCAACAAGCTGAGGAATAACACCACTGTTTACCGTAAAACCTGTTGAAATACAGAGTGCATCGTCCTTGCCGACATACTCTGCCAATTCTTTTTCGAGCTGAATATGGATATCCAAAGTTCCGTTAAGGAAACGGCTGCCCGCACAGCCACTTCCATACTGCTTCATGGCCTTGCAACCAGCCTCGATGATGCGCTCATCACCCGTCAGGCCAGTGTAAGCATTAGAGCCGAACATCAGCACGTGATGTCCACCCATCTCAACCTCAGTTCCCTGCTTGCCCTCGATGGCGCGGAAGTAGGGATAGATTCCCCTTGCCTTGACGTCCTTTGCCAAAGAATTGAAAGGATGCTTAGCGAGTTTTTCTTCTAAAAGTCCCATAAAATATTATATTTATCGGTATTTAATATCTGCACAACACTCTTTTGAGCATGCAAAGTTACGAAAAAAAATCATAATATTATGTTTTTAAATATAAAAATGCATAATAACCGTTTTTTTTTAGGCTAAAGAACAAGAAATAGAACAAAAAGACGTAACTTTGCAATAAAATTCGAGAGAAAAACAAGTCATGCCGTCCATTCGCAATGTGATTGAATAAGACATGACAAGTAATAAAAACAAGATGAAAATCGTATTCATTATAAATCCCATTTCCGGCACAAAAAGCAAGCAACGCATACTCGACATCATCCCTTCCTGCTTCAAGGAAGACGAGTATTCGATTGAGATTAAACGTACGGAATATGCCGGACATGCCAAGCAATTGGCAGAAGAAGCAGCTGCACAAGGAGCAACGGTCGTAGTGGCAGTGGGGGGAGACGGAACGGTTAACGAGGTGGCCAGTGGACTCATCCATACGGAAGCGGCACTGGGTATTATCCCTTGCGGCAGTGGCAACGGCCTGGCCCGCCATCTCGGAATACCCATAAAGCCGGAACGAGCACTCGAAACGCTGAAAAAGATGGATATACGTCAATGCGATTACGGCACCATCTGTGGTCACCCTTTCTTCTGCACGGCAGGCGTAGGCTTCGATGCCGAAGTAAGCGACACCTTTGCTCATGCCGGCAAGAGGGGCTTGCTGACCTACTTCAAGACAACATTGAGTTTGGGGTTGAAGTACAAAGGCGATGTCTATGAGATAGAAATCACAAACGATGGAAAAAAGGAATGCATCCCAGCCGACCGGTACTGGCTCATCACAGCCGGAAACGCTGCACAGTATGGAAATGATTTTTACATTACCCCCAACGCATCGATCTGTGACGGCAAGCTCGACATCAACCTTTGGACGACATTCAACAAGCTCTCTTCACCGATTGTGGGTGTTCAGTTAGCCAAGGCAAAGATAGACCAAAACAGCCATGTTCAAATCATAAGTTGCGACAAAATCGCCATTAAACGAAAGGACAGCGGGCCTATACAATGGGATGGCGACCCTGCCCAAGGTCCCAAGGAAATCATCATCGAATGCGTCAAGGGTGGTATTAAGATGGTTGTTGGAAAACCAAAGAAAAATCAGCTTTGAAGGATTATAGGTAAAAGTCACGAGCGAGGTCTTTATAGGCTTCGCTCTTTTCGTTGCCATCTTGCAGGATAAGACGTTCATGACCAACGACTTCGCATGGTTGGTTAGAGTAACATATCAAGACGCGTTTCGGAGCCTTACGCATCACTGTCTGTATGGTACATTCGCGTCTCAACAGCAAGCCATGCGAAAGGCATATCACATTGAATTGCTGATAGCACGACATGGGCAGCATTACACAAAACTTGCCACCCTGGGCCAACATACGGGCCACAGACGCTACCAGTTCCTCGAAAGGAAGGCTTGACACATTACGAGCCAGTGCCCGGTTCTCTTCGGGGGGAAGGGTGTCTTCCGTATAAAAGGGCGGATTACAGACAATAGCATCGAACCTACAATCTGGTTGAAAAACACGGACGTCACAATGCTCCACCTCTACCCTATCGCCAAACGGACTTGCCTCTGCATTTTGTCGCGCTTGCAAGACGGCATCCTCATCCACATCAAGTGCCACGACACGAGCCGACGGCACTCGTTGAGCCGCCATCAAAGCAATCAAACCCGACCCAGTGCCAATATCAAGTATACGCTTGGCACCCTCAAGGTCTGCCCACGCACCAAGCACCACACCGTCCGTTCCCACCTTCTGGGCACAGCGGTCATGATAAATACGAAACTGCTTGAAATCGAAATACGGAAGCGACTTACGTGACATGAATTTGTTGTTGGAATATAACAAAATGGCTCTAAAGCGACACAAAAGTACAAAAAGAAAAGCGAAAACACGACAGAAGCTTCCTCCTTTTACGCGCGCAAACAATAATAAATATTAAAATTAGCGCACAAAGTGTGTAATATGGATTTTTTTGCTTATCTTTGCAGCCGTTTTTTGAATCAGACAAACAGATATGAGTAAAACAGATACTCCATTAACCGTTAATTTTATTGCAGACTTCGAAGGAGACATCAGCCAACTGACCAACGTTGACATACCAGAGGAGATGCCCTTGCTGCCAATGCGCAACATGGTGCTCTTCCCCAGTGTCATGACACCTGTCAACGTGGGGCGGCGCAACTCACGCAAAGTCGTCAAGATGGCAGAGAAGAAAGATATGCTGATTGCCATCTTCTGTCAGAAAGATCCCAATATTGAGGCTCCACTCAAGGAAGATTTGTACGAATATGGCGTAGCAGCCAAGGTGGTGCGCATCATGGAACTGAACGGTGAACACGAAAGTGTAATCCTGCATGGCTTGTGCCGCATCCGTCTGGACAACATTACCAGCGCACGTCCCTATCTCACGGCATCTGTCACCAAGATGGACGAAATATACCCGACAGGTTTCGACATGGTGAAGTTCAAGATGCTGATGGAAGATTGCCGGTCACGCACCTCAAGCCTTATCGAAGCAACTGAGGAGATGAGCCAGGAGGCACACTTTGCCATCAAGAACATACGCAACGATTTCTATTTCATCAACTTCATCTGTAGCACCTTTCCCATCAGCATCGAGAAGAAGATCAAAATGCTGAAGATGGACAACTTCATGGACCGCACCATGCAGTTGATGCGTGAAATCAGCCTGGAAATGCAGTTTGCAAAGATACGCAACAACTTGAAGGAGAAGACGCAAGCCGACCTGAACAATCAACAGCGAGAGTACTTCCTGCGTCAGCAGATGAGCAACATACAGGAGGAACTTGGAAACGGAGCCGACGCCATCAAGGACTCGGAGAACCTGCGCGAAGAAGCGCGTGAGAAGATGTGGCCAGACGAGGTGGATGCCATCTTCGAACGAGAAGTAAACAAGCTCGAGCGGCTGCATCCACAGTCGCCCGACTATAACGTGCAACTCACTTATCTGCAGACCATCCTGCAACTGCCATGGCTCAGCTACACGAAGGACCACCTCAACCTGACCACGGCCGAAAATACGCTCAACCGCGACCACTACGGCATGGAGAAGGTGAAGGAGCGCATCCTCGAACACCTGGCCGTACTGAAGCTTCGAGGCGACCTGAAGAGCCCCATCATCTGCCTCTACGGCCCTCCCGGAGTTGGCAAGACATCACTGGGCAAGAGCATTGCAGCCAGCCTGAAACGCAAATATGTACGCGTCTCGCTGGGCGGACTGCACGACGAGGCCGAGATACGCGGACATCGTCGCACCTACATCGGAGCCATGCCCGGACGCATCATTAAAAACATCATCAAGGCGGGTTCCAGCAATCCAGTCTTCATCCTCGACGAGATAGACAAGATAACACAATCCACTCACAACGGAGACCCTGCCTCGGCTATGCTCGAAGTACTCGACCCCGAACAGAACGGCGCCTTCCACGACAACTACCTCGATATTGACTACGACCTCTCGAAGGTGATGTTCATTGCTACAGCCAATAACATCGGTGCCATCCCTCAGCCCTTGCTCGACCGTATGGAACTTATCGAAGTGAGCGGTTACATCACAGAGGAGAAAATCGAGATAGCACGCAAGCATCTTGTACCCAAGGAAAAGGAGAACAACGGACTTTCCGAATACAAGAACTTGAAGATCAGCAAGGCTGCCATTGAACGTATCATCGAGGACTACACCCGAGAGAGTGGCGTGCGAGGACTCGAGAAGCAGATTGGCAAGGTATTCCGCAAAGTGGCTCTCTCCATTGCAAAAGAAGGAGAGATGCAGTACACCACCATCAAGCCCGAACATCTGAAGGACCTCCTGGGCAAACCACCCTATAATCGCGACAAGTATCAGGGCAACAGCAACGCAGGTGTCGTGACAGGCTTGGCATGGACAAGCGTGGGAGGTGAGATACTCTTCATCGAAACAAGCCTTAGCAAGGGCAAGGCTGGAAAGCTGACGCTGACCGGAAACCTTGGCGAGGTCATGAAAGAAAGTGCCGTGCTGGCCCTTGAGTACCTCAAGGCGCATGCCGACATACTGGAGATTGACACACGTATCTTTGAGAACTACAACATACACATCCACGTGCCCGAAGGGGCTGTCCCCAAGGATGGTCCCTCGGCTGGTGTCACGATGGCCACCTCACTGGCTTCTGCACTCACCCAGCGCAAGGTGCGTCAACGGCTGGCCATGACGGGCGAGATAACCCTGCGAGGCAAGGTGCTCCCTGTAGGCGGCATCAAGGAGAAGATTCTGGCCGCCAAGCGAGCAGGCATCACCGACATCATGATTTGCCACGAGAACCGCAAGGACATCGAGGAAATACCCGACATTTACTTGCAAGGCGTTACGTTCCATTATGTGGAGAACGTGAGCGACGTACTTGAGTTCGCCCTGCTTAAGGAGAGGGTAAGCAATCCCATACAGTTTAAGTTTGACGAAGAAGAAAAGAAAGCATGACATTTGAACTGCAACATACTGACCCGCAAAGCAATGCACGAGCCGGCCTCATAACGACTGACCATGGGCAGATCGAAACACCTATCTTCATGCCTGTCGGAACGGTAGGCACGGTAAAGGGCGTCATGCAACGCGACTTGAAAGACGAGGTCAAGGCACAGATTATCTTAGGCAATACGTATCACCTCTACCTCCGTCCCGGCACCGGCATCCTGGAGCAGGCGGGTGGTTTGCACAAATTCAATGGATGGGATCGCCCCATCCTGACGGACAGTGGTGGTTTCCAGGTATTCTCACTGACTGGCATTCGAAAGCTGAAAGAGGAAGGATGCGAGTTCCGCAGCCATATCGACGGTTCCAAGCACTTCTTCACTCCCGAAGGTGTCATGGACATCGAACGAAGCATCGGTGCCGACATCATCATGGCGCTGGACGAATGCCCTCCTGGTACCAGCGACTACGAATATGCCAAGAAGAGTCTTGGCCTCACACACCGCTGGCTCGACCGTTGCTTCAAGCGTTTCAACGAGACCGAGCCCAAGTACGGCTATCATCAGTCGCTTTTCCCTATCGTGCAAGGGTGCACCTACAAGGATCTGCGCCGACAGTCGGCCGAGTTCGTCGCTTCCAAGGAGGCTGACGGCAATGCCATAGGCGGGCTGGCTGTGGGCGAACCAGCTGAGGTGATGTACGAGATGATTGAGGTTGTCAACGAAATACTGCCTACCGACAAGCCACGCTATCTCATGGGTGTGGGCACACCGGCTAATCTGCTCGAAGGCATAGAGCGCGGCATCGATATGTTCGACTGCGTCATGCCAACACGTAACGGACGCAATGCCTGCCTTTTCACCAGCGAGGGTATCATGAACATGCGCAACAAGAAGTGGGAGGATGACTTTTCGCCACTCGATGCCAATGGCACAGCCAGCGTTGACACATTCTACTCCAAAGCGTACGTCCACCATCTCTTCAAGGCACAGGAACTACTGGCCCTCGAAATAGCAAGCATTCATAACCTCACCTTCTACCTGTGGCTGATGCGTCAGGCCCGCCAACACATCATTGCAGGCGACTTCAGAAGTTGGAAGGAGCAGATGGTCAAGAAGGTAAGCCAAAGAATATAAGCGAGAAAGGAAAATGAAGTTATTTAGAAGAAAGAAGAAGGCAAACGACGAGTCTCTGACGCATGTCGAGGGCACGGCAACACCTGTCAAGGCAGAAAAGAAACGCAGAAAACTGCGTTTAAAGATACCCTTTCTGAACCGCCTTGACATCTATCTGATGAAGAAATTCCTGGGCACGTATTTCTTCTCCATAATACTGATTATCAGTATCGCTGTAGTATTCGACTACAACGACAACATAGACCGATTCACCAAGTTCCAGGCTCCCTGGGACCAGATTATCTTTGTCTACTATCTCAACTTTATCCCCTTCTACGTCAACCTGTTTTCCTCGCTCTTCATCTTCCTCTCCGTCATCTTCTTCACTACCAAACTAGCCGGCAACAGCGAGATTATCGCTATGCAAGCGGCCGGTGTCAAGTTCAGCCGCATCATGCGCCCATACATGCTTTCGGCTGCCATCATCGCGGCTCTCAGCTTCTACCTTGGCAGCGAAGTTATCCCACGAGGAAGCGTTAAACGTCTGGCTTTCGAGAACTTATACAAAAACAAGTTCAAAGAACTAACCTATGCCGATAACATACAGTTGCAGGTCGATACGGGCGTGATTGCCTACATAGGCCACTACGAGAACAGCAACAAGACGGGGTACAACTTCTGCCTCGACAAGTTCTACAACAAGAAACTTGTTTCACACCTTACGGCAAGCCGAATCACATACGATACGTTGAATGCGGAGAAATACCACTGGAAGATATACCGGCCGACCATACGTGAACTGAAGACAAACACGGAAAAGATAAAAACAATCTATGCCGATGTGGATTCTGTCATCATCATGGAACCAAGCGACTTCCTGGAGACGAACCACAAGGAGCAGACTCTCACAAACGCTGAACTGCTGGACCAGATTGAGAAGCAACGCATCAGAGGTACGGGCCAGATGTCGCGCTTCGAGATTGAATACTACAAACGTTTTTCAGACCCGTTTGCCAGTTTCATCCTGGCCACAATCGGTCTTTCCTTGTCGGCCAAGAAACGAAAAAACGGAATGGGTCTCGCCTTGGGTATCGGTCTGGCTTTGAGTGCTGCATACATTCTCTTCCAAACCGTGTCGGCCAGCTTCAGCGTCAATGCCGGCATGCCGCCCCTGGTGGCCGCATGGATCCCCAACATCGTCTTCTTCTTCATTGCTGCCTACCTGTACAAGAAGGCGCCCAAGTAAGGATTCGAGAGAAAGCAATTATACCTAATTTAATAATGTATATACATATTATAAATAATAAAGAATGGATTTTTACGATTTAGATCTGAACGATAACGTACTCGACGCGCTCGACGATATGAACTTCATCGAATGCACTCCTATACAGGAACATGCCATACCACCCATACTCGAGGGTCGTGACATCATTGGCGTGGCGCAAACGGGAACTGGAAAAACTGCAGCTTATCTGCTGCCCATACTCAGCATGCTTGACGATGGCGGCTATTCAAAGGAACACGTCAACTGCATAATCATGAGTCCCACACGCGAGCTGGCACAACAGATTGACCAGGCTATGCAAGGCTTTGCATACTACACGCCCGGCATCAGCAGCGTTGCGGTATATGGAGGTAACGACGGCATACGCTATGCCCAGGAACGACGCAGTTTCGACTCAGGAGCCGATGTCATCATCGCAACTCCTGGACGTCTGATTAGCCATCTCAGCCTGGAGAACCTCGACCTGTCCCACGTCTCGTTCTTCATCCTCGACGAAGCTGACAGAATGCTCGACATGGGCTTCTGCGATGACATCATGACCATTGCCAAGTACCTGCCGGAGAATCATCAGACCATCATGTTCAGTGCCACGATGCCAAAGGAAATCATGCAACTGGCACAGAACATCCTGCACGATCCTGTTCAGGTTAAATTGGCCGTATCAAAACCAGCCGAAGGAATCCACCAAAGCGCTTACGTCTGCTACGAACCTCAGAAGCTTCGCATTCTCGAACACATGTTCAAGCAGAAGGAGCCAAAGCGTGTCATCATCTTTGCTGGTTCGAAGCTGAAAGTAAAAGATATTGCTATCGCACTGAAACGCAAGGGATACAACTGTGAGGCCATGCATAGCGACCTGGACCAGAGCCAGCGCGACGACGTGATGTACAAGTTCAAGTCGCAGCAGGTGGATATACTCATTGCTACCGATATCGTATCACGAGGAATAGACATCGACGACATACAGTTGGTCGTAAACTTCGACGTACCCCACGATGCTGAGGACTATGTGCATCGCATCGGCCGTACAGCACGTGCCGGTTCTGAAGGCTCAGCTGTCACCCTGGTCTCAGAGAAGGATCAGCCTTCCTTCAAGGCTATAGAGAAATTCCTCGAATCGGAAGTGGAGAAGAATCCCATTCCAGAAGAACTGGGCGAAGGACCTTCTTATACAGGCAAGGCATCAAAGGCTGGACGCAAGGAAAAGAGGGATGGAAAACAAGGCAAGCGTAGTTCTGGACGAAACAGGCATGCCAAGTCAACCGGCAAGCCAAAGCAGGAAGACAATAAGCCCCGCACAGAAGGCAAGCCAAAGCAGGAAGACAATAAACCCCGCACAGAAGGAAAGCCAAAGAATGACAACTTAAGCGAAAAGACGTCTCAAGCCACGGTTGATGGACAGACAGACGCCAAGGCCAAAAAGAGAAGACGTCCACATCACAGGAAAAAGAAAGTGCAGGATAACGCTCAATAATCCATCAGATTCAGCTCGTAGCGACCATCCTTCTGCACCAGGACCTGCACCATGTAGCATACAGCATCGTCGGGGATACATATCGTGGCATCAAAATGAAAACCTGCTGCATCGACGTGGCTGAAGACCACATCGCTTAGCGTGGCCTGCTGCAAGAAGTTTTCAGGAACAATATCCTTGAAATCCATCTTGTTAAAGTCACGCGACAGGATGGCTCTCTTGCCCTCAAAGACGGAGAGATGGATGATGTTGTCGTAATAGAAGTTCTTTACGCTGAACCCTTCCTCATTGTAGCCATTCTTATAGACCTTGTTGCGCGAAGGATTAACGAAGACATAGCAATGATACCGTGAATTATCGTACACGACCACGGTATCACGCTTCGTTACCTCCGAATAGATGACAGGAGCCGTATGCACAAGCAAGAAGGCAAGCGAATCCTCAGGATTGTCACTCTTGTGCAAGCATACTGCCTCACCCGTGGGCGAGACAATCTCGAACGTATAGTCTCCCTGGTTGACAATCTTGTAACGCTGCACTTCCTCGCCACACAAGTGAAGCGAATCGCCATAGATACGGAATTGCATGGGGAGATTCACCACATCGGGATAATAGATGGAGTCACCCTTTACTTTGAAAACCACATGCTGCGTCTCAGCATTAATCCAGATACCCTGCAAACGTCGTTCTGCCACTGTATCTTCTGTCAATTCCGGGCAAACTTCCGACTCCATCTGATCATCGGCCGCTTCAACCTTTCCTTTACAAGAAATGCATAACGGCAATAGTATCAAGGAAGTTACTGCAATTAATGCAAGAAAAATATTCTCTGATTTTCGTGTCATTATCCTTTTATAATTATACAAAAGTACACTAAACAATCCAATTGACCAAACAAAACGGGCATAAATTTCACAAAAAAAAATAATTCACTTTTTTTCGTTCAAATCTTTGGGCTAGAATAAATATAAGTAGTAAATTTGCGGTATGAATGAATTGGCCATTAACATAGAGTACCTTCTACTGTCGCATAACAATGTGATAGTGCCATCGTTAGGTATGTTCCGCACAATGAACACGCCTGCCAGATGGATTGAGGCAGAAAAAATCTATCTGCCGCCCGTACGTAATGTCCATTTCGATCCCAGCATCACATCCGACCCCGAAGAGTTCTTCCTCCAGTCGCTGTCCGACATATATAGGCTTACACCTGAGGAGGCACTGCAACGCTGCGAAGACCTTGTAACAGAGTTCCACAAGGCACTCATTACAGAAGGAAGCGTAGACTTCGGTTCAATAGGTATCTTCACACTCGAGGAGGATGCCACCATATCTATGGCCTCGTGCGAGTGCGGAGTCTTGACCCCCACTCTCTATGGTCTCGATGCGTTGCATATTGGCAAGTTGGAGAAGAACCTACGACACGAGGAATGCCACACACAAACGAACGAAGGAACGCGTAACTCAGCCGTAGAGAGCACAGCAGAGACGCAGGCAACTGTTACACTGCAAGCCAATGAACGCCCCAGCCTCAACCAGGCTGAATCCGACAGCAAACAGGCTTCAGAGAATACCGATGGACAACGAACCGTATACGTTCCCGCTTCACCGGACGAGCACATCACGTTCAAGGTTCGTCGCTCTGTCGTAAACTATACCATGGCCATTGTGGCAAGCCTTATTCTCTTCTTCATCATTCAGCCTACCAGGCCCGAACACACGCAGAAGCAGAAGCAAGGTGACCATGCAACAATGACCTTCCTGCAGCCTAATATGGTGCACGAAGCGCTCAATGTGCACGAGGAATACTACCACGAAGAGCCTTGTTACGACGAAAACACGGAGACATCCTTCGATGCAGTATTAGTGGACGTAACCGAGAATGCCCTCAACGAAGGCATTGCATTGGGTGCTACCGCGACGGAATCCAACACACTGACAACAACCAAGCTACCTAAAACAAACGGCCAGGAAAACATTGCGCAGGCACAGCTCACTGAGCAGCCTAAAGCAATGCCGACCAAAGTCGTACAACCCAGTGCTGAGAAGCCCAAGCCCGAACAATCCAAAGCAGAACAGCCCAAGACGATACAGGCAGGCAGCCAGCCACAGTCCACAGTCGTTCAGGCACAGCATGGCAAGCAAGAATATGTCATCGTGCTAGCCAGTGCAATCTCGCGCGCTAACGCAGAAAACTACATCCAGAAGCTTGCCAAGATGGGCGTCAAGGCAAACCTTGTCGAGACCAACCTGCGACGCGTCGTCATCAACGGATTTGCCGACGAAGCGCAGGCCCGTGCACAAATGAAGACTCTGAAAGAAAAAGACAGTAATGAGTTCGGCTCGGCCTGGATCTTGAAACTCTGACGCTGACAGGGTACACTTGCATACAAAGCAACAAAGTAAAAATAATACAAAACTGCCAACACTGCCCCACTCCACGCTACACTGACAGCAGAGAAGCTTAGACACAATGAAGAGAGTACGATGCCCAAAATGTGAGAACTTCATCACCTTCGATGAGACACAGTACCAGGATGGCCAGCAGCTGGTCTTCCAGTGTCAGCATTGCAACAAGCAGTTTGCCATACGCATTGGTGTCAGCAAACTGCGTGCCACACAGCGCGAGGAAGTACTCGACGAGCAAGAGAACGCGGAGGAGCAGGGAAGCATCGTGGTGGTAGAGAACTGTTTCCACTTCAAGCAAGTCATTCCACTCCACATGGGCGACAACGTCTTCGGTCGCAAGGTGCTCGGCACGAACATCAACTGCCCCATCGACACCGTAGACCCCAGCGTAGACACCAAACACTGCATCATACGAGTGCAGCGCAACAAGCGTGGCGACCTGCAATACATCCTACGCGACGCACCCAGCAACACCGGTACCTTCTTCATGAACGAGATACTGCGCGACCAAGACCGTATACGTCTCGAAGAAGGAAGCATTATCACCATCGGAGCCACAACCCTTATACTGCGCATAGCTGGTAGCGACGAGAATGACGACCAGCAGTGACAGAAAGAAATAATAATCTAATACTAACGAACACGCGACTCACCAGCAAGAGAGGAGAGCTGTACCAAGAGTACGGCTCTCTTCTTCAGTAAAAACTGACATTATGAAGAAAACAAGACAATTTCAGGGAAAAGTGGTCATTGTCACGGGCGGAGCCCAGGGCATAGGCAAGTGCATTGCAGAGGAGTTCGAGAAAGAAGGAGCCCACGTCTGTGTGATAGACAAGGCGCCTCGCCCAGCAGCCTACGGGGACACAAAGAATTACCATCAAGGCGACCTTGCAGACAAACAAACCATCGAGGAGTTCTGCCAATGGATAATCAGCAAGTACGGACGTGTGGACTGTATCATCAACAACGCCCTACCGCTGATGAAGGGCATCGACGAGTGCACCTACGAGGAATTCCAGTACGCACTCAGCGTAGGTGTGACAGCCCCATTCTACCTCGTTAAGTGCCTGAGGGATCACCTTACACCGGGAGCCAGCCTCGTCAACATATCGTCTTCACGCGACCGTATGAGTCAGCCGCAGACAGAAAGCTACACGGCAGCCAAAGGAGGCATTGCCGCACTCACCCACGCGCTGGCCATAAGCCTGGCCGGACGGGCACGCGTCAACTCCATCTCACCCGGATGGATAGACACCACAGGCAGTACTATCACGGGGCCCGACGCCACGCAGCAACCCGTGGGACGAGTTGGCCAGCCAGCTGACATTGCCCACATGGTACTCTTTCTCTGTTCCGACAAAGCAGGTTTCATCAGTGGCGAAAACATCTGCATAGACGGTGGAATGACCCACCAGATGATCTACCATGGCGACCAAGGCTGGACATTGGACGCAGTAAACAATTGAACATCACATGTAAAAGCCTCCTCATTATCTGCCGAACAGAAAAACGCAGGTGCACTATAGTACAACCATTTTTTGTTGGACTCCACGTGCCTCAGAATTAGCTGTGGCCGCACACCATCAGAGGCCATATCCAGGGAAAAGAGCACAATAAAAGAGGTTAAAGTAAACAAATATACTTTAACCTCTTTCTATTATCTAGTGATATCTCAAAACATTGTGATTAGTCCTCCACAGCAGCCTGCGCGGCGGCCAGGCGGGCGATGGGCACGCGGAAGGGAGAGCAGCTTGCATACTTCATGCCGAGCTTAGCGCAGAACTTAACTGAGCTGGGCTCACCACCGTGCTCACCACAGATACCGGTGCGGATGCCGGGACGAACAGCGTTACCCTTCTCACAAGCCATCTTGATGAGCTGGCCAACACCGTTCTGGTCGAGGACGGCGAAGGGATCAGCCTTCAGAATCTTCTTCTCGAGGTACTCGGGCACGAACGAGGCAACGTCGTCGCGTGAGTAACCGAAGGTCATCTGGGTCAAGTCATTGGTACCGAATGAGAAGTACTCGGCCTCGGTAGCAATGCGGTCAGCGGTCAAGCAAGCACGAGGAATCTCGATCATGGTACCGATCTCGAACTTGATCTCCACGCCATACTCAGCGAACACCTCAGCGGCCACCTTCTTGATGATCTCCTTCTGCTGCTTCAGCTCATACAGGATACCAACGAGGGGAACCATGATTTCGGGATGGGGATCGTAGCCCTCCTTCTTCAGCTCACAAGCTGCAGAGAGGATGGCGCGGGTCTGCATAGCAGTGATCTCGGGATAGGTAACACCCAGACGGCAACCACGGTGACCGAGCATGGGGTTAGCCTCGTCCAGTGCCTCGGCACGCTTCTTGATAACCTCCAGCTCTACGCCCATCTGCTCAGCCATCTCCTGCTGACCGGCGGGGTTCTCCTTGTTGGGTACGAACTCGTTCAAGGGAGGATCCAAGAGACGGATGTTCACCTGCAAGCCGTCCATAGCCTTGAGGATGCCGTAGAAGTCAGCCTTCTGGTAGGGCAGCAGCTTGGCGAGAGCCAGCTCACGGTCGGCCACGTTCTCAGCGAGGATCATCTCGCGCATAGCCTTGATCTTCTCACCCTCGAAGAACATGTGCTCGGTACGGGTCAGACCGATACCCTTGGCACCGAAGTCGCGAGCGAGCTTGGCATCAGCGGGAGTGTCGGCATTGGTGCGAACCTCCATCTTGGTGTACTTGTCGCAGAGGTCCATCAGTGCCTTGAAGTCGCCAGAGAGCTCGGGAGCGATGGTCTTCACCTCGCCAGCATATACCTGACCGGTGGTACCATTCAGAGAGATGTAGTCGCCCTCCTTATATACCACGCCGCCAATCTCGACGGTCTTAGCCTTGTAGTCAACATGAATCTCACCGGCACCGCTGACGCAGCACTTACCCATACCACGAGCCACAACGGCAGCGTGAGAGGTCATACCGCCACGTGCGGTGAGGATACCCTCGGCAGCAGACATACCAGCGAGGTCCTCGGGAGAGGTCTCGATGCGAACCATGATGACCTTGTGGCCATCCTGGTGCCAAACCTGAGCGTCGTCAGCGTGGAAGACAATCTGACCGCAGGCAGCACCGGGAGAGGCGGGCAGACCCTGGGTGATGACCTTGGCAGCCTTCTGGGCAGCCTTATCGAAGACGGGGTGCAGCAGCTCGTCGAGCTTGTTGGGCTCGCAGCGGAGGATGGCAGTCTTCTCGTCGATCATGCCCTCGCGAACGAGGTCCATGGCAATCTTCACCATAGCCGTACCAGTACGCTTACCGTTACGTGTCTGGAGGAACCAGAGCTTGCCCTCCTGCACGGTGAACTCCATATCCTGCATATCCTTGTAGTGCTTCTCCAGCTTGTCCTGCAGCGAGTCGAGCTCCTTGTACAGCTCGGGCATAGCCTCCTCCATTGAGGGATACTTGGCAGCGCGCTCCTCCTCAGAGATGCCGGCACGCTCAGCCCAGCGCTGAGAGCCAACCTTGGTGATCTGCTGGGGCGTACGGATACCAGCTACCACGTCCTCGCCCTGCGCGTTGATGAGGTACTCACCATTGAAGAGGTTCTCACCGTTACCGGCATCGCGGCTGAAGCAAACACCGGTAGCAGAGGTCTCGCCCATGTTACCGAATACCATGGCCATAACAGAAACGGCCGTTCCCCACTCGTCGGGAATACCCTCCATCTTACGATACAGGATGGCGCGCTCGTTCATCCAGCTGCGGAACACAGCGCAGATGGCACCCCACAGCTGTTCCTTGGGATCGGTGGGGAAGTCCTGACCGGTCTGGTCCTTGATGGCCTTCTTGAAGAGCTCAACGAGCTTCTTCAGAGACTCAACAGAGAGGTCCTTGTCCAGCACGACGCCCTGCTCCTCCTTCACCTTCTCGATGATGGCCTCGAAGGGATCGATATCCTCCTTGTTCTCGGGCTTCAGACCCATAACCACGTCACCGTACATCTGCACGAAGCGACGGTAGCTGTCGTATACGAAGTGGGGGTTGCCGGTCTTCTCGCACATACCCTCAGCCACCTCGTCGTTCAGACCCAGGTTGAGGATGGTGTCCATCATACCGGGCATTGAGGCACGGGCACCCGAACGTACGCTGACCAGCAGGGGGTTCTTGGGATCGCCGAACTTGCAGTTCATCAGGGCCTCGGTGTGGGCCACGGCGGCGTTTACCTCGTCCTGCAGCAGCTCGACAATCTTGTCCTGACCAACCTCGTAATACTCATTACAGGTATCGGTTGTGATGGTGAAACCGGGAGGCACGGGAACGCCGATATGGTTCATCTCGGCCAGGTTTGCACCCTTGCCGCCCAGCACTTCGCGCATCTGGGCGTTACCTTCGGCTTGTCCGTTACCAAAGGTGTAGACTCTTTTCTGACTCATAATGTTTGTAAATTACTTTGTTGTTATTTAGTTCAATTAGGTTATCTGCTTTTTCTTTGTTACGACGCGCAAACTATGCATTCCCGCTGTCCGAAAAATGCATAATTGACTATGGTATTAGTGGTCTATAAGGCAAAGTTAATCTATTTTTTTCAATTAACAAAGCGCATACGGGCTTTTTTTCAAAAAATAATAGTAAATTTGCAGAAAATTCAAATTCAACGCACGTTTTATGACAAGAAAAAAGAAACCACTGCCCCTCTTGGAGGGCATCGAGATAACCGACGTGGCTGCCGAGGGAAAGGCGCTCGTAAGGATTGACGACCTCGTAGTCTTCGTGCCCTACGTCGTGCCTGGCGACATCGTCGACCTGCAGATTACGCGCAAGAAGCACCACTATGCCGAGGCACGCGCCGTGCGCATCGTCAAGCCCAGCGACAAGCGCGCCGAACCCTTCTGCCAGCACTTCGGACTGTGCGGCGGCTGCAAGTGGCAGTGCCTACCCTACTCCGAGCAGATACGCTGGAAGCAGCGCCAGGTGATGGACAACCTGACCCGCATCGGCAAGATAGAACTGCCCGAGTGCACACCCATACTGGGCAGCCAGAAGACCACGCACTACCGCAACAAGCTCGACTTCGGCTGTGCCAGCAAGCAGTGGCTCACCGAGGAGCAGATGAAGGCAGGCGTACCCTTCCAGCCCGGCATCGGCTTCCACATCTCCGGCGCCTTCGACAAGGTGCTGCCCATCCGGAAGTGCTGGCTCATGGACGAACTGAACAACGACATACGCAACCATGTCTACCAGTATGCACTCGACCACCAGCTCACCTTCTACAACCTGCGTGAGCAGCACGGCCTGCTGCGCGACATCGTCATGCGCAACTCCCTCAGCGGCGAGTGGATGGTCATCCTGCAGTTCGGCCCCACCGAACCCATCCCCAACACCAAGGAGTCACTGGCCGAGGAGATCTCCACCGAGAGTCAGTTCGACCGCCAGGCAGCCTACGCCCTGCTCGACGACCTCCACGCCCAGTTCCCGCAGATCAGCTCGCTCATGTACGTCTACAACCCCAAGTGCAACGACACCTTCGGCGACCTCGACGTCAAGCCCTACCACGGTCCCGACCACATCTACGAGCTCATGGAGGACCTCCGCTTCAAGGTGGGACCCAAGTCGTTCTACCAGACCAACACCGAGCAGGCATATATATTATATAAGGTAGCGCGCGAGTTTGCCTTCAGCGGCCTCAGCGACACCGATCCCAAGCCCCTCGTCTACGACCTCTACACCGGCACGGGCACCATTGCCAACTTCGTGGCCCGCCGCGCCCGCCAGGTCATCGGCATCGAGTACGTCCCCGAGGCCATCGAGGATGCCAAGGTCAACTCCGAGGTGAACGGCATCACCAACACGCTCTTCTACGCCGGCGACATGAAGGACATCCTCAACCGCCAGTTCATCGAGGAGCACGGACGCCCCGACATCATCATCACCGACCCACCACGCGCCGGCATGCACCAGGATGTCATCGACACCATCCTCTTTGCCAACCCACGACGCATCGTCTACGTCAGCTGCAACCCTGCCACACAGGCACGCGACCTGCAGCTCCTCGACCCGCAGTATCGCGTGGCCCAGATCCAGCCCGTCGACATGTTCCCCCACACACAGCACGTGGAGAACGTCGTACTGCTCGAGCATAGATAAAGAAGGCTCATCCGGAATCCGGAGTGATGAAACAAAATGAAACCCTCAACATAAACCCTAAAAAACTCACAAAAACCATGCAAGTAATCAGCACACCCAACGCACCCGCCGCCATCGGACCCTACAGCCAGGCCATCAAGGTCGGCAACCTCGTCTTCTGCTCAGGCCAGATTCCCGCCGACCCCGCCACCGGCAACATCGTGGAGGGCGGCATCGAGGCACAGGCCCACCAGTCGCTCACCAACGTCAAGAACCTCCTCGAGACCGCCGGCACCAGCATCAGCCGTGCCGTCAAGACCACCGTCTTCCTGGCCGACATGGCCGACTTTGCCACCGTCAACGGCATCTACGCCCAGTACTTCACCGAGCCCTTCCCCGCCCGCTCCGCCGTAGCCGTCAAGACCCTCCCCAAAGGCGTCCTCATCGAGGTAGAGGTCATCGCAGAGGTGTAGACATTCTATTGATTGAACGCAAAGACGCAAAGTTTTTAATGGATTTAGAGGCAAAAAAAGAAATAATATTTGCGTCGACTTTAGGCCATCGCCAAAGTGCGCCTTTGCGTTATAAATTGAAAGCACGTTGACTTTTGTAGTGGACTCATTGATTGAACGCACTTTTGGCGACGGCCAAAAGTGCGTTCGATTATCAGTTCGTGCCAAGTAGTATATCATCGCCATATTTTTTGCTATCATGTGCCATTTTTGGTTTCAGTCAAAACGCGAGTTTCACGAGTTCACGATTTTCACAGGCAGCGAATTAAGCACACAATCACCGCAGCGGCCGCAAAATACCACCGCTACGACCGCAGCCTTACGATGACCGAGAAACAAACGTTCGGCGCAGCGGTGACTGATGGTGAACGCACCGCCGGAGAGGTGGTTGGCGCAGCAGCCGAAAGGAGCGGGGCGTGCAGGCACAATATAAGCCACTGGTGGGTAGACAGTAATTACGAGTACACTCTGCCCCCCCTACCCCATATAATTTATGACGCGCAGATTTACAACGTGTCATGTGTCACGTGTCGTGTCACGAAGAGGAAGCAGTGAGGGAAAGTTATGTAAAGTAAAAATATCATTTATTATATATTCTTTATATATTATGTTTAATAACAACCTATACTATACTACTGCATAGTAACGATGCCAGGGAATGTTTATGACACGACACGTGACACATGACACGTTTAAGAAGCAAAATAATTTGGAGTTTAGAAAAAATATCCGTAAATTTGCAAAGATATGAGACTTGTCCCTCACGGAGAGGGGAAAGGAGTCATATCAAGTGCAGAAAGAACAAACAATACAACCACCAGCCACATGGAAGAACAAACAAGCGAAGAACTTTATTGCGGGATTTGGGAAGGAATGATGACACAGTTAGAGCAAGGATTTCAGTCGCTCTTGAACCCACGCTATGAAGACTTTCCGTACAGTTTATATCGAAAAAAACATATATTCGCGCGTCGTCAGATTGACCTCTTCAAAATCTTTCTGACAGCAATGGATATGAGAGAAAGTCTTGAGAAAACCGTCAAGGAGGCTAAAGAAAAAATTGAGCACAGTCCATTGAGTCTTAACTGCGCGAGCAACATTGAAGACAGACTGAACAGAATCTGCAGCGAAGAGACCGTGTCGGTACTGCGAACTCTTTACTGTTCGACAACGCTGAGGAGAACAAACATCCCGCAGCCAGACAAGACAGCAGAAATAGACAACTGGTACAAACTGGTCTACGCCAGGAGCATCGTATTGGATATGAGCGTAGCGGCAATACTCGATGAACTGCTGAAAGAAATAAGGCTAATACGTAATATCGCCATCGATTACAGGTCAAAAGACAGAGATGAAGACATAGCTGTTAAAATATACGACAGCTTGAAAAGCCGTGCCAAACACGTTGCTTACAAGATAAAATTCCAGGAAGCACTAGACAAATACATCGAGACGTACAAGCCCGATGCAACATACGACGCTCTGACGCAGCAGGACATGATAAAGATCCACGAAGCTATGAGGGACGAGGCAACGCAGAGGCTGGAGGAGCACCCCAAATGGGGACTGACCTACAAGCAGTTCAAGCGGGCAAGTATAGAAACAAAACACATAACTAATTACGTGTACCACGAGACAGGCAGCAAGGCGTACGTGACCGATCTGGCCTTGAGAGAAATCTGCTGCGAAAAGATAGAGGAGATAAAGCAAGAGATGGAGCAGAGAAAAAAGATGGCGAAACAGGCTGTGGACGAATGCATGGGCCGAACAGACTCCACGAAGCCTGCCAGGCCCTTCAAGGAGCGACTGCAAGATGCCTACGCTGAAATAAAATTCGACAAAAGTACAACTGACCGTGCTCTTCTGCTGGCCGCGCTATGCGCCAGCAATCTGATAGAAAAGGACGAGAATGAAGAACTCGAGGAGGACGTAAGGAGTGTACCGGACTTTCTGAAACTAATGGACAAACTAACGGATTACGAATGTCCTGAGGATGACAAGAACATACAAGACCAAATCTCGAAATGGAATAAAAAATCTGCAGAAAGCTGCTGCGACGTATTCCAACTGCAAGACATGGAGAGATTGATAAGCTTTGTGACCGCACACTACAACAATCCGAACGATAAACGCACAAAGAACACAATCATGAAGGCAGAGAAAATCTACAATATACTTACAGGAAAAAAGTGACGCGCTCCTGCGTGCTGCAAAAATGGATACTTTTTGACAGATAGAAAGCCTACTTTTTGACGCACTTTTTGACGCAGCATACCGACTTTTTGACGCAAGCCACCGACTTCTTGACGCAGCCCCTCGACTTCTTGACGCAACTCATACATAAGCACTTGCAGACTTGCAGGTGCTTTTTCTTTATCGTAACTTTGCAGTGTTGAAATCGCACTCCGAGAGGCCTCAACACACTGATGCGATTATACAATATATTTTATAATATGAAAACCATCAAAAAATCCTCTCCATCCCGGCCACAGGTGGTCGAGAAGAGACGTGGCAGTGGAACGAAATTCACTGATGGCAGCTTCGAGTTCGTACCCGACGAGGAAAGCGACAAGAAGCTCTACGAGAAGATGAAGACTACCCGCAACGGCAGCCTTCAGAAGACAGAAAACATCTACAAGGTCTCGCTGAAGGCCTCCGTAGACAGTACCGATCCGTACCATGACCTGATGCAGGAATGTGTGCGCGTAATGGCTCCCCTCAAGACGAAGGATGCCACCGACGCACGCCCTGCAGAGGCAAAGGTAGTAGCCCGCACGGAACGCAGCACGCTGTCGCTCAGCAAGGACGAGGTGGTCATTGTGACACGCCTCGGACGTCACGAGCCCAACCCCGAAGTGCAGCCCCTGCTTTCCATCCTCACTGACGAGCAGAAGCGCCAGCTGAAGCTCACCCTTACCCCACTCGATTTATTCACCAACGAAGTATCAGAACTATGCAAAGCTATCAGCTCAATTGGAAAGACAAAGTAAAGTACTTTGATTCCGAGGAAATCTACAAGAAAATTGCCGCGACCATCAGCCAGGAACTGATGAACGACATCCGCGTCTGCAAGGAGGCAGAACATAATGCCACCGACGAAGCAGAACGCAAGACGTATCACGAGAAAGCGACACAATCGAAATCCCGCCTGCCAAAGCTCATACCTATGGCCTGCAAGTTTGTCGACGACAAGCGCTGCGCCGAGGGTGCACTGCTCAACGGCATCGGCATGATTGACATCGATGGCCTCTACACCACCCTGCCCCAGGCATATTGGGAGGAGAAGGTGAAGAAGATGCGCAGCAAAGGCAAGGACATGTACAAGGAAATGGGAATACTGGGTGTACACATCACGCCCAGCTACCACGGACTGCGTATATTCTTCCGCTGCCAGCTGAACCAGAACCTGCACGAGAACATGATGCGCATGTACGATGCACTGGAGGTGGAGCAAGAGCTGCGCGACACGAAGGTTTTCAATCCCGACCGCGTGAGCTTTGCCGTGCCCATGGACTACTTCATCCACCTTGACGACACATTCTTCAGCTACGAGGACAAGGCCTACCAGGAGCGCTGGAGCATACCACTGCAGAAGGATGCAGCCAACCATTCGTCGCAGAAAGCCCCAAAAACAGCACAGGAGGAGAAGACGAAGGAGGACACTCCGCTGAAGTTCACACTGGGCGGCATCCACTATACGGAGTACACCGAAGAATGGATAAAGGTCAAGCTGGGCGGAAAGATACCCGAGGAGGGCATCAGAAACGAGACGACATACCGCATGGCCAAGGACTTTGCTCCTGTCACCGACTACAACGAGACGCTCCTGCAGCACATCATCCCATGCTTCAACGGACTGTCGACTGACGAGCGGAACCAGTGCATACACAGCGCACTGAGCCATCGCTCACAGATGTCGCCCAGCATGAGAGAGATCATACAGAACGTCCGCAACAGACACATCGACAACGAGGAGATTGAAGCTCTGCAAGACGAACTGGAGGAGCAGCTGCAGACTACCGACATGGAGACCGTGAGACGTTCGCCGGCCATCACGGCCAGCTGCGACGGACTCGAACCCGGACTATGGATGGTGGTGATAGGTCTGGTGAGCAGCATCGTAGGATTCCTCTCCACACGTGTACGATTGTACATCCACAGTGCCTTCTTCCACCTGAACAACATCCACTTCATCGTGGGTGAGGCAGGTTCCAACAAGGGGCAGATGGACTCGCTACAGGAACTATGGCTCGAGGAAATCAACACACAGGAGGAGGTCTACAGACAGCTCGAACAACAATGGGAAAACGAGAAGCGCGAGAAGGTGAACAAGGCAGAACAGCCTAAGGAACTGCATCTGAAGCGCCGTATCTTCTCACTGCGAAGCAGCATCACAAAGATTCTGGACCGAATGAACAACATTCGTGGCATGCACGGATTCTCATACTCGGCAGAGGCCGACATACTGGCACAAAGCATCAGAAGTAGCTTTGCAGACCTTACCGTCATCATACGAGCTGCCTTCGACAACAGCTCCTTCTCGCAGGACTACAAGAGTCTGAACTCGACAAACGTGTTCATCGAGAAGGTGATGTGGAACATCGTCATGTGCTGTACGCCAGATGTCATCATACGCATGTTCCGGAATCTGACAAATGGTTCGCTCCACCGGGTGGGCATCTTCTGCACACCAGACAACACATTCTCAAAGCTGAAAATCATCGCACCACGAAGCGAGGCATCCAAGTCAACCATACGAAGAGTCGCTCATCTAATGCCACTCTTCCAGGGCGACATAACGCTGATGAAGCTCGAGGAAAGATGCCTGGAATGGATTGAGCAGGTGCGACGGATGACGGCAAAGGACAACGACCGAGTCAAGGCACGAATGCGTATGAGAGTACCCGTCATTGCCATGCGTATCACATGCGAAATGATGCTTACCGAACTGGCATCATGGCTCTACGAACAACTGGACGATGCACCGACGCTACCGGAATGGGCCGATGGTTGCACCACAGCTGAGCAATACCTCTGCACACATGAGGATGCGGCTGCCAAGTGGTTACCTCAGTTTGAGGAAATGTACCTCGACACATTCACTGTCATTGCAGACTATCTGATGGACAACCTTTACCACTTCTTCGGTGAACGTATACGCAAGGCTTACGAGTCGCCTGACTACGTCACGACAGAACGCAAGCGTGAAGGCAAGAATGACAATGTGTTCGACCACTTGCCCAACGATTTCACCTATCAGGACATACACCAGACCACGTGCACATGCAAAGGCGAGGCACCCACCTCGAACGCACTAAGACAGATGGTGAAGAACTGGAAGAAGGCAGGACTGATCGAAAAGCTTGACAATGGCATGTTCCACAAACTGATTTCCTAAGAATGATATCGTAGCCATTAAATAATTCGTATGGCCGTATACCAAAAAGGAGCGGGTGAGACAATCGTTCTCACCCGCTCTCATTATGCTTGCGGTATGTTGTGCTTCACGTCCTCATAAAGGGGAACATGTGGCACAAGCCATTCATTACAAACCAATCTGACCCTTCCAGTGCAGGTACCAGTTCTTCTCGGTCATGAGCTTGCTGCCAAGGGCGGGATTGCGCTTGGAGATGGGGTCGGCAAGCATGCTGTTGTCCTTATACCACAGGGCACGGCGCATGAGGTCGAAGAAACGGCTGCCCTCGTAGGCAAGCTCGAGAGCCTGCTCGTCGAGGATGAGCTGGTCAACAAGTTTCTGCTCCGACTTGATGAAGCTGGGCGAGCTGTAGGCAGCCTTATACCAGTCGGCATAGGCATCCAGGAACACCAGGTGACGACCGTTCCATGCATCAAGGTCGGCATTGAAGATGACGTCGATGCGGTCTACCTCGGCGGTGTACTCATCCAGCTGTGCCTGGTAGGCAGGATAGGTCTCCTCGATGTACACCACGTACTTGGATACAGAGTCGGTGTAGCGCTTGTAGATGGCGTCGGTGATCTTCTTGTTCAGATACTCGGCATACTCGTCCTGAGTCAGCAGACGGCCACCGTAGGTAGCGTCGTCCCAGTTACAGGGCTTAGCCACGGCACGAGGCTCGTTGGGCTTCGTGGGATAGCCGTAGCTGTCCTTGTTGGGCTCGCGGCCAACCTGCTGAGCCAGTGCGCGGGGATAGCTGGTGCTGTCGGGATCGAGTGACACGGCGTAGTTGGGGTTGAGGAACGAGAGACCTGCACCACGGTTGTGGATACCCCACATGGTAAGCTCACGGGTATCGCTGCGGTAAAGGCGGTCGAAGGCTACGATGACACCCAGCGAGTCACGACGGGGACTGTAGGTCTCGACGTAGTTCTTGAACGTGTTGTTGTTGAAGTCGAAGTAGCTGATGAATGCGCTGTCCTCGGGCGACGTATAGTAAGGCAACACGTCGTTCTCGATGGTCTGGTTGGTGGGACCAAGGGTGAGGAACTGCATGGCAAAGCGGGGATAGCCGGCATAGTTGAGAGCCTCGGCCAGCTTGAGGTAGAGCTGAGTGGTGCGGTAGATACCCACGTGCTGCTGACTGTGCTTGCTGATTCTCTGGTTGCGGTACTCGGTATTGTTGAGCGTGATCTTGTGCTCGGTGAAGTTGTTCTGGAAGCGGAGGTCACCGAAGTAGTGCAGCTCCAGCTCCTCGTCCTCGAACTTCTCACGATCCACCTTGACTACGCGCTTCTGGGTGTCCCAGCCGTAGTACTCCTGTGACTCGCTCAGCTTGATGTACTCCTGCGTGGGAGAGATGCTGGCCTCGCGGACCTCGGTGGTGTTGGTGTAGTTGTAGAGGTTGCGCAACTCGTTGTAGAAACCGCTGGTAGAGGCTGAGTCCATGGCGATGGCAGTGATGCCCTCGCCGGTGGCTGAACCCCAGTTGCCGGAGAAGCTGTAGGGCAGCGAACCGCTGGGGCTGAGGTAGCGCTCACGATAGAGTGCATCGGTGCTCCAGTTGCAGCTTGAGGTGTTCATCTGCAAGATAGTCTTGCCGCTGAGGTCCCACATGATGTAGTCGTAGTAGGACTTGGCAGCCTTCTTGGCCATCTCGGGGTCGTTGTTTTTCACGGCCTTCCAGAGGTAGAGGTCGCCGGTGACGATCTGCGTGGGGAAGAAGGCCATCTTGGGCGTGATGTCGCCGCCGATGTTGCCGGGATCGGGATACTCGAAGCCGTAGTAGGGCTTGAGGTCGTCGATGAAGTAGTCACAGATCTGTTCGAGGTCGTACATGGGGTACTGGGCCTCGCTCTGCAGCTTGGTGATGACGGGCTCGGTGATGAAGGGCACCTTGCCGTAGGCCAGCACGGCCTGCAGGTAAACCCAGGCGCGGATGCTGTGCACCTGTGCTATCTCGTTGTCGAAGTACTTCTCGTTGCGGTTCACGTTGCCGGCGGTGCTGTCGGCGTGAGCGAGATAGTAGTTGCAGTTGTTGATGACAGCATAGTAGTCGCGGGGTACGTTGTACTTGTTGGCATCGTCGTCGCCAGTGACGTCAGCGTCGAAGTTGGCGAGGTTCTTGAGGTCGATGGTTGCATTCTCGTTGACCTTCACCAGGTCAGCGCGTACCTCACCGAGGAGGTTGGTACGCACTGCGATGCCCTGGAGTTGGTTGAGAATACCCAGCAAATTGGTGACGGTATCGGCAGGGTTGGTCAGCTCGCGACCATCCGTGTAGATAACGTACTCGTTACCCTGGTCAAGCATGTCGCTGCAAGAGGTGGCCATGCCGGCCAGTGAGCCTGCCATTGCCAGGGAAAGTATTGTTTTGTTGAGTTTCATAATCTTATGTATTGTAATTAGAATTACGATTGTAGATTAGAGGTTGATTTTCACACCGATGTGGAAGCTGCGGCCGCGTGAGAGCAGACCGGCATCGATACCCTGGCCGAGCACTGAGTTGGTGAACGAGAACTCGGGGTCGCTACCCAGGTACTTGGTGAGGGTGAGCAGGTTGTTGGCCTGGCCCCAGATGGTGATACCCTGGATGTAGGTGTTGTCGATGGGGAGCTTGTAACTCAGTGTGACGGTCTTCAGACGCAGGTAGCTGCCGTCCTCAATCCAGCGGTCGCTGAAGCGGCTGTTGCCCATGGGGTCACCATAGGTGGCCTTGGGCATGCTGGTCACCTGACCCTCGGTCATCCAGCGGTTGAGCATGGCTGAGGTCTGGTTCATGAAGCGGCTGCCGCTCTCGAGCTGCTGACGGTTGTAGTTGTAAACGTCACCACCGAGCTGGTAGTTGAAGTTCACGTCGAGCGTCAGGTGCTTGTAGCTGAGCGAGGTGAAGATGTTACCGTAAAGGTCGGGAGTAGCATCGCCGATGAACTGGCGGTCCTTCTCGTCGATGACATCGTTGTTGTCAACGTCGACGAAGCGCATGTCACCAGCGCCGTAGAAGGTCTTCTTGCCAGTCTCGTCCTGGATGTACTTGCCGTCGTTCTTGGCGTCCTCAGAGGTGGCGTATACGCCGTTGGTCTTCCAGCCGTAGAAGCTGTTGATGCTCTTGCCAATCTGGCTGCGGACGGTAGCGCCGTATACCTCGGTGTCGAGATAGGGCTTGTTGTCGGGCAGTGCGGTGAGCTTGTTGCGATAGCTACCTGCGCTGGCACCGATGCTCCAGTTCCAGTCCTTGCCGCTGATGAGGTGAGCGTTGAGGGCTACGTCATAGCCGATGTTCTCGAGCGAACCACCGTTGCTGTAGTTGTAGTCCAGACCGCTGACGAAGCCGAGCTCCTGCAGGGTGATGAGGTTGTCGGTCCATGACTTGAAGAAGTTGGCACGGATGCCCAGACGGTTGTTGAACGCGTTGAGCTCGAGGCCTGCATTGACGCGACGGGTGGTCTCCCACTGCAGCTCGGTGTTACCGATGTTCTTCAGCACAATGCCGGATACCTTATTCATAAAGAGCACGCTTGAGAGGTAGGTGCGAGAGGCATCGTATACCATGTCGTCGTTACCGGTGAGGCTGTAGCCTGCCGTGAGTTTCAGATAATCGATGCAGGGCACGTCGAAGAACTTCTCGTTGCTTATTACCCAACCAGCCTGTACGCTGGGGAAGATACCCCATACGACACCGGCCATCTTCAGACCACTCTTGGCATCGCGGCCGAACTGTGAGTTGGTCTGCACGGCCAGGTTGCCCTCCAGGTAGTAGCGGTTGGCATAGTTGTACTGTGCCTGGCCGTACCATGAGAGGTCAATCCACTTGGGACTGGTACCATCACTGGTCTTCTCAGAGGTATTGTCGATGTAGGGAGTCTTGTCGTTGCCGGTGTTGTAACCGTGCTGTGTGTTGAGCGCATAGCTCTCACGGATGAAGCGGAAGCCGCCCATGAGGTGCAGGTTGTGGGCACCGTAGTTGTTCTTCCAGTCGAGCTTGGTGTCGCTGTTGATGGTGCTCTGGGTTGAGAACATTGAGCCTGCCTCGTTCTCCATGCGCTGCTGGAGCTCTGCTACGAAGTAGTTGGGCACACCGTTCATGGGTACGTAGTACTTCTCGTTGGTGTTGACTGCCGTGTAGCTGAACATCGTGCTGGCATGCAGGTGACGGTTGATACGGTACTGAGGCATGATGGCGATGTTCACATAGCTGTTGTCGAAGTAGTTCTTGTTCTCAGCCGTACCATACTCAGCAATGGCTGCGGGGTTGGCCAGACGATAGTTGGCGTTGCGCAGCGTCGTAACCTCGTCCAGGTAGTCCTCGTCGATGATGTCGAGGTGGTTCTTCTGGATGCGGTTCAGTGCGAATGAGTAGGGACTCAGCATGGGGCTCTTGGCGTCGGCCAGGAAGTTCATGCTGGTGATGGACTTGGCATCGTAGGTAGAGGGGGCACCCAGGTCGAGCAGCTTACGGGTCTGATTGCTGTAAGTGGCGTCGAAGCGGATGTCGAGGTTGCGGTTCACGACGATGTCGGTGTTGAAGCGGATGTTCAAGCGGTCGAGGTCGTTCTCGCGCACGGTGCTGTTGTCCTTGGTATAGCCTACAGAGAGCATGTACTTGGCCACGTCACCACCACCCTGCACGTTCAGTGCGTAGCTCTGGGTGACAGCCTCCTTGTACACGTGGTCTGCCCAGTTGGTATTGTTGTTGTACTTGTTGTACCAATAGTAGTTGGGATCAGACTTCAGGAACTTGAAGTTGTTGGCCTTCGTACCGGTCGACTCGAGCAGGCCCGAGGCGTAGGTCTTGTACTGAGGGCCGTTCATCATGCTGTACATGTGGGGCAGCAGCTCCACACCCACGTTGACGGTGGCCTCGATGCGGGTTGCCAGTGACTGGCAGCGCTTCGTGGTGATGAGGATGACACCGTTGGCTCCCTTGCTACCATAGAGGGCAGTACCGTTGCTCAGTACCTCGACCTTCTCGATATCGTTGGGGTTCACGTTGGTGAGGATGTCGTTGTAGTAGCCCGAGTGCAGCATCTCGCGTGAGTACTGCTGGTCTATGATGACACCGTCCAGGACAACGAGGGGCTGCGAATTGCTCTGCAGCGAGTTGACACCGCCGATGTTCATGTATGCTCCCACAGCGATGGCACCGCTGCGCTCGATAGTGCGAACGCTGGCGCCGAGCTGGTTCTCAATCTCCGACTTGATGTTGCGGGCTGAGGAGTACTCGAGGGCCGAGGTGCTCACGTTGTTGCTGATGTTGTCGTCAGCCGTGTAGAGCGAGCGGGCGGCTTCGTTCTGGAGGAGGATGTCACGCAACTGGCCTGACTTGTTGAGGCCTACGCGGATCGTATTGTAACCGGGGATGGTAACGCTGACAGCACTGCTGTAGAGGGGTACTTCAAGGCTGAAGGTACCGTCTTCGTTGCTCAAGGTAGAATAGCCCTCGCCAGCGATGGACTGGATGAGCACACCGGCCAGGGGCTCGCGGCCGGCCTCTGCCAGCACCTTACCGCTGATGGTACGGGTGGGTTCATCCTTTTTAGCCTTGCGGATGTGAACTACCGCAGGCTGCTCCTCCTGGGTGGTCTGCTCGTCCTCGGTCTGTGCGTAGAGGCTCAGGGGCGAGGCCATCAGGAGTGAAAGACAAAATATATTAATATTCTTCATAACGCATTAGTTTTCCTTAATTCCTGCAAGTTTCTCGTCGTTGAATGCATCCAGGTCGTCGGCAGCAGCCTCAGCCTCCTCCTTGGTTGCGAAGGGGATAAGGATGATCTCGTTCAGACGCAATGTACGAGTGTAAATCTTCTCACGATAAGACGAACCGGAAGGACCGAACGAGCTGATGGTGAACTTCACAACACCATCGTCTACGTTGACACCACTGAAGTCGTACTTGACGGCGGTCTGCACGAGTACGGTGTCCATCTTCAGAGGATTGTTGACGAAGCAGCGCTGGTTGTTACCCTGCTTGAGGATGACGTCGGCGTTCTCCACCTCTGAGTCTGCGGTGATGGCGTGGGGATTGTTGAAGTATGCCTTGCCACCGAATACGCCCTTCTCGTTCTGCACGCTCTGCTGCACCTGGAACCAGCTGGGCAGGGTGTTGGTGATCGAGGGAGCGGTTACTATATATATATTATAGTATACGTTCGACAGGGTGCTGGGGATCTTGTACTCCAACTCGGTGTGAGCCGAACTGGTCTTGGCCTTTACCTCCACGTAGTTGTAGCGCTTCTGCAGCATATCATACACTTGGTATGAGGTAGAGTCGCTGTTCCAGACGGTATCGTTTTTGTGAATCTCGAGCACACGCTGGCCAACATCCATCAACAGGTTGTTCTGGTTATCCTTAGGCACCTCGAAGAGAGCGGGTGAGGAAGCCTCGAGGATACGACGGCCAAAGAACGTCTTGTGAGGATCGATGGCACCACGGTTGTCGACGTAGACCATACCGTTAGAGCACTCCACCTTCTCCAGGCCAGCCAGCAGGTTGCTCTGAGGCTTGTAGAAGACGTTGGTGCGGGGATTGTGTACCTGATGCTCGTAGTAATAGGTATTACAGAGCGAATCCTCGGGATGCAAGTTGTAGCGCCAGTTTTTGCTGACGTTGAAGAAGCGGCCCTGAAGGATGTACATCTTGGTATTCACGTCGGCCAGTGAGTCGCTGTTGTTCACACTCTGGTTGTACCTGAAGTACTGTGAGTAGCGCTCGTACTCTGCGTTCCACACCTCGTCAGTGGGAGCCACAAAGAGGTAGCTACTGTCTTCACGGATAAAGTTAGGAGCCAGGCTGTTGAGAATCTTGTTGTAGAGCGTGGTAACGGAGTCGAGGTACACCACCTTACCGTCCACGATACCACCAGGAGTTGAAGCCTCCTCGTCGAGCTCATACTCGTCGTAGTCCTTGAAGAACTTGGTAACCTGACTCATGTTCTCACTGTTCTCAGTGAACTCACGCACGTTGGGGAAGAAGCGCAGCACGTTGTCCGACTTGTAGAGGATACCGTTGTTGCACAGCGTCATGCCACTGAAGGAGTTACCGTTGATGGTACCGCTGGTGGTACTGTTGCCCACGAGGTGCATGTACTTGAGGTTACGCATGGTCACGGTGTCCTCGGTCAGTGCCGATACAGGACGAGCGTAGAGGGCCATGTGGTTCTGGAGGAACTGGGTTATGGCCTTGTTGTCCTCCCACTTCAGGCCAGCGGCTGCATCCTTCTGGTACACAGCAACGATACTGTCGGCCTGAGCCTTGGTGAGCGACTTGGGCGCCCACACGGTGAACTGCTGAGGAGAGCTGAGCAGGTCAGCACCACCGATGGCCTTCACTACGTCGTAGAAGTTGGCCAGGGCGGGATCGGCAGCGATATTTTCAAGCAGGCTGGGCTGGTCGGCCATGCCACCGGGAGTCACATCGTAGTGCTCATTCCAGGTGTCAGTGCACGCTGACCAGAGCAAGGGTGCTCCGGCCAGCAGCGCAGCTGCCATTATCTTATTTACTTTATTGGTCTTCATAATAAATTATCTGAATTTTAGATTCTTAATTATGCAATGAGTATCAAGCATTAATAGTCGTCCTCAGCCTTTGACTTAGGATCGTTGGGGTCGCCCTCAACGCCGTATACACTCTTGGGAACGATCTCGAAGTAGTCGAGCATACAGAGGGCAGTACCCACAGCCCAGACACTCTTGATACGGATGGTGTGCTTGACGTTCTCGTCGAGATGGGTCGTACAGAGTACGTAACGGCGCGTACCGCTCTGGTTACAGAAGAGCGACTTGTTGCAGTTCGTACCGTCCTTCTTGCCATACTCGGTGGTGAAGACACCGCGGGGACCGTGGTACCAGCCGATGTTGTGCATCTCCTTCTTGTGAGCCTCAACTTCCTCCTTGGTGTAGCTGTTGTTGGTCAGCTCAAAGAAGAGGGTACGCTGGGTGTAGTTGCCGGAACTACGCATATCGAAGGGGATACCCTGGGGTATGCCATCGAGGTAGAACTGGCAGATACCGCGCGAATCCATAGCACAGAAGCCAAGACGGATCTGGTAGGTACCAGAGGGAACACTGGGAAGGGGAAGCGTTACGTCGTAGCTACCATTGTCGGAGCATACGTTGAACTCGTCACCCTGGTATGACCAGTACCAGCTGCGGGCACCCTGATAGAGGAAGATACCGTCGCTGTTGACCTTCACGTTGTCCAGATAGCCGTTGGGCAGGATGTAGTTACGGGCAGGAGCGTCAGGCGACTCACACGAGGTGAGGTCCCAGGGAATCTCGTTGCGCAGGTTGTTGGACATGAACTCGGGGAAGAGGTCGATCATATCGAAGCGGATACGGGTGTTGAATACGCCCTGCTTAACCTCCTCGCTGTACTCAAGCAGACCATCGATGGTGTAGTAGAAACCGTTGAGCGACTCCTGAAGCAGTTCGGGATCATCGAGCTTACGGTCTACGTGGATGCCGGGTATCTTACTGCGCTGCATGTCACCACGGTTGATGTAGAGGTCGTTACGCTTCTCATCAGCACCGATGTAGCGAGACACGGTCAGACGCTCTATCTTGATGGTGGCCAAAGAGTCGAGGGTTGAATACCACTCGCTGGGATTCAGCACCGTAGTCTCGGTAGAGGTGATACGGGTGAACTTCTCGTATGTGGTTGAGAAGGGCAGACAATGGTATGCCATAAAGCGCCACAGGGGATTGTTGTGTTCCTTCAGCATCTCAGGGTGGCCTTCAGGGTAGTCAGGACCGCCGTAGATGGACTGAGCATAATTGTAAAGTTGCCGGATGTCCGTGATGCCGTACCTAGCCTTCAGAATTGAATCGGGGCAAGCAAAGATTGTGAACTTGAACATACGTGAATCGGGCACGGTACAGTAGTCCCACTGCTGACCAGAATACACCTTCTTACCATTGTAGGGCTCCCACTTGGTGTCGCGTGGATTCCAGGTAACGTCCTTGATCTTATTGGCCATGTAGTTGGCGATACCGGTGGCAGAGAGAGCCTCGTTGAAGAGTGAAATCTTGGGGTTCTCGAGCATCAGGTCGCAGATGGTCTGGTTAGAAGAGGTAAGTACCTGGTCTACGGTGTGCACAATACCGTTCTCTACCGAGTCGTTTGACAGGGCAAGAATGATATTACCGCTGCGGTTCAGACAGAAACTGGCCTCCAACGTGTCGCCGGTCTCATCGTCCACCTTGAACTTCTCCTCGATGGTGAGGTAACGCTCGTTCATGTTGACCTTGTCAACTGAAGAGAGACCCTGCAGGTCAGAAGTGTTATACACGCGCTCATTAATAATATGTGTACGTGCGATGGTATCGCAGACGTCCACGGGAATAGCCTCTACGTTGGGGTAACCGTTCTGACGAAGGAAGGCTTCTACGGCCTCGTTCGTAGGAGCAAAGCAAGTAAAACGACCACGGTTTGAAATCAAATCCATGATATTGATACCACGCTTGCTATCGGTAGCACGCTCGACAATCTTGGCAAACTCACTATAGTCCGTGTGAGTGAGAAGATACTGGCTCATCATCTCACCAGTGAAGGTATAATAACTACCCTCAGGGATGTTGTCGCTACAGCTCTGCGAAGCAAAACCGAAGACGCCAACGAAGCCGACTGCCAGCCAAGTATAGATATTCTTAAGCATTTTCATAATCTTAGTTGGTTTATTTTGTCAGTTGGAAATTCTCGTCCTCATCATCTGTGCCATAGAAGGGCTTCTGGTTGAGGGCGTCGTTGTTACGCAACTCCTTCTTGTTGTAGGGCCAGAACAGCGATTCGTAGTTCAGGAACAGAGCCTTGGTGGCACCTGAGCTGATCTTGGCACTGACGTGACTGCGAATGTAGTTGGTATTGCCCTCACGGTGACACTGACGCAACAGGTCGAACCAACGCTTGCCTTCGAACATCAGCTCGCGCTGACGCTCCTTCATACAGAGGTCACGCATGTCCTGCTTGCTCTTGAAGTTGGCAATCTTCAGCTCCTGAGCATGGGTTGAAGTGGTTGAGTTGGTCATAATGCTACGACGGTTCACTGTCCAGATGAGGTAGAAGGCACGCTGCAGGTTCTCGTCGAGAGAAGTGCTGACAACTTCGCCATTCTCATTGGTCTCCTCTACCACATCGCCCAGCTCGATGAGAGCCTCGGCCTGCATCAGCATGACATCGGTCAGACGGTAGAACATCCAGTTGCGGTTGTTGTAGTTTGAAGTAGTCTTGCTGGCTTCATAGTAGGGATTGGAGGTGATGGCCTCAATGCGAACACCTTCGTTGACAAGCTTAGCAATGTAACCACCAGAGTACTGATTGTCCTCGGGAGCAATGTTCTCGAAGTAACGTACATCGAGCTTGTGGTCGAATACCTTGTAGTTGCCATTGTAGACGTCGTTCAGCAACTTCTCGCTGACGGCAAGCAGACCTCTACCCTGGTTGCTATTTTGCTTGTATGAACCATAGTAGCTGCCCAGAGCACCGCTCTCAAGGTATGTGTCATTGGCACCGTTGTAAGAGAAGCCCAGTTCGAAGATGCTCTCGAAGCTGTTGCCGTTGTCACCGAAGATAGAGTTGTACGAATTACCATACTCCTTGTCACGGAAACAGGGATACAGGGGGAAGCCACGGCTCCACAGGTCGTTCTCGTTCTTGAAGACGGCCAGGCTACCGTTGGTCTTACTGGTAGTCTTGCTGAAGTCCTCCTCATACTCGAACCACTTGCGGTCGATGATATTCTGGCAATAGTTAACAGCCTTCTGGTACTGACCATCCCAAAGGCAGAGGTCTGCCAGGATGGCGTAGATGGCATTACGGGTAATGCGGTTGCGAGAGCTGTTGTACAGGTTGCTGTTATCCTCGGGGAAGGCTACGAGCGCATACTGTGCCATGGTGTCGAGGTCCTCGATACAGGCACGTACGATCTTGTCACCGTCCACAGCGGGCATGGGCTGGATAGCGTCATCAGAGAGGATGGGATACGTATAATAAGGTACATCCTTGAAAGCGCGTACCAGGTAGAAATAGCAGAGGTCACGCAGGGCGGCACATTCTGCCTTGGTAGCCATCACGTCCGACTCGGTGAAGGTGGGGTCCTTCTCGGCCACCACGCCACAACGGTCGATGATGATGTTACACTGACCAATAACACTATAGAAAGATGACCAGTCGGTGAAGTCGTTGGTTGACTTCAGGTCTTCCTTCAGGGTGCGATAAAGATTGAGGTTGTCGGTAGCACCACGACCGTCCTTGACATTGTCACTGCGGGTCTCGCCCCACATGATGAGACGCTGGAGGAACGCATCGCTCTGCATCTTCACGTAGGTACCGGCGATCATCTGATCGATATCGGCTTTCTCGTTCCAGAAGTTCTCTTCCGAAACGAAGGTCTTAGGCTCGATGTAAAGGAAATCGCCACAGCTGGAGAGTGCCATCGACGCTGCCCCAACGAGCACCAAAGACTTAATCTTATTTAAATAATTTTTCATCTTGTAATCTCCTTTATTAGAATTCGATATTCACGTTAAGCGTGTAGGTCTTTGAACGAGGAGTCTTAGACTCGTCTTTTGACACGCCGTAACCACCGTAACCGATCTCGGGGTCCATACCGGTGTAACGGGTCAGGACGAAGAGGTTCTGGGCACTTGCTGAGAGACGGAGGTTGTTGATACCCCACTTCTTGGTCAGCTTGTTGTCAAACGAATAGCTCAGCTGGAGGAAGTTAAGACGCAGGAATGAGGCATCCTCAATGAAGCGGTCACTAACCAAGGTGTTGTAGTTGGTAGCGAGGGCACTGCTCAGAGCACGGGGGATAGAGGTGATATCACCCTCCTTACGCCAACGGTAGTTGACAGCCTGGCTCTGGTTGATGTTCTCGTTCATTGACTCGTTGT
Source organism: Bacteroidaceae bacterium (assembly GCA_045616065.1). Taxonomy (GTDB): domain Bacteria; phylum Bacteroidota; class Bacteroidia; order Bacteroidales; family Bacteroidaceae; genus Physcousia. The sequence goes on along the minus strand of JAZLFZ010000034.1, from coordinate 29,494 downwards.
CCAGACGACCCATGTTGAATACGTCGATATCCACACGATAGTTGAACTGTGAAGACAGACGCCAGCGACCGTAGTTGAAGGTAAGACCGAAACCACCAGTCAACTTGGGCAGAGAACTACCGAGGTAAACGATATCCAACTCGTTGATCTGACCGTCATGGTTAACGTCCTCATAGATGGCGTCACCACCGTCGAAGTTCAGCAGCTGGTCACCCTCCTTGTAGCAGAACTTCATCTGCAAGGGCACACCCTTCTCGTCGTAAACTACCTTGCCGGTCTCGCTCAACGATACAGGATAGGTGATACCCTTGTCTACGTTGGCCTGCAGCTCAGCACGACCCTCGGGAGTCTTGGCCATCTGCTTGGCGGTAGAATACTTGTACTGATAGATACCCTTGCTGCGGAAACCGTAGATGGCACCGAAGGGGTTGTTGATCTGTACACGCTGCAGCAGGTCACGGTTCTTACGGCCGAATTCCTTGTTCAGGTCCTCAAGCACGTTGACATCCATTGACTTGATGAGGTTGTAGTTGTTGTTGAAGTTGATGTAAGCATCCATAGAGAACTTACCCTTCTTGAACAGACGATTACCGTTGATATTAAACTCCCAACCACGGTTGTCCATGCTACCTACGTTCTTGTAGGGCAGGCTTGACCAACCGGTAGCGGTGCTCAAACCAGCGTTACCCATCAACATGTCGGTAGTGATACGATCGTAGATATCGAGACGCAGGGTCAGACGCTCATCGAACAGACCGAGGTTGATACCGAAGTTCCAAGAATTCACCTTCTCAGCGGTGAAGTTAGTCATCTTCATGCTGCTGGCGTTCATTGAAACGAGACCGTTGTATGACTTACCGGTTGAATACTTGTTCATGTAGAGGTAGTCACCACCGGGAAGGTTATATACAATACCCCAACCAGGGCTGAAACCGAGGGTGCTGACCTTAAGCTTCTCCTTGGCCCAACGCATGAAGGGCTCGTCGCTGATGTTCCAACGACCAGAGATTGAGTAGGCAGGATTCCAACGCTTACCTGGGCCAAGCTTGGTGGTACCGTCCAGACGAACCGTACCGGTGATGGCATAACGTCCCTTGTAAGAGTAGTGAGCGGTGATCAGACCGGCCATGCTGCGCCACTGGCTGAAGCCACTTGACATGCTGCTGATAACACCACCTGCAGAGGGTGAAGATACACCGGTGGGCAGACGCTTGGCGTTGGTGCTCTGGCTGCTGTTGCTACCACTGGTCAACTCGAAGCGGGCCATTGCGTTCAGGTAGTGGTCCTGGTTGTTGAAGTGGGGCTGGAAGGTCAGAGAGTGACGGGTTGTGAATGAGAGTGACTTAGCACTGTAAGAATATGCCGTGTGAGTATCGATGTAGTTGGCGGTGCTCAGTTCACGGGGATAGTCCTTGTCATCGTAAGCGTTAGAGATGTTCACGTATACGTTACCATTGTAACGCAACTGATGATGCTCGTTGTCAAGACCAAGGAGCTTGTACTCCAGCTCGAGCTCGGGGCTCATTGAGTAGTTGCGCTGGCTGTACTTGGCGAGCTCAGCACTTGCCAACAGGTTAGGCATGCCGACCTGGCTCTGGAGGCGACGGTTAGCACCACCGGCATCCTGACGCATGTAGTAGTAGTCGCTGCTGGGAACACCATTCTCGTACTCGTAATAGGGAGAAAGGTTAGGCATCTTCTGATAAGCGTTGCTGATCAGACCATCGTAGTTACGTGCGTTGTCGGTATAGGTAAGCGCGAAGTTAGAGATAATCTTGATACGGTCGCTGACCTTGTAGTCGAGAGCCATACGAGTGGTGAAACGATCGAGCTTCTGCTTGATGACTGTACCGGTCTGATGGTCGAAACCACCACTGATACGGAACTGAGTCTTCTCGTCACCACCAATCAGGTTGATGTTGTGGCTCTGGTTGAAACCAATCTGACGTACGAGGCTCACCCAGTCGGTGTTGTTATCGTACATGTAAGCCTCAGAGAACTTGTCATAGTCGTAGTTCAACTCGGGGATATCACCATCGGTATCGCTCAACCTGGGGTTGAAGTAGGCCTCCTTCAGCATCATGGTGTACTGGTCACCATTCAGCAGCTTGATAGCCTCGGGCTGATGGGTAAGGGTGAACTTACCAGAGTAAGAGATGCGGGTGGGACCTACCGTACCACGCTTGGTGGTAATCTCGATAACACCATTGGCACCACGGTTACCCCAGATAGCAGTAGCGGAAGCATCCTTCAGTACCTTGATGTCCTGGATGTCCTCGGGGTTCACCTTCAGCAACTCAGCGAACTTCTCCTCGTTGGCGGTAGCCACATCGAAGTCGGTCTGGTCGATGTCGGTAGCAATCTGGCCGTTGACAACGATCAGAGGCTCGTTGCTGGTCAGCGTAGAGATGGTAGAGGCACCACGCAGACGCATCTGCGTACCTGCACCAAGGTCACCAGAGTTGGCCACGATATCAAGACCGGCGATACGACCCTGCAGAGCCTCGTCGACAGAGGTAATACCCAGACCTTCGAACTCCTTGGCGTCCAGACCCTGAGCAGCGTAGGAAACCTCACGCTCGGGGATGGCGAGACCACTGGTCTTCATCATCTTCTTGGCCGTAATGTTGACGTCCTTCATGGTGACGGTGTTATCCGCCATCTTAACCTTGAAGACCGTCTTGTTGATGGGCAGCATCTGGGTCTTGTAACCCATGAAGCTGATCTTCAATTTGTTCTTGGTTGACTTTACTGACATGGTAAAGTTACCATTCATATCGGTTACCGTCGCATTGACAATACGATTGGTACCGTCGATCTCCTGAACAGCAGCACCGGGCAGCACGTCGAAATCGTCCGACACAGTACCAGAGATGCGGCTGATCTGTGCACTTGCCACCGTTGTGATGAACAAGAGACACATTAATAATGTATACTTAAGTGTTTTCATTTCTTACGACGATTTACAGAGTTTGGAGTTGCGTCGCCCCCTTCTGTGGCATACTTTTCAATGATAGCCATAACCTTGTCATAATCCTCGGGATTATAGAAACATTCGTTATTGGGGAACAGAGGAGCATCAATCTGATGAATAACAACGTATGAAGAAGAGTTGATCTGAGAACAACCGTTACCTACCAGGTTATTTCCGTTGAAGAAGTACTGACGGGTAAGGATGTTGTTGGTCTCGCGGCTAACGGTGCGGGTGTTACCTGCATTGTCACGAACCTTCAGATCACCACCCAACTGATAGTCTACGTAAATCTTCACGTAGCGGTTGGTTGTGGTATCGAGGCACTGGCTCTCGTACACATCACCTGAGTGATTCTCACCATCGACATAGATGGCGTTATCCTGGATGTGATAAGAAACAAAGTTGCTGATGACATCCTTCATCTTCTGGAGCTGCTCGGTGAGGTAAGCTTCCTCATCCTCAGTCAGGTCACGGTTCAGGATGCAGTCCTCCACATCGCTGACCTCATCCCATGTGGGCAACTTGTGCGACTCGATCAGAGGATCGATGCTTTCGTTAGTGGGGATGTACATTGTATAATGATATGAGTTCAGCACCTTGATAGCCCTGTCCATGGTACCATGGCTTGCACCGTCATCGGTAGCAATGAAGTCCATACCCTCGAGCAGAGAAGCGTATGTACCAAACTTATCAGCATTCAAAGTATCAGTAACAGCTGCGAAGGGGCTCGTGAAGGTACTCATCAGAGGCTCATCATCAATGATGTAGCTGATACCGTTACCCTGTTCTGACTTATTGAACACCTGGTCTACGTGGACGGGAATGAAATAGCCACGCTCATACTGGAACGAACCAGCAACACCCTTCACACGGTCACCTTCCCAATCTACGATGATGGGGTTACCACTCTTTGAAGAGTAGAAACGCTGACCGGGAGTGAAGAGACCCACGCTCAGTGAGCTATAGATGATGTCCTTGAAGTGATTGAAAGCATCACCCTGAGAAGCACCGGCAGAAGACTCATTGGAAATGGTCACACCTTCAGCAATGGTCTCATCGATGATACTTTCAGAAACCTTGCCTTCACCGGTGTCGCTTGACCAGTCGACAAAATAGGGACGAGCAGCAATCTGACCATTCTCATTCACATAGAACTGATACTGAACGGCAGTTGACTCACCACGATTATTTACGCGCTTGTACGATACGGGATCGAAGTAGTGCTGCAAAGCGTTGTCAGTGGGGATGATGTAGCTGTACTTGCTACCCATATTATTAAGGTACGCGTAGAAACCTTCACCACCCTGTACCTGACGGTCGTTATTTACAACGGTGTAGGCCATGTTGAGGTCTTCCTTGGCACGAATTACACAAGGATAGAATACGCTGACGTACTCGGGGGCCACATACACCTTATTCGTCTGGTAGATGACACCATTACAAGCCCAGTGAACACGTGAGATGTCGCCCTTAGTTACACCCATAGGTTCAGAAGCACTGTTATTCACACCGTCAAAGAGCGAAGGAATAGCAGTCTTCAGCGTTGAGTTCTTGGCCATTGTGTTGGTCAAAAGGGGCAGGACAACCTCATCGGGAGCGTTATCCCAAGCAGTAGCACCGGGACCAGCATTCTGATAACGATCCTTCAAGTCTTTACCATCAGTTTCGAGATATGCAACCAAGGCCGAGTCAGTGGGAACAAACATAACGGCAGCATCGGTCTGGAAGGTGATGTTGCTGTTGGAAGAAACGTAGATCCAACGGTTCCATCCTGGATCATAGGGCAGAAGGTTGGTAATCTTGGTACCGCCATCATTCTGGTCGCGGTTCTCGAACTTGTGATTCTCGTGCTCGTTGAAGTAGCGGCGCACAAATACAGAATCCGTCTTACCATAGAGGCGCTCGTACTCGCGTGACAAGGACTCGCTGTACTGAGGATAGCTGAAACGATCCAACAGGCGCTTGTAAATGCTGAACTGAGGCGAGGTAGCAATCACGTTTGCCATGTTGTCAAGGGGTACGGGTACACCCTCAACTACGTGGATGTAACCGTTCTGGCAAGTAATATCCTTCTCCTTGATCACCTTACCATTGACGAATGCACCCTCGTTAGAGTGAATCTCGTTGTTGGTCATGAACTCTACGTCGGCCGATGTGATGCCGTTGTAAAGCATGAACTTAGGCATGAAGTGAATCATGGAGGGAACCTGGTCGTCCATCATGACAACGGCAGACTCCTTGTCACGAAGGCGGCTCCAGTAGTCAATCTGCTCGCCCGTCTTCGAATCGACGCGGACAGGATTGATGGCAGGGAAGTCCTTCTTGGGCACGATGGGAACTGAGTCCATCAAGTCCACAGAACTTGCACGACGCAGACAAGCGCCTTCCTCGGGGAGTGATGTGGCATTCTCAGCAGGGAGGTTACCCAACAACTCCACCAGATAGGCAGACTTGATCATGTTACCCTTGAAGAGCAGACGCTTCTGGGCCTCTGTCATGTCATCGATGCTCTTGACACCCCATGGGTTGTTCTTGTAGAACGTGGCCCAAGCAGTATCAGCTGCAGCAAACAATGTCCTACTACCCGTTTTTTTCAAAACGGAAGCGTAGTCTTCACTCTGGGCGTTGATCAGCTTCAACGTCTCCGTGAAATCACCACGACGCTCAAGTTCAGCATACAAACTTTCTCCCAACCATGAAGGCTGACCAGTCAACAATTCATCTTGACAACTGGACATAAATCCTCCAAGCAAGAAGACAGCAGACACTGAACTTGCCACCTTGGCAACTCGCAGTTTCAGATTACTGTGTTTCATGTTTGAAATTTGAATTAGTATTAGTTTGACTTAATTTTATTTAATCGCATTAAAACTTTTATGTTGTTGTTTTACACACGTTTACGCACGCGTACGAACAAAAACAGCAAAAGTTATTGCACAAAGTTAGTGTTTTTTTAGGAAAAACAAACAAGATTTAACACTTTTTTTTCAAAAAAATGCCTAAAAACATAAATGCATCCTTTTCGAGGCTGCTTTATGGAATGAAGAAGGAAGATGGGGTGATTAGCGTTTTACGTGGCGCAGGAACCAGGGCGACACGTAGAGCAAATAGAAAATAACCGACAAAAACATCAGTAACAAACCTACAATGTAGAAGTAGAAACTGGGCACTTCACACAGCAGACATGGCAGAAAGTAACCAATGCAGAGAGAACTCTCGAAGGTGAGTTTATACGTCATCTGTGCACTGCCCCTCTCTGTATGCTTGGACGAGACGGTGAAGAAACTAAGCAAACATCCCGTAACGTTACCTACACCATAGCCGCAGAGCATGGAAGACACCTCCACCATGAGCAGTTCATCCTGTGTCAAAAGCAGCAGGAAGGAGGCAGCAAGAGCCAATAACCCTGTAAATATTTCTGCACGATAATCCGCATGATAAAAGACCACGAAATGGAGCAGCATAGAGGCCACGAACCCAAGTAGCAAATAGAGGTAAAAAAGCGGGTGCATATTGATAGCCATTTCAACGCCCAGCGAAAAGACGACAGGAAAGAGCAGCCCTACGAGTGGCAACGTACCTTTAAGCCAAAATCTATCCATTGATATCTTTTTGGTTTTCAGCGGAGTCCTGAAAGGCAAATCGAGTCTGAGCAAAAGCAGAATCGCAAGTACGGCACACCCCACTGGCACGTACTTGATATACTGCCATAGATCGGGCTGAATAGCCAGTACGCCCAAAGCAGGACCAACGGCTAATGCAAACCTGCAAATCCAAAAGTAAAGATAGGCGGCCACGTCGCGCCGCTCGCTCACCGTAATGTCAATAAGAATCGTACTTCCAAGCGAAATGTGAAACAAGGCAAATGCACTACCCTGCACCATCCTCCAGAAGGCAATAAGCCAGAGGGGCAATTCGAGTGTGGCAAGCAAACTGACGGAGACAAGCAGAAAAATGCTGAAGAGGCAAACATCCTTGCGACGATAGCGGTCAAGCAGATAACTGCTGATACATCCTGGCAGGAAGAGTCCGATGCAGAAGAGCATCATCATCCATCCACTTTGCTGGGTAAGCACATTGGACTTTGCCTCCAACAGCGATGGCCACAGCGGCATGAGCATGTACACAAACACGCTCACCAAGAGGTTGATGAGTATGACACGCCAGAAGTTAAATGAACGAAGTGAAGAATGCATCAATAGCACTCGTTTTCGTTAGGGAAATTGCAGGACTTCACGTCGCTGACGTACTGCCCGACAGCATCCGTGATAGTCTCTGCCAGATTGGCGTAATGACGGAGGAACTTAGGCTTAAAGCCATCATTGAGGCCCAGCATGTCCTGTCCAACGAGAACCTGTCCGTCAGCAGGACCGCCACCAATGCCAATGATGGGGATATGAATCTCCTCGCATACACGACGCGTCAAAGTTGCAGGTATCTTCTCGAGAACGATAGCGAAGCATCCCACCTCCTCAAGCAGATGGGCATCTCGCACCAGTTTCTCTGCCTCGTCATCCTCCTTGGCACGCACAGCATAGGTTCCGAACTTATTGATGCTCTGAGGTGTAAGGCCAAGATGTCCACACACAGGAATACCCGCATTGAGTATCTTCTTTACCGCATCGATAATCTCTTCCCCACCCTCCAGTTTCAGAGCATCGCAATGACTCTCCTTCATGATGCGGATAGCATTGGAGACGGCTTCGGTAGCATTCACCTGATAGGAGCCGAAGGGCATGTCGCAAACCACCAGCGCACGCTTGACGGCGCGCACCACGCTCTTGGCATGGTATATCATTTGGTCTACGGTAATGGGGAGCGTAGTAAAGTTACCCGCCATGACGTTGCTGGCCGAGTCTCCCACAAGGATGATGTCAACACCTGCTCCGTCGATGATGCGAGCCATCGTATAATCGTATGCTGTCAGCATAGCAATCTTCTTGTTCTGCTGCTTCATTTCTATAAGGCGATGCGTGGTAACCTTGCGCACATCCTCCACCAGATATCCTGCCATTATAATTATTATTTATATGTATAACGATAGTTTAAAATCTGCATTTCTGCAATAAACGGCTGCAAAGTTACGCTTTTTTGACCGAAACGACAAATTTTATTTGTAATATTCCCAAATAATGACTACATTTGCAGTCAAAGAAACGAATCTATGCCATCAATCAACGTCTACAAAGCCTCGGCCGGAAGTGGCAAGACATTCACGCTGGCCGTTCAATATATCAGGCTCCTCATCACCATCAACCCACAGGAATATCGCCACACACTGGCCGTAACCTTCACCAACAAGGCAACGGCTGAGATGAAGGACCGCATCCTGGAACAGCTCTACGGCATTGGGCGCGGACTGAAGAGCAGCGAAGGATATCTGGCCGCCTTGCACAAAGCACTGGGCGAGGAGGACAACCACATGAGTACGGAAGAAATACGCAAACGCTGCATGCAGGCGTTGCGCCTGATTCTGCACGACTACTCACGCTTCCGCATCGAGACGATAGACAGTTTCTTCCAGAGCGTGCTACGCAACCTGGCACACGAACTGGGACTGAGTGCCCGACTGCAGGTGGATCTCAACGACCAAGAGATTCTCTCACAAGCCGTCGACAATATGGTGGACGGACTGGGACGCAGCAAGGAGAACGATGTGCTACCCTGGATGGACAACTACGTGAAAGAGCAGATTGAGAACGCCGACAGCTGGGACGTCAGAATGAAAATCAAGCAGTTGGCCAAGATTATCTTCAAGGAGGACTACATGCGGCGCGACGATGCTTTCCGGCAACGCATCAACGATGAGCACACCATCCAGCAATACCGCTCGCAACTCTTTGCCATAGGCAAGCAGAACCAACAGCAGATGAAGCATATAGCCGACCTGCTGCACCAGGCCATAGTGACGTACGGCACGGAAGCCATCACGAAAGACGTATCGAGCGGTTCCTGGATTCTCACGTACGACGACAAGTTGCAGGCAGAAAACTATGCCGACGCCAGCATTACGGAGAAGAGAATGAACGCGCTGACACAAGGCCCTGTAGAAATGGTCAAGAAGGCTGACAAGAACAACATCGCCCTCCTGCAGCAACTGAACCCCATCTGCCAACTGATTATCAAGACGGAAGAGGCACGTCAGGAGTACATCGTCCAGGCCAACACCATCGAACTCTCACTGAAGCATCTTAACCCCTTGCGACTGCTCAACCACATCGAGAACGAGGTAACGCAGATCACCAACGAGAGCAACCGCTTCATACTGGCCAAGACACCCATATTGCTATCGCGCCTCATTCAGGGCAGCGATGCACCGTTCGTCTTCGAGAAGATGGGCACGCTCTTCCACAACGTCATGATCGACGAGTTCCAGGACACGAGCAAGTTGCAATGGGAGAACTTCAAAGTGCTGCTGCTCGAGAGCCAGTCGTCGGGCGGCCAGGACCTCCTGGTAGGCGATGTGAAGCAGAGCATCTACCGCTTCCGCAACGGAGACTGGCACATCCTGAAGGGCATCGAGCAAGAACTAGGCAGCCTGCAGCCAAAGGTGCACACACTCGACTACAACTTCCGCTCCGACGTCAACGTCATACGTTTCAACAACGCCTTCTTCCACATCGCCCCTGCCCTACTCGACCCAGAAGGCGAGCAAGGAATCGTGCAGGAAATCTTCGAAGACGTGAGTCAGAAATGGCCCGAGGGAAAACTCGAGGAAGGCCTCGTGCGTGTCTCGTTACTTACCGAGAAGTCGGAAGAGTGGGAAGAGTCGATGCTGAGCGACATATGCGACCAGATACAGACACTCCATGAGGCCGGTCTGCCGTACAACAAGATGGCCGTGCTGGTTCGTTCACGCACACACGTGCCAAGCATCATAAACTTTGTGGCTCAGCGACTGCCCGACGTCAAGATGATAAGCGACGAGGGCTACTACCTCTCCAACAGCCTGGCCATCAACATGCTGATAGCAGCCATGCGCATGCTCACCTTCGAGCATAAAGACCCCGTTTCGGAGCGTTTCCTCGTGAAGCACTACATCAGGGATGTGCAGAGTCGCATCCTGCCCGAGCAAATGGTGCTCACCCAAAACGCGGAGGAAGTGCTGCCCGAAGCGTTCAACATGGCCAACCGCAGACGGCTGCGCCAATATCCCATCAACGAACTGTGCGAGACACTCTATCGCATACTGCAACTGGACCATATCAAAGGTGAGGATGCCTACCTGCTATGTTTCTACGACGAGCTGGCAGCCTTCCTGCGCAACGGCACCACCGACCTGCACTCCTTCTTGGAATACTGGGAGACGGACATGCAGCGCAAGGCCATACCTGCTTGCCAGATCGACGGCATAGGCATCGTCACAATCCACAAGTCGAAGGGTCTGCAGTACCACACCGTCTTCATGCCCTATTGCGAGAGCAAGATGGAAGACATACGAGCCGATGAAATCCTTTGGTGCCAGGCCGAGAACGAGACCATTGCCTCCATGGGCACGCTGCCCATCACCGGAGGTAAGGCCAAGTTCAAGGCATCCGAATACGGCGACGACTACGAGGCCGAGGAACTGCAACGACGCATTGACGAACTCAACGCACTCTACGTGGCCTTCACGCGTCCTGAGCACAACCTTTATATATGGGGTGATGCCACGGGCAACGAACTGACATACGCCAAGATGCTGCAGTACACCCTCGAGACCAGCATGGAAACACGCTTGCAGGAAGATGCTCAGAGCACCCAGCCGATGCTACTCACCGAGCAGGGACAGGGCTACACGACATGGGTGCTGGGCAAGGCCGTAACACCAGACTCGGCATCCCAGCAGAAGAAAGTCACGAAGGAGTCGGGCAACCGGCTTTCGCCAACATACGACAACCAGCCCATCACCTTCTTCTCGCACAACCGTCGCCTCGACTTCCGGCAGAGCAACGAGGCCACCCAGTACATCAGCCAGCAGAACGACGACATCGACCACGCCGCCGAAGCCACCACGCTGACCTTCATCGAACAGGGCAAGCTACTGCACGAGATATTCAGTCTGATAGTCACACAAGACGAGTTGGAAGACGTGCTGCAAGGCTACGTCGACCGAGGCATCCTGACCGACAGCAAGCAGCAGGAAAGCATACGACGCCTTATCCGTAAGAGCCTGGAGAACAAGCAGGCATCAAGCTGGTTCGACGGTCACCTTCAGGTGCTCAACGAGTGCGAGATAGTCCACCTCGACGAAACAGGCCGACCGGTAAGCCACCGTCCCGACCGCGTTATGCTCTCCCCCAGCGAGGTCATCGTCGTCGACTTCAAGTTTGGCAAGCCACAAGCCAAGTACCACGAGCAGGTGAAGGGTTACATGAGTCTCCTGCAAACCATGTACCCCAACCATTCCGTACGCGGTTACCTCTGGTACGTCTACCGCAATATCATCGAAGAGGTAGAATAACCGTCAAGCTTTTCAATCGGCGATGGAGCGAGAACTCTAACACGTTGAGTTTGAGAAACCAATTTCTAGAAATACGTCAAAAACCACACATAACATGGCATTTTTACGCGATGTATCCACTGACCTGCTGCAACGGTTTGGCAACAACCTGAGCCACGTCACCGTGGTCTTCCCAGGCAAGCGAGCCCGCCTCTTCATGAACCAATACCTGGCCGAAGAGAGCCCGCAGCCTGTATGGGCACCCGCCTACCAGACCATCGACGAACTGGTGCAGCAGATTTCGCCCTACCGCAAGGCCGACACCATAGCCAGCGTCTGCCAGCTCTATTCCATCTACAGCCGACTCGTGCCCGATGCCGAACCCCTCGACGAGTTCTATTCGTGGGGCGAAATCATACTCTCCGACTTCGACGACATCGACAAGCACATGGCGCCTGCCGACAAGATATTCCGTAACGTCTACGACCTGCACTCCATCTCCACCGACTACCTTACTCCCGAACAGGAACAGGCATTGCGCGAGTTTTTCCTTAACTTCAGCATCGAGGGCAACAGCGAACTCAAGCAACGCTTCCTGCGCCTGTGGGACATCATGCCCGACCTCTACCGGCAGCTCAACGAGGAGTTGGAAAGCCAGGGCCGCCTCTATTCCGGAGCACAGTACCGACAGGTGGCCGAGTCGCTCAAGGCCGGCACATGCGCCAGCCCCGACGCTCCTCTCTCTGACCCCGACCGCACATACGTCTTCGTCGGTTTCAACATCCTCGACGAGAGCACCGATGCCCTCTTCCGCCACTTCCAGCAGACGCACCATGCCCTCTTCTATTGGGACTACGACCAGTTCTACGTCAAGGACCCCATCTGGGAGGCGGGCCTCTTCATCACCGACAACCTGCGACGCTACCCCAACGCCCTGAGCGAGGACCACTTCGACAACCTCTCACGACTGCAGGACATCACCTTCATAGCCACCAGCACCAACAATGCCCAGAGCCGCTACATCCCCACCTGGCTCGACGCTCATCTCACCGACACCGAGAACGAGACAGCCATCGTCCTGGCCGACGAGCACCAACTGGGCAGCGTGCTCCACAGCATTCCCGAAGAGACGCCCCGCCACATCAACATCACCATGGGCTATCCCCTTTCCGATACGCCTGTCTTCAGCTACGTCAACGTATTGATGTCCATGTACATTGAAGGTTACGACGTTGCCGCCAACAAGTATCGGCGCACGAACTACGAGAAGGTGTGCCGTCATCCCTATCATGCCTACTCCGACGAGACGCTCTCCATCCCCTGTCCCATGGACAGTCCGCTCCTCCTGCAACGCCTTATCGCAGCCGTCGACAATGTCAGTCGCCATTATGCCAACAAAGTCGAAACGGACGTCTACGACCAGCTCTACACCGAGGCACTCTTCCAGACCCACCTCATACTGACGCGCTTCCTGCAACTCACCACCACGCAAGACCAGGGCGACGGCGCCTCTCCCGTCCTGCAGGTGGAGCCCACCACGCTACGACGTCTGCTGTTCCAGATCTTCTCGTCCACCAACATTCCCTTCCATGGCGAGCCAGCCATCGGCATGCAGGTTATGGGACTCCTGGAGACGCGCAACATCGACTTCCGTCACATCCTCATGCTCAACGTGGGCGAGGGTATCCTGCCCAAGCGCAGCGAGGACAACTCGCTCATCCCCCACAACCTGCGCGAGTCGTTCGGGCTCACAACCATGCGCCACCGCATCAGCGTCTTTGCCTACTACTTCTATCGTCTCATCAGCCGTGCCGAGCACCTCACACTCCTCTACAATGAGACCTCGAGCGGAGCCACCAGCAACGAGATGAGTCGCTTCATGCGTCAGCTCATGGCCGAAACCAATCTACCCATACGCTACGTACGCCTCATGCCTTCCAACCAGATTCGGGAGGTACCCAACTCGCTCATTGTGAACAAGACAGAGGATATCGTGAACCAGCTCAGGCAGACCTACCTCGAAGGTGAAAAGCGCAAGGTGCTCTCACCCACCGCCATCAACAGCTACCTCAAGTGCCCCCTGCTGTTCTACTACCGCTACGTGGCCAAGATACGCATCCCCGACAAGCCCGAGGACGGCATCACGCCCCCTCTCTTCGGCATCATCTTCCACGACAGCGCACAGCTCTTCTACGACCACTATCGCCAGCACTACGGGATGCAGGTTACCCACGAACAACTGACACGCATCCTTGAGACGCCCGACACGCGCCTCTACCCCTTCCTCAGCCTCTCGATGCTCATCAACTACTTCCGTATCATCGAGGACGATGAACAAAAGGACCGGGAGATGAAACGCATAGCGCAACTGTCATACAGCGAGATAGCGGAGATGGTGGACGACTTCTACCACGCTCCTGCGAACATTGGCCTTCTCACGGGTCTGAACCACATCATTCACAGTGTACTGCGCCAATACTTGCTCCATCTCGTGCAATACGACCTCACCCACACGCCCTTCACCCTCGAAGGATTAGAGGAGGATCACTACTTCACCCTCGCTCTCGGCCCCGACCAAGAGATACTCACCGGCGGCCGTATCGACCGACTGGAACGCGACAGCCATGGCAGACTTACCGTCGTGGACTACAAGACGGGTAAGCAAGCCGAACCCATCAACGGCATCGAGAAGATCTTCCAGCACGACAAGCCCAATGCCGGCTATTTCCTGCAGACCTTCATCTATGCACTTGCCGTACAGCAGCATGGCCACAACCCGTCGTCCGGCCTCCTGCCTGAGCCCGTCTGCCCCACCCTGATGTACGTCAACCGCATCAACCAGCCCGAGAAGTACGAACGCCTCTTGCGCATAGGTACGGCCACCAAGTCCGAACCAGTACTCGACATCTCCACCTACTCCACAGAGTTTCTCGATCGGCTTACCCAGACCGTGCGCGACATCTTCAACCCCGACATCACCTTTGCCTCCACCGACAACGAGAAGGCATGCAAGAATTGCGACTTCAAACTGCTGTGCGGGAAGTGATGCGACCATCCTCTCACACTAACCCATACCCCACATAATATATAAAACAAACAAAAAAAATAATATGAAAAAGACAATCATCACGGCTCTCGCATGGCTACTCATCGGAGCTTCCGGAGCCAATGCGCAAAACACAGCTGGCGCACCCTTCGTCATCCCCACCCTCCACAACTGGAAAGCAACAAGCGAAGCAACCTTCAACATCTTCGATATCGATAACATCGCGTTCGACAGCGAGGAGTTTCGCAATGCAGCCATCCTCCTACAAAACAGACTGTTGCAGATGCGCGACTCCGTCAACGTATATAACGACAAGACAAAGCTCGACCCAGCCAGGACCATCCGTTTCGAACGTCAAAAGGCCAAGAAGTTCGGTGAGGAGGGTTATTGTCTCTCCATCTCACCCAAAGGCATAACGATACAAGCCAGCCAATCGCGTGGCGCCATCTGGGGTACCCAGACACTCCTGCAACTTATCGACAACAACTTCAACAAGATACCATACGGCATCACCACCGATGCCCCCGAGTACAAGCTTCGAGGCTTCATGATCGACTGCGGTCGCAAGCACATCCCCATGGACTACCTGCGCCGTCTCGTTCGCTGCATGTCATACTACAAGATGAACACCCTGCAGGTCCACCTCAACGACAATGGTTTCAAGAAGTACTTCCACGACAACTGGGACGAGACATACGCCGCCTTCCGCCTCGAAAGCGAACTCTTCCCCGACCTCACCGCACGTGACGGCTACTACACCAAGCAGGAGTTCTGCGAGTTCGTCAAGTGGGCCGGGACGCTGGGTGTGGAGATCATCCCCGAGATTGATGCACCCGCCCACTCGCTCGCTTTCACGCACTTCCGACCCGAGTTCGCCAATCCCGAGTTTGGTATCGACCACCTCGACCTCTCCAATCCCCACGTCATCCCCTTCCTCGACAGCCTTTACAGCGAGTATCTCGGTGGTCCCGATCCCGTCTTCGCCGGACCTCGCGTACACATCGGTACGGACGAGTACAGCAACAAGAAGAAGGAGTCTACCGAGCAGTTCCGCAACTTTACCAACCACTACATACGCCTCGTCAAGCAGCACGGCAAACAGCCCAAGCTGTGGGGCTCACTGACCTGGAGCAAGGGTGAGACACCCGTCGACGTCGACGGCGTACTCATGGACTGCTGGAGCAACGACTTTGCACAGCCAGACTCAATGAAGCAGCTTGGCTACCAGCTCGTTAGCATCCCCGACGGATGGGTCTACATCGTACCCGCTGCCGGCTACTACTACGACTATCTCTACGACGACATGCTCTACAACAAGTGGACACCTGCCAACATCAACGGCAAGCAGTTCAAGGAGCACGACCCGCAGATTGAGGGAGGTATGTTTGCCGTCTGGAACGACGTCTGCGGCAACGGCATCTCCACCTACGACATCCACCATCGCGTTATGCCCGCCCTCAAGGTCATCGCACAGAAGTGCTGGAGCGCCACCGCCTCCACCATGCCCTTCGAGGAATGGAAAGCACAAAGCCTCAAATGCAACGACGAGCCAGGCTACACGTGGGGCCACCCTCTCTGGACATCAAGAAACCAGATAAGCGTTTCTCCCAACACACAGATTGACAAGGACGACCTCGGCTATCCCTACTACGTTTCCTTTGACATCGAGGCTGCCCGTGAAGAGCCGGGCACCCCCCTCTTTGAGAGCGACTTTGCCAAGTTTTACATTGCCGACCCTGTTACCAACCGCCTCGGCTACTGGCGCGACGGCTACCTCTTCACCTTCGACTACGCCCTGCGCCCAGGCGAGAAGCACCACCTACGCATCGAAGGCGATAACAAGACCACCAAACTCTACGTTGACGGACGACTGCGTCAGACTCTGGGTTACGACGAACGACTGGCTGCCGACAAGAAGCCTTACAACATCGTCCGCACGCTGGCCTTCCCCGTCCAACGTACGGGCAACTTCAAGAGCAAAGTCAGCAATCTAATACTGAAGCATGGAGACAAGTAATGAACAATCAGTGCCTCAATACGGGCCTGTGTCATCTGAAATACAACAGTACACGCGACAAATATCACGCAAAAAGCAAAATTATAGACTATAAATTTGCACAATTCAGCAAAAAGCAGTAATTTTGCACCGCTTTTCTACGGAAAGCCAAGGTTGGTTCGGTAGCTCAGTTGGATTAGAGCAGCAGCCTTCTAAGCTGCGGGTCATGGGTTCGAGCCCCATCCGAATCACTTCAAAAACGCCTAACTCATTGAGGGTTAGACGTTTTTCTTTTTAGAGCAACCCAAAAGTAGTGCAAAAAGTGGTGCAGAAGGTTTCTGAAACTGTTCTGATTGTTATTACGAATATTCCTCACTATCGATTCAGTCTTTCAATATAGGATTCCTTGTTGTACTGTTTGTGGTATTGTGTAATTTGAAATGTACATTGCAGAATGCCACACTTCTCTCAGTTTGTAGCATTGAAAGGTTGCATTTGGATGAAAAATATTCATTTTTATGACAGAACAAGTGATTTGTTGCTCTGTTTTGACGCATTATTAGATAAATAATTGTATATTTGCTTTCAAAATACCTTATATTATAAGATGGCAGACAATAAGAATCTAAAACGCATCAAGGTAATGCTAGTAGAGAAGAACAAGACCAATAAATGGCTGGCAGAACAATTAGGCATCAATCCTGCAACAGTAAGCAAGTGGTGTACTAACTCTTCTCAACCCTCGCTTGATATGCTCGGAAAGATAGCCGATGCCCTTGATATCGATTATACAGAACTCGTAAGAATTAAACGAAATTTACCCGAAGACTAATTCCAATTAGAGTCTGTAACAACATTCAAGAATAATTCCAACTGAAATAGCAACCAAGACTTCACCGTTACATAAAACATCATGACAAACGAGCAATGGGCAATGAAGATGATCCCTGTGCTTATACATTGGGCACAGTACTCCTGGGAAACACAGCATTATTACAGCGAACTCAGTAATGCGGTGGGGCATAAGACAAATCAGATTAGTGGCATCTTGGGAGGCATCCATGACATCATGGATGATCTTGCCAAGAAGCATCAGAAGGCTATTCCTACGCTGAACTGTCTCGTTTGTAACAAGACAAACAAACTCCCAAGTAATGGATTCTCCTATGTTGTGGCGAACTATGATCATTATTCGGAAGACAGACAGCTTGCCGAATATGATAGATTGTGTCAGCTTGCCCATGATTATGATTGGGACTGGGTGTTGTCGGCTCTTGGACTTGAACCATACAATCCTCCTGTTTCCTATTGGTTAGTACCTTCCAACAGCACAAAGTTTAATCTACATGGCTATCTCATAAATCATTCCATCGTTGATTGGAAGCAGTTTAACAACTATGCAGAAGGCGACATAGTCTTCATGTACTGCACAAGACCAGACTGTAAGGTTCGCTATATGTTCCGTGTCATCAGAACAGAACTCACATCCGAAGACTACCATAACGATAAAAGTTTTTGGAATGATGAAGAACAATATCAAAGTGGCCAGGAACATAATCGATATATGCGTTTAAGACTACTCTCTAAGCTAAGTCGTAAAGACGGACG
Organism: Bacteroidaceae bacterium; assembly: GCA_045616065.1. Lineage (GTDB taxonomy): Bacteria > Bacteroidota > Bacteroidia > Bacteroidales > Bacteroidaceae > Physcousia. The sequence goes on along the minus strand of JAZLFZ010000034.1, from coordinate 11,448 downwards.
CCTATCACTTGAAGTACTGAAAGGACTCGGTTTTTCTACTTTCCAAGGAGCTTCAAAAATAAAAGAACAGGCTACCATTGACTACTTCCTGAATATCTTCAAAGCAGCCAATGACCTAGATCCGGACATTCTTGACACTACGAATGAAACATTCTTTGAAGGAGCTAAACGGCAGGTAACAGTCAATAGTTATGAGCGCGATCAACATGCACGCCAGCAATGTATTAAAATTCACGGAGCTGCCTGTGCTGTATGTGGCATGGACTTCGGTAAGATATACGGAGAACTTGGAAAGGGCTTTATCCATGTTCATCACAAAGTACCTATTCATACCATCGGAGAGGACTATCAAGTTAACCCCACAACCGATCTAGTTCCTGTATGTCCCAACTGTCATGCCATGCTGCATCGTGGCATGAATGGGGAGGCAAGGAGCATTGAAGAGTTAAAGGCACTTTTATCTTACAAGATAAAATGAGAAGATGATTATAATAGTTATACAATATGTACGAAGCCAATATCTCCCCATTCCCTTTCTGGGGGGCAAAAACAAATTCTAAAGGTGGTCGAGATCCCTTGGCCGTCCAAAATAGCAGTGTTGTTATCTATACTAACATGATAACGGGCATTACTAACGTAACAGGTCGTGTTAGATACAATGGTTTCTTCTGTTGGCTTCTGACATTGATAGCCAAACGGTTGGAACTGATAGACATCACAAAGATTGATAGCCCCACCGAACAGATAAAGCTCATCCGCAGAGGTGAGCTACTGTTGGCTTATATTATGCTTGATTCCTATCGTGAGGTTACAGGTGTTAGTGGTAGTATATTTGCACAAAACCACTTCGATGATGAGACTATAGACCTTGCGTGGGGAGCTGACTATGAAAATAAGAATCAGCATAGAATATACTGGCAGAATCCATGGGGTATCTTTGGGCAGTACTATATTGGAGTTCTGTCTCAGCTCCGTCTAATCTTTTTCCCAGGAGGTGAACACAAGACTTACAGAGTTACGGAAGAGGGCTTAGGTTTAGCAAAAATCTTTGCAAAGTCCTTCAGAAAAGAAGTAGAAGATTTGTTCTGGAATAGTATTTACTCAGGTAAAGTTCCAAAGTCATCACTCTCAACAATGAATGATATGGCACTTCATCTGATTGAGAACGAAGACGAATTAGCTGAGTATGCTCGAATCTTCTGTAAACCTGACCGACAAGACATAACTGGTAAAGATATTAACCATCGCATCAATTCCATTAAGCTCATTATGGATTACATACGCACTGATGGTAAGGATGTCTTGCCAAGGAATTTCGTGTTAACGTTCCTGAGACACAACTTTGAGCAGGTATTAAACAACATGGATGATGCAAATACAGACCAGCTTTCTTGGTTCCTTTATGAACTGAACGAGTTGTCTCATGCTGCATACGAGGCATTCCATTTTACTGTTCTTTATTCAATCACAGAAGAACCTCAACCCTTGGACGTGATTTTTGATAAGTTACGTGTAGAGTTTGAATCATACGAACCTACAGAATCAACAGCAGACATTTATGCTCTGTATGACAATGCAAAACAATGCTACAAAGATAGAAATTATGGTGCATTGGTGTATGAGGCTTCTTGTATGATTATTGCCCTATTTAAGGCTATAGAAGATCAGATCGAGTTCTTGTTAGAATTTGGACAACATGAGAATTATGATGTTCAGCATCCTGGTTTTGCACCTTCCTTGTTGATTAGGCTTGTGGATGAAACTTCTTCTGCGAACTGGGAATTTGTAGAGAATTGTATTTACTTCGCCATAAACGACCACCTGAGAAGCTCATATAGCAAATCAACCATTGGCCAAGGGCTCGTACACAACTACATGGTGGAAGATGAGTTAATATGGAGATTGCGACGACCAGAACCAGTCAGAACATCACCACGTCTGCAGAATGTGTTACAGTACATAGAAGATATGAAGTGGATAGAACTTTCTGGAGATTATTACATGATAACAGAACGAGGATTAAAGGTCTTAAACAATGATTGAACAGAAATCACTAATACAAAACATCCCAACAGGAAAATTTCATTCCGCGTTGATGACATCCTTCTCGATAAACCTCTACTATTGGGAAATCCAACTTTTGAGGACATTGTCGGGTAAGGGTATAAACTTCGTATCTGCAATTGTAGATTCTGACTGCCTTTCCGATCAATTGTTGAAGTTTAGTAAGGCATTCTTAGGAAAAAGACCTTTGGAGTTCAGTTTGCATGGTTACAAATCAAAGGGTGCATTCCATCCTAAAATTCAGTTTTATGCAGGAAACGATAACATCCTTGTGCTTATAGGTTCTGGCAATCTTACAATCAGCGGACATGGGAAAAACATGGAAGTTTGGACACCTGTCATGGTTGATAGCCCGGAAAGTACTGCTTTTCCTTTTGTCCGTGATGTATGGAATTACCTTTCGTCATTGTATAATGAACTTGGTGATGAAGCATATAACATCATCAATTCGGTAGAAGATAATTGCAGCCTTCTGCAAGTTGAATACACGCTATCTAACACTGAACACCAGATAGATAGCGAATGTAGTATCAGATTGTTCGTTGATGGAAACAAAACTTTGTTTAATCAATGCAGTGATTGGATAGGCGAAGAGAAAATAAAAAGCATAACGATAATGTCGCCGTTCTATGACAGTAGAGCCGAGCTTGTAAAGGCTTTGTACGAACGCTACAATCCAGAAAGAATAAACATCATTGTAGAGCGAGGATTTGGAGCACCACCAAAATCACAAGCAATTCCTGATTATGTGAATATCTATAGTTGGGACAAAGCCGTTCCTGAAGGTAAGCAATGGCAGGAGTTTTTCCACTCAAAGTGCTTCTTTTTTGAAGGAGAGACATATAACTATTTGCTCTGTGGCAGTGCAAATGCATCAGTGGCTGCATTTGGTGTCCCTGGTGTTGCTTCCGCAAACAGAGAAGCAAGTGTTGGTTATAAGTCTGCCACGACTGATTATCTTGCAGAATCAGGGATTCGCCTAATAGAGCCAATCAGTGCTTCAGATGTAAAAGAGAATCCATTACAGCAGGAAACCAATAATAGTGCATCACCTGTTGTATGGATAAAGGAAGCCTCATATGAATACGATCACTTTGTAGTTAAGACTCTAAATGATATAGAAATACAAGGTGCAACAATTACTTTCTATTGCGGAAACAGACAGAAATTTGAATCATTTGGCTACTCGTCATCTGCAGGAGAATTTACTTTAGAAGGTCTGTTCAAGGATTCTTTTAACCCTCTATATGTTGAGATTACCAATCAGGAAGGTTGTCTCATATCAAATAGACAGTTTGTTATCCCTACTGTTAGCATGGATTACAATAATCCTTCACCAAGCAGTACATCATACAGAAAAGGATGTCGTGCTATCGAATCAGGACACTTCGTTAATGGCTCTGTTCTAAGATTTATTGAGCAGATACTCTCTGATACAGAATCAAAGATGTCTGCCAAGGGTGTTGTTGACACATCAGCTGGTAAAAAGACTAAAGAGATAAAGGGTGGTCAGTTCTCGTCATTCGAGGATTATATAAAAGATGATGGTACAGGTGTCACGGGTGATTCAAGGTCAAGAAAAAACAGTACTTCTATATCGCAATCCACTTTGCTGTTTGATAGCATGATGTCATACATTGCAAAATCAGCAAAAGAGAAAGAAGAGGAAGATATTGACAATGAAGAAACAGAAGACATCAAGAAGTCAGAAGGACGAGAAACAACATCACGTCCGACTCATTCTGTGCTCAAACCTAAGAGTGCAGATGATGTTAAGAAACGTGTTGCCCAAATGCTGAGCAAATACATAGAACAGTTAGAAGCAATAGCTATTCACGAATCAAAGCCTTCTACCATAAGCATGGTTGAGACTTTGAAGAAGTTTATGACAGCTATCTTCTTTATGAATAGAACATTAAGTTATAGGTACGTTACAGAGAATAAACTAGATGAGACTCAATCGCTATTAGATATACCTTATTCTGTATATTACCATAAGACAGCTACGGAGTTTGTCTATCGTATCATAAATCTCTTTTCTCTCTATTTGCAAAAGTGCAATATTCAAGAAGAGACAAACAAGGTTATCAAAGCTAAGGTCGAAAACTACAAGCAATACGCTTTTGAGTTGTGTCTGTCCGTGATTTCCGTTTGTGAATGGTTGAATGAAGGGAATGAACATTATGATGTTGTCAAATATACTCAGGAAGCGACACTCAGAAATATTCAGTCTTCACTTGATGGAAAAATAAATGCCAATAGTGTGACAGATATATTCAGACGCTATGATAAATCTATTCAGGATATTGAAGGCTTTGATAAGTCATACATGGAAGGTATAATAGGTAAAACACTTTCAATCCTTGTCAATCCTGTACAGGTATATCCCAACGGAAATATAGTATACACTAGCGAATTTGGCTATGTGGTTCTATTACCACATCCAAGACAAAACAAAACCGCTTTCCCATGCACAATGGCAAGCGAATTTGATAAAGAGCGCAAGATTCATTGTCCTGAATACATGTACATGTTCGATGGCAACAGAATGATTCGCCGAATGAAGAAGAAATAAACTACAATATTGGGTAATAATACTGGATTCATAATATTCACAGCAAAACCACCATAATAAGATGACGCGTCAACATATCGTATTTCTCACAGGTGCTGGCATTAGTGCGGATAGCGGGCTTAGTACGTTCCGTGGTAAAGATGGATTGTGGACAAAGGAGGAGTAACAATACTTCGCAAGTACAGATTGCCTATATAATGAGACCGAGAAGTGTCTTGACTTTTATAACAAGATGAGATTGAAACTCTTAGAAGTTGAGCCAAATGATGCTCACCGACTTATTGCTGCACTTGAAAAGGAACATGAAGTGACTGTCATTACTCAAAATGTAGATAACCTTCATGAGCGTGCTGGCAGTACCAAAGTCATTCATTTACATGGTGAAATGACAAAGGTGTGTTCTTCAGAGAATAGACATGATCTCCGTTACATACGAGAATATCCACTGGCCTCCCCAATCAAAGTTGGTGATGATGCCGGAGATGGTTCACAACTTCGTCCTTACATCGTGATGTTCGGTGAATATGTCAAAGGTATGGATGTTGCAAAAGAAATCATTAGGTATGCTGACATATTTGTCGTTGTTGGTACATCACTCACAGTTTATCCTGCTGCAAACCTTATAAAATATGCGCACAAGGAGATTCCAAAATTCGTAATTGATCCCTGTGATATGCCAAGATGCAAGGAACTTGGATATGAACACATAAAAACAACCGCCTCAGAAGGTATGAAGCAACTAATTACGACATTTGAGAAATTCTAAAATTACTTGTAAAGATGGACTCTACACTTGAATATTAACATTGCAACACTAAGGTATATTGATGTCGCGAGATGAAACATAAGCATTTACATGTCACGCCCAAAATTGAAGCCCCTACGTACGAGGGAGCATTGCTTGGTGTTGCTATAGTAAGGCGCTACCGAGAGATTATTGAATCTGATGAGGCTCCATTTAATACAGATGGGATAAAGGTAATGAAACGTGAGTTGGCTATGACCGTCAGACAGGAGACTGGCAATGTGATGTGTATGGCTAATATTGCAAGTATTATAGATGATGCGGTTGCTGAGTACGTGGATGGATTTGTACAGAATCTACAATACAAGGATGACGAATATTGCACGTACCTGCTAACGAGGTTAGTGAGAAGAATAGAGGTCGACGTGAAGCATGTCAAAAGAATAGTAAAATCATAGGATTATGAGTACGGGTAACGATTTCTTCTATACAGGTGGAGGGTTCTCCGATTGGAGCGGAAGTTCTGCAGGTAAATTCTCGGGAGGAAGTTCCTCTGATGGTGGAAGTGTATCAGACTTTTCATACCTCTCAACTAAAGAGAAAGAAAAGATACAGGCATTACGCGAGGAAAAACGGCATGGACTGCCTTTTGATGCGCATGAGCTACCTACATTGTTAAATGTATGGGGTATCACGAATAGGATAATCTGGCTGATCGCACTAATTGGTGTGCAGATGCTTCTCTCTTATTTGTTTGTATGCGACCCAAAAAGGGAAATGCTTTGGACCAGCGGAATATTGTATTTCTTTACTCTGATTGGTACATTTTACTATAGCCTGACGATTGCGAACTGGTATCCCATCTGGAAAAGTAATGTCACAAGGGTTCGAGTAAAAAGATTTCTCTTGCTGCAACAATCATTGGTGATATGGACAATGATCATTTCATTGTTTCTGCTTCTTACCCCTCTATGGTGTACCATTGCAGCTGATTATCTTGTGGAACATAATGATTGGCTGATAAAACCCCATTTGTTCTATGAGCCTTTCAACTCTAAGAGACTGTGGTGGGTGTTTGCTGTGATGATCTACTATGCAGTATCTCCTGTTGCTGTCATTATTGGCCTGATCAGATTTCCTTTGGTATCAGAGAAGAATGTCAAGGCGAGATTTACATATCTGCTTTATCGTGCCGACATGATGGCTGAAGCAGAGAAAAAGAGACTAGAGGAGATTGCCAGAAAACATGAAGAAATAGCACACCATACTGTTGAGATAGAGAAACTAAAGCGAGAAATTGAGGAACTCGAAAAGCCAGGAAAGAGATAAATACAAAAAATCATGGGGACATGGTTCCACAGATTCACATAACTCACATCAAACCATCATGACAGAACAAGAACTTCAACAATATCTACTTTCCAACTTCCCCAAAGAGAATGAGGGGTCGAGTGGAAGGAAATAAACAAATAGAAAGAACAATGGCAAATAACGAGATACAATTCATACTGTACAATATGCCTGATAATGAGGGCAAGGTACAGGTGGTCATAAAAGATGAGACGCTGTGGTGTACGCAGAAGGCAATGGCACAGTTGTTTGGTGTAGGAGTACCTGCTATCAGCAAGCATCTGAGTAATATCTTCAATGAAGGAGAATTGGACAAGGAAGTGGTAGTTTCCAAAATGGAAATAACCACTCAACATGGTGCAATAAAAGAGAAGACACAATCAAAAGAGGTCGATTTCTACAACCTTGATGCCATCATTGCCGTTGGATATCGTGTTTCGAGCCTCAAGGCGACTCGATTTCGCCAGTGGGCAACGAAAGTGCTGCATGAATACATCCAGAAAGGCTTTGCCATGGATGATGAGCGACTGAAGCAGGCAAAGACTACATTTGGGAAGGATTATTTCCGCGAATTGTTGGAACGTATCCGTAGCATTCGTGCCAGCGAACGTCGCATCTGGCAGCAGATTACTGATATCTATACCGAGTGTTCGTTCGATTATGATAGTAAGTCGCCTACCACACGTGAGTTCTTCCAGATGGTACAGAACCGTTTCCACTATGCCATCACCGGACAAACTGCACCGGAAATAATCTACACCCATGCTGATCACACAAAGGAACACATGGGACTTCAGACATGGAAAAACTCTCCCGAAGGCCGTATTTTGCTTTCTGATACTAAAGTCGCAAAAAACTATTTACCAGAAAAGGAAATCAAGCAACTAGAACGTGCTGTAACTGGCTATTTTGATTATATAGAAGACTTGATCGAGCGTGAGAATGCATTCTCAATGGAACAGTTTGCGGCGAGCGTGAATGAGTTCCTAACTTTCCGCCGTTATGCATTGTTGCCAGATAAAGGAAAGATTTCGCGTGAAGAAGCTGACCGTAAGGCAGAAGAAGAGTATGCGCTCTTCAACCCTACACAACATATTGATTCGGACTTTGACAAACACTTGAGAGGCCTTTTTGATAATTAAATCGGATCACAGGAACAATTTCCGTTGATTCTCATTAAACCTACATCAAACTATCATGACAGAGCATGAACTTCAACAAAATCTAAGGTATGGAAAACAAAGAGAATAAAATTATACTATATAAGGATGAAGAGGGTAAAGTGTCAGTCAATGTACGCTTTGCAGAAGAGGATGTATGGTTAACACAAGACCAATTGGCAGAGATTTATGCCACCACACAACAAAATATCAGTCAGCATGTTATCAACATATATGCAGACAAAGAACTTGAAGACGAGGCAACTCACAAGAAATTCTTGTTAGTTCGAAAAGAGGGTACGCGAAATGTAAAGCGTGACATAGACCATTACAACCTTGACATGATTATTGCTCTTGGTTATAGGGTGCAGTCACCAGTTGCTATGCGTTTCCGCCGTTGGGCAACACAGCGTCTGCATGAATACATACAGAAAGGCTTCACCATGGACGATGAACGACTGAAGCAAGGAGGTAACCGATATTTCCGTGAGCTTCTCCAACGCATCCGTGACATACGCAGTTCTGAGCGCAATTTCTATCAACAGGTGACTGATATCTATGCCACATCGGTTGACTATGATCCTCGCTCCAAGATGACAAAATTGTTCTTCTCTACGGTGCAGAACAAGATGCACTATGCTGTACATGAACATACCGCAGCTGAACTTATCTTCGAACGTGTGGATAATGAGAAGCCTTTTGTTGGCATGACCAATTTTAAAGTTTGCATCCGAAACACCGCAGCGACGGCAGGATTTCACCGCAGCGACGGCAGGATTTCACCGCAGCGGAAAAAAATATTTTCTGCTGCAAGAAAAAAGTTTTTCTGCAACGAGAAAAAAGTTTTTCTGTGGTAAAAGAAAGGTGACAACTGATAAGTAACATAGCGTTGTCGCATTCAAACGAAATCATGCTTCGTTTTTACTTTCAGCCTTCAGTTTACGAGCTTATCTATCTGATTATCTGTTCGCTATATGGCTGAAAGTAAAGTATTTCTTCTTTCAGTTACTTTCAGTTCCCTCAGCGAATTTGAAGTAAGGTATTTTGACAAAGACACAAAATGACACCCACACCCACACCACACTGAACGTGGCTGAAAGAAGGCTGAAAGTAAACTGAAAGTAAAAAATCTCGTATCTAATTGTATTTATGCACATTATAAAGAGCGGCTGAAGGGTGAAGGTACTTTTGCAAAATTCATTTTGATTCAACTTTCGCCTTTGCTCTGTTTCGATCTGATTTCAGTGCAGCCAGGTCGTGTTTACATTGTAACGTTTAATACAGCGCGTGGCTACTAACACCCACTTTGTAAGCAAAAAGCGCATTTTTCTTTCATTTTATTTCTTTATTACAAGATTTATTTGTAACTTTGCACTCAATTCGCGCGCGAAAATATCAGCAAAAATGGTATTGCGGCAAGAACAGAATGTCAACGAACCCGATATATGAACGTAGCAATAGTAAACTATAATGCGGGCAACATATACTCCGTCATACACGCCATGAAGCGACTGGGAGTAGAGCCCCTGCTGACGGATGACCCTGAGCGTCTGATGGCGGCAGACAAGGTTATCTTCCCTGGACAGGGCGAGGCAAGCAGTGCCATGCGCTACCTGAAAGAGCACGGCCTTGACGAGGTGATAAGAGGGCTGAAGCAACCGCTGCTGGGCATCTGCATCGGCCAGCAACTGCTGTGCCGCCACAGCGAGGAAGGCGACGTGGACTGCCTGGGTGTATTCGACGTGGACGTGAAGCGTTTCCGCCCCACCCGCCACGAGGACAAGGTGCCCCACATGGGATGGAACACGCTGACGGACACGAAGGGCAAGCTGTTCGACGGATTCGAGGGTGGCGAGTATGCCTATTTCGTGCACAGCTACTACGTACCGCTGTGTCCAGAGACAGCCGCTGTGACGGACTATGTACAACCATTCAGCTCTGCCATGCATCGCGACAACTTCTATGCCACACAGTTCCACCCCGAGAAGAGTGGCAGCGTAGGCGAAAAGATACTCAGAAACTTCCTTGAACTATGATAGAACTCATCCCTGCCATCGACATCATTGACGGCAAGTGCGTACGCCTGACAAAGGGCGACTACGACACGAAGAAGGTCTACAACGAAGACCCGGTAAGCGTGGCCAAAGAGTTTGAGCAGTATGGCATCAAACGTCTGCACGTGGTGGACCTGGACGGTGCACGCAGCCGCCACATCGTGAACGACGAGGTGCTGCGACGCATCACTGAGGCTACGAACCTGGTGGTGGACTTCGGCGGCGGCATCAAGACGGACGAGGACATCGAGAAGGCATTCGAGGCCGGTGCCTCGATGGTGACCATCGGCAGCATCGCCGTCACGGATCCCGAGCGCTCGTTCGAATGGCTGAACAGATATGGTGCAGAACGCATCGTACTGGGTGCCGATGTGCGCAATGGCAAGATAAGCATCAACGGATGGAAGGAGGACAGCGAGGAGGCCCTCATCCCCTTCCTGAAGAAATATCTGGACGCAGGCATACGCAATGTGCTCTGCACCGAGATAAGCAAGGACGGCATGCTGCAGGGCCCGGCCATCGAGCTCTACAAGGAGGTGATGGCAGCCTACCCCACCTGCCACCTCATCGCCAGCGGTGGCGTGAGTTCGAAGGAGGACATCGTGGCACTGGACGAGGCTGGCATTCCGGCCGTAGTCTTCGGCAAAGCCATCTATGAAGGACGTATTAAACTGGAGGAACTATGTTAGCAAAGAGAATAATACCGTGCCTGGACGTGAAAGACGGCATGACGGTGAAGGGCACCAACTTCGTGAACCTGCGCGAAGCAGGCGACCCCGTGGAACTGGGCCGCACGTACAGCGAGCAGGGTGCCGACGAACTGGTGTTCCTAGACATCACGGCCAGCCACGAGGGTCGCAAGACGTTTGCCGACATGGTGCAGCGCGTGGCAGCCACGCTCTCCATCCCCTTCACCGTGGGTGGCGGCATCAACGAGCTGAAGGACGTGGACCGACTGCTGTCGGCCGGTGCTGACAAGGTGAGCATCAACAGTGCGGCACTGCGCAGGCCCGAGCTGATTGACGAGATAGTCAGTCACTTTGGCAGCCAGGTGTGCGTGGTGGCAATCGACGCACGCATGGACGAATCCGGATGGACATGCTACCTGAACGGCGGACGCATCCCGACGGAGCGCAGCCTCTTTGAGTGGGCCAGGGAAGCTAACGAACGCGGTGCGGGAGAGATACTCTTCACCTCGATGAACCACGACGGTGTGAAGACAGGATTTGCCAACGAGGCACTGGCCCGTCTGGCCGACGATCTGACGATACCCGTCATTGCATCTGGTGGCGCTGGGGCCATGGAGCATTTCCGCGACGCCTTCACCGTGGGTCATGCCGATGCAGCACTTGCAGCAAGTGTCTTCCACTTCGGAGAGATTGGCATCCCCGACCTGAAGAACTACCTCAAGGGCGAGGGCATAGCGATAAGATAAACAAAGCCCCCCCCCCGAGCAACCGAAAAGAAAACAAAACGCAACTACATTATAATATATAACGC
>JAZLFZ010000033.1:0-69252 GCA_045616065.1 Bacteroidaceae bacterium | reverse complement strand
CTTCACTCTTGGTATCTTATGATGACAGACAAAGCTCAACACGCCCTCCTTGGACATGTTGTAGAGTTCCTTGACTTCTTCTATGGTATAGTAGTTGTCAAGGTCTATCTCCTCAATGAGGTCGGCAAACTTTGAGTCAATAGCCTTTTTATTCCAGAAAGTATTTCGTCCCTCGTACACTTTAGGTATTCCAAGTTTCTCACAGCGATTCCATACAGCCTTGCGTCCAAGATTGTATTTCTCCATGATTTCGCGTAGTGTATAGTACTCGTTGTCTGCTTTCTTTTTATAAGATGTTTTCTTATAAGGTACAGCTTCGTCAAAGAACTTTTCCAAATCACTTCTTCTTACTAATGTATGCCTACGTACACGTACAGCCTTGAGCATACCAGAGTAGAAGTAACGATAAACAGTTGTTAGTCCAACATCCAGTAATTTGGCAATGTCCTTGGGAGTTAGGAACTGCTTTGTTTCTAACTCTGATGGGATGTCGGAAGAAGCATTTTCGCGCTCTTTTTCACGCTTTTCTGCTTCTCGTTTCCGTTGTGCGACACGTTCACACTTTCGACAACAGTACTTTGATGATATTTTGGATGCGACAAAGTCTGTTCCGCAAGTTAAGCATTTCTTTAATATCTTCATTTTGTTGTAATTTTGGCTCCTACATGAGGTCTCATGAGGTCGCTGATTATTTTGCAGCAATTTTCACACATTTTCATAGATTTTCATTAAAGTGCCTTGGATTGCAGGTGTCGGGTAATGGAGTTATATTTCCAATTTTCACTATTTTTCAAGTAGTGCCTTAGATTGCATTTTATAGTCCGGAAAAATCGCGGAATTGAGGCGCTTGGATGAATTTTGGGCCAAAATTAGTAAGAATAACTGATACTAACAAATACTAACTGTCAAGTGTTAAAATGAAGAAAGCCACCCAAACGGATGGCTTTCAAATAGTTAGTGGTAGATAGTCTAATATACTGATAATCAATTATTTACCGATGCAAAAGTTCTTAAATATGTTGCCGAGCACTTCGTCGGTGGTTATTTCGGTGCCCAATATGGTGGAAAGATGAGAAAGGCAGAGGCGGAGGTCTTCGGATATGAGGTCGCCTGTGAGACCTTGTTGCATGGCGGTGATGGCTCGCTGCATGGCAGCAGCAGCGTGGTCGAGGGCTTGTTTGTGGCGTTGATTGGTGATGAGAACAGTGTCTTCTGTTATGTCTCCACTGATTTGGCGAGCGTGATCGAGAAGTGATTGCTCAAGCAGCGAAAGTCCTTGTCCGTGGAGTGCAGAGATGGAAAGGTGGGTGCAGGGGTAGTCAAGCGTGGCTACACCTGAGACACAGAAACCATTGTTGTCAGATACGATGTCGGCTGGGAGTTGCTGATAGCACTTGCAGTCAGAGTTGCTGAACACTGTTTTTTGCTGGTCGCACTTGTTAAGCAGATGGATGACGTGCTGTTTGTCATTAAGGACAATGTCGGGGTAGGGGACACCAGGTTCGGTGAGCAGGAGTATGATTTGGGCCCGTTCAGCTGCCTGACGTGATCGTTCGATGCCGAGTTGTTCAATGGTGTCATCCGTGGTGCGGATACCAGCCGTATCGATGAAGCGGAAGAGATATCCGCCCAGCGTGATGGTGTCCTCAATGAGGTCGCGCGTAGTACCTTGTATGTCACTTACAATAGCCTTGTCATCGTTTAGTAATTGATTCAGCAAGGTTGACTTACCGACGTTGGGAGCCCCGATGATGGCCACCGGAATGCCGTTCTTGATGGCATTGCCCGATGCGAAGGAAGCTCGCAGGCGTTCTATCTCGTCAATCGTCTGTTGGGAGAGTTGCTGAAGATGCTGTATGTCGGCAAACTCGACATCTTCTTCACTGAAGTCAAGTTCGAGCTCGAGAAGCGAAGTGATGTGCAGCAATTGTTGCCGTAGTTCTGCCAGTTTATGGCTGATGCCGCCACGCATCTGGTTCATGGCTACTCGATGAGTCGCTGCATTAGAGGACGCAATGAGGTCAGCTACGGCCTCCGCTTGCGAGAGGTCAAGCTTACCATTCAGAAAGGCTCTTTGGGTGTATTCGCCAGGCTGTGCCATCTGACACCCTTTGGAAATCAAGAGGTCGAGTACACGTTGAAGGATATAAGAAGAGCCATGACAGGACAATTCAACGCTATCCTCACCCGTGTATGAATTAGGTGCGTGGAAAACAGTTGCCAACACTTCGTCCACAACCTCCTCATTGTCCATGATATGGCCATAGCATACACGGTACGGACTGCTTTCTGCCAGTTTCTTTCTACCTGAAAAGATGCTGTCTGCCATCTGGATGGCTTGTGAACCCGAAATGCGTACGATGCCGATTGCACCGCCTTGTGCTGTTGATATGGCGCAAATTGTATTCATTAAGTTTGAGGTTGTGTCCGAAATGTTGAAGATATTAATATATTATAAATAATGTATAGCTCCAAGAAACTAATTATCCCTTCTTATCCAGCATAGCGCTTTAATCCATAGGGTAATGTACACCCCATTCTTTTCTGAGTTCATCCATCTGTCGCATGATGGCCAGTGTTTCAGCGTGTGGCATCATGGGCGATTCGAGGAGGCCCTGCTCAATGCAGCGCTTGCATTCCAGCACCTGGTACTCATAGCCGTTGACCATATTGGCAGGTTTCTCGATGCGCTCTGCGAGTTCGTAGTTGCGCCACACCTCGATCAGTTCCGGGCAGTTGACATTGTCTACGCGGATGTAACCTTCCGTTCCGCTGATGATACCCTGACGGTCGTTGAGCGTAAGACATCCAGCCTGTAAGTTTGCCATCTTGCCGTCTCGATAGCTGAGCGAGATGCTCTCCATCATGTCCATTCCGGTAGGGCCGAGGTGGCAGTTGGTGACGGTGCGAGTGATGTCGGTGCCGAAGTACATGCGGGCAAAGTTGAGCACGTATACACCCAGGTCGAGCAGGGCACCACCACAGAGGTCTGGACGTACGATGCGCTCCTTCTCTTCCATCATGTAGCAGAGAGTTGCCGTAAGTACACGAGGCTCCCCTATGATACCGCTCTCCATCAGTTCCTTGACCTTGTGCGAAAGGGGCATATAGCGCGTCCAGATGGCCTCTGTGATGAAGACGCCCTTCTCTCGTGCCTTGCTGATGAGTTCCTCCCCCTCGCGCAGGTTGGCAGTGAAAGCCTTCTCTACGAGTACGTTCTTGCCATGTTCGATGGCCAGAAGTGCGTGAGGATAGTGGTGGGAATGAGGCGTAGCCACATAGACGAGGTCGATGTCAGGGTCGCTGACCAGTTCTTCGTAGCTGCCGTATGCTTTTTCAATCCCATACTGCTGTGCAAACTCTCGTGCTTTCTCCTCCGAACGCGATGCAATGGCCGTAACCGCAACCTCATTCAAGGGCGAAAGAGCTTGCGCCATCTTGTGTGCAATCCATCCCGCTCCGATGATTCCCACTCTCAGTGTTCCTTTTTGTAGATTCTTCATAGTATTACTTGTTTATCTTTAATTTAATATTTAATAATAACATTATTACTTCAGAATAGTTGCGAATTCCCGTTTCGATTTTGTTGCTCTTCAGAAAAGCATCATAGATAGACTTGTGAAAACGTCTGATTGATGGGGACACAATAGCTTCCCAATGACGTCTCGTTTGTTCAACATCTGCTTTAACTCTGGGCGAAAGTTCACTCGCCAATTTTTTGTATTCCTCCTTGTTAAGCATGGTCTGGGCGTTACTCATGACAAAGTTCAGTATGCCCTTGTAACCGCTGTAGCGTATCGCCTTGTGTGCAGAAGCCGTACATGCATGAAATGCCCACCAGTTGCATTCCGCTTCGCTGCTGATTCCAAGCAGGTGTGCGTATTCGTGTGCATAGACGAAAGGTCGGTCAATGTCAGGCACCTCCTGAATGATGCATGACTCTGCAAAGAGTGGCTCCATGAAGCCTTGTATCCCCATTGAGGCGTATACGCCATTGAAAATGGTCTGCTTGGGATGTTGCCATGTATGAGGCTTGGCCAATCCATATAAAGGTGGTACGTTAGCGTAGAATTGCTTTATGTCGGCTTCGAGCTGTTCTTGTTCGATATCAAATTCCGATGTCCAACTTTCGTTCGTCTGTCTGACAAACGTCTTTGCAAACTGGGTGAAGACAGTGTCATTGCATACAGAGATAGTGGTCGACGTACGGGCGTATAGATTGCTACGGTAATAATTACAGCACCATCCGATGTAGAACCAGACATACGTCCAGAGCACGATACACCCTATGTATTTCAAGGATCGCTTATACCCCCACTTACGTCTCAATCCTACTCCCGCGATAGCCACTGAGGCAGAAAGGATAAGTAAGATGGCCAAATCCTGTAAGCTGAAACGGGTGAAGGAAGCAATCCACGACATCACACAGGAAAGCAAAGGATAGACCCGGGTAGCATAAAAATCAGCAACCATGGTGGACGCGTTGCAGAGCAACGTGAACAAGGCCAAGGCCAAACCAGGCAGAAGAACATGCTTTACTCTCATCCCGCTTGACTACTCCTCTCCGATAATTCTCAGTTCCCCCGTTTCGCTGTCCATTATGTATCCGCGTACCACGACATCCTTCGGTATAAGTGGATGATGACTGACCAGGTCAACCGTCTCAAGTATGGCTGCTTCGGTGTCGTCGAAACCATGCAGCCACGAATCCAGATCAATCCCACAATGCTTCATCAGCGATATGTGTTCCTCGTCAATGCCACGCTCTCTCATCAAGTTTAGCATCTCCTGACTATCCATGCCCTGCACGCCACACGTGGTATGCCCAATTATCATGACCTCGTTGACTCCCAGTTCATAGATTGCCACAAGAAGCGAACGGACAGTGGAGTCGAAGGGGTTGGTGATAGTTCCTCCGGCATTCTTGATGATTTTGACATCCCCATTCTTTATGCCCAAGGCAGCAGGCAGCAACTCTACGAGTCGCGTGTCCATACAAGTCACGATGGCAATCTTCTTGTCAGGGTACTTACTTGTCTTGTATTGCTCATAAGCCTTCGTTTCCACGAACTGCTTATTGTATGCCAACATCTGTTCTATCATGATGTTCTGTTTTTGGTAACGATATACAATTAGGCATTGAGTTGAATGTCATCCCGAGGAACGTCTTTTGCTCAGCATGCCGCCCCCTCCTGTGACGAAAAGTATATCGTTCGCTTTGTTTTACGATTACTATGAGATATTATTGATACTGTCTGATTCTTACGTCAATTCCGCTTCCATCCAACAGCCTCGTTACCTGCTTGATATCAGTCTTACCGTAATGGTAAGGGAAGAGGACCTTGGGCTTCAGCATATTAGCCGCGTGAGCAAGTTGCTCGGGTGTCATGGTGAAAGGTAGGTTGCAAGGCAGGAATGCCACATCGATGTCCTTCAGTTGTTCCATTTCGGCAATATCCTCGGTGTCACCTGCCAAATAGATATTCAGGCCCTCGAAACTAAGAATGTAGCCGTTGTCGCGCCCCTTCGGGTGGAACTGCTGCTTCTCAGGAGAATTGTTGTAGGCAGGCACCGCCTTCAGCGTATACTGCCCGATAGTCTTGCAGTCTCCGTTTTGCATGGCATCGCCTTTTCCTCCCAGCTGTTTCTGACTGTTTGGGTTAAGGATGAGCATGGTACCCTCCTTGTTCAGTTGTTGTATGGCCTTATCATCCAGGTGGTCAGCATGCTCATGTGTGATGAGTATGATGTCAGCCTTTGGCATGGCAGAAAAGTCCGTTACGGGCGCCACCTTGTCCGTCACAGGATCCACATAAATCCATTTGTCCTCAATGCGCAATCGCACGGATCCATGCTTAATACAATAGCTATAGATACAGCTGCCTTTGTCGGTCAGAAACAGATCCACTTCTTCCCGTGTCGAGGGTTTTCCCGCCTGACTCCAACCAGTGAATCCGCTTTCCAACTCAATAATCCTGTACCCCTTTGTAGCCAGTAATTCGGCAGCCTTCTTGCTCCTTCTACCACTGCGACAATAGACAGCAATGGTCTTGTTCTTCGGCAAGGTGGCCATGGCAATACGTTCGAAGTCATCGCTCTGGACGTCGATGTTGATAGCGTCAGAGAGGTGTCCCTCGGCATATTCTTCAGCCGTGCGCACATCCACCCTCACCACGCCGTTCTCCTTAATTCCCTTCTCGAAGTCATCTACATTAAGTGTCTGGTAAACTGCATTCTGTGCCGTACATCCAACGAGTGACAATGCCATGGCACAAGCGATACTGAATAGTCGTTTCATAGTTCTATTAGTCTTATGTTTCTACTTACGAATGGAAAAGGTGGGGTATGCAACAAGCCGCAATGCCAAGCAGAATGCTGGAGGCAGTATATAGCGCATAGAGCGTCATGTGGCCCTGGTTAAGGTAGGTCAGCCCTTCGTAACTGAAGGTCGAGAAGGTTGTAAAGCCACCGCAAATACCGGTAGTGAGGAGCAGTCTCTGCTGAGGAGAGAGTCCCCACGACTGGCTGTACTCGTAGAAAAGGCCAATGAGAAAACACCCAAGTACGTTGGCAATGAGTGTAGGCCATGGGAAGGGTGGCACACCAGTCTCCGAAGCCTGTCCAGCCACGCAACTGCGCCATGTCAGACTTATCAGATAACGCAAGGAAGACCCTACGCCGCCTCCCAGGAAAACACACAGCAGTTCCTTCATGGTGCAGTACGGATTATATGCGTTCGAGCACCAGACGTATGAGGTCATCAATCTGGTTCTTGTAAGCGGTGTTCATCTCCTTTGCATAGCGGTTGGCAATGACCATGCAGCACGTCATGGCGTCGTGGCCAAGGATGCTGGACAGACCAGCCAACGCTGACGACTCCATCTCGAAATTACAGATCTTCAGGTCACCGTATCGGAAGGATTCCACCTTTTCGTTCTGACTGGGATCCTCCACGGCGGCACGTATCTTGCGTCCCTGCGGGCCATAGAAACCGCCGCAGGCAATGGTGATGCCTCGCACCATCTCGGTGCCTGCTATGCGGTCGATGAGGGTGGGGCAAGCAGTGGACACGTAGGGTGCCCCCTTGATGGGGTTCCATTGCATGTGTTGCTTGAACGCCTCTTCGAGCGACAGGTCGCAGACGCGGTTGCGGTCGGCATAGTAGTTGAGAAGGCCATCGAAACCGATGCTCTTCACGCTGGCCACAAAGCAGCCCAGCGGCGTTTCGGGTTGCAGTCCTCCGCACGTACCGATTCGTACCACGGTGAGTTTGCGGTGTGTTGGATTATCCTCCCGTGTCGCATAGTTGATGTTAGCCAGCGAGTCGAGCTCGTTGACCACGATGTCTATGTTGTCGCATCCGATACCCGTTGAGAGCACCGTGATGCGCTTCCCCTTGAAGCAGCCGGTGATGGTATGAAATTCTCTGGACGAGACCTCACACTCTCGGCTGTCGAAGTGGGCAGCCACAGTATCTACTCGTCCGGGATCGCCCACGAGAATAACACGATCCGCCAGTTGTTCAGGACGGAGATGCAGATGAAAGCATGACCCGTCGGCGTTGATGATAAGTTCAGAAGGTGCGTATTTCATTGTAGGTAAGGTTATGTTGTGACGTATTTCATTGTCCCAGTTCGGCTCGTCGAATCTCTTTCTCCTGTTTGTGAAGGAGTTCGAGGAGCAAGCGTTGCTCACGTTCCTTGGTAAGTATGTCCTTTGTCAAGGTCTCACGTTGTGCAGCAGGTGTTGCCGCATATTTTTCGCGAAGTGTCGAAAGTATTTGTTCCACCTGACTCAGTTTCTGTTTGTTCTGCTGCCACGTCTCAAACACCTGTTTTGCTGTGGCGTTGCGGAAATCGGTAGCTTTGTGGTATGTCAGTCGGTCGTTGACCACGAATGTGAAGGCTCGCTGTTCCGTACGCTGCTGGTTTCCGCCTCGTTTGACCTCCTCAAGTCGGGTAAGTGCCTGCTTGACGGCTTCTTTGTCCGACCAGGTGTCGCGAATGCTGTTCAGTCGTGCGAAGCCACGCAGAGCGTCCTCTCCGATCTCGTCAGGATTGTATATCTTACGCGACTCGTTGGGGATGAAGGTGTAGATGCACACGCTGTCGGTCGGCGCATTACGGTCGGTGACGAACCATCCGAGATTGCTGAACTCGTCGATGGCAAAGAGATAGTCGTTGGCGGGCGAGTTGAATGGCATGCCAATGTTCTCGGGTGCCAGATAAGATTGATTGTCAGTATCGTAGCGCGTCATGAAGATGTCGTAGCCGCCCATGCTCTCTTCCCCCTTGGCCGCGTAGTAGAGCGTCGTGCCGTCGTTCAGCAGGAAGGGGTAGCCCTGTTGCTCATCATCGTGAGCCGCAAGTCCCTGTTCGTTGAGCATGATGGGTTCGGTCCACTCTTGTCCCACGAGATGACTGGAATAGAGGAAAGTCGTACCTTTCGAGGGAAGGCTGGTCAGGCGGTGATCGCCCATCTGCGAAAGGTAGACGGTAGCTCCCGTTGTGTCGTTCTGCATGTAGTGATGTGCGTACGTGTCAATCTTTCCCACCTCGTCCGAGAGGAAGATATGAGGCAGTATGTCGCTCTTGGCAACCAGTACGCTGTCGATGAAGCACACACGTTCCGTGGCACGCATGCGAGTCTTGGCACGCAGCACGGCCTGCAGTAGTTCCTCCGCTTCGGTGATGTCGAGCTTCTTCTTGCGCAGTGTGGCAATCTCGTTGTTGAGTATAGCCTCGGCATCGCTGAAGCGATATTGCCGCATGGCCTCTGGCAAACTGATGGCCGGAAGGTTGGCGGCAGGCGTCGTGTTCTTGCGCTTCTGTGCAGATGCATTGAGCACGAATGCAAGCAGAAGAATGACGGAAAAGATGAGATGCTTCATATTTATATATAATGTATATAGAAATACAGGATTTTCAGATTAGGATGTCGTTCTCACTTCAGGAAGACGAAATAGACGGCCAGGATGAGACAGACGAACGCAGCAAAATGGTTCCACTGGAGCGACTGTCCCTGGAAGAGCACATTGGCCACGACGCAGAAGATAACGAGCGAGAGTACCTCCTGGATAATCTTGAGCTGCATCAGTGTGAAGGGGCCTCCGTTGCCAACGAAACCAATTCGGTTGGCTGGCACCTGGCAACAGTATTCCATGAAGGCAATGGCCCAGGAGAAGGCGATGACACCGATGAGGGGCCAATGGTTGCTGACGCCTGTCTGCTGCAGCTTGAGGTGGCCATACCAGGCAAGCGTCATGAAGACGTTGCTGGCAATGAGTAGCAGGATTGTGTAAAGTGCGGACACGAGGAAGATAGAAGATTGATGGTTGTAAATTGAAGATTGAAGGTTGTAAATTGAAGATTGAAAATTTAAATATTGAAGATTGAAAATCGAAAACTAAATCCTTAGAGTTAATCTTCAACTTTCAATCTTCAACTCTCAATTTTCCAATTACTTGCTCAGATACTCATCCATAGCGGCAGCGGCACGGCGGCCGTCACCCATGGCGAGGATTACAGTTGCACCACCGCGCACGATGTCGCCACCGGCAAAGATGGTGGGAATGTTCGTCTGCATGCCGTCGTTGACCACGATGGTGTTCTTGCGACCCAGTTCGAGGCCCTCGATAGAAGTGGGCACGATGGGGTTGGGAGACACACCCACAGCCACAATAGCCTGGTCGATGGCGATGGTCTCGATGGCACCGGGGATGGGCTGAGGACTGCGACGACCGCTGGCATCGGGCTCACCGAGCTCCATCTTCTGCAGCAGAACCTCGGTCACGTTGCCCTTCTCATCGGCATGGTACTCGATGGGGTTGTGCAGGGTGAGGAACTCGATGCCCTCCTCCTTGGCGTGCTTAACCTCCTCGAGACGTGCGGGCATCTCGGCCTCGCTACGACGGTAGGCGATGAAGACGCGCTCAGCACCCAGACGCTTGGCGGTACGGCAGCTATCCATTGCGGTGTTACCACCACCGACAACCATCACGCTCTTAGCCTTCTTGATGGGAGTTGCGAAGTTGGGATTGCTGGCATCCATCAGGTTCACACGGGTCAGGTACTCGTTGCTGGACATGATGCCGTTCGAGTTCTCACCGGGGATGCCCATGAAGTTGGGCAGACCGGCACCCGAACCCACGAAGATGCCCTGGAAGCCTTCAGCCTCAAGCTCAGCAACCGAGATGGTCTTGCCCACCACGCAGTCCTTGACGAACTTGACGCCAATCTTCTCGAGGTTCTGAATCTCCACGTCTACGATGGCATTGGGCAGACGGAACTCGGGAATACCATACTTCAGCACACCGCCAATCTCGTGCAGTGCCTCGAAGACAGTCACTTCGTAACCCATCTTGGCCATGTCGCCAGCGAAGCTCAAACCGCTGGGGCCCGAACCGATGACGGCAATCTTCTTGCCATTCTTCTCGGCCACCTCGGGCAGAGCCATCTTGCCGCTCTCGCGCTCGAAGTCGGCAGCAAAGCGCTCCAGGTTACCGATAGCCACGGGCTTGTTGCCCATCTTGAGCTGCATACACTGGCTCTCGCACTGCTTCTCCTGGGGGCAGACACGACCGCAGACAGCGGGCAGGGCGCTGGTGCTCTTCAGCACGCGAGCTGCGTTGAGGAACTCGCCACGCTCGATATTCTTGATGAATGAGGGGATGTTGATGTTAACGGGACAACCCTCCATACAGGTGGGGTTGGCACAGTCGAGACAGCGCTTTGCCTCGGTCAGCGCCTGCTCAATGGTAAGGCCGGTGTTGACCTCCTCCACACGAGTGGTGGCGCGGTATACGGGATCAAGCTCGGGCATCTGGCAACGCTCAATCTGCGTGCGCTCCTTGGGCTTCATGGCCTTGCGGATCTCCTCGCGATAGGGTGCCTTGCGATCGAGCAGCTCGGCGAGGGGAGTGGTGGTGTCCATGTTATCTGCAGACAAGGTGCTTGCAGCCTTGGCAGCAGCCTTGGGGGCAGCCTGTGCAGGGGTAGTTCCCTCGAGAACAGCCTGGAAAGCAGCCATTGCCTCAGCCTCCTCGGCCTTGAAGGCACCGCCGCGCTGCAGCATCTCGTTGAAGTCCACCTGATGGCCGTCGAACTCGGGACCATCCACGCAGACGAACTTCGTCTTGCCGCCTACGCTGATACGGCAGGCACCGCACATACCGGTACCGTCGACCATGATGGTGTTGAGGCTGACGTCGGTGGGAATCTCATATTTCTTGGTGAGCAGACAGCAGAACTTCATCATGATGGCAGGGCCGATGGCGAAGCACTTGTCCACCTTCTCGCGGTTGATGACTTCCTCCATACCCACGGTTACAACGCCCTGCTTACCGTATGAGCCATCATCGGTCATGATGATCACCTCGTCGCTGGCAGCACGAACCTCGTCCTCGAGGATGATGAGTTCCTTAGAACGACCTGCGATAACGCTGATGACGCGGTTGCCAGCAGCTTTCAAAGCCTGGATGATGGGCAGCATGGGGGCAGTACCTACACCACCACCGGCACACAGCACGGTGCCGTAGTTCTCGATGTGAGTGGCACGACCCAAGGGGCCTACTACGTCGGCGATGCAGTCGCCCTCGTTCAGGGCGCACAGCTGTGTGGTGCTGGCACCTACTGTCTGGATGACGAGTGTGATGGTGCCCTTCTCCAGGTCGCTGCCTGCGATGGTGAGGGGTACGCGCTCGCCCTTCTCGTCAACACGGATGATGACGAAGTGGCCAGCCTTGCGTGACTTGGCAATCATGGGAGCCTCTACTTCCAATTTGAATACCTTCTCAGAAAACTGAGTTTTACTAACAATCTTAAACATTAGACCTTTATTATTATTGGTTAAAATATAATTTTGTTTGGAACCAAAATTAGCACAAAAATGGCAAAAATATATTAGTTTGTTTTCAGATCACAAATCTTTCTATTTCCACTTTTGCTTTGCCAAAGTTGATTAGCATTCCATATTTAATATGAGTAGCTTTCATGTAATTCAGAAGCTGTGCTTTTTGAATGTTAGTGATTTCATCGATCACTTTAAGTTCAATAATGACTTCATTATTTACTATGATATCTGCTCGATAATCAATATCTAATGGTTTGCCTTTGTAATAAACTGTGACTGCTTGTTGCTGTTGTGGCATTAGTCCTCTTTGCTTTAGCTCTTCGATAAGTGCAGCTTCGTAAACTTTTTCAGGAAAACCAATACCCAGTTCATGCGACACTTCATAGCATGCTCCAGTAATTATGTAGGAGTACTCTCTGAATTCCATTTTATGCTATTTTTGTGCCATTTTTGGTTTCGAAAAAAGTGATTACTTGATCATGTCCGTACCCATGAAGTGCTGCAGGCACTTGGGGATGCGGATGCCTTCCTCTGTCTGGTTGTTCTCAAGCAGAGCGGCCACGATGCGGGGTAGGGCGAGGGCACTGCCGTTCAGGGTGTGGGCAATCTCCGTCTTCTTGTCGGCCGAACGACGCACACGGCACTTCAGACGATTGGCCTGATAGGTGTCGAAGTTGCTCACCGAGCTGACTTCGAGCCAACGCTTCTGTGCCTCGCTGTACACCTCGAAGTCGTAGCATACGGCCGAGGTGAACGACTGGTCGCCACCGCAAAGGCGAAGGATACGGTAGGGGAGTTCCAGCTTCTGGAGCAGACCCTCCACGTGCTCGAGCATCTCCTTGTGGCTCTCGGCTGAATGCTCGGGCGTGTCGATACGGACGATCTCGATCTTTGAGAACTCGTGCAGACGGTTCAGACCACGCACGTCCTTGCCGTAGCTGCCTGCCTCGCGACGGAAGCACTGCGTGTAGGCACAGTTCTTGATGGGCAGATCCTTCTCGTCGAGGATGACGTCGCGATAGATATTGGTGACGGGCACCTCAGCCGTGGGGATGAGGTAGAGGTCGTCGAGGTCGCAGTGGTACATCTGACCCTCCTTGTCGGGCAACTGACCCGTGCCGTAACCGCTGGCAGCGTTTACGACTGTGGGAGGCATTATCTCCTCGTAGCCGGCCTTCTGTGCCTCGTTGAGGAAGAAGTTGATGAGCGCACGCTGCAGGCGGGCACCCTGGCCACGGTAGACGGGGAAGCCGGCACCAGTGATCTTCACGCCCAGGTCGAAGTCGATGAGGTGGTACTTTTTGGCCAGCTCCCAGTGGGGCAGCTTGGCCGTCTCAACGGTGGGGTTGGCATCCCAATTGCCCACGGTGTCCTTACCTACGACACACTCCTTGAGGTTCGACTTCACCACCCAGTTGTCCTCGGCGCATGAGCCTTCAGGCACCTCGTCGTAGGGGATGTTGGGTATCTGGCACAGCTGGCGGGTAAGCTCCTGCTCGGCCGCTGCTTTCTTCTCCTCCAGTGCCTTGCTCTGCTCCTTCAGCTCAGCCACCTTGGCCTTCACGCCCTCGGCTTCCTCCTTCTGGCCAGCCTTCATCAGCTTGCCAATCTCGGCTGCCAGCTTCTTGGCGTCAGAGAGGTTCTGGTCCAGTTCCGTCTGTGCCTGGCGGCGCATCTTGTCGGTGGCAATCACCTCGTCGATGGCCTCCTTGGCACCCTTGAAATGCTTCTTCTCCAGACCTTTGATGACTCTCTCGGTCTCTTCCGTAATCAATTTCAGTGTAAGCATACTTATATGTTTTAGTTTATTATTATTTCCAGTTACGTGCAAAACGATGCAAAATTACAAAAAAAAAATCAAAATGCCGTCATTTCGACTGAAAATCGCGCGCGTACGCTAACATTTTATATAAATAAGAAGACTTTCATGAAAGATATGCTCGTAAAAAAACAGCGTACGCACACCCCGTCCAGGATGCACGTACGCTGTTTTCGGTTATGGAGGAGGCGTCTCAGCCTCCCTGTCCGTCATTTCTTTTTGTTCGTCTTCATCTTGTAGTGCTGTGCGCAGTAGCCGTTCTTGTTGGCCGCACGTGTGCAGCGCTTGCCCTCCTGGGTCGTAGCCTTGCATTTTGCCCCTTTGGGGTTCTTAGCGTTGTGCACAGAACAATACTTCGAACCGTCCAGCACCTTCAGTTTGCAGCGCTCACCCTTTTGCGTGGTGGCCTGGCATCTCTCCTTGTCGCTACTGGCTGTTGCTGGTTTCTGTGCCATGGCGGGTGCTGCCATCAGCCATGCGCCCATCAGCATGCATGCAATTGTCTTTCTGCTCATCATGATAGATATTTGTTTACGATTTGTTACGCTTGGGAGGGGCGGCATCGGCTCGTTTTGGCTCTTCCTCATTGGCAAACTGAAGATGCTCTCCGACGCTTTGGTCAGACGTTGTCGAGCGTGCAGTTGCATGCCCCCAAAACCTTTTATGGCACAAATATACGACTTTTTTTGCAAAACGTGGCAAGATAACGAAAAAAACTAAACTACAATGCACGAAATGGCGACTGAGAACATACGGAACCGTCATTCCGCCACACCTTCTTGGTCAGAGTACTCTGTTTCTAAATGATGTGTTTTCAGACTCATCCCACGAGGATCGTTTTGTCAATATAAATTCAAGGCCACCATGCCATGTCATCCGGATCAGCAACTTCTGTTTTCCTTCCCCCATGCAGAAGGGAAGGCTGCCAGACGACAGCGTTTGCAGACATCGCCCTTCCTGCAGGTTGGCTGAAAGTAACTGAAAGTAAAAGCACTTCACTTTCAGCCATACAACACGCTGAACCACAGTAATGTATAAGGACCGGCTGAAGGCTGAAAGTAAAAAAAGAGAGCGGACTCACGTGGCGTATTCGAACGGCTGTCAGGTGGTGTCTTTACGGCTCCTCTCGTGTAACGCTGCATTGCAGAATCTGTAACGCTGCGTTACAAAATCTGCAACGCTGCGTTACAGATTCTGCGACGCTGCGTTACAATCCTGGAGACGCAGCATGATATTTTTTTTCTCGCAGCGAGAAAACAAAACACTCCGAGCGGTCTTTTTGATGTAAAGTAAATTCGGATTTTCGCAGTCTGCGCAGTAAAGTGGAAACCGCTGGGTGTTTACGAACGCAATATGCTATCCCGTATTCGTACTGAGAGGCGGGTCATATACCATCTTCCCGAACGGGCAAAAAAAACGTAGCGCCACACAGAGGTGACGCTACGTTGCTATGTTTTAGGATTCGCCTGACCTGAATGCAGCCATTGGCGAATGTGACAGGACGAATCTTAGTAAGCGAACATGGGATAGCTCTTCATGGTCTCGTTCACCTCGGCCTTGACAGCTGCAATGACCTCGGGGTTCTCGGGATCGTTGAGGACGCGCTCAATCCAGGCAGCAATCTGGATCATCAGATCCTCCTTGGCACCACGACTGGTGATGGCGGGCGAACCGAGACGGATACCGCTGGTCTGGAAGGCAGAACGTGTGTCGAAGGGCACCATGTTCTTGTTGGCAGTGATGTCGCTGGCCACGAGTGCCTTCTCGGCCACCTTACCGGTCAGGTCGGGGTACTTGGTGCGGAGGTCAACCAGCATAGAGTGGTTGTCGGTACCGCCGCTGACGATGTGGAAGCCGCGCTTGATGAGCTCCTCTGCCAGCACCGCAGCATTCTTCTTGACCTGCATGGCCCACTCCTTGAAGGCGGGGGTCAGTGCCTCACCGAAGGCTACGGCCTTGGCAGCGATGACGTGCTCGAGGGGACCACCCTGCTGTCCGGGGAAGACAGCACTGTTGAGCAGGGCCGACATCATCTTGATCTCGCCCTTCGGAGTCTTCTTGCCCCAGGGGTTGGGGAAGTCCTTGCCCATGAGGATGATACCGCCACGGGGACCGCGGAGCGTCTTATGCGTAGTAGAGGTAACGATGTGTGCGTACTTGACAGGGTTGTCAAGCAGGCCGGCAGCAATAAGACCAGCAGGATGCGCCATGTCGATCATCAGCAGGGCGCCCACCTCGTCGGCAATCTTGCGCATGCGAGCGTAGTCCCATTCGCGGCTGTAGGCCGAGCCACCACCGATGATGAGCTTGGGCTTGCACTCCTTGGCCAGACGCTCCATCTCGTCGTAATCCACACGACCGGTCTCCTTGTTCAGCTGATAGCCGACAGGCTTATAGAGGATACCGCTGGTGTTGACGAGTGAACCGTGAGAGAGGTGGCCACCGTGGTCGAGGTTCATGCCCATGAACGTGTCGCCGGGGTTCAGCACAGCCAGCAGGACGGCAGCATTGGCCTGTGCGCCCGAGTGAGGCTGCACGTTGGCATATTCGGCTCCGAAGAGCTTGCAGACGCGGTCGATGGCCAGCTGCTCTACCTTGTCAACAACCTCACAACCACCGTAGTAGCGCTTGCCGGGATATCCTTCTGCATACTTGTTGGTAAGGCATGATCCCATAGCCTCCATCACCTGGGGACTTACCGAGTTCTCACTGGCGATCAGCTCAATACCACGAGCCTGACGCAGGTGCTCTTCTTCAATGAGAGCAAAGATTTCGTTGTCTCTTTCCATAAAAACTAATAGTTGATTTGAATAAGAATTATGTGATTAGATTTTTCTTAGCATAGTTTGACACCCTCAAGGGCCTGCTCGGAGTTGCAGTACTCACAAGCCAGCATCGTGCTTGAGGCGTGGAGCACACGGAAGCGTGTGTTCATAGGTTCGTTGTTGGTGATGCACTTGGGGTTGTTGCACTTCACGATTCCCACCAGCTCGTCGCTCAGGGTGACGGTCTTCTTCTCCACCACCTCGTAGTCGCGGATGATGCAGAGCGAGACGTTGGGCGTGACGACGGCCAACTGGTTCAGTTCCTCGTCGGTGAAGAACTTGTTGGCAATCTTGATGATACTCTTGTGCCCCATCTTCTTGCTCTTGAGGTTGTAACCCACGGTCACGGCCGACGTGACACGCTCAAGGTGGAGCAGATTGACAACCTCAAAAAGCTTGGATGAGGGGATATGGTCGATGACGGTGCCGTTCTCAAGGGCAGCGACTTGCAGTTCCTGACGTTTCATAATTGCATGTACAATTTAATGGTTTACAATGTACGATTTAATATAATAGTCAAAACATTTAACTCAAATGGCCGACTTTTGTCGACGGGCTAATGTGATGTCCGAAAATATGTGCCGCTTGATGGATTGTACCACACTAAGGCACGAAGCTCACGAAGTTTTTAAAAGAACTGGCTCGGAGAGACAAAAGAATATCTTCGAATTCTTCGTGACTTCGTGTGCCATTTTGAACTTGAAAGCCATATCCTCGGTTGCAATGGATTTACTCAATTATTGTCTTGTCGTTACGGATATCGTCGAGCGTGATGCCAAGGCAGTCGCAGATGAGGGCCTGGCGTGCAAAAAGACCATTGCCGGCCTGCTGGAAGTAGTAGGCGTATGGGGTGTCGTCGATGCTGTATTCGATCTCGTTGACACGGGGCAGGGGGTGCAGTATCTTAAGGTTCGACTTGGCCTTGCTGAGCATGTTACGTTTGAGCAAATAGCTGTCCTTGACGCGCTCGTACTCCATAAGGTCGGAGAAGCGCTCACGCTGTACGCGAGTCATGTAGAGGATGTCGGCATTGGCAATGACGTCAGCGTCAAAGTCCTTGTGCTCTACGAACTTAATGCTGTGCTCCAGACAATAGTCCTTATAGTGCTGAGGCATAGCCAGTTCGTCGGGCGCAATAAAGTGGAACGTTGGATTGAAATGGCGCATGGCCATGAGAAGGCTGTGGACGGTGCGGCCGTACTTCAGATCGCCTACCATGTAGATGTTCAGGTTCTCCAGCGTGCCTTGTGTCTTATAGATGCTGTAGAGGTCGAGCATGGTCTGCGAAGGATGCTGGTTGGCACCGTCGCCCGCATTGACGATGGGCACGGGAGCCACCTCGCTGGCATAGCGCGCTGCGCCTTCGAGGTAGTGGCGCATCACGATGAGGTCGGCGTAGTTGCTGACCATCATGATGGTGTCCTTCAGCGTCTCACCCTTGGTGCCGCTGGTCACCTTGGGGTCGGCAAAACCTATTACACGTGCTCCGAGGCGGTTGGCGGCTGTCTCAAAGCTGAGGCGGGTGCGGGTGGAAGGCTCGAAAAAGAGAGTGGCCACGACTTTTCCTTCAAGGATGCGTCGGTTGGGATGGCACTCAAATTCCTTGGCCATCTCGAGGAGATATTCTATTTTCTCACGAGTATGGTCGGCAATGGTTACAAGACTGCTCTTCATATTTGTTGTTAAATATAAAACCTGTTTATACAATTTGGTTTCAAAATTACTACTTTTTTACGACATACATTCGCATTTGACGAAATAATGCGTTAAAAAAAGACAAAGAACGAAAATAATTCGCCTACACGCGCGTTATTCGTGAAATAATTTGTATCTTTGCAAAAATATTGCCAATAAAGAAAGATGAAAAATATACGTAAGAAATGTCTGATAGGAGCCTGGTGCTTTGTATTGGCACTCGTGCTGACGGGTGGCGTGATGCTTGCCATGATTTTCAACGGCAGCCTGGGCTACATGCCAAACATCGGCGCTCTGGAGAATCCCGTGAACAAGTTTGCATCGCAGGTCTACAGTGCTGACGGCAAGCTCATGGGAACGTGGAGCTACTCCAGCGCCAACCGAATCTTTGTCAGCTACGACCAGTTGCCTCCCATGCTCATACGGGCCCTCGTGGCCACCGAGGACGAACGTTTCTTCGACCATTGCGGTGTGGATTTCCGAGCCCTGGGACGTGCGGTGGTAAAGCGCGGACTGATGGGGCAGAAGAGTGCCGGTGGTGGCAGTACCATCACGCAGCAGCTGGCCAAGCAGCTCTACAGCGAGAAGGCCCAGAGCAGCACGGAACGTTTGTTGCAGAAGCCCATCGAGTGGGTCATCGCGCTCAAGCTGGAACGCTACTACACGAAGGAGGAGATCATCACACTCTACCTCAATTACTTCGACTTCCTGCACAACGCCGTGGGCATCAAGACGGCCGCAAAGACTTACTTCAACAAGGAACCGAAAGACCTGACTATCAACGAGTGCGCCTTGCTGGTGGGTATGTGCAAGAATCCCTCTTACTACAACCCGGTCCGACAGCCACAGCGCTGCGAGGACCGGCGCAACATCGTGCTGAAGCAGATGCAGAGAAACGGGTTCCTCACCGAATACCAGTATGACAGCTGCAAGGCCGAGCCACTGGCACTGAACTACACCCGCCAGGACCACAAGCAGGGACAGGGAGCCTACATCCGCGAGTACCTGCGCCAGGTGCTCATGGCAAAGAAACCCTCGCGCAAGGACTATGCCAACTGGCAGGACCAGAAATACTACGAGGACTCCATTGCATGGGAGACAGACCCGCTCTATGGCTGGTGCAACAAGAATACGAAGCGGGATGGAACCAACTACGACCTCTATTCCGACGGCCTGCGCATCTATACGACTATCGACTCGCGCATGCAGAAGTATGCCGAAGAAGCTGTGATGGAGCACGTTGGGCACTACCTGCAGACGGCCTTCGAACGCGAACAGAAGTCCAACAAGAAGTTCCCATACGCCTCCGGTACGGACAGCGGTCGACGCCAACGCATGATAACGCGCGCCATCAAGCAAAGCGAACGCTACAAGTTGATGCAGAGAGAGGGGTACTCGGAGGAGGAGATCGAGAAGGCCTTCGACACACCCGTCGACATGACCGTATACTCACCGAACGGCGAGATTGACGTCACCATGACGCCGCGCGACTCGGTACTGTACTACAAGAAATTCCTGCGTTCGTCCTTCATGTGCATGGACAACAAGACGGGAGAAATCAAGGCCTACGTGGGCGGACTGGACTATCGATATTTCCAGTACGACATGTGTACTATGGGTAAGCGTCAGGTGGGTTCTACCATCAAGCCTTACCTCTACGCACTGGCCATGGAGAGCGGCCTAACACCGTGTGATGCCGTGCCCAACGAGCGCCGCAGCTATGGCGGATGGAGCCCACGAGGCGGTGGCGGCGGTGGCATGATCTCGCTCAAGTCGGCACTGGCCTCGTCCAACAACGCTGTCTCTGCCTACCTCATCGACCGCTTTACGCCAACGCAGTTTGTCGCACTGCTTCGTCAGTTCGGCATCATGCAGCGCAAGATAGATGCCAACATGACACTCTGTCTCGGTTCGCTGGAGATATCACTGGCCGAGATGATTGGCGCCTATTCCGCCTTCCCCAACAAGGGAGTGCGCAGGGTGCCCATCTATGTGACGCGCATCGAGGATTCAGAAGGCAACACGCTGGCTGACATCAGCGACGGCCTGCCTCCGCGTTCGAAAGAGGTTATCAGTGCAGCCTCGAGCTACCGTATGATAACACTGATGAAGGGTGTCGTCAACAGCGGTACGGGTTCGCGTATGCGCAACAAGTACGGCATACATGCACCCATGGGTGGCAAAACCGGTACGACGAACGAGAACAGTGACGGTTGGTTTATGTGCTATACGCCGCGCATCACATGTGGTGCATGGGTGGGCGGCGAGGACCGCGACATCCACTTCAGCTCCATGGCCTACGCACAGGGTGCGGCAGCAGCCTTGCCCGTCTGTGCCCTGTTCCTCAAGAAGGTCTTCCGAGACGGCCGACTGGGCATTTCGCCGCTCGACGAGTTCGACATACCGAGCGACCACGTGGACTGCGAGGGAATGTATAACGACTACGGACCCACGAACGTCGACCAGACGGGACTGGACGAACTGGTGGAATTCTAAATATAGAATAAGGTATGAGAATAATAGGTATCATCCCCGCACGATATGCATCGACACGTTTCCCCGGCAAGCCCTTGGTAAAGCTTGGCGGACAGTATATCATCGAACGTGTCTACCGCCAGGTGGAAGGCACGCTGGATAGGGTAGTGGTGGCCACTGACGACGAGCGTATAGCTGAGGCCGTCAGGAGTTTCGGAGGCGAAGTCGTGATGACGAGCTCTGCGCATCGCAGCGGCACCGACCGTGTGATGGAGGCCTACACAAAGGTGGGAGAATCATACGACGTGGTGGTCAACATTCAGGGTGACGAACCCTTCATACAGCCCTCACAGATCAGGAGCCTGTGCGCCTGCTTCGAGGACGAGAGTGTGGACATTGCCACGCTGGTCAAGCCCTTTGCCCCCAACGACGGATGGGACAAGCTGCAGAATCCGAACAGCCCAAAGGTGGTGGTCGACAAGCAGATGCATGCACTTTACTTCTCACGCAGCGTCATTCCCTATCTGCGCGGCGAAGAGGAACGCGAGAAGTGGCTGACAATGCACACCTACTACAAGCATATCGGACTCTATGCCTATCGCACGGAGGCCTTGAGACAGATAACCGCCATGCCACAGTCGCCTCTCGAACTGGCTGAGAGTCTGGAGCAGCTACGATGGCTCGAGAACGGACTTACCATCAAGGTGGCAACCACGGACACCGAGACCATCGGCATTGACACGCCTGAAGACCTCAAGCTGGCGGAGGAGTATCTTGCTACGAAGAAATAAACGAAGAAACTATAATAAGAATATATGAAGATCAATAAGTTAAAGACAATAACGCTGGGATTGCTGATCCTGCCGCTGGCAGTATCTGCCCAACAGATTAAAATCGGAAACTACACCTTCCCCGACGGAGCGGAATACCAGGGCGAGATGTTCAAGGGCAAGCCCTACGGACAGGGCACCACGACCTTCAAGAACGGTGACGTCCACCAAGGACAGTATGTCAAGGGAAAGCGTGAAGGAAAGGGTGTTTACCAGTTCAGCGACGGTGAGAAGTACGATGGCGACTGGACGGCAGATCAGCAGAATGGCTTCGGCACCTACTATTTTGCGAACAACAACAAGTATGTTGGCCTCTGGTACCGTGACTATCAGCAGGGAGAGGGCACGATGTACTACTACAACGGCGATGTCTACAAGGGCAACTGGATGGAGGACAAGCGCGACGGAATGGGTACCTACACCTACGCCTCGGGCGAGAGCTATACGGGCCAGTGGAAGGGTGACAAGAAGAACGGCAAGGGCGTCTTCTCATGGAACGACGGCAACAAATATGATGGTTACTGGCGTGACAATCAGATGAGCGGCAAAGGAACCTACACCTACGCCTCGGGCGACACGTATAGCGGGGACTGGCTCAACGGCACGCAGCATGGACGTGGTATCTACCACTTCCACAACGGTGACAAGTATGAGGGAGGATACGTCAAGGGCGAGCGCTCTGGCGAGGGCATCTTTACCTTTGCCAACGGCAATAAGTACGTGGGTGGTTTCAAGGATGGCGAACAGAACGGAGAGGGAACCTACACCTGGAGCAACGGGGCATCGTACGTAGGTTCGTGGCGCAGCAACCAGCCTCACGGAAAGGGCAAATACACCTGGGCCAACGGAGACATTTATGACGGTGCATGGAAGGCCGGCCTCATGGACGGCGAAGGTATTCTTCGACTGTCGGACGGCACCAAGTTCAAGGGCACGTTCAAGAAGGGACTCAAGGAAGGATATGGCATCATGGAAGATGCACAGGGAAACCGCTACGAAGGCAACTTCCACGAAGATCAGAAGGACGGTTCCTTCATCGAGAAGGACAAGTCGGGCAAGGTTGTCCGAAAAGGGGTGTACAAGAATGGGGTTGTCGTACAGTAAGCGAGGGCTTCCCCTATACATTATATTATATATATAAGAACCAAAACCGATACAACAATGGCTACAACCAAGAAAATCACGACAAAAAAAGCCGCAACCAAAAAGGCTGCGGCCAAGAAAGCTCCCATGCTGAAGCTGCTGAAGAACGACGAATGGCTTCGCCCCTATGCAGATGCCATCGAGGGAAGATACGATTATGCTGTCAGGAAGTTGGCTGAACTGACTGGCAACGGAGCCCAGACACTGAGTGAGGTGTCGTCGGGTTATCTATACTACGGACTTCACAGAACCGAAAAGGGATGGGTGATGCGTGAATGGGCACCTACTGCCACTGCCATCTATCTTATCGGTGACTTCAACAACTGGCAGGAGGACGAGAAATATACCATGAAGCGTGTCAAGAAGTCCGGCAACTGGGAGATAAAGCTCCCTGCCAAGGCCCTCAGGCACGGCGACATCTTCAAGATGAGCGTGCATTGGGAAGGCGGCCAGGGCGAGCGTATTCCTGCCTGGGTGAACCGTGTTGTACAGGACGAAAACACTAAGATTTTCAACGCACAGGTATGGGCTCCCGAGGAGCAGTACGTGTGGAAGACGAAGAAGTTCAAGCCTAACACGGATCCGCTCCTTATCTACGAATGCCACATCGGCATGGGACAGGATGCCGAGAAGGTGGGCACCTACGAGGAGTTCCGACTGAACGTCCTGCCACGCGTCATCAAGGATGGTTATAACTGCATACAGATCATGGCTATACAGGAGCATCCCTACTACGGTTCGTTTGGCTACCACGTCAGCAACTTCTTTGCGGCCAGCAGCCGTTTCGGTACGCCCGAGGAACTCAAGGCGCTTATCGACGAGGCGCATGCCAACGGCATCGCCTGCATCATGGACATCGTACACAGCCACGCCGTGAAGAACGAGTTGGAAGGCCTTGGCAACCTGGCTGGCGATCCCTGTCAGTTCTTCAACCAGGGCGATCGTCGCGAGCATCCCGCATGGGACAGTCTCTGCTTCGACTATGGCAAGAACGAGGTGCTCCACTTCCTGCTCTCGAACTGCAAGTACTGGATGGAGGAGTATCATTTCGACGGTTTCCGCTTCGATGGCGTAACCTCTATGCTTTACTATAGCCACGGTCTCGGCGAGGCCTTCTGCGGCTATGGTGACTACTTCAACGGTCGTCAGGATGGCAACGCCATCTGCTACCTGACGCTGGCCAACGAACTTATTCATCAGGTCAACAAGCACGCCATTACGATTGCAGAGGAGGTGAGCGGCATGCCTGGCCTCGCGGCTCCCTTCAAGGATGGCGGCTATGGTTTCGACTATCGTATGGCGATGAATGTGCCCGACTATTGGATAAAGACCATCAAGGAACAGAAGGACGAGGACTGGAAGCCCTCTTCTATGTTCTGGGAGGTTACAAACCGTCGTGCCGACGAGAAGACCATATCGTATTGTGAAAGCCACGACCAGGCATTGGTGGGCGACAAGACCATCATCTTCCGCCTCGTCGATGCTGACATGTATTGGCATTTCAAGAAGGGGGACGAGAACTTCACGGCAGAACGAGGCATCGCGCTACACAAGATGATTCGATTGCTGACGGCATCGACCATCAACGGCGGCTATCTCAACTTCATGGGTAATGAGTTCGGCCACCCCGAGTGGATTGACTTCCCACGCGAGGGCAACGGCTGGAGCCACAAATATGCACGTCGCCAGTGGAATCTGGTAGACAACAAGGAGCTGTGTTTCCACTATCTTGGCGACTTCGACCAGAAGATGCTGGAGGTCATCAAGAGCGTTAAGGCAGTGCAGAAGACACCCGTACAGGAGATCTGGCATAATGATGGCGACCAGATACTGGCTTATCAGCGCGGTAACCTACTCTTTGTGTTCAACTTCAGTCCCGACCGCTCCTTCGATGGATATGGTTTTATGGTCAGGGAGGGAGCCTGGGACTATGTGCTCAATACCGACGACAAGGCATTTGGCGGCAATGGCCTGAACGATGACAGCGTACGCCACTTCACAAACTACGACCCCCTGTTGGCTCGTGACCATAAGGGATGGCTGCAGCTCTACCTTCCCGCTCGTAGTGCCTGTGTCCTGAAGTTGGTTGACGAATAAGTAGACATTGGTATTTTGAAGCAGAGGTTCGATACACGTACTAAGCAAGCAAGGCAGGCGATTTATATCGCTTGCTGCTTGCTTTTTGTATCTTTTGCGTTCCTATACCTATTTGCTTTCCAGTCGGATATGCTCACCATGGTGCAGCACATCATGTCGAAGGGACGTACGAATTACCAGGTATTCCTCTTCTCTGCACTTATCACCATCCTGCTTTCTATCCTGCCGTTTGTCAAGGCACGATTCATAACCCTACCTACGCGCGCGCTGTCACTCTGCTGGTTCCCCTCCTTTGTCCTGCTTGGATGGCTAACGGATGTTGCCCTCTCTGAGGTCGACCCTTCTTCTGACAGTGTCGGGCCCATACCCTTTGTCGTGGCTGCGATGATTTATGTCTTGGCAACTTTTTTCCTGTCTCAGGTACAAGAACCCAAGGAACCCAACACACCGCTTACCAACCTACTTTGGCCTAACCTGGCGGGCATTGTGGTTGGCATGTCCTTTGCCATGGGCGTGGCCAACACTAATCGTACCATCCATTTCGAACTGCGTCTGGAACGCCTTGTCATGAACAACCAACTGGAGGAGGTCATCGAACTTTGTTCGCGCGAACAGATTCCCTCCCGTACGGTCATGTCTGTACGTGCCTATGCGCTCAGTCGTCAGCACAAGCTTGGAGACCAGTTATTTATGTATCCCAACAATGCTGGAGGAGAGACGTTGCTACCACCACCGATTGACAGCCTTCGGCCTGCCAATATGCCCGCCTTGCTGAAAGAGCATCTGGGCGGCTATCCCATACACGACATGCACGCCACCCACTACCTTCAGTACCTGGCTGCCGACACGCTGGCCACGCTGAACGTGCACGACTACCTTCTTTGTGCCTATCTGCTGGACAAGAACCTGCCCGACTTCGTGGACAGCCTCATTGTCTATTATGGTCCCAAGGATACATTGGATGTGATGGAAGAAGAGCGTACGGCCACCAAGCCAAAGCAATTGTCACAGCAAAATAAAAAGAAAAGGGCATACGAGCCGATTCGATTCAAATCACTTCCACGGCATTTTGCGGAAGCATTATTACTCTACATGCGGCAGACAGAGAGCCCCAAGGCGGTGCTTGAAGACGACGAGATACTGGAAAACTACCTGAATTTCCAGGCGCTCTACAAGAAATACAAGGACCCCCTGCAGCGTGAGTTCGAGTGTAGGAACTATTATAACGAAACGTACTGGACTTTCTATTTCTTCACCAAGTAACGACTTGCGCGAAGTAGTCTGTTTGTCTCTCAAATGCTGATCCCGACCTTATGATTCACGAATGATGTCGGTTGGGAAACGGGCAAAAAAAAAGTAGAATTGTCATCCCGACAACTCTACTCTAGTTAACCTTAAATCTAATACCATGAAAAACACATTGCAAAGGTACTGCTTTTCCAGTAATTGGCAAGCGTTTCCCTTATTAGATTCAATAAATATTGTCTTTTCTTGATATAGGTCAATTGATTGCTGCGCAGGACGCTACTTCGAGGGAACGAAAACCATCGTACTGGCTACCTTCACGAGTTTCTTCTTCTCCACACGCTTTATTACGGTTGTGCCTTTCAGCTGCAGGCGATAGGTGCCGTCAGGCTCGATGCTCAGCTTGCACTCCTGCGTTTCCGAACCGAGATCGTTGCTCAGCCTGAGCGTGACATTCTTATCATCCACAATGCTGAACGAGGTCACCGACCATACACCATAGATGTTGCCGCCCAGATAACCATTCATGGGGCCGAACATATCCATGCCGGGTACGTCAACCGACTCCTCGTAAAGGTCGATGACAAGGCGAGTATTCTCTGCTTCACATTTCAAGATGCACTTCCATGGCTGCGCGGTTGCCTTCGTCTGTATGCTGTCTTCAACAGCTATGTCGGCCGTAGCAGGGCAGGGGAGAGTCTCACCTGCAACTCTCAGAGCGGATGCATACTTGTGTGCAGACATTGTTGTCGATGCCATTACCATGAGCGTCACCGACATGGCTCTTGCCATTTTCCTCATATTTTTCATTGTTATTACTGCTTAGGAGAAGTCGTTTGTAACATAATGCGTGCGTATCTGCACATTTACTAATTTCGCACTGCAAAGGTAATTGATTTTAATCAATAAATACATTAATAAACGTAAAATTATCCTAAAATTACCTATTTATAATATATAATGTAGTAATTTTGCAGCGATTTAAGGTAAAAGATAGTATTCAAAAGCATTTTTGATGGAAAAAAATCAGTTTATGCCCGACTTCATCTTTGAATCAAGTTGGGAAGTTTGCAACAAAGTGGGAGGTATTTATACGGTATTGTCAACCCGCGCCAAGACGTTGCAGGATGTATTAACAGACAAAGTTGTATTCATCGGCCCTGACTTCTGGCAGGGAAAGGAGAATCCTCTCTTTCTTGAGGATAAGAATTTGCTGAAGGAATGGGTTAAGACTGCTGAGACGCAGGAACTGCACGTACGTACCGGACGCTGGAACATACCGGGTCGCCCTATCGTTGTGTTAGTAGACTTCGCTCCTTATTTCGCCATCAAAAATGACATCTATGGCTCTGCTTATGCAGACTATCAGGTTGACTCAATCCATGCATACGGAGACTACGACGAGGCTTCCATGTTCAGTTATGCTGCTGGTCGTGTAGTGGAAAGTTATTACCACTTTGCTCTTAGCAAGAAGTGCAAGAAAGTGGTTTACCAGGCACACGAATGGATGACCGGACTCGGAGCTCTTTACATCAAAAAGCACGTACCTGAAATCGCCACCATCTTCACCACGCATGCTACAAGCATTGGTCGTAGCATCTGTGGAAACAACAAGCCTCTCTACACCTACCTCAACGATTACAATGGCAACCAGATGGCCATGGAGCTCAATATGGAGGCCAAGCACAGCATCGAACGACAGACGGCTCACAACGTGGACTGCTTCACCACCGTAAGTGATGTGACAGGCCTTGAGTGCGAGGAATTGCTCGACAAGAAGTGCGACGCCATCCTGATGAACGGCTTTGAGGCTGATTTTGTTCCCAAGGCTGTTCAGTTCAACAAGAAGCGCAAGCAGGCCAGAGCCAAGTTGCTCGAGGTGGCCAATGCACTGATGGGTACAGAACTTGATGATGAAACAATCATCGTGGCTACCAGCGGACGCTACGAATTCAAGAATAAAGGTATCGATGTCTTCATTGATGCCATGCACAGACTTGACGAGTGCCAGGACCTCAACCGCAATGTGCTGGCATTTATCGAGGTGCCCGGCTGGCAGGCTGGTCCCCGCGAGGATCTGAAGAGTCGTCTTGAGAGCGGCATGATCTACAGCACGCCACTCGACAACCCCGTCATCACTCACAATCTTCATGAGTACGACAGCGACCGTGCCACGGGTATGATGCGCTGGCTCAATATGTGGAACCAGCCCGAAAGTCGCGTCAAGGTGATCTTCGTGCCTTGCTATCTCGACGGTCAGGATGGCATCTTCAACATGTCATACTACGACCTTCTCATCGGAAACGACCTCAGCATATACCCCTCTTACTACGAGCCCTGGGGCTATACTCCGCTGGAAAGCGTGGCCTTCAAGGTGCCCTGCGTCACTACGAGCCTTTCCGGCTTCGGTATGTGGGCCAACAAGGTCAAGGGTGAGCAGAGCCGCATTGAGGACGGTGTCGAGGTCATCGTTCGCGACGACTACAACTACGACGAAGTCTGTGATGCTGTTCGCGATACGGTGCTGCGTTTTGCGCAGATGTCCAAGAAGGAAGTTGACGCAACCCGCAAGAAGGCGGGTGCACTGGCCGATATGGCTCTCTGGAAGAATTTCATCACCTATTACTACGATGCTTATCGCGTAGCGCTCGAAAACATGCAGACTCGTATGTTTCTGCGCAACAACTAAAACGTAGATCTTAAAATACTAATTACACAACCAATATTTAAGTTATGAAAATCAAAGCAAGTAACAGCAATCAGGCTAACTTCCGCACCATCTCGGTAAAGAGTAACATCCCTGAGGCGCTGAACAAACTGGAAGAGTTGGCTCACAACATGTGGTGGGCATGGAACCACGACTGTCGCAGCCTGTTCCGTAACCTCGATGAGGAGCTCTTCGAAGAAGTTAAGCAGAACCCCGTTCTCCTCCTTGAGCGCATCGACATCGAAAAGCTCGAGAAGCTCTCCAAGGACAAGGCTGTCCTGAAGAAGATGAACGACGTATACAAGCAGTTCCGTGAGTACATGGACGTGGAGCCCGACAAGAAGCGCGCCAGCGTTGCCTACCTCTGTATGGAGTACGGTCTGAACCAGACCCTCAAGATCTACTCAGGTGGTCTGGGTATCCTCGCTGGTGACTACATCAAGGAGGCTTCCGACTCAAACGTTGACATGTGTGCCGTAGGTTTCCTGTATCGCTACGGTTACTTCACACAGAGCCTCTCAATGGACGGTCAGCAGATTGCCAACTACGAGGCACAGAACTTCCCCTCACTGCCCATCGTACAGGTTACCGAGGAGAATGGCCAGCCCATGGTTGTCGATGTTCCCTACATGAACTACATGGTACACGCTTACCTGTGGCAGGTTAACGTTGGTCGTGTTAAGCTTTATCTGCTTGATACCGATAACGATATGAACTCAGAGTTCGACCGCAGCATTACCCACGCACTCTATGGTGGCGACTGGGAGAACCGCCTCAAGCAGGAGATTCTGCTCGGTATCGGTGGTGTACTCGCTCTGAAGAAGCTGGGCATCAAGAAGGACGTTTACCACTGCAACGAGGGTCATGCCGCTCTCTGCAACGTACAGCGTCTCGTAGACCTCGTAAAGGAGGGCAAGACTTTCAACCAGGCTATGGAGCTCGTACGCGCTTCTTCACTCTATACCGTTCACACTCCCGTACCCGCTGGTCACGACTACTTCGACGAGGGTCTCTTCAGCAAGTACATGAGCGGCTATCCCCAGATGCTCGGCATCTCTTGGGACGAGTTCATCGGCATGGGTCGTATGAACCCCGATGACCACTCAGAGCGCTTCTGTATGTCTACCTTCGCTTGCAACACCTCACAGGAGGTTAACGGTGTAAGCTGGTTGCACGGTGAGGTCAGCAAGAAGATGTTCAACGGCATCTGGCCCGGCTACTATCCCGAGGAGAGCCACGTGGGCTACGTTACCAACGGTGTTCACTTCCCCACATGGTGTGCTAACGAGTGGCGCAAGCTCTATGCTAAGCACTTCGACGCTAACCATCTCGCTGACCAGAGCAACGAGGAGATCTGGCACGGCATCTATAACGTAAGCGACGAGGAGGTATGGAAGACCCGTATGGCTCTGAAGACCAAGCTCGTTGACTACATCCGTGAGCAGTTCCGCGACTCTTGGCTCAAGAACCAGGGTGATCCCAGCCGCGTAGTATCGCTGATGGAGAAGATCAACCCCAATGCCCTCCTTATCGGTTTCGGTCGTCGTTTCGCTACCTACAAGCGTGCACACCTCCTCTTCACCGATCTGGAGCGTCTGGCCAAGATCGTCAACAACCCCAACTATCCCGTACAGTTCCTCTACACCGGTAAGGCTCACCCCGCCGATGGCGCAGGTCAAGGTCTCATCAAGAAGATCTACGAGATCAGCCAGCGTCCCGAGTTCCTCGGTAAGATTATCTTCCTCGAGAACTACGACATGCAGCTCGCTCGTCGCCTCGTCTCAGGTGTTGATATCTGGATGAATACTCCTACTCGTCCTCTCGAGGCATCAGGTACCTCAGGCGAGAAGGCTCTGATGAACGGTGTTGTCAACCTCTCTGTAAAGGACGGTTGGTGGCTCGAGGGCTACCGCGAGGGTGCCGGTTGGGCACTTACCGAGAAGCGTACCTACCAGGATCAGGGTCAGCAGGACCAGCTCGACGCAGCTACCATCTACTCGCTGCTCGAGAACGAGATCATGCCTCTCTACTACGCTCGCAACGCCAAGGGTTACAGCACCGGTTGGGTTAAGGTTATCAAGAACTCTATCGCAACCATCGCTCCTCACTACACCATGAAGCGTCAGCTCGACGACTACTACAGCCGCTTCTACAACAAGCTGCGCGACCGCTCTCAGGAGCTCCAGAAGGACGACAACAAGCTTGCCAAGGAGATTGCTACCTGGAAGGAGACCGTAGCTGAGCGTTGGGATGCCATCAAGATTGTAAGCGAGACAAAGCCCGAGGAGATCATCAGCGGTAACATTGCAGCCGGTCAGAAGTACACCATCCAGGTTGTTCTGGACGAGGCTGGCCTCCAGGATGCCATCGGCATGGAGCTCGTTACCCTCAAGACCGACAAAAATGGCGTTGATAGCATCCACAACGTAGAGCCCTTCAAGGTTGTCAAGAACGAGGGCAACCTCTACACCTTCGAGCTCGAGCACGCAGTAGACCGTGCCGGTGGCTTCAAGGTAGCTTACCGCTTCTTCCCCAAGAACGACCTGCTGCCTCACCGTCAGGACTTCTGCTACGTTCGCTGGTTCAACTAATCTGTTGATTGGACATAAAAACAAAAGGACCTCGCAACCTCAGCCAAAGGCTAGGTTCGCGAGGTCCTTTTTTGTCGACTATCGTATTAACATTAGGTGATGATATACCATTTGGCACAAGGGTCTGATTATGCAATACGTTGCCGCTCAATACGATGATAATTATCTGTTATTTATCTGTTACTACTTGTTTTTACGTGATTTCCACAGGTACTACCTTTTTATATATATAATATGTGATACGTTACCATAATAGTTGTCCAAATTGCTACTTTGTATGTGTAGATTGGTAATTTAGACGCTAATGTTACAAATTTAACACCATTTGTTTACAAAGTCTTGTTATTATTCCGATAAAATTATTAAATTTGCAAACGGAAATACGAAAAACAATATCTAAAACCTATAATCATTATGGCTAAAACAATGTCTTCAGAAACCGAAGCTAAAGGTTTCTACAAATTGAGTTGGATGCAGCGCATCGGCTTTGGTTCGGGCGACTTGGCTCAGAACCTCATCTTTCAAACCGTAGCATGCTATCTGATGCTGTATCTCACCACCGTCCTGAAGATAAGTCCTGCCTTTGTCAGCGGACTGATTCTGGGCGTGCGACTTCTGGATTGCATCTGGAGCCCCGTCGTGGGTCGTTATATTGACAACCACAATCCCAAGATGGGTAAGTATCGCACCTATCTTCTCTATGGCGGAATTCCCTTGACCATTGCTGCCTGCTGCCTCATGCTCCCTCAGGCTGTCACATGGTCGCCCACGATGAAGATCATTTATGCCACCGTCAGCTACACGCTGCTCAGCATGATCTATTCGGTGGTGAACATCCCCTACGGTTCAATCATGGCCAGCATGACCCGCGACAACGATGAGGTGCTGAAGCTTACCTCTACGCGTATGGTATGCGCCAACATCGGACAGATTATCGTACAAGCTGGATTCCCCATCGGTTTGGCCATGGTTCTCCATGCTGATATTGACTGGAACCAGGCCGTGTTTATGGCCATCGGTACCATTCCTGCCTTCATCATCCTCCCCGCACTGCCTGTGCTGAAGAAGATGTT
Source organism: Bacteroidaceae bacterium (assembly GCA_045616065.1). Lineage (GTDB taxonomy): Bacteria > Bacteroidota > Bacteroidia > Bacteroidales > Bacteroidaceae > Physcousia. The sequence continues at coordinate 36,902 of JAZLFZ010000033.1, read as the reverse complement.
TGGCAAGAAGGGACTCTACTACCTGCTGCTCTCTGTGGGTCTCGTTGGTTTCATCATCCTTTATGTCGTAGGTCAGTTCTTTAACGTGGCTGAGTGCAATGCCATCGTACAGACTGCTAAGGTTATGACCGGTGTAGGCCTCTTGGTTGGTTCGTTGATGTGGGCACTGGTGCCCGAGGTCATCACCGAGTCGGAGTTCCGTACAGGTAACCGCCCCGCAGCCACTGTCAACGCGCTGGCCGGCGTAGCCTTTAAGGCAGGTTTCTCTGTTGCCGGTTTTATCACTCCTCTCGTTATGGGTTGGATTGGTTTCAACTTTGCCGAGGAGAAGTCATCGCTCCCCACCGACGAGACGGCTTGGTTCACCGTAACCAGCATCTTCGCCATCATTGGTTTCGCACTCTTGATGTTCTGCTTCAAGGGCTGTGAGGAGCGCATTGCCACCACACCCGAGAAGCCCGTCACTTTTGGAGAGATGTTTGCCGAGTTCAAGGCCAACAAGTGCCTGCAACTTATGATCTGTATCTTCATCGTGGTATTCCTCGCATCGTTCATCAGCGCTCCCGTCAATGCTTATTACACGAAGATTGGCGAATACAGTGACATTGCCAAGGAGGCCATCCTTTGGTTCACTACCATCATCCCCGCTATTCTGCTGGTTGTTGTGGGCGTGCTCATCTACAAGTACCCCCTGACCGACGAAAAGCTCGACATTATGAACATGCAGATTGAGCAAAGATCACAAAAGAACTGATATGAAAGCATTTAACAAGATAATACTGGTAATGGGACTGGGACTGATGTCACAATCAGTCCTGGCTCAGACCACCATGCGCGAGGCCTTCCAAGGTAAGTTCCTCATCGGCACAGCCATCAACACGCGTCAGGTCAAGAGCAAGGATCCACGCGTACAGAACGTCATCAAGGAGCAGTTCAGTGCCCTCGTGCCCGAGAACTGCATGAAGGCAGAGGAGATACATCCCAAGCAATATCTCTGGGACTTTGCCGATGCCGATGCCCTTGTCAAGCTGGCTAAGAAAAACAAGCAAGTCATTACCGGTCACTGCCTCGTATGGCATTCGCAGGCTCCCTACTGGTTCTTCAAGGACGATATGGCTCAGCCCGTTACCAAGGATGAGCTCATCAGACGCATGAAGGAACACATCCAAACCGTTGTCGGCCGTTACAAAGGCAAAATCAAAGGATGGGATGTGGTAAACGAGGCCATTCTGGACAACGGTCAGATGCGTCCCACCAATTATTATAATACCATCGGTCCCGAGTACATCCGTTTGGCCTTCCAATTTGCCCACGAAGCAGACCCCGACGCTGAGCTCTACTACAACGACTACAGCATGGACAATCCTGCCAAGCGTGAGACCGTCGTGAAACTTATCCGCGACCTCAAGGCGCATGGTTGCCGCATCGACGGTGTAGGCATGCAGTCGCACGTCTCGTTCTCTACCAACCTCAACGAATATGAGAGGAGCATTGAGGCTTTTGCTGCTGAGGGTGTCAAGGTGATGGTCACCGAGCTCGATCTCAGTGTACTGCCTTGGCCCTCCGGCAACTATGGTGCCTCGGTGGAGACCAATTTCGAGTACCAGAAGTCTATGAATCCCTACACCGACGGACTTCCCGCCGAAAAAGCACAGGAGCAGACCGACTTCTTCGTCAAGCTCTTCAAGATCTATCTGAAACATGCTGACGTCATCGATCGTGTAACCTTCTGGGGCCTCACCGATGCTGACAGCTGGAAGAATGGCTGGCCCATGGCAGGTCGTACGGACTATCCGCTGGCCATCGATCGCAACTACAATCCCAAGCCCTTTGTTGAGGCTATCGTGAAGTTGGTGAAGGAGTAAATAAAGAGTTTTCCTAAACAACTAATATCCTAAACATCAAAAAACAACATGAAAACCAAAAAGCGTTATCTTTTCCCTGCCGACTACATGGCAGACCCTTCTGTACACGTATTCAATGGCAAGATCTATATCTATCCCAGCCACGACTGGGAGTGCGAGAACGTCGAGAATGACAACGGCGACCAGTACGTCATGAAGGACTACCACGTGCTGCGCATCGATGGTGATCCCATGAACGGTGAAGTGGTAGACTGCGGTTGTGTACTGCGCCAGGAGGACATCCCCTGGGCTGGCCGCCAGCTCTGGGACTGCGACGTGCAGGAGTATGAGTATGAGGTACCCACCAATGCCGAGGAGCAGGCCAAGGGTATGGGCTACAGCAAGAAGGTAAAGAAGTATATCATGTACTTCCCCCTCAAGGACCGTTGCGACGTGTTCCACTGGGGCACTGCTATTGCCGACAACCCAGAAGGCCCCTTCATTCCCCAACCCGCTCCCGTACCCGGTAGCTACAGCATTGACATGTGCGCCTTCCGCGACGATGCCGATGGTGAGGTTTATGTCTACTTCGGCGGTCTTTGGGGCGGTCAGCTCCAGCGCTACAAGGATAATATTCACCTCGAAGAGCCCTACCTGCCCGAAGGCAAGGCTGATGCACTTCCCAGCCGTTGTGTTCGCCTCACCAAGGACGGTCTCAACTATGCCGAAGCCCCACGTCCCATCCTTGTAGTCGACGAGAACGGAGAGCCCCTCAAGGCCGACGATCCTCACCGCTTCTTCGAGGCCAGCTGGATGCACAAGATGAATGGCAAATACTACTTCTCTTACTCTACCGGTGACAGTCATCTGCTCTGCTATGCCGTGGGCGATAATCCTTACGGTCCCTTCACTTTCCAGGGCGAGATCCTTACCCCTGTAGTAGGTTGGACAACCCATCATGCCATCATCCAGTACGAAGGCAAGTGGTACCTCTTCCACCATGACAGTGTGCCTTCTGGCGGCAAGTCATGGCTTCGCAGCCTTAAGGTTTGTGAGATTTCGTTCGACGAGAACGGTAAGATTCAGACCATCGACGGCATCGACGAGTAAAACAACTCAAGAGAAGGTCGCTAACGATCATAATCTGATAATACAAGATAAACAAAAAAAAGAGAATCCTTACACAATCGTGCAAGGATTCTCTTTTTTTATAGTGACCCCGGCGGGACTCTAACCCGCGACACTCAGAACCGGAATCTGATGCTCTATACAACTGAGCTACGAGGCCGTTATTGTGGTTCGATGTAACATAATTCCTATATCGATATCACATTTTCGACATAGCCTGTTCAAGGTCAGCGATGATGTCGTCAACGTTCTCGATACCTACCGAGAGGCGAACGAGGTCAGGGGCAACGCCAGCTTCGCGCAGCTGATCCTCGGAGAGCTGACGATGGGTATGGCTCGCTGGATGGAGCACGCAGGTGCGGGCATCGGCGACATGAGTAACGATGGAGATGAAGTCGAGGTTATCCATGAAGCGGATGGCCTCCTCACGTGTACCCTTCAGGCCAAATGCGATGACACCGCAAGTGCCGTTTGGCATGTATTTCTGTGCCAGGGCATAGTCCCTGTTGCTAGGCAAACCGGCATAGTTCACCCAACCCACTTTCTCGTTCTTCTCGAGCCATTCAGCCACGGCTTGTGCATTGGCACAATGCTGCTTCATACGAAGATGGAGTGTCTCGAGGCCCAGGTTGAGAAGGAAACTGTTCTGTGGAGCAGGAATGCTGCCCAGGTCGCGCATGAGCTGTGCCACGAGTTTCGTCATGTAGCTCATCTTTCCGAACGCCTTGGTATAGGTGAGGCCGTGGTATGACTCGTCGGGGGTGCAAAGACCCGGGAACTTGCCAGCTTGTGCCTCCCAGTCGAAGTTACCGCTGTCCACGACACAGCCTCCAACCTGTGAGGCATGACCGTCCATGTACTTGGTGGTGGAATGGGTGACAATGTCACATCCCCACTCGAAAGGACGACAGTTGATAGGAGTGGCAAAGGTGTTGTCCACGATGAGAGGCACTCCGTGCTTGTGGGCCAACTTGGCAAAGCGTTCGATGTCGAAGACCTTGCCGCCTGGGTTGGAGATGGTCTCACCGAAGAAGCACTTGGTGTTATCCTTGAAGCAAGCCTCGATTTTCTCGTCGTCCCAATCGGGGTCGATGAAGGTACACTCGATGCCGAGCTTCTTCATAGTCACGCCAAAGAGGTTATACGTGCCACCATATATATTATTACTGGTGATGAAGTGGTCGCCTGACTGGCAGATATTGAAGACAGCATAGAAATTGGCAGCCTGACCGCTGCTGGTGAGCATGGCGCCCACACCGCCTTCAAGAGCACAAATCTTCTTGGCCACAGCATCGTTGGTAGGGTTGGCCAGTCGGGTATAGAAATAGCCCTCGTCCTTCAGATCGAAGAGACGTGCCATCTGGTCGCTCGTTTCGTAGCGAAAAGTGGTACTCTGGTAAATGGGCAACTGCTGGGGGTCGCCCTTCTGAGCCTTCCATCCGCCGTGTATGCAAATGGTTTCGAGATTACGTTTCATTGCGTGTCGTTTTAACTTTTTGCGAATGCGAAATTACAAAAAACATTCGATATGGCAAAATAATTCTGCAAAAAGCGTGCCGAGTACATTCTTTTTTATAACTTTGCAATGAAAGAAACCTCATTTTGAACCTTCAATCTTCAATTTTCAATCCACAATCTGACAAAATGCACATAGCAATAGCCGGTAACATAGGAAGCGGAAAGACCACGCTGACCACCATGCTGGCCAAACATTACGGTTGGGAGGCACGCTTCGAGGCCGTGTCGCAAAACCCATACCTCGAGGATTACTACAACGACATACAGCGATGGTCGTTCCCACTCGAGGTTTTCTTCCTCAAGGAACGCTTCAAGGACATCATGGACATCAACAGGGCAGCGCACGTCATCGTACAGGATCGCAGCATCTTCGAGGGTGTCTACGTCTTCGTGGCCAACAACAAAGAGCAAGGCAATCTCTCCGACCGCGACTACGAGACGTACATGGAACTCTTCGAACAGATGATGTCTGTGGTGAAGATGCCAGACCTCATGATTTATCTGCGTGCAAGCGTGTCGCATCTGGTGGCTAACATACAGAAGCGTGGTCGCCAATACGAGCAGCAGATACAGCTCGAATACCTCAAGGGGCTCAACGAGCGCTATGAAGACTTCATCTTTCACAAATACAAGGGAAAGACACTCGTCATCGATGTCGATGATATGGACTTCCTGCACAACAAGCAGGACTTTGCCCACATCGTGGACAAGATAAACGCAAGGCTCTACAACCTTTTCCCCGTGTAGCCCCGCTTCAAGTTCCCCGAGGGGAGAACGACGGTCCGCATGAGAACTTAGATATTGTTGCATAATTTGATAATCAATAACACCATCCCCCTTTTCTCTGTATAAATCTCCTTCCCCTCGGGGGGAGGTTGGGTAGGGGACTTTAATCTAACAAGACAATGCATATAGCCATAGCTGGAAACATAGGCAGCGGAAAGACAACGCTGACCAAGATGCTTGTGAAGCGGTATGGATGGACGCCCCGCTTCGAACCCGTGGAGTACAACCCTTACCTCTCCGACTTCTATGCCGACATGGAGCGGTGGTCGTTCAACCTACAGATATACTTCCTCAACAAGCGGTTCCGCGACGTGGTGGACATCACCAAAGCAGAGGAGACCATCATACAAGACCGCACCATCTTCGAAGACGCACGCATCTTTGCACCCAACCTTCACGATCAGGGTTACATGAGCGACCGCGACTTTGCCAACTACACCGAACTGTTCGACCTCATGATGTCGCTCGTTGGGCTGCCAGACCTGATGATATACATTCGCAGCACCATACCCAATCTCATCTCGCAGATAGAGAAGCGTGGACGCGACTACGAGCAAACCATCCGCATCGACTATCTCACTGGCCTGAACAAACGATACGAGGAATGGATTGCCGGCTACAAGGGAAAACTGGTCATCGTAGATGGAGACAAGCTGAAGTTCGAGAACAATCCAGCAGACTTCAAGCAAGTCACAGACATGATTGACGGACAACTCTACGGACTCTTCTGAGGTCAAAGAAAAACTCTTTGCATACCGCTCTCAATGCGTGTTATGTTTAATAATAATGTGGCCACAAAATAGTAAATAGTAAATAGTGAATAGTGAATAGTAAATAATAGATAGTAAATAGTAGATAAACGCATTAAATAACCATTTCCCCTAAACGCCCAAATAAAATGAAACGCCTGTTAACGACAATCCTTGCCTTGTGCACCTTTCTCTCAGCACAATCCAAGAACATCACCATCACGGTGAGAAGTACACGCTACCAAACTGTAACTGGTTTTGGTGCAGCCTGTTGCGATGGTGCAATGTGCCCCTATGGTAGCGACACACAGCCCGTCAAACTGCTTTATGGTCCGACGTCCAAGATCGGTCTGAACATCATGCGAATGGAGATTTCGCCCAACTTCAAGGGCGACATCACTGCAGCCGACATCGGATGGGACACACCCTATGACTGGCACGGCAGTTTGCCCTCGGCCAAGATAGTAAAGCAGCGTGGCGGAATTGTCTTCGGTACGCCCTGGTCACCTCCAGGCGATTACAAGACGAATGGCACAGCTCAGGGTGGAAAGTCGGATGCCCAAGGCAATCAGCGAGGAGAGCTTCGACAGGACTGCTACGAGAAATTCTTCCCCTGGCTCAACTCCTTCCTGAAATACATGAAGAACAATGGCGTGAAAGTCGACGCAGTCTCCATCCAGAACGAACCCGACTGGTGGGTGGACTATTCCGGTTGCCTCTACACACCCCAGCAACAGCTCAACCTGGTCAAGAACTACGCACACATGCTCGACCGAGAGACCTATCCCTACGTACGTCTCATCAGTGCCGAGCCATTAGGTTTCGACCCGCAATATTCCAATACCTTGCTTAACAACAAGGATGCCCGTAATCAGATCGACATCATAGCGGGTCATCTTTACGGTCATCCACCATTGGTTAACATGAAGTCTGCTGCCGCTCTGGCCGCTAAGTACGGCAAGGAAGTATGGATGACGGAGCACTCTGTATCGGACAACATCCAGAACCGACTGCCTACCTGGCACGAGCAGTTGCTCTTTGCCGAAGAGCTCAACGAGTGTATGCAAGCTGGTTGCACCGGTTACATCTACTGGTACATGCGTGCCCACTGGGCTTTCGTGGGTACAGGTGAGTCGAAGTATGGCACTGCCAATAAGAAAAACCAACTGCTGCCACGAGCTTACGTTATGTCACACTTCTCAAAGCATGTCACTGGCTCCACACGCATCTACGCAGCTCCCACGGGTTATTCTACTCCCAGTACCGAAGCAGCCTTCGAAGCCACAGCCTATGAGAAGGGCGACTCCATTATCGTCATGGCCATCGACACCACTGCCACGGAATATGACGTGAAGATTAAGCTGCCCGTAAAGGTAAAAAGCTGTACCCACCTGCTCTCGACGGGTAACGAAGCCCGCCAACTCTGTCAGGAGACTGAGATAGAGGTCAGCCAACCAACCCAGGAGGTGACGATACACATTCCCGGGCGCAGCCTTAACACCTTCATTCTGATGAAGCATAACGAGGAAGAAACGTCCATACAGACTGCCAATACCAGCAGCAATGCTGACAAGGAGGCTTACTACAACCTGCAAGGCCATCGTGTCAAGTCGCCCAAAGGATTTACCATACACAAACGAGCTGATGGCACAGTAAGGATGATCTACACAGGACGTTCAGGGAAATGAACGCCGTAATGATAGGTGAGTGAAGGGCAGAAAGACCTCTTCACTCACCTATTTTTTGTAACACGATAACAAAAATCAGTGTCGTGAAGGCTCTGAAGGGTTGCTCTGCATCCTAGATTATAATGCAGAAACAATCTACTAATACTGCTGCGAAGGTGCGCCAAAAATACACGTAGCGTTAAGAAAAAAATCATCACTCCGTATTTAGCAAGACATCCACCACGTGGCTGCCTGCCCCAATGAGGTCGGTACGCTCGGAGATAGACTTCTGGTACTCGATGAAGAGGGAGAAAGTCTGTTCGCTCATGCGGTTAAGACGCGTACGCATGTAATCAGCGGCTCCGTCGGGTGAAAAGATGGTCAGACGCTGGAGTCCGGCCTCACGGTTCAGCCGATCTATGTCCTCCAAACGAACGTAGTCATAGAGTTCGCCATCCGGCACCTGCACGTGGAACTGACTGTCTACAAATCCGTTGGCAAGGAGTTGTGGCATGCGTTCCTCGTCAAAACAGTAAGAGAGTATGCTGTACTCGTTCATGAGATAGGCTACAAAGATAACACCTCCGGGACGTGTGACACGTTTGGCTTCACACAGCGCTTGTAACTTCTGGTCGTCACCAATGAGATGATAGAGGGGGCCCAGGAGGAGGGTGACATCGGACGTGTCGGAGGGCAGGAAGGGCATGTGGCGCGCATCACCCTTCTGGACATCAGCTGTGGGCTCACGCTTGAGAAAGACGTCGATGTTTCGCTGCACCAGTTCCACGGCCTTGACATGATACCCCTCAGCCATAAGGGCAGAGGCATAGCGTCCGGTGCCAGCTCCAATGTCGAGCACGAGGTGGCCTGGCTTGAGGTAGCGGTGGATGTGATGCAAGGTGGTTTCGAACTCTACAATGCCGTGGCGTCGCAGGAGTCGGAGGTCTTCGGGATGTTTGTTATAATGCTTTTCGATGTGGGAAAGAGCCATATTTAGTCGTTTGGGAGATTGGTCGTTTGGTTGTTTGGAAGAAGGGGCGTATGGCCGTCCATCTTTTCTTACCGTTTACAAAGTTACGTCATTTTAGTCAATTTCTTAATTACTGAGCATCAAATAATAGTTTTTATATCTCGTTTTGCCAAATTATCACTATATTTGCATCAGAAAGAGAAACCATATTCGGATGAAATCGAGAATACAACGAGCTGAGACGAGCGACATACCCATCATTCTGAGGTTGGCAGAGAGGTGTTATCCTGTGGCATACAAAGGGCTGCACAGCGATGAGCAGAACGAATACATGATGCGGGAAATGTACAATACAGACACGCTAAAGAATCAGATACAGAAAGGGACAGTCTATCTGCTGCTCTACCAAGGGGAAGAGGCGGTGGGATACTGTGCCTACACGTTGAGACATGACCAGAAGGTGCTGTATCTCGACAAGTTATATATCATGCCATGCTGCCAGGGACGAGGAATGGGGAAGGCACTGATGGAGGAAGTGATGAGAGTAGCACACGAAACTTGGCCGAAGGGTGGGCATGTACGACTGGACGTTAATCGGGACAATCGTGCCAAGGCTTTTTACGAACATTTAGGGTTCGAAGCTGGCCCCTACTGGGAGCGTCCCATAGGCAGAGGGTTCCGCATGCACGGCTACACCATGGAGCTGAAGTTTCAAGGGTGCGAGGGATGAGAGAACCGCACAACAAGGATGCTGACCTCGTAGAGGAGATAGAGGGGAAGGCTGACGAGGAGGAGCGAGAGTGCGTCGGGAGGCGTGATGAGGGCGGATGTGACGGCTATGACAAGAACGGCATGGCGACGGTAGCGTGCCAGCAGAGAACTGCTGATAAGTTGCAGACGGCCAAGTATGAAGGCAACGACGGGCAATTGGAAAACGAGTCCGAGGAGAAGGGTGAGTGTGGTGAAGGTGGACAGGTAGGAGTCGAGCGTGACAAGGGTGTCAACCCTGGCAGAGACGCTGTATGTGGCCAGAAAATGGAAACAGACAGGAAAGAGGATATAATAGCTGAGCATCAGGCCACCGAGGAAAAGTGTGTAGGCGATGAGCAACAGAGGTAAAGAAAGACGTCGTTCGCGCTCGTAGAGGGCGGGTGAGACAAAGCGAAAGAATTCGAAGAGGATGTAGGGCGATGCCAACAATATACCCAGCGTGAGCGACACACTAAGGTGGGCCATGAACTGGCTGCTCAGTTCTGTGGCAATGAGTTGTACCTCCTCTCCCCTGAAAAAGGACAGGAAATCGGGGCGGCTGGGAGCCAGGATAATGTTAAAGACCGTTTCCTTGGCACAAAAGGCAGCTATCATAAAGATGCCTACGATAGCCAGCAAACGAAATAACATTCGGCGAAGCACCTCGAGATGTTCGCCGAATGTCATTATGGGATTGTTTGTCTGATTGTCACTCTGCATGATTCGACGTCTTGTCAGCAGCGTCCTGGTCACAGCCATTGCCCAATGATTCCTTGTCGTCGAGACCGCTCATGCCGTCCTTGAACTCCTTGACACCACGGCCGAGGCCGCGCATCATCTCGGGCAGCTTCTTGCCACCAAAGAGCAGCAAGGCCAGTGCTACGATGAGGATAAGCTCGGTGGAACCGATGAAGAGAGGGAGAATTGTAAACATAGAATTACTTTTTAATATAGGTGATGATATACTTTTTGGCAAAATGATTCCCCCTGTGCCAAATTGTATATTATCTCCTTAATTTATGCAGTGAGATACTTTTTAATCAAGAATTTAAGACAGCGTTATACAATTTGGCATTGAGTTGTAATGTCATTCGGGAGGACATTACTGCTCAATGCCAATAAGTATATTGTTAGCTTATTTTATCTTGAAAGCATAGAAGGCCTCACCATGGCGAACGTAGAGGATGCCATTGTCGATGCTCATGTGTGCCCAGTGAGGACCGCTACCTTTTGCAATGCGGAACTTGCTGACTACGTCGAACTTGGCAGGATTGGCGTTGACAAGGCCCACGAAGCCACGACGCTCGTCATAGCAGAAGAGCTTGTTATCGGCTGCGATAATGCTTCCCTTACCGGCACCACCGGCCCACTTCTCCTCGTAGTCGGTCTTACCCGTCTCCCAGTCAATGCAGCACCAGTTACCGTCGTTGTTATTGATCCAGTTGGTACCGTAGATCTTGCCGTTCACGAGTACGTAGCCACCATGATGCGTGTCGAGCGTCTCGGTGCGCCAAGTGCAAGTGACGCTCTTCAGGTCGTCAGCCAACTGGAGCTGGAAACCATTAAGATCGTAGCCGTGGCAGAAGAAAATCTTGCCGTCCTTGTACAGGGCCGAGTTGGGCGCAATGTTCTGGAAGTTGCTCTTCTTGCCGGTATGCTTGGGTCCCCAGTCGTCGAAGGTCCACATGATTTCGCCCGTGTTGGGATCCACACCGATGGCATTGAAGGCCGTAGAGCCTACAATCTGGTGCTTGCCCTTGTACTCGATCATGATGGGCGATACGTAGCCCGACATGTCGCCCAAGGGACGGCTCTTCCAGATCTCCTCGCCCGTCATGCGGTTGAGGGCCACCATGGTAGTCTGGTCACCGCAAGGGGTGTAGATTACCTTATCATCGTAAACCAAGGGACATTCGCTGGTTCCCCACATGCCGGTCTTTCGACCGTACTTGGTGCCGCCATCCACCTTCCAGGCAATGCTGCCATCAGCGGTGTTGATGCAGACGATTTCGCCCATGCCACTGATGACGTATGCCTTGCCATCGACCACAGCGGGGGTGGTACGCGTCTCGGGGTACGATTGCTTCCAGGGCTTGCCATAAGCCACGGTGTATTGTTTCTCGCCCTTCAGGTTATAGCAACTGAACACCTCTTCGTTCTCGTCCTCACTCATACCGGTGAGGTAGATCTTGTCACCCACCACGAGGGGTGAGGAATAGCCCTTGCCAGCATCCATGGTCTCGAAAATCATCTCGGGACCCTCGGCAGGCCACTCAGCCAGCAGACCCTTATCGGGATAATAACCATTGTGCTCGGGGCCACGCCATCCGTAGGGCGTCACCTCCTTCACCTCCTGTGCGTTGACACACGATGCCATGATGCATCCCATGAGGAGCGTGCTGAAAACTTTCTTGTTCATCGTAGATTTTTTTATGATTTAGTTGTTTTTGGATGCAAAGATACGCATAATTCCGTTACCAACAAACAGTTGATAGACAGAAAATGTCGTTTTTAACTCTTTTTCGTAATATCGTAGGCCACAATCACCGAACCGCGACGCACATAGAGCACGCCATCGAAGATGGTGGGGTGCGCAAAGCAGGCACCGCTGCCTTCCGTGAAACGGAACTCGCTGACCACGTCCAGTTTGTCGGGATTGATGCGAGCAAGGCCCACCGTGCCGCGACGCTCATCGAAGAGGTAGAACATATCGTCGGCCATGATCAGCGCACCACGGGCCTTGCCGCCGGCCCATGCCTCGTGGTAGCGTACCGTGCCCGAGGGGATCTCGATGGCGGCCCACTTGTTCTTGTCGCCCGTACTGCCGTAGACGATGCCGTCCAGCTCCACCATGCCACCCATGTACATGTCTATCTCCTTGTTCTTCCATTGCAACGTCACGCCCGACAGGTCGTCGGCCATGCGGTAAAGCACACAACCATGTCCGTCACCCAGACTGACAAGCAGATAGCCGTCCTTGAAGACGGGCGTATTGATCATCGCATTGAGCCACTTCTTGGTCTCCAGCGCGGGCGTCCACTGTGAGTCGTTCCACACCATCTTGCCTGTCTCGGGGTCCACACCGAAGATGTGCATCTCCGTGCCGGCAATGACCTGACGATGGCCGTTCCACTCCACGATGCGCGAGGCAAGGTACGTGGCAGGGTCGCCGAAGCCGGGAGTCTCCCAGAGTAGCTTGCCGGTCATCTTGTCGTAGGCTGCCATGCACACCTCCTTGCCGCAGGTGGTGATAATCACGCGGTTACCATCCACAAGGGGCTGCTCGCAGATGCCCTGGTCGTTGGGTGTAATCTGATACTTCTGCCAGTAGTCCATGCTCCAGAGCACCTTGCCGTCCGCACGGTTCAGGCACACCAGTTCACCCATACCGCTCACCATGTAGAGTCGGTCGTCGTCGATGAGCGGAGTGGCACGCGTCTCCTGGAACGACTTCGTCCAGGCTCTTCCGTATGTCACCTGGTACACCTTGGTACCATCTGTCTTATAGCACGTTATTTGCTCGTTCTGCTCGTCTTCGGTCAGTCCCGCTGTGTATACGAATCCGTCGCTGACCAGTGCGCTCGAGTTACCCTTTCCGGCATCGCTCACCATCCAGAGTTTCTGTGGTCCACCCTCGGGCCACTCTTTCAGAAGGTTCTTCTCGTTGGGGTAGATACCGCAATGGTTCACACCACGAAATGTGACCTGTTGGGCCATCGTAGCGCAGGGACATGCTGCCACAAAGGAGGCAAAAAGAGATAGAATCAGTTGTTTCATATTTCTATTATTTATAAGTTGTTCATTTTATAATTATTTATAAGTGGTTCATTTAAAGGAGTAAGTTATTGTAGAATCGGCATGAAAGCAAGCAGAAATGTAAAGTTTCAAAAATCAATGTATCTATTTACGATGTACCGCACGCCGCCCCATACGCCGAGCAAGAGCAGGGCAAGGCAGAAGAGGGCAAGGAGCAGCGTGGAGAGACCAGCTCCGGCTACGTTGGCACTGATACTGATAACCGACCCTACGGCTCCCACGGCCACGGCATAAAGGGGGACGGCAACATTCTCGCGAAGAAGCTGGACACGGACAACCCGTTCGGGGAATCCCAATGCACGAAGCAAGCAGATGGAAGGACGCTGGGCGGTAAGGTTTTTGCGCACGATGATGAGCATGCTGCAGATGCCCAGCAAGAGTCCTAACGCTCCGAGGGTGAAAAAGATGAGCAGGTAGGTATCAGTCACCTCGAAGAAAAGGCGGACGCGCTCGTCTGTGGTCTGCACATGCATGCCGTACTCGCTGAGAGCCACGGACAGCAGTTCGACGGCTTCGTCAGGACGGGACGACTTGACAAGCAGTACCTCTACCCCACTCTCGTCGGGCCACAATCTACGGAACGTCTCTGCTGGCATCAGGGCGCTGCCATGGAAGATGCCGGTGGGATAGCTGCCGGCTATGACAAGGGGAACTTCCCTGCCACGAGAATCGGTGTAGTAGAGCGTATCGCCCACACTGCGCATAAGGCTCCAGACAAGTGACTCTTGATCAAGGAACAAGTCCTCCTCCCCGTCTCCCGAGGAGGGAGCTGCCAATCCGAAGGGGGACAAGATGCTATAGAATGAGGAATTTGCGCTCACCGTCTTTGCTGCCTGTGAGCATACCAAGGCTCCCTCCTCGGGAGGCGGGAGGGGGGCAATGATTGTGGGCGTCGCTACCCTATTCAGGTTTAGGCAACTGGCTTCGTCAGCAGTATGGCGAAGGAACTGCAGGAAGACTGTGCCTTCGGGCAAGTCAGTGAGGGAGAGCCTGGTGCGGGCTGCCGGATTGTTGAGGTCGTACTGAATAGGTACCGTGGTCTCAACGTAGTATGAATAGCCGCCCGTAGCGGTCTGCCAACTGTCTCTGTCGCCGAAGTCGGGACGGTTGAGACCTACGGCAAAGACGGTGAAGACTCCAAGGGATAGTGTCCAGTAGGCCACGCGCTGGTGGCGCAGGGAGGCATAGAGCGATTGCCAGACGAGGCGTTGGCGCGTGAGGGAGCGTGTCGGTATGGCTCGCGCTCTAATGTAGGTCTCAAGAAAGAGTCCCAGGGTGATAATCCAGAGTAGGCCACACAGTACAAAAAGCGCCATGCTGTGCAAGGAGATGAAATTGCAGGTAACCAACAAGGATGTGATTACCAAGAGGATAATGGCGGCATGTTGCATGGGGAGACGGGGAGGCTGGACTGCTGATGCGGGACGGCTATTGAGCGTCCGACGAAGCAGCCATAGAAGGGTGAGCACACAGACAAGCAGTCCGGCCAACCACCCTGCAAGTAGTGTGAGAGGCTGCACGTGCAGAGCGAAACCCTCGGTATGCGTGGCGCCACTCCAAACATTGCCCAAGAGCCATAGCGTGAGGCCGGAATAGGCCACGCCAACTAATATGCCGAACGGTGAGGCGAGTAGTATCACGGTCATAATCTCGCGGTAAAAAATACGGTAGATGCGCTTGCGCGGATAACCCAATTGGGCATAAAGACGCACTTCGCTGGCACGTGCCGAGAGCATCTCTTGCAACGGACTGCGCATCAAGAGGATGGCAGAGACGATGAGGAAGAATCCAAGAGCGAGAAAGAGACTGGAGAAGTCAGTTCCGGAGCCAGCCAGCGCAAGGGCATCGGACGCACGGAAGCTTGCCAACGTGAAGTGAAGGGAGGCAGAATCGACCGATAGTTGATTTTCTGTAAAACGTAGGGCCGTGGCCGTTCCGAAACTATTGCCCCAATGATCGATGACGGCATCGTAGGCCACCAATGCTTTGGGCAACTGCTGGTAGGTGTACCAGTAGTCCTCGTCGACCTTGTGGACATGGTCCATTCTGATAGGCAGGTCGCTATCCCAGTCGGTACATTTTTCGACATGACTCAGACCAGGGAAACTAGTAACGAGAAGGCTGTCCTGCATAAAGTCGGTAAGGGGCACGACACGTTTGACACAGAAACGCTGGGAGGCGGTATCGAGGTTCTTGAGGTCATGTGCCACAAAATAGCTCATATCAACACTATCGCCCACCCCCACACGGAGTCGTTGGGCTGCGTAGTCGGACAGAATCATAGCGTGCCCCTCAAGACGTTCGCCCTGCCAGGCCTCCACGGCCGTCACAAAAGAGTAGGGCACGGTGTCGGTCTGCTGCGTATCGCCAGCAGGGGCATGACTGACGCAGAGGTCGTTGACCAGATACGAAAAGTAGCGCTGGACAGACTGGATGCTGTCAATAAGCGACGAGGGGAGGAAGATGCGATCGGCTACGAGGGACGTGTCGCTGACATGGATGCCCGACCATTGCGGATTCCACCCTTGCAGAAGGTCGCTGTCGCTGATCCGACGCTGGCTTAGTATGACGTTCAGCTTGCCTTGCAGCTCCATCGCCTCGGCTAGTTCCTCACGGCTGAGGAAGACATTGAGCGGGAGTGCCTGCTCATTCATGAGCAAGAGATTGCCGCCGTGCTCCACGTCCTTGGTGCCCTCGACATGGAGACGCAGCTGTGTGGCGTAGCTCTTTGTTACAAAAAGGCTTCCAGACGGCACCAAGCTATGGGAAGGCAGATGCAAGACGATGTCGGAGTGCTGGCGGAGGCGCTTGCGGAGCGGATCGTTGACAAGGCATTGACCAAGGCTGAGCGAGTCGTAGTCGGTGCCCCAGACATAGACGGGCAGCAAGCGACCTTCGTCGGAAACAAAGCCCTGGGCCAACAAATATCCTCGGGCATCTGCCAGGAGAGGCAGTTGCATGACAGCATCGGACAGGAAGTCGGTGCCGGAGGTGATGACCGTCTCGGCTCCATCCAAACGTTCTGCCACCCGGTCGCGTAGCGTTCCACGCACCGAATCGCCCAACAAGAGGCTGCCGGAAAGGACGGCCATCAGCAGCATAACCGCTGCTGCCACCAGGCGGTAGTAACGTGCATAGTATCTATAGTTCGCCCACTTCATGCCTTGGTCTTCATAGGTTGACTACTCTGTCCGCTAAGGCGGCCATTTCGGCGCTGTGCGTTACCATCACAATGGTGGTGCTGCGCTCACGATTCAAACGTTGGAAGAGCTGTCCGATGAGGTGGGAGTTCTCGGCATCAAGTTGTCCTGTGGGTTCATCGGCCAGCAGCACGGAAGGACGGTTGATGAGGGCACGACAGATGGCCACACGTGTCTTTTCGCCACCGGAAAGCGTTTCGGGAAGGTGATTGCGTAGCGGTGCAATGCCCATGTATTCAAGGAGTTCAGTTGCGCGTTGCTTGTCCTCTTCGCATATCGCATCACGTTGAGCCATGCAAGGAAGTAGTATATTCTGCCACACGGTATATTGGGGCAACAGACGATGGTCCTGGTACACCATGCCTATCTTTTGGTTGCGAAGCTGGCAGAGCAGAGCCTCCTGCTGTTTATTGTCGCTACCCGCCAGACATGGCACAACGTTGTCATCTAACAGATAAGTACCGGAATCAGCAGGCATGACGGTGCCCAGAATGGAGAGAAGCGTCGTCTTGCCCGCTCCCGACTCGCCCATGATGGCTACGAACTCACCCTTACTTACACGGAGCGAGAAGTCAGTCAGCACGGCTCTCGTCTGCTGTCCATCGCTGAAGCTCTTGTTTATATTTTCAAGCGTAATCATCTTTCATTCAAAACATAATAGGGTACCACGTGCTGTGAGCACATAGAAACGCCCGCCCACCACAGCGGGTGAGGATATAATCTGTTCGCCCGCCTCGTAGTGCCATAGCTCCTTGCCGTCGGCACAAGCCAGGATGGAGATATGCCCATCTTTGGTGCAGACGAGCACACGGTCGGAACAGACGAGCGGAGAGGACTCGCCGGTTTCGCCTCGCAGCATCTTCTTCCACCGTTGCTGGCCGGTCTTTCGGTCAAGGCACTTGATGTAGCGCTCATCGGAAAGGATGTAAACGGCATCGCGTGTGACTGTGGGCATGGACACTACCCCTCCCTGCTGGTCGCCCTCGGTGGCAGGGGCCGACACGAGTTTGCGATGCGACGCGAAACGGCCATCAGCCATCTTGACCTCATAGACATCGCCGTTATAGTCGGCCACGTAGGCCATGTCACCCAAGATGGCGGGCGAGGCGGGAACGTAGGCATCGAGCTCGAGTGAGTCGGTCTGTACCCCACTCTGCGTATCGACCAGACGGAGCCAGGCATCGCAGCCTCCGAACACCATGTAGTAGTTCCATACAGCCGGCGCGCCGTTGATGTAGTAGCCCGTCTCGAACTGGCTCAGTTTCTGTCCCGTACGGGCATCGAAGGTGTACATCGAATTGTCATAACTTCCCACCAACAACACTTTGCGACTATCGGCCTCAATCAGGTTGGGCGAACCGGATATCTGGCCGTACGTTTCGTACTCCCAAAGGATGCGCTTGCGGGGAATGGAGAAGGCGGACACGTAACCGTCGATACGGCCCACATAGATGACACTGTCCTGCACCAGAAAGGAGGCTTCGACAGCACTGCCGAAGTCGTGGACGAGGGTTGTGTCGCCCCCTTCAGCGATGCTGCGAAGACGACCCTTGCGGTCGAGCGTGTACACCAGTCCGCCATAGACGATGGGCGAAGCCACGGTACGCATCTGAGCCGACACGCTCCAGAACATCTGAGGCGACTCAGGCAACTTACGCTCCGAAAAACCGTTGAGTGAGGGTGAACCTCGGTATATGGTCCAGTCGTACTGTTTCTCCTGATCCATGACCTCGTTGAGCATCGTGCAAGAGAGCATGCAGAGCAGAGGCAGGATGACTATGTATAGGATTCGTTTCAAAGTGTCAGAGAGTTAGATTATTCACTCTTAAGATACAAGGCGCCCGTGGGACAGAGAGTAGCAATGTCCTCGCTCACATGCGACTTACTCTCCTCAGGAATGACGACACGCATGTCAAAGCCACGATGCTGGAAGGTGAAGCCATCCTTTGTATTATACACGCAAAGACCGCAGCGTATGCACTTGGCGGGTTCGAAGTAGAGACGGCCGCTGACATGCTGCACCTCCTTGACAGGCAAGGAAGACGAAACACCGAAACGCGAGCTCTTGATGCGTGCTTCGGTGGCAAGTGTACGCAACTTGCACGTGCCGCTACCCTCACATGCACAATGCAGACAGCGACTGGGCTGTGTATAAATCTCCTTGAGCCATGCCTTCTCGGCATCATTGTACCGGCCCAAACGTGAGGAGAAAACTTCCTTACTGGTATTAGAATGGCTGAGCAAAGCAATGTCTGTTGTAGCAGCTGGTCCCTTGTAGGCTGCCACCTGACGGATGATGTCTCGAATCTGGACGGCCTCGTCCAACGTGCCTCGTCTGCACGCCTTCTCACAACCGGCCTTGCATGTCTCGCAAGGCAGATTCTTTACGTCGAAAACTGATTGGAGCAAAGCCTGCGCCTCGGCCATCTGTCCATGGTCGTAGTAGAGGATGAGCTGCGCCACATCGAGGTGATTGGGGCAGACCACGGTGCAAGGTGCCTCGCAGTCGGCGCGATGGTCGCTGAGCAGAAGTTCGAGCGAAGTGCGTCGCAGCTCGAGCACCTCTTCCGTGTCGGTCTCAATCTGCATTCCCTCGACAGGATAAGTGGAACAGGAAGGCAGCATCTGGCCGTTGGCAGCGTTCCTTACCACACATACCATGCACGACGCCTGATGATTTGCCTTAGCATTGTAACAGAGCGAAGGAATGTTGTATCCCTCTTCACGCAGCACTTCTATCAGTGTTTCCTTTCCACTGACTTCCAATGGTTTATTGTTGATAGTTATCTTCATTTTTTGACCTTGATGATAGCGTTAAACTCGCACTCGTCGATACAGAGGCCACACTGGGTACACTTCTCCACGTCGATCTCGTGCTTCTCGTATGGACGGTAGGCAATGGCTTCGGCCGAACAGCTACGTGCACACTTTGTGCAACCAACGCAGTCGTCCGTTATCACCAGTTTGACCATATCCTTGCAGGCACCGGTGCGGCAGATGCCCTGCACATGTTCTTCATACTCCTCGCGGAAATAGCGTAACGTGCTGAGTACGGGGTTGGGAGCTGTCTTGCCAAGACCACAGAGGGCTCCCTTCTTAATGCTGAGAGCCAGTTGTTCGAGACGGTCGATGTCTTCCATTGTGCCCTTGCCCGTACAGAGGCGATCCAGAATGTCGAGCATACGACGGGCTCCCACACGGCAGAAAGTACACTTGCCACAACTCTCGTTGGAGGTGAAGCGAAGGAAATATCGAGCCACGTCGACCATGCAGTCCTTCTCGCTCAGCACCACGAGTCCACCACTGCCCATGATGGCACCCATCTGGTTCAGCGAGTCGTAGTCGACCTCTGCATCACAAAGTTCGGCTGGGATGCAACCGCCCGAAGGTCCACCCGTCTGGACGGCCTTTAAGTTGTTACCATTCTCTACACCGCCGCCTATCTTTTCCACAATCTCACGGAGCGTGGTTCCCATGGGAACCTCGATGAGTCCGCCATGGTTAACCTTGCCTGCCAGGGCAAACACCTTGGTGCCTCGGCTGCCCTCGGTTCCCACCTTGGCATAGGCTTCAGCGCCATGTCCGATGATGTATGCAATCTGACTGAGCGTCTCAACATTATTTATTAAGGTGGGGCGTCCAAAGAGACCCTGCTGAGCGGGATAGGGCGGACGCAGATGCGGGAAGCCACGCTTGCCCTCGATGGAGGCAATGAGAGCAGTCTCCTCGCCACAAACAAAGGCCCCTGCGCCTTCGAAGATACGCACTTCCACTGAAAAGTCGGTGCCTAATATATT
This sequence comes from Bacteroidaceae bacterium, assembly GCA_045616065.1. Lineage (GTDB taxonomy): Bacteria > Bacteroidota > Bacteroidia > Bacteroidales > Bacteroidaceae > Physcousia. The sequence continues at coordinate 16,677 of JAZLFZ010000033.1, read as the reverse complement.
CTTACCAATCAGCCCCTTCTCACGATACATCTCAAGTGCTTTCCTGACACGGATAACGGCCTGCGGATACTCGGCACGAATGTAGAAGATGGCTTCGCTGGCCCCCACAGCGTATGCCGCGATAAGGATGCCCTCGATGACACGCAAGGGGTACGACTCGAGAAGGATGCGGTCCATGAAGGCACCTGGGTCGCCCTCGTCACCATTACAGATGACGTAGGATTTCCCCCTTTCATCCCCCGACATTGCATCTGTCTGCAGGTTGGCCTGCTTGGAGTTTTCAGCCACCAACTGCCATTTGCGACCAGTGGGGAATCCGCCACCGCCTCGGCCACGAATACCACTCTTGAGTACCTCGTTGATGACCTCCTGGGGGGTCATCTCCGTCAAGGCCTTGCGGAGGCTTTGCAGTCCGCCCAGTCGTTCGTATTCCTCGATGTCGAGCGGATTGAGATGTCCATAGCCCTCGGTGGAGATGCGCTGCTGTCCGTCAAAAAAATCGTTGATGGAACGGGTTCGCTCCGCCTCGGACTTATAGAGTATGTTGTCCCAGGTGAGGTCGGTATGATAGTTATCAATATGGTTGAGCAAGACATTGCGAAGACGCCTCAGACGACTGGCAGGACGGAAGTGGTGAAGCAGGATTTCCTTCACCTCCTCCGGCTTGATGTTGGGATAGCGTACGATATTCCCGTCCGGCATTGCCACATCGATGAGGGGCACCTGGTTGCAGGCTCCCACACAGGAGATGGGTTTCACATTGACATGGATGCCAAGCTCCCGACACGCCTTGAGGACGGCCTCACGCACCTCTGCCGTACCGCTGGCCTGGCAGCAGTTCTCCATGCCGATGCGTACCTCGCCCTGTGGTTCTCCCGTCTGCTCTTCCTGCTGTTGACCAGCTTGTTGCGTGCAATACTCCTCGAACTCGTCGAGCACCTCTGCCACACGTCCTGGCTGGACATGCCCGAATATCTTATTGTCAATCTGTACTACAGGAGCCAACGCACAGCAGCCCAGACAGGCCACTTTCTCGATACTATACAGTCCGTCCTCGGTGGTGATGGTGTCTCCCTCCATGCCCAGTTCGCGACGGAAGGCGTCGTACACCGAGTTAGCTCCCTTGACATGACAGGCAGTCCCGATGCAGACTTTGATGATGTGTTTGCCATACGGTACCATGCGGAACTGCGCATAGAACGTGGCCACACTGATGAGCTGGGCACGGTCGATGTCCGTCCGCTCATAGAGTCTGTTCAGGGCATCCGAAGGCAGATAGCCAAACTCCTCCTGCAAGGCTTGCAACAAGGGGATGATCTTTTCCCGCTTCGTGCCGACCCGCTCGATGATGACATCTGTCCGGCGTTCCATGGCAGCGCGAGTCTCGGCCGCATCCACGCACTGGCATTCTTTCCGATCTATTTTATCCATAGTTATTTGTCAGTTTTTGTAACGCAATAGAGCGTCTTGTCCGTACGCACCACCATCATGTTGTCGGAGAAGGCTGGCGTAGCAAACGTCTTCTCGCCTGTATTGAAAGAGGTGATCTTGTTGAAATTGCTCGAAGAGAAGATGTTGACCGTACCACTGTTGCTGAACAGCCACACCTTGCCATCGGCCACCATGGGCGAAGAGTAGAACGGAGTGGAAAGGTCGTGTTCCTTGACAATCTCACCCGTCTCGGTACCGTAGGCACAGACTACACCATAGCTGGTGGCCACAAAAACGAGGTCTTTAGTAGCCGCTGGGCTTGAACACTCGGGCAGGTAGTCGGAGGCTTCCCACTTCACCTCACCCGTGGCACCATCGATGGCCACACACTTGGCATATTCACTGGCTGCATATACCATTCCGTTGTTCACAACAGGACTTGCACCCACCTCGCCCGACATACATTCTACACGCCACAACTCACTGCCATTGGACAGGCTGTAGGCTGCCACGGCAGGATTGCCTGAGACGACAACAGCCTGTTTGCCACCCAACGTGGCCACAACGGGTGAGCTCCACGCTATCTTGTCCTTGGGTGAGATGCTCCACGCCTGGGCACCGTTGCTAAGACTAAGTGCCATAATCTTGGCATTCGAGTTGTTCTGATACTGGATGACGACCTTACCGCCGCTGATAACGGGCGAAGAAGCATAACCATAATGATTGTCGGGCACCCCAAGGTTCTTGGCCCAGAGGCGCTTGCCTTCCATGTCGCAGCACAGCACGTCGCCTGTGGCAAAGACAGCCACTACCTGTTTGCCGTTGGTGGCTACGGTAGAGGCAGCCAGACCGGTATCGGCCGTGGTCTTGGGCATGGAACTTGGCGAGCCAGGGATGTTGTCAGCCTTAGCCGTCCATTTCAATGCTCCGGTATGTACGTCATAGCAGTAGAGCTCACGTGCCGAGGCATCGGCACCCGTAATGAATACACAATGTCCATTGATGACAGGTGAATTGTAACCATGCTTGGGTATGTCCGCCTTCCAGAGAATGTTCTTGCCCGTCTTCAGGTCCCAAGAAGTGGGAATGCCACGTGCGGAGGATATGCCCGAAGCATTGTTACCACGGAATCCGTTATGTGCGATTTTCAGCGGTGGCAACGAATCGGCAACGGCCGCAACAGAATCGGTGGCCAAAGAGTCAACGGCAAGGGAATCGGTAGCCTCAACTGCCAGCGAATCATTGGCCAAGGCCTCTTCGCCGTCCTCGGTAACATGCTGTTCCTCTTCGCCATCAGGTTCAACCTTCACCTTGGAGAAGTCCATCTGGCTGATGACAAGGTACCCTACCCCAGCGAGCAGCAGCAGTATGCCCAGTGCCGTGACGTAACGACGTGCCTTGCTCTTGGTCAGCCATTCGTCAATGGGGTCGAGTTCCCTTCCGGGCAGCTTTTTCGTTTCCTTATAATAAAGATTGAGGCAAGCCAACAGTACAATGGCCATGCCGATGAGGATGTATACGCCCGTCCTGAGCTGATGTTCATGCACGAAATACGCTTTGCGCGACATAAGGTCCAGCTGACGTATCTGTTGCTGGAGCTCAGCATTGTCAGTCTGAGTCTCGTTGGCCTGCTTCAGAGTTTCCATAACCTCTGTCTCGAGCGGCGAGACCTGTTTCATCTGGTAATAACTCACACACAGCATCAGCGACAAGGCCAGCATGAAGACCGTTGTCACAATGGCTACATTCCTGTATATCTTCTGTTTCATCACCTATTATTAATATAATGTAAGATAATCAAATTGATTCTATAATATCTCTGTAATTGTCATCTCAACCGTTCCGAACACCCTTGTTCAGCCAGTGTCTTATGCTAAGCGTCAGACTTCAGTTCAGTTCGAGGCTTGTTATGAATGCAATAATTGAAACACTTGCCACAAGCCACACAGTGCGCTTCCTCTATCTCGTAGGTTTTGCGCTTACGCTTCACGGATAAGCGAATCAGCTTCAATCCCAGGACGAAACCGATGAGGGCACCTGCCAGATAGGAATACAAGCGGTAATCAGACTGAATGGCAGCCACCTCGGTCTTCAAATCCTCCACATTGCGCCCCAAAGCATTGAAGTTCTCCACCACGAAAGGCACCTCCATGTCGGGATTCTCCTCGACAAGCATTATCTGGTCGAGCAGATAGACATCCTTGTGGGCACGGCTCAACGCATCGCTGCTGCTACCCACCAGCAAGGAGCAAAGCATGGTAATGACAGGCAGCAGTACGGCATACATCAACAGACGACGCACGCCAGCTGAGCGTTCCTCCTTGACCTTGTTGGCATAAGGCGGACGGATGGCATCCACGGGGCATGACTCATGACACAGACGGCAGTTGATGCAGGTCTTCGGACTGACCTCTACCTTCTTCCACGATACGGCACTGAACACACTCAGCAAGGCACCATAAGGGCAGAGAAAACGGCAGAATGGACGGCCCACCACCACCGAAAGGAGTAACAGCAGCACACCGAAAATAATCATGCCCATGTCGCCGCCCAGTCGGAAGATACCGATGAAGGGGTCGAACTTACAGATGAGGAACTGGCTTCGTGTCAAGGCATACAAGAGCGTGAAAGCCAAGTAAATCCATGGTATCATGCCGAGCGCAGCCGACACTGCACGTGACAGGCGATAGTTGCGCACATTGACGATTTCCTGCAAGGCACCCAAAGGACAAACGCCCGCACAGAACACACGTCCGAAAAGCAACGTGAAGATGATGGGCAACATAAAGATGAGCAACACATAGAGCGGCAAGGTATAGCCCGAGTCAACAAAGGCAAGGGCCACATTCTGGATGGAACCCACACTGCACACACATCCGCTGCGGAAGAAACCATAGTAGAGCACCGAGAAAAGCGAGATGCCCACTATTGTGGAGCGGCTCCGCCTACGATGTACGGACCATGCCACTACTCCCATCATGACGACAAGCAGGAGGATGTCAATCCAGTTCCACATCTGTTCGAGCGGTGCTGAATGCTCTATGTTGGGATATTCGTATCCCGACGTAAAATCAGGTTTCGGGAAACGTGCCACAGCGCTAACCTTGTTGGTCACTACCGTCAGCGTCCCCATCATCAACCATCTATTGAGTTTCATATTTATCGATTAGACTTATGTTCATAGATTATCGTATGCTATCTCGTCCGTCTGTCCTGCCCCACGTCAGGCGTGATCTTTCAGCTTGTAAGCTTCGGATGCAGTAACCCTGGTTATGGCATCGGCCGGGCAAACCTTAGCAATACTGCACTCGTTGCAGTTGAGGCAGACATTCTGCTGGATTTGCAGGAACAGAGAACCATTGCCAAACGAGGTACATCCCTTTACGCACTTGCCACATCCATTGCAGAGGCTTTCGTCGATGGTATATTCGAAGTAAGGCTCCTCCACAAACTTACGGGTTATGGCACCGGTGGGGCACATGAGATTCTCGGCACCAGTATTGAGGTCCTTCACACTGGGTCGGTAGTACCCTCCACACAGGTCGCAGTACCCACAAACCTTATTGGCATGAAAACATTTGACGGCCGAGACGGGCAGAACACAATCCGTGGCACAGCGTCCGCACTGTGTGCATTTGAAAGGGTCGATTTGCCAAAACACACCACCCTCTTTCAGGCTGGTCTTTGTCAGCAACGAGCCACCCGCAGCCAGGACTACACCTCCTGCCAGCATGGTGCCGCACGTTTTCAAGAACTTGCGTCGGTCCATCGGACTCTTCAATTTATCTTCTTCCATATTTATATTATGTTATTCCAGTTTTGCTAGTTGCTCAACTTGTGTGGTTTTACGGTTATATGATTGGCCCGAAGGCATCCTACTGGTTTACAGATTCGTCTTCAACGGGCATTGCTTAGTACACTTGGCACAGGCGGAATCCTGGCTTTGCTGCTTATTGTACTGAAAGACGGACAGCCTGCGTCCACCCGCAACAAAAAGTTTGTCACCATTGACACGCACCATGTAGGCGTCGTGCCCTCCTCCCAACGCCTTACTGTCAAGCAAGACGCTGCGGAAGTGGCCGTCAGCACTATAGCACGACACCCGGGGCCGCCCTTTTTCCGAAGTGAGCAGCTCGCCATTGTGAGACGGAGTCAGCCAAGCCGGGTTGCAACATCCGCTGAAGGCACCGGCCTCTGTGCCATCCTTTCCGAATGAGGCCACGAACTCACCCTGAGCCGTGTATTTCTCAATAAGATGTCGTCCAGGGTTGGAGCAGAAGACATAGCCGTCCATGTTGATGATGGCAAAGCTATAGCTCGGCACGACAAAGCCCGATGGACTGTTGATGAATCGCAGCATCGTACCGTCGAGACTGTACTGGCAGATGTTCTTGTTGGCAGCGTCGGTGACAAAGACACCTCCCTCAAAGACCGTTAGGCGGCAGTAATCGGAGTTGTCGCTACAGGCTTCCCACGACCTGACCTTGTCACCCGTCCGGCCGTACACTTCAATGCTGTTGGGAAAGAGGACATACACCTTATCGTCATACACGCACAAATCGCGCAAATTACCCTCCAAGGCAATACGGTATTGCACCTCGCCGCTCATGCCGCAGACAGCCACCTCACGTTCCATGCCCAGGAAGAGGCAACCGTTCGACAGGTCAAACGCCAGCACGTCACTATCCATCTCGAAAGCGAAGATGCGCCGATAGGGGGACACTAAGGCTTCGCCTTCCGCGAACATCTCGTCCGTCTTCTCCACACCAGCTCCATGGAACAGTCTCTCAGGGTGGCGGAAGAGGTTCCACACCCCCACACCGGCAAAGGCTGCGAATAAGCCTCCCACAGCCAGCGATCCCCCAAACTTGAGGAACTTTCGACGCGACATATTCGCGTTATCTGCTTTGTTTTCTGTCATATCAATCAGCTATCTTCAAGCATTTCACAAACTTTGAATCACGCACGATAAGGTAGCCGTCGGCATAAGCCATCGGGCCCCAGGCATCTACGCCCTCCTCCATTATGCGCTGCTTTCTGAGCAACTGTAGGGAGCGGTCACCAATCTGATAGACATACAGTTCGCCATCCTCCTTGAAGGCAAACAGCTTGCCGTCGATGATCAGGTAGGGGCCCAATCCGAAACGCTCGTCTGCTGCACTTGTCCAAATGGGATTGTGCAGGTTGGAGGGATTGTAGATGGCAATACGCTCACGCATGCCGCCGCCGTCCTTGGGCAGAATGGTGTAGCAGAGACCTTTGTAGAGGATGGGAGTCTGTTGCTCACTCGACATGCCCTTGTCGGCCTTGTAGCTATCCTTTACATCGACTGTCCAGCTGCTTCCGTTGCGGTTCACCTGCACAAGGGCTCCACCGGCACCATAGCCAGCAACCAGGAATATCTGGCTGTCCGACAACTGCAAGGGCGAGGGCGCAACAACAGAGGGTTGCCACTTATTGGTGCTCCAGAGCAGCTTGCCGCAATCCTGTTCCTCGGCCGACACACCACACACACCTCCCACGCCAACGTATACGTAGGTACGCTTGCCCTGCAAGGTCATGGGTATGACGGACGAATGCGACATCTTGAAGTTCACACTGTTAGGAGTGGCCCACTTCACACTGCCCGTCTTGACGTCCACGCCGACCATCAGCGTGTCGGTTCCGGCCGTAGCCATGACTAACGAGCCCTCATCAATGCACGGACACTGACCTGTGTACCAGAAGGGAATCTCTATATTGAAGCGCTTCTTGGCATCCAGCGTCCAATACATCTCGCCCGTACTCACGTTACAGCACATCACGTGACCTTCGGGACCGATGGTTACCACTCTGTCCTCCCACACGGCCGGTATGGTGCGCGAGAATCCATGGTTACGTTTCATGGGAACCCGATACCATCTGCGCCACAGTTCCTGGCCCGACTGCAGGTTGAAGCAACGGAGCGCATCCGAACTCAACTGCTCATTGTAGTCGAGAATGAACACACGACCGTTCGCAATGCAGGGTGCACCGTGTCCCTCTCCAGTCTCTACGCTCCACACTTCCTTGAAGTCTCCCTCAACCATTTTCAACGGTTCCGTGCAGGTGTTGTCGCGGTTAGGGCCTCGGAAATTGGGCCACGCACCCGTGAGTCCTTCAGGTGCCGGCTGTTCATAGTCCATGAAGTATTCGCCAATGACCACCTCATCGGGCTTTCGTGCAGAACCAGCCGGCCGGTTGTCGGCACCAGGCTCCAGGGTCTCCAGGTGGAGCGAGGGTTGTGAGAAATGCCACATCACGAGTATTGCTGTATATAGCAATGTCGTGCCTATCGTTATGTACTTCAATTTTTTCACGTATGCGTCTATTTTTATTTTAGTTCTTATTCTGTTATGTCCATCCTCTGCATCCTGTTGAGTGCTTTCAGCAGATAAGTCATGTTGTAGAGTTCCTCGGAGTACCACAAGCGGGCAAAGTAAAGGCCGATGGGTTCCCTGTTGTACAAGGTGCCGTTCTCAAAACATGCAAAAAGATAATCAACACCCTTGCGCAGCGAAGACTCTACACTGCCATCCTTCGAGGCAGCCAGGGCAGAAAGTGCCTTGCAGGTGAGCGTCACCTTGGAGCGTACGCCTTCCTGACCTCCCCATCCTCCGTCCGCGTTCTGCGATTGTTGCAGATAGTCCTTGCCCTTGTCGGCCAGCGCTTGGGCACGCGTATCGTTGAGCGTGTAGAGATAGTCCATGAGCGTTGCCGTGCCGTAGACAGGATTCTTCTCATCGCGTGCATCCTGATCGCCAAACCAGAGTGGTGTCCATTGGCCGCCCTCTTGCTGATGCCTTTCCAGCCAGTTGTACATGCGTTCGAGGCTTTTGCGACATGTCCCCACCAGTTCGCTGGGCAGACTGTCCAGCCACAATCCCATGGCCAGCACGGCATGGGCCGTGATGTCCGGACTACTACGGTCAAAGGGTAGCTTGCCCCACCCCTTACAGAAGGTGGGCATGCCGCCATCGCTGTTCTGCAGGACCATGAGCCATTGCAGTCCGCGTCCCACCTCGGGTACATAACGGCCTCGCAAGGCCGTATGCAAGGCCACGAGGGCACCGCTCGTATCGTCACCATCGGGTACCGATCCCAAGAGGTCGCTCCATCCCCATCCCCCACTGGGTGCACCGGTAAAGGGGTGTGTGGTCGTAGTGGCATTGCGGCAGATCAACTGTGCCGTGCGCTCGGCATCGGGCAATTCGTCGCCCAGGGCAATGACCGAGAGCGAGGTGACCCACTGCGAGAGGTTCGTGTCGATGGGCCATGCCCCATCCTGCCTGATGGTATCGTGCAGGAAGCGCGCTCCGCGCTGTGCCACCACATGACTGCGGAAGCCGGCCGCGCAAAGACACATCGTCACGAAGGCCGTCAGCGGAGCTGCTTCCAGAAAGCCTCCGTCCTCGGGCTGAAGCTTTACCAGCTTTGCCATAGTACGCCTTACAAAGGGCTCGCGCAACCAATGCAAGCGGTTCCCCTTCTGCCTGTACTGCAATATGCCCACGGCAATGAGTGCCGGTATGGCGTAACTCACCACAGGCAGGTTGAGGAATCGGAAGAAGCGCTGTGGGAGTACTGCCAGCTCGAAGGGGAAGGCTGGTATGGACTTCCACGACGTTATGACGCCTGTCAGCGCACACATTATTAATATAGGTACGGAGAAGGTGAGGTCCTTGCCGTAGTATCGCAGCACACCGTCCACCATCTTCTGTTCGCTGTCGCCACCCAATGCTTCGGTCAGGTAGCGTCGGGTCGACTCGGGAGCCCTTCCAAAGGCATAGAGACAGGCGTAGGAGAGGAGCGTGGCTGTCATGTTGGACGGACTCTCCACACTGTCGCCCCACGAGCCATCCTCACGAACCGTGGCCAGCAGCCACTCCAAGCCCCTGTGAATGTCTTGCTCATAGGTCGTGGCATCGACAAGCGACAGCGCATAGACCGATACGGACGTAGAGATGGCACTGCTGGAGAGCGCACCCTCCCACATGCCGTCCGGACGTCGCTTGGCGAGCAAGCGCTTCTGCACGTCGTCCTTCATCATCTGTATCTTATCCTTCGTTGTCATGCTCCTAAAGCCAAAAGACCATAAAAAACGTATTCCACATCGCTCTGCCTATCGTATAGGTTGGGCGCAAAGCTGCCGTCCTCCTGCCAATGCGCGTCCACAAAGTAACTGGACACGTAGCAGGGCTGCTTCCCATACTGGGCCAGTGCAAAGAGGGCCACCGAGGTGGAAAGCATGTCGGGGATGCTGATTCCCTCGTTCTGACGCCAGCCTCCACTGTCGTCCTGCATGCGGTAGAGGCGTCCCAAGTCAGCTTCGACGGCATGCTGGTTGAAGCCATTGTCCAATCCGTTGCGTATCAAGTTGGCTGCCAGTATATTGACCGACTGTGACTGCGGACTTCGCTGCACATAGGCTTCGAAGAAGGCAGGCAGCGCGTCGGGCATGCCGCGGGCAATCCATCGCATGGAATAGCGTAAGATGCCCACCTTGAGCAACCGATGCATTTCGTAGGCTTCGTCGTAGATAAGCTTATGGAAGTCATCCAGTTCCTCACGATTGATCTGGTTAAGATATGCCTCTCGCGCCTTGGCATCGCTGTGGATGTCCAGGACGGAGCAGAGCGTCCAGCCAAAGAAGCTGTAGTAGAGGTCGGGTTGTCCGGCACGGTTGATGAAGGCGGCACCATCACGACACTGTGACAGCACGAAACGTCCGATGCGCTCCTTGGCCTCGGACGAAAGTCTGCTGACGGCCCTTTGCAGGGCACGGTAGATTTCGAGTGACAGGTATCGGCGTTGCAGGTTCATCGTTGTGTGGATTTAGAGTTTATCTTTTCCGTCACCAGGAAGAGAAGGCGTTTGAGTTCCAGGTTCTGTATCTTACCCAGCACGTTGAGTGCGTCCTGATGGTAGCGCTCGGCCAGTGCCTTGAGGTCGCGTAACACCTGGTCGTGAGTAAGTTCGGGATGTGCCGACTGATGGGCAAAGAGTGCTGACGGACGACTGGACACTACGTTGTCAGAGAGATCGTCGGCCAGGTCGTCGTTCAGCTGGTACGAGATGCCGAGTGCCTCGCTATAAGCCTTGAGGACACTGCGCACGGGACTCTTTCCGCCACCGGCACATATAAGGCCAAGCTCCAGCGCTACCTGGAAGGCAGGCACGGTCTTGTGGCGGAAGATGTCAATTACCTCGTCGAGAGTAAGATGCGATGCACGCTGGCCGTTCGTCCAGAGCAGTTCGGTGCCCTGTCCCACGCAGAGGTCCAGATGGGCCTCTGCTATGACCTGTATCAGATCGGGCTGTCCGCAGCGTGCCAGCAAGCGGTAGCCCATGCCCAGCAGATAGTCGCCCACGTTGATGGCCACAGCCACACCCTGTTCGGCATAGACAGTGGGTTTGCCATAGCGCATGGTGTCGGCATCCTGGATGTCGTCGTGCACAAGCGAGGCCTTATGGAAGCACTCCACGGCCAGCGCTGCCAAATGCACCTCCTCGGGCACTGTCTCATCGCCCGTTAGTGCTTGATAGACAGCTGTCAGCAGGAAGGGTCGCCAGCGGTTGCCTCCGCTCAGCAGCCATTGTACGGCCATCTGCGAGGTGGCATCGTCGGACGGGAAGTAGGAAAGGAGCGCCTCACGTGTGAACCAGGCGTTCATCTGTTCACGTATGCGTTCGTAGTTGAGCAACTGCACGCTGCGGTCGGAGTGCATGGTCAGGAGACGCTTGACATAGCTCTCATCCACCTTGGTGTCACGGCATCCGCTGACGTTGAGGGGAATGGCCATTCCGGGCACAGCATGGTTGACAAGCAGGGGGAAGGCCTTCTCCAGCGAGTCGAGGCAACTGACGCCGATGACGGCATCCACTACCTGATTCTCGATAAGTTCAATGACCGACGTAAAGCCCTCAGCCACGATGCTCATCACGCCCATCTGCTCGGCATAGTCCTGCAAGTCAGGCAATGTGCAGTGGCCGCAGCGGTGGCAGAGCAGCCCCAGTTCGTCCACCTCGCCCTGGCAGAGCTTCGAGTGGCTGAGACACTTGGGGAGAAGGAGAAGGCGCCGGTCGTAGGGTATGCTGGCCACGGTATCCTCCCACACACAGTTGTGTATCTCCACCATGAGCCACTCGCGGCACGCAAGGCTGCTGTCGTGGTGCGAGACAAAGTCGGAAGCCAGTTCCTCCAACTGCTTGAGCGAGACGGGAGGACACAAATCCAACTTCCGCACAAAGTCTCTCAGGGCCTTGCGCAGCTGCATTCGCTCTTCCAACGTCATGGGAACTAACTTATCTATACACATTAATCTGCTTTTCTATAATTTCTATACTATCAACCTAATCTGCAATAATCACCATATTCATCCGCACTATTCTTATCAACGATGCCATGTTCCATCATCCGTACGCTCCAAAACCAAAGAAGTAATGACGCTTGAGCCAGCGGTAGAGAGGATTCTCTTCCGGAATGGCCTCTGCGCCCATGTCATGCCCTGCCACGGCTTGCAGACGACGGTACTCGTCCATGGCGGTGGCACGCGTTGTGGTCTCCTGCAAAACCTCGTGCTTCTGCAGCAGCTCGACCATTCGAGCGGGGTTGTCCATCAGGATGCAACCACGTGTGGCCGCTGCCACATCGCGACGCATGTCGGAGAGGTAGGCCGACTGCCGATACAAGTCGGTCAGGTTGCGACCATCGGGACTGAGGAACTCACGGGCCATCTGGATGACGGGGCAGAACTCCACACCGCCCGATGGGCTGATGTGATGGCTCATGCCCGTGGCGCCGGGACACATGGCCTGCCCTTTGTCGTCCCAGTAGACATCAATAAGCACAAGAGGCGCATTGTGACGCTCCTTGACCAGGAACTGGCGCAAGCCCCTTATCTGCTCCTTGTCGAGACAGTTCTCGGGATTGGCATGAGCACCGGCCGGACGGTAGATGTAGTACCAGAGGTAGGCAGCGCCCTCGCGTGCCACCCGCTCGATGTGCTTTCGGCTCACCAGTTCGTTGTAGTTGCTCTTGCAGATGCTGGCAGCCACGCCAAAGATCAGACGTGCCTTGCGGCACGCACGCACGCCACGCAGGGTACGCTCGTAGACATCGTCTTTGCCACGTCGGCGGTCGCTCTCCTCTTCCAGTCCTTCGAGGCTGATGAGCGGGGTTACGTTGCCTGCCCGTCGCAGTTGCATGGCAATGTCGTCGGTCAGCAGGGTGCCGTTGGTAAAGAGCTGGAAGTAGCAGTCGCTGTGCTTCTCAAAGATGCTGAGTAGTCCCTGGTACATCAGCGGTTCGCCACCCAGTATGCCGAAGAAGTAGGACCCATTCCGCTTGCTCTGCTCAATGATGCCGTCCACCTGCTCCAGGGTGAGGCTCTTGCGTCCGCCCCTTGTCACCCAGCACCCGGAACAGCTGAGGTTGCACGTCTCCGTAATACTTATCATGTTAAAGGCGGGGAAGAACGGTTCTCCCTTGGCCAAGCGCTTCTCAAAGCGTCTCATGCCCAACAGATTGCGCCAGGCAAAGTTATAGCCAAACTTCCACAGCAAACGATAGGGTGTCTGTCTGTACACACGCCATGCTGCCTTCAGTAAAGATGAATAGTCGCTCCACATAAACATTTCTGATAGTTCGGTTTAGTCCTTCTTCAGCAGTGCCACACTCTCTCTGCGCTCCTTGAGTCTTTCGCGCAGGGCAGAGGAATAGAGCGACTTCGTGTCGAGCTGCACAGCCTGGTCCTCGTTGTCAAGTCCGCCGTTAATGGGTGATTCGGTGTATTTGGGGAAGATAATAGCCTGGGTGGGACAATGGCGGGCACAGGCCGGACAGTTGTTCTTGCAATGATGGGGATGAACCACTGTAACGGCACCGTCGACCATTTCGTAGACACCGAAGGGACAGAATTCAAGACACTTTCGGCACTCGATGCAGCGACTCTTGTCGAGGGTGGGATTCCAGGCATCGGTGCCATCCTTCACGGGCATGGCATCGAGCAAACGCTGTTGTTCGGCCACATCCTCATCAGCAGGCAGAACGGCAGCTGGGCAGACCTTGCTGCAAATGTCCTCCACACTGCCAGCGCGAAGGTTAAGCAACTGACGAGCCGTCACGCCACATCGGTCCAGCAGGCTCTTGACAGCACGCTCGTGGCATGCCACCACCACCTGACCCTGAAGCTCGGCCAACCGCTCGATCTTATCGGCCGACATCTCACAGAGGTCAGCCAGCAACACGGTCTCACAGCCAGCGGCCTTGAGCTGTGCAGCCAGTCTTGCCACATCGGCCTTGCTGATAAAGCTACGCGACGCGCACGCACATACATATATTTTATTATTCATATCAGACAATTGGACGAACCCGTATTACAAATGGTTTAAAACAAGTTTTGATTTAGTAAGATAATGATACAAAAATGGGGTCATAGAAAGCTGTTAACTTCTGTGACCCCATATTTCGTTTCGTCTTTTCTGCACGGGAAGAGAGGCTCGAACTCCCGACACCTGGTTTTGGAGACCAGTGCTCTACCAACTGAGCTATTCCCGTGTTTGCAGATGCAAAGTTACACCTTTTTTTTGAATTAGACAACAAAATGTGCAAAAAAAACACGTAGGCTATGCATTTTCATAAGAAAAAAGCGTAAATTTGCAGCAAATAATTCACTATACACTCTCATGAACGTACAAGACATCATACGCATTGTCAAGGAAGCTACGCGCTACATGCTCACCGACACATTCGAGATATCGCAGAAGCAGGGCTTCAGCAACATCGTCACCACAAGCGACCTGGCCGTACAGGACTACCTGTGCCAACACCTCGCCACTCTGCTGCCAGGCAGCGGGTTCCTCTGCGAGGAAGACGACCAGTGGGACACCTCCCACGAGTATACCTGGATCATCGATCCCATCGACGGTACGGCCAACTATGCACGCGGCATTGACCAATGCTGCATCTGTGTGGGGCTCAAGCACTTCGATGAGATGGAGATGGCCGTCGTATGGCTGCCACGCACCCAGGAGCTCTTCCATGCCGAACGTGGCAAGGGGGCCTTCCGCAACGACAGGCCGATACACGTCAGCCAGCGTCCCTTTGCCGACAGCATCCTCTGCACGGCCTTGCCCGTCTACCACAAGGAGTACGCCCCGGTTTGTAGCAGGATTATCCTCGAAAGCTTTCAGCAATGCAACGACCTCCGACGCTTCGGTTCCGCCGCCACCGAACTGTGCTACCTGGCCATGGGACGTTGTGAACTGTACTTCGAATACCTCCTCTCACCGTGGGACTTTGCAGCAGCCTCGCTCATCCTCACCGAGGCGGGCGGATGCCTCTGCAACCTCGACGGCTCTCCCCTACCGCTCGTGCAAGGCAGTGGTGTGCTGGCCGCCAACAATTGCGACAACCTGAATCACTTGCAAGCTATCGTCAGGAGAAACATCGGTTGACACCCTCATCCGTACAGACTTCCAGCCCATCGATGTGGCAGCTGCTTTCCCATGAGCGTCTGCTACTTCTCCCGACAGGCTTCAGGGGTCCAGAGGCGGAAGAATCGCAGCGTCTTCTCCCTGTCGTAGCCCTTACCCTCTTCCAGATAGCCCGAGTCCTGGATGTGGACGACTTGTCCCTCGGCATTGAGCACCACAAGGCACGGGAAACCAAAGCGGTCGGCACCACCCAAACGTCTGACTACCTGTTGTGTAGACTCACTGAGCGTGGAGCCGCGGCGAGGGTAGTTGACGTGGATGTAGACGTAGTTCTTGTCCACCATTTCGCTGATGGTCGAGTCCTTGCCAATGAAGTCGGCAAAGCGCAGACACCACACACACCAGTTGCCACCCAGCTGACAGATAACATGCTTGCCCTCGGCTTTGGCCTGCACCAGCGCCCTGTCAATCTGTTCCATCGGATTGACTTCCTCATCGTACAGCTTCTGCTGGGCACGCGCAGTCCCCATTCCACTCAGTATCAGACAAATTATAATAACAAACCTACGCATCTTTCTTTTTAGTATTACATTTTCATTCTACCAGAACTATCTTAACCATTCTGCCCGTGCAGCCCGAAAGGCCAATGATGCTTTCAGCCCACTCGGCTGGGTGGGGAATGTAGTCATGCGACCATTACGCCAACACCGTTTTTCATTACGCCCTTTCGCATGACAGCTTTTGCAGAACAAAGTTAATCATTTTCTCCGATTCCACCAAACGAATGTGCAGAAATTACTCGTTTAGGGAACGATAGCCATTTGTACCAAGTTTTTTTTTAATCATCACTTAGCATTACTGCTCAATGTCAAATAGCGTTCCCTAACCCCTTGAACCATTTGAACTGCTGGAACCCTTTGCTCCCCTTGCACCCCTTAATCTCCTTCCCATCATTATTTGGTAGCACGTTAATTTGCGTAAAGAGAAGATTGGCGCTTATACGTTTGTCCTGATTTGCGACCACTGTAAAGAAAATTATGAATAATTGGCCATTTTCCTTGCGATGAAACTCAGCTTGTATCTTTGGGCACGGATATGGGGCGAAGACTAATGCATTGATTGTCTGCAACATGCAAAGACGCGAAAAATGAGAGCGCACGAAAGGGGCACGCAGACGCAGCGTCAACCAGATTTTAACGCAGCATTAACTGTATTTTAACGTAGCGTTAACCGGAAAATGACGCTGCGGTCGCCAGAAAAAGACGCTGCGAGAAACAAAAAAGGTACGCCACAGCACCGAAAAGTGGCCGATTTACGCCCCGAAAGTGATGTGGCGGAGGGAATTGGTTTCTAATTGGGCCAGAAAACCGAACAGGAATTTGTCTGGAATTTTCTTTGTACAGTATTGAACTATTATCCGACCGAAGGGTGGTGCAAGGTCGCCAACGACAGCCAAACGATGCCATACGCACTGGCTTCGTTATGAATGGGGCGGGATTGGCTTTTGCCCATTGGCAAAGCCAGCTCTTGCACCACAACAATCTTACCGAAAGGCGCAGAAATAGGAAAGAATGCGATAGTTGAACATGCGACTTAACTGAAATCGAATAAACTTCTTATAACAAGTGATAAGAAAGAATGCGATAGTTGGATGTATATGGTAATTGAAAAGTGTACCACTTAGTAATTGAAAAGTGTACCACCTTCCAATTGCGTTGCAAAAGTACATTTAATTGAGTAAACTTGCAAATAAGATTCTAAGAAACATGTTTATTTGGCATTAAATTTTCT
>JAZLFZ010000032.1:0-2532 GCA_045616065.1 Bacteroidaceae bacterium | reverse complement strand
CAACTACACCTTCGAGCTTGAGCACACTCTGAACAACGCAGGTAGCTTCAAGGTTGCATATCGTATATTCCCCAAGAACGATCTGCTGCCTCACCGTCAGGACTTCTGCTACGTTCGTTGGTTCAACTAATTTCTTGAGTTAATTTCTCGTACTAATTTCACGAATCAGTTTCTAAGAAGATAGACGAGAAATAGAAGAAAAGAACTGAAGAGAAATATTAGAATTTGAATCTAATATATTATATCGGAGAAGAGGGTGTGTCAAAATGCTGGCACACCCTCTTTTCATAAACGAAGCCCCGACTTTCTCAAGCCAGGGCTTTGTTATATCAAAGTTTTTTTGTAACTTTGACGTAGTTTTAAAGCTATGGCAAAGATACACTTTATTTCTTACATACCCAATCAAACAGTCCTTTTTCCGCAGAGAATCGACGAAGATATTGCAGAAACAGATCCTGTACGTCTCATAGACAGCGTCGTGGAACACCTTGACCTGACTAAGTTTCGCAAGCTCTACAAGGAGGCGGGTCGCAATGCGTATCATCCGAAGATGATGCTCAAGGTCATCCTGTATGCCTACATGAACAACATCTATTCGTGCCGCAAGATAGAGAAGCTACTGCACCGCGACATCCACTTCATCTGGCTGTCGGGGTACAACAAGCCCGACTTCATCACCATCAACCGCTTCCGCAACCGCGTGAAGCACGAGATCAACGATGTCTTCACGCAACTGGTGCTCCTGCTCAACCAGAAGGGCTTCATCACCCTTGACGTGGAGTACATCGACGGCACGAAGATCGAGTCGAAGGCTAACAAGTACACCTTTGTATGGCGCAAGACGGTTGAGCGCAACCGCAGCAAGCTGATGGAGAAGATAAGAGTGCTGCTGTCACAGGTGGACGATGCCATCGCCCAGGAGAATAGCGCCGGCGAGGAAGAGATCTGCTTCACCCCCGAGATTCTGGGCGACATCATTGAGGAGCTGAACACCGCCATTGAAGAGGAAAATGCAGCAGACGAAGCCGCAAAGGCCAAGCGCAAGGAACTCAAGCGCCAGAAGAAGGAGCTGGAGCAGCACAAGGCCAAGCTGGAGGAATATGATCAGCATCTTGAGAATCTCGGCGAGCGCAACTCCTACTCCAAGACCGACAGGGACGCCACCTTCATGCGTATGAAAGAGGATGCAATGAAGAACGGGCAGACAAAACCGGGATACAACCTGCAGATATCGACGGAGAACCAGTTCATCACGGATTTCGGACTTTTCCCCAATCCTACGGACACTCTCACGACCATCCCCTTCCTCACCTCTTTCAAGGAGAGATACGGACATCTGGCCCAGGAGGTG
Source organism: Bacteroidaceae bacterium (assembly GCA_045616065.1). Taxonomy (GTDB): domain Bacteria; phylum Bacteroidota; class Bacteroidia; order Bacteroidales; family Bacteroidaceae; genus Physcousia. The sequence continues at coordinate 1,181 of JAZLFZ010000032.1, read as the reverse complement.
ACGGCCGATTCCGGATACGGATCGGAAGAGAACTATGACTTCATGGAACGCAACGGCATGACTGCCTACGTGAAGTACAACTACTTCCATAAGGAGCACCGTCCCCGATACCAGCCCAACCCCTTCCACTCCGACAACTTCTACTATAACGAGAAGGAGGATTATCTGGTCTGTCCAATGGGACAGCACATGACTTTTATAGGTGTCAGGCGCACCAGGACAGACTCCGGATACGTCGCGGAATCCTCACGCTACCGAGCCCAGCGCTGTGAGGGATGCCCACTGCGGTGTATGTGCTACAAGGGTAAAAGCGACCGAAGGGTCGCAGAGCGCAACCACAGGCTGATGGAACTCAAGCGGAAGGCTGCCGAACTGCTCACCTCGGAGGAAGGCATCAAACGGAGAGGGCAGCGGTGCATAGAGCCGGAGGCGGTTTTCGGGCAGATGAAGGCGAACATGAACTACAAACGCTTCCGTCATTTCGGCAAGGACAAGGTCACCATGGACTTTGCCTTCTTTGCCATGGCCTTCAATCTGAAGAAAATGTGCAAAATGGCTGTGTAAGGGGGCTATGTACCCTATTTTTCATTCAAAACAGGAGCAATAAGACCCAAATCCAGCCTCAGAAGTGCAATTGGGCGAAAAAAACAAGCAATCATACGATTTCCTGTATAGTTGCCTGACTGTTAGAATGACATGAAAGAAAAGAGGGTGTGCCAGCATTTTGACACACCCTCTTGTTTAGGTGGTTTTAAGGATTGTGTTTTTATCTTATTTGACAAGGCATGCGTCAAGAGCTGCAGTGATGGCTTCGCGATCCATCTTTTGACCGATGAAGACAAGTTTCTGCATACGGTCGCCATACTCCGGATCCCAATCCTGACGGAGCTTGGGTTCGCGTAGGAGCATTTCGTCGAGTTCCTCCTTGGGCATGGTGGCAAACCATCGACCAGCGTTGCGAAGGCCTACCTGACGACCTGCCTGTTCGAAGACGTAGCAGATGTCCTGTTCGTCGTGGAAGTAACACATGCCTTTGGCGCGGATGATGGTCTTTGGCCAATGACGAGCAATGAACTCATCGAAAAGGCCAAGGTTGAAAGGTTCACGACGATAGTATACGAATGTGCCAATGCCGTACTCTTCGGTGTGTCCGCCTTCGTGGTCGTGGTGGTGCTGGCAAT
>JAZLFZ010000031.1:0-14386 GCA_045616065.1 Bacteroidaceae bacterium | reverse complement strand
AGGATTCGTAGATGGACGGAGAGGTTGTTGTTGCCATGGTGCAAAGGTACATCTTTTTTTTGAGAATCTCTACCGTTGCACTCTGATATTTTGGGTAGTCAGTGATGTGGATTGCCACGGAAAATATCTACTGAGCCATTTTTTTGCAAACAAGCAAATCCTGATAGCAAAAGTATCATTTCATGACGGAGGCGATAGCCGACGTCTAACTGTTATAACACATTTTTGTTTGCCTTATGGCAATGGGGACTTCGCTGTAGGTGCCGCCACCTGTTACAGTGCCCTGTGCGGTGTTAGCCGAAGTGACGCTGAGGGTGTACTGGCGATTGGTGCTACCGCCCTGAGTCTGACCACCATTGATTGAGCCGCCACCGTCAGGATTGTCATCCTCAGGATCCTCGATGTCGTTATCATCAGTCGAAGTGACGCGCTTTACGATGTTGCCGTTGCGGTCGTAGCAGGTGATGCTGACGGAGGTGTCGGCGAGTTCCTTCTTGATCTCCGAGTTTGGAGTGAAGATGACGCGGCGGCTTGTGATGAGGTTCGCGCCCACCTTGTTCACGTCGGCTACCGACTCGGAACGGAGACCGAAACGCATTGAGCCAAGTCCCGGAACGGCTACGGAGTGACCCTCGGTTGCCCATGCCTTGATGACCTCGCCGATGGCGTCCCATGCGGCATTGATAGCACCCCTGTTGATGCCCGAGCGGAGGGCAGCCTCCTGAATAACCTTTGCGTCGGAGAGCTTGCTGTAGAGGTCAGCCTGGAGCATGTAAGCCCACTTCTCCTCACCCTTCACGAAAGCCACGTTGCGCTCGATAGCTTTTACTTTGATTGCCATAATCTTATGCAGATTTTTACTTTCTCGTGACGCGGCAATTGTTACGTCGCGAGGGACAAAAAATGTGTGTCTCAATTGACGGTGCAAAGGTACGGCAATATTTTTCGGAACTCAAACTTTTCCATCAAAAACTGCACATTTTCACAGGGCTGTTTTCCGAAAAGTTCTTAGCCAAGTCAAGCAGCAGAGATGCCGAGCGATCATCATCGATCTGAGCTTGCCCTGAGCATGTCGAAGGGTCATCGTACGAGGTCGCGCTACACGCTACAGTGCTACAGTAGAAAATCCCACCATGCTCATCCTCTTTAGAAGCTTAAATATTATATATTTAAATTTTTCTTTCAATTTTCATGTCCATATTTCCAACTGTAGCACTGTAGCGTGTAGCGGTCGTTACTATCATTGCCCATGAATTATGTATCAAGGCGAAAATATTCCACAAGAAAAGTGTATCAAAGTGCAACTTATTCCCCAAGAAAAATGTTTCAAACGGCCAAACCGCATAGTATGCGAACCGATAAGTAGCTTTGACAAAACGAATAGAATTTCAAGCAAATAGTGTTAAAATATCAATAATCTATGATTATTTGAGAAATTATTGTTACCTTTGCAAACTAAATTACGCATAATGCGCGCCTACATAGCGTGCACAATGCCTCAAAACAACATCACTATGTCTGAAACTCAGTTACGATCATACCGCCTCACCTCTCTTGAGGAACCCACCGACGAAATGCTCCATGCCATCATGGAGAAGGTGGCTGTTGCCGCTCGCAAGTCAACGGCACGTGCCGAAGAAGCCAAGCGCCGAATGCTGGCCGAAACCGCCCGTCGTATCAAACAAAACCGTGCTGTCGCACTATGAGCATCGAACGCCGTCCAACCCTCTGCATCGTAGCCGGACCTAATGGGTCGGGCAAGACAACCACGACCATCCAACTCCTCGAAAGCGAATGGTCGGCAGATAGTCTTTACATCAATCCCGACAACATTGCTCTGGAAACTTTCGGCGACTGGAACTCGCCCGAAGCTGTGATGAAGGCGGCAAAACGTGCCACAGAAATACGCTACGAGTGCCTGGAGCAGCAGAAGGATTTTGTCTTCGAGACGGTCTTCTCCAGCGACGAAAAACTGGAGTTCGTGCGTAAGGCCAAGGCAGCCGGATTCTTCATCCGCTTGTTCTTCGTCTGCACCAACGACCCCGAAATCAATGTACATCGCATCACCAAGCGATTCCTCGAAGGCGGTCATGAAGTCCCCATCTCCAAGATCATCTCGCGCTACTACAAGTCACTCGCCAATGCCGCTCAAGCCATCGAACTCGTTGATCGTGCCTACATCTACGACAACTCCGTGGAGAACGCCCTTCCGCAACTCCTCTACCGCACCGTCGATGGCGAAGTCTTCAAGCAATACACCGAGGATGTACCCGAATGGGCAGAAATGCTGGTTAAATAAAAAAATACGTAAAAATGAACAAACTCACATCGTTCCTCATTGATGAGCAGCAGGCACATCGCAAGGGAGGACTCTACCATAAGACTCAGGTGCAGCTCGCCTACAATTCCAACCGAATCGAAGGCTCAAAGCTGACTGAGGAGCAGACACGCTACATCTTTGAAACCCGCACCATCGGATTCAAGGATCAGGAAGCCGTGCCTGTGGATGACATTATCGAGACAACCAACCACTTCGTTGCCTTCGACTACCTTCTCCGCACCATCGACCAACCACTCTCAGAGGAAATGATCAAGGAGTTCCATCGCATCCTCAAAACAGGTACCGCCGATGCTCAGAAGTCGTACTTCAACGTTGGTGACTACAAGAAACTGGCAAACGAGGTCGGTGGACGTGAAACCAGCAAACCAGCTGAAGTTGCAAAGGAAATGAAGTCGCTGCAGGAATGGTATCATGCCCAGACAGACGTGACCATCCATACCCTCGCCGAGTACCATTGGCGCTTCGAGAGCGTCCATCCCTTCCAGGACGGCAACGGACGTGTCGGTCGCCTCATCCTTTTCCGCGAGTGTCTCCGCCAGAGCATCATGCCATTTGTCATCGACAACGAGCACAAGCTTTTCTACTACCGAGGCCTCTCCGAATTCCGCCAAACACCCGGATCTCTCGTAGGCACCATGCAGTCGGCACAGGACGTGTATGAAGCATGGATCAAGTACTTCAACGAAGAATTGCTGGAGGGGTTGAAGGTGGAGTAAGAAACGATAAAACAAGAAAAACGAAAATATAATGGCAATTCTAACTGTATATACAAAACTGCTGGATAAGACACTGGAGGGTGCTCGCATTATTGACATGGGCAGCACCAAGACCTGCCAGTGCTACGTGTTGCCTTACGACAAGGTGGCAAAGGTGGGCAAGGAATACCTGCAGAGCAAGTACGCATTTTACCTACTGCTCGGCACCGACGAACTGGGACAACCTATGGCATACGTGGGTCAGACGAACGACTTCACCGTACGTTGTAATGACCACAAGCAGAAAAAAGACTGGTGGGACACGGCACTGGTATTTGTCTCCAAAGCAGATGAAATCTTTGCCAGCGAGGTGCTCTATCTGGAGTATATTGGTTGGAAGGAAGCCTGCGAACGAAAGAACTATAAGATAGCCAACACCAAACCCATCAAGGAGCCAGGGCTGTCCGATGACAAGAAGAACGATATGGAACTCTTCTTTGAGGAAATCAAGTTCCTCACACGCTTCTATGGTTGCACGGTTTTCGAGGAACCCACACACACGAAAGCCGAAGAAATGGAGCACACCGTCCTCTACATGCGCAAGCCAAAGGTCGGCATTGATGCCACGGTATGGTATTATCCCATCACTAAGACGTACATCCTCAAGGGCGGCAGCAAGATCCGCCTCAACGACCTCCCCAATGGTTCAAACGAGGCACACACGCTCCGTGCGAACATCAAGGCAAACGCCACCCTGAGCAAGAAGGAAGGCGATTTGCTCGTAACGCTCCAGGATATTGACATCACGTCCACCGACCGCACCCCATCAGGAGCCACCGGCGTCATCAATGGTGGGGCCGACCAGGGTACAACCTCTCTCCGAGACAAGGAGGGGCGCACCTTTGAGAAATTATTTCCAAAGGAATAACCAAGATCAACGAATCAACTTATGGCAATAAAGAAATCACAATTATACAACATGCTCTGGGAGTCGTGCAACCAACTGCGCGGCGGCATGGATGCCAGCCAGTACAAGAACTATGTGCTGGTGCTGCTGTTCGTGAAATACATGAGCGACAAGCAGAAGGCTGGCAAGGAGATGCTCTTCCGGATTCCAGAGGGTTGCACCTTCGACGACATGTGGGCCATCCGCAAGGATACCCATGTGGGCGAGAAGATAGACATCATGCTCAGCCAGTGGGCGGAGGAGTTCATGCTCACCGGTGTGCTCGACAAAGCCTCGTTCCAGGATGAGAGCAACCTGGGCAAGGGCAAGGATCTGGTGAAGACCGTGGGCAAGCTGCTCAACGTCTTTCAGTATTCAGGCCTTAACTTTGCCGACAACCGTGCCGAGGACGATGACCTCATCGGCGATGCCTACGAATACCTGATGAAGAACTTCGCTGCAGAGAGCGGTAAGAGCAAGGGACAGTTCTATACCCCTGCCGAGGTGAGCCGCCTCATGGCACGCCTTATCGGCATCGACAAGGAACAGAAAGGCTACATCACCATCTATGATCCTACATGTGGATCGGGTTCGCTCCTCCTGAAAGCAGCTGCTGCCTACGGGCCTACGGGCGACAGCCGAGTGTGCGACATCTTCGGTCAGGAGAAAGATATCGCCAGTGTCAACATGGCCAAGATGAACATGTATATTCATGGCGTTGAGGCACCAGACATCCAAAACGATGACACACTAAACGCTCCGCAATACAAGGAAGGCAATACCCTTCGTCAGTTTGACTATGTGGTTGCCAATCCGCCCTTCTCGCTGAAAAGCTGGCGCAAAGGAGCCCACGAGCAGGATCAGTATGAACGTTGGGGTACTGTTCGCCGCAATCGTGATGGCGAGGAGTATGTGGACATCCCCATGCCACCCGAGAAGTGTGGCGACTATGCCTTCCTGCTCCACATCATCAAGTCGATGACCGACAACGAGGGGCGTGCCGCCGTCATCCTCCCTCATGGCGTACTCTTCCGTGGCAATGCCGAGGGCGACATCCGCGAACGACTGGTGGAGTCGAAGGTCATAGAGGGCATCATTGGACTTCCTGCCAACCTCTTCTTCGGTACGGGCATCCCTGCCTGCATCCTCCTGCTCGACAAACGTCATACACGTGCCCGCCAGGGTATCTTCATGATCGATGCCAAGGGTGGTTTCAAGAAGGAAGGCCCTAAAAACCGCCTCCGCGAACAGGACATCAAGCGCATCATCGATGCCTGGCTGCTCCGCGAGGAAGTGGCACACTTTGCTCACCTCGCCACCTTCGACGAGATCAAGAAGAACGGCTACAACCTCAACATCTCGCGCTACATCACTCCCCGCGACACCGACATCCACCAGTGCATCGATGCCCATCTGCACGGAGGCATACCAGCTGCCGACATCGATGCCATGCAGGAACTCTGGAGCATCTGTCCTACGCTCTGCACCAAGCTCTTCAGCGAGATGGACGGCCGCAAGGGTTATTACCAGCTTACTTGTTCTGCCGACAGCGTCTATGACATCATCCGCGAGGACGAGAGCTACCAACAGCAGGATGCCGACTTCCGCCAGATGACCGAAGGATGGTTCCATGCGATTCGTCCCGAACTGGAAGGTCTCATGGAGGGTTGCAAGCCTAAGACCCTCATCGGCTCATGGGGACAACTGATGCAGGACAAGGCGCAGGCGTGCCGTTGCCTCGTGGAGCATTACGATGCCTACGACCAGGTGCTCAACTACTGGAACGACACCATGCAGGACGACCTCTTCCTCATTGCCGACAGTGGCTGGACAGCCAAGGCCGAGGCTCCACAGGTGGTGGATAAGAAAGCCAGCAAGGAGAAAGACGAGAGCGAACCAAAGGTGATGAAGGCGAAGGAGAAATACACCTACAAGGAACTCGTCACCGACCTTCTGCCCGTTGACATCATCGTGCGTGAATATTTTGCCAAGGAACTTCACGACATCGAGGAGCGTGAGGCGGCACGCGAAGAGGTGCTGAGCCTTCAGGCAGCCCTCGTGGAGGACTTTGAGGAAGACTTCGATGAGTCGTTCTTCGAGAAGCAGAAGTTCAACAAGGCGAACCTCAAGAAAGCCCTCACCGCAGCCAAGCGCGAGAAGAAGGCATTCATGGAAGCCGTCATCCCACATTGGGAACAGTGGCTGAAACTCGATGATTCCGCTGGCAGTATCAAGCGTGAGACGAACAAGCTGGTGAAGGAACTCACCGAGAAGGTATCTGCCAAGTTTTCCGCCCTCACCGTGGAAGAGATCAAGCACCTCGTCATCGACAAGAAGTGGGGCGACAGCATCATGCAGCTCTGCAACCAGCAGATGCAGGATTGCCTACAGACGGAGGTGTCGGCTATTACGGACATGCACGAACGCTATGAATTCACCCTGCCTGAACTGGAGCTAACGCTCAGTGAGGATCGCGACAAGGTGAAGTCGTTCTTGCAACAAATGGGATACACGCTATGATGGTACAGACGGAAATAGGATTGCTGCCTGAGGATTGGAAGGTGGTGCAGATTGGGGAGGTATTTACTATGCCTACCAATACTGTTCGTGTCTCCGAAATCCAAAACCACAAGTATGTCTCAACTGAAAATCTTTTGCCAAATAAAGCTGGTGTAGTAAAATATAATTCTGAGATTGAATATAAAACTGTAAAAGAATACAGAGTTGGGGACACACTTGTTTCTAATATACGTCCATATTTGAAGAAAATATGGTATGCAAATAGAAAAGGTGGCTGCTCTTCGGATGTAATAGTATTCCGTCCATCGAAAGAATTAATTCCTCTTTATGCATTTTTTATTCTTGCAGATGATAGAATCTTCCGATTGACAATGGAGACTTCTATTGGAACAAAGATGCCACGAGGTGATAAGAACGCAATAAAAACTTTTCCTATAGCTTTACCTTCTTCCACCACCGAGCAACAGAACATTGCATCCGCTTTATCCAGCATAGATAAGTTGATAGACGATCTCAGTCGCACTATCCATAAGAAACAACTCATCCGCGAAGGTGCAATGGAAGAACTCCTCAGCGGAAAGAAAAGATTGCCTGAATTTAAGGATGAATGGGTGGAGAATTCTTTCGATGAACTATTCAAACCATATTCAACAGCGTCATATTCTCGCGAAGATATGATAGAAGGTAGTGTTCTTTGTATCCATTATGGTGACATCCATACAAAATACGGTCATGTTGTATATCTTGATTCAGATGAGATACCAACAATTACTAAAGATCAAGCAGGCAGGTACACTCGTTTGAAGGATGGAGATATAATCATGGCAGATGCTTCTGAAGATTATGAAGGCATAGGAAAATGTATTGCCGTAATTACATGCGGAAAAGAAGCAATTGCAGGTTTACATACAATTCTGTTGCGCCCCAAAGCAACTGATTTGTTTGACCATAGATTCACTTCCTACATTCTGTCGCATAGATTGACAAAGAAGCAAATTGAATACTTGTCAGAAGGAACAAAAGTCAACAGTATCTCTTTCAATAAGATTAAGGCTGTGACAGTAACTTACCCTTCTTCGCTAAAAGAACAAAGAGCCATCGCCGACATTCTCACCTCGATGGATGATGAAATCTCTCTCCTTGAATCCGAGTGTGCGAAGTACGAGCAGATACGCTCCGGCATGATGGAGGAACTGCTGACAGGAAAGAAACGACTGAAATAATAATACTCACAACAGATAAAAACAAAATAAAAGTACAAGAAAATGAAGATTCAGAAAATAGAAATACATGATTTCAGAGGACTCTCTGACGTTACCATCGACAATCTGGACAAGAACCTCAATCTGTTGATGGGTGTTAATGGTGCCGGTAAGTCGAGTGTGCTGGATGCCATAGCATTGCTGCTGCAGCCTTTTACTTCGCGACTGACAAAAAAAACTGGTTTTGGAAGCACTATAAAAACTACAGACATCAAAAAACGTTCTCGCCGTGGTTGCACGTTAGAAATTACTCTGCTTGATGAAAACCATACTCATTGGTCAAAACACAGGACAAAGAGCATGGAAAACGAAGAAAAGAGTGATTATTCAATGCTTATTGATTATACAAAACCTATGAGAATTTCATTGGATAATTACGAGAAAATTAATATTCCAGTTATAGCGCATTATGGTGTCAATCGAGCAGTAACAGGCATGATGCTACCACCTCGTTCAAAATCGTACGTCAGGGACGAAGAAGGACAGCCAACAGATGCATACACAAATTGGTGGAACCAGGGCGCAATATATCGAGACTTTTTGCTCTGGTTCAAGGAAGAAGAGGCTGCAGAGAACCGTATAAGAATAGAGTATCCAGAATATCGCGATAGAGGACTTGAAGCAATAAGGGATGCCATGAGGATTGTGTTCCCAGAATACACCAATCTGAGAATGATTTCTGCTACGGAGCTTGCCTTGAAAAAAGATAATGAGGAATTGTTGTTAAGCCAACTTTCTGACGGTGAGAAATGCTACATAGTGCTTTTGTGTGATGTTATCCGCCGACTGACCATTGCCAATCCTACAGGCGAAATTCTGAAGGGTGAAGGCATCGTGCTCATCGACGAGGTGGATCTGCATCTGCATCCAACGTGGGAAGCAACCGTCATGGAAAAACTCAACCATATCTTTGAGAACATCCAGTTCATAGTCAGCGCCCACTCTCCGCTCGTGGCAAGTCACTTCGACGGTCAGGTGTATGGCGTAAGGAATGGAGAAGTAACTGCTCTGCCACGACTTTTCGGTTTGAACTACAGCACCATCCTACAGGATTGGATGTCGGCAGAGTCAGAAAACAAGGAGATGGCCATACTTGCTGACCTCTACAAAATGTACAAAGAGTACGACATGCAGGAGCAGGCAGAAGAAGTGTGGCAGAAAATCCTTGTAGCAACAGGTGGCGATGTGTCTTCACCTTATTTCCTCAACCTCAGACAAGAATAAGGCATGAAGCAAATAGACAAACATACACATCGGGCAGAATTTGACATCTACACCGTCAAATATCTGCAAGATGCACAAACTGACGAAGGTGATTTCTATCCTATGCTGAGTTCAAAAGCCAGTTATGAGGACGGATTCTCGGAGAGCAGATACAAGTCACGAACGGTTGCTCCATCGCAGTTCAACGGCTGGCTGGAAGTATTAAAGCATGAGCAGGAAGCAATTGGTTCCTACATCTGACGATGCATCTACTGAAGCAGGAATGCGAGCATTGATGGAACAGGCCTTTGACGGAAACGTGGACAAAGATTATCAGCATTACTACAAGAACGATTATTATCGAACCCTTGTGCCGCAGTACAACTGGTTCTATAACTACTATCTCGACAAGTATCCTATACAACAAGCATAAACGTATGGTAACAACATTAGACCTTCACGAACGACGCGTACAGGACGAGCTTATCCAACTGATGAGGGATGAGCTTGGCTACCGTTACATGGGTAAGCTGGACATCGACTGCCAGGTGTTCGATGCCATGGGGCGCATACAGAAGAGCATGGTGGGCAAGACGGTGAAGATGGACAACAAGAACATCGATGCGCCGAAACTATCCGAGTTCCTCAAACGCAAGGGATGGTCGGAGGCGCAACGCTCGCAGGCTTATCATACGCTGCACGCTGCTGCTCAATGCCACACATGGAAGGATCTCTACGATGCGAACCAAAGAGTGTGGAACCTGCTTACCGAGTTCACTACGGTCAATCCAGAACCAGGCAAAATAGAACGCACGGTGGAGTTCATCGACTGGGAGAATCCCGACAACAATGACTTCGCCGTGGCAGAAGAGGTGACCGTGAGACGTGAAGGCAGCAAGGACGAGACACGCCGTCCGGATGTGGTTGTCTATGTCAACGGCATTGCCCTCGTGGTGATAGAACTGAAACGTGCTGCCGTGAGTGCCGCAGAAGGCATTCGCCAGAATTACCGCAACCAGCAGGACGGACAGATTCCGGGATTCTTCTCTACCGTACAACTCGTCCTGGCAGGCAATCCGAGCGAAGGACTCTATTATGGCACTATTAAGACCCCCGAAAAGCACTTTGTACGCTGGAAGGAACCTGTGGGTGTGGCAGAGAATGCCAAGGATTACACCACACCCTTCACGGCTGAGCGTGAACCCAACGAGCTCTATCGTGGCATACTGCAGCTGCTCGACAAACGACGACTGCTGGAGATGATACGCAACTGCACCATCTTCGACGGTGGAGTGAAGAAGGTGGCACGCCCCAACCAATTCTTTGCCCTGCAAGTAGCCAAACCACGCATCATGGCAAAGGACAGCGGCATCATCTGGCACTCGCAGGGTTCGGGCAAGTCGCTCACCATGGTGTGGCTCGCCAAGTGGATACACGAGAACGTGAAGAACTCGCGTGTGATAGTCATCACCGACCGTGAGGAACTCGACTACCAGATCACCGAACGCTTTGTGCTGACAGGCGAGAAGGATGTGGAGCGTGCACGTAGTGGACGACAGCTGCTTGAACTGCTCAACCAGAGCGAAGAGCCATGGCTCATCACCACGCTGGTGCATAAGTTCGGTGCCGGTGGTCGTGGTGGCAGAGATGCAAAGCCGGGTGAGGTGACTATCGACCAGTTTATCAAGGAACTGCGTGAGAACCTACCACGAGGCTTCAAGGCAAAAGGCAACATCTATGTGTTTGTGGATGAGTGTCACCGCACGCAAGGCGGCAAGCTGAACCGTGCCATGAAGGAGATTGTGGGCGAGGATGTGATGTTCATCGGCTTCACGGGTACGCCATTGCTGAAGAAGGATAAGAACGTGCTGACATCGAACGACAACTTCGGTCGCTACATCCACTCTTACCGCTTCGACGAGGCGGTGGATGACGGTGTGGTGCTCGACCTGCGCTATGAGGCACGCTGCATCGACCAGCAGTTGTCGGATGCCAATGCATTGAACCAAATCTTCGACCATCAGACGAAGGCTTTGACCGAGAAAGCACGCATGACGCTGCAGGATCGCTGGGCACAGTTGCAGAAGGTGTATTCGAGCAATGAGCGCATGCTGCGCATCGTAGGCGACATACTGAAGGACATGATGCTGCTTCCTGCCTTGTCAGAAGGGTACGGCAATGCCATGCTCGTGGCAGAGGACATCTATACGGCCCTGAAATACTGGCACCTGTTTGATGAGCAGGGCTTCGGTCAGCATTGCGCCGTGGTATGCTCCTATAACGATGTGATCAATCTTGACGAGGGTTACACCGGCGAGCAGAAGACCGAAGAGGAACTGAAGAACATGTACTTCCACCAGATGATAGGCGACAAGCCGTACGAACAATTTGAGCACGAGGTGAAGGAACGCTTCATTAAACAACCTGCCGACATGAAATTGCTCATCGTGGTGGATAAGCTGTTGACGGGCTTTGATGCTCCATCGGCTACGTACCTGTACCTTGACCGCACGCTACGCGACCACAATCTCTTCCAAGCCATCTGTCGCGTGAATCGTGTGAACGGTGGTCAGAAGGAGTTTGGCTACATCATCGACTATAAGGAACTTTTCCCACGCATACAGGGAGCCATCGAGGATTACACCAATGGCGAAGGTGCATTCAGCGGCTATGCCGAGGAAGATGTGAAGGGATTGCTTAAAGACCGTCTGGAGGAGGCACGCAACGAACTGAAGGGTGCGCTGATGGCAGTAGAGAAGCTGTGCGAGAAGGTGGAAGAGCCGAAGGAACTGACCGACTATCTCGACTACTTCTGTGTGCATCACGCCACCGTGGCAGAAGACCGCGAGGCAGAGGTTATCAGGAATGCTCCACGTCGTGAGTCGTTCTATCAGGCTGTGATGCGACTGAGTCGCAGATACTCGATGATTGCGATGCAGATGGACGAGGCAGGATTCACTGAACAGGAGTCGAAGGACTTTGCCGCCAAGGTGAAGATGTACGATGAACTGCGCCATGCCATCATGAAGTGTTCGGGTGACTATGTTGACCTGAAGATGTACGACGCACAGATGCGTGCCTTGCTTGATCGCTACATTGTGGCTCCCCGAAGCGAGAAGCTGGAGTCGCTGGATGACTTCTCGTTCCTCGACATCATCAGCATCAACGATGGTGGTGAGGTGAAGGTGGATGAAGATGCTGAGCGCGAACTGGGTGGCGAGCGTGGTGTGGCAGAAACCATGACAAGCAACGTTCGTCGTGTTATCAACCGCAAGCGTGAGAGCAACCCAGAGGAGTACAAGCGTTTCTCTGAGCGTCTGAACCGTCTGTTGGAAGACCTGCGTCAGAAGAACATAGAATACGGTGAATTCCTGCGCAAGATAAAGGAACTGGCTGTGGAGATGCGTTCGCAGGATGATGACCCATGGAAGGGGCTGTGTCCGCAGAAGAAGGCATTCTATGACAACCTTGGACACGACGAGGCTTTTGCAGAGTATCTGTACGAGGCGGTGAAGAATGTCTGCAAGACGGACTTCAAGACAAGCCCGATAAAGAAGCGTATTGTGGAGCGTGCCGTGAAGAAGGCACTCATGAATACTCCTTACAATGTAGATGAGGTGATGCGCATCATCAGTGCGCAGAACTGGTAATGTACCCCCGTTTTTATGCAGGTAGCAGACATAAGCATCGACATAGAACGTAAGCCCATAAAGCACATACATCTGGCTGTTTATCCGCCAGATGCGCGTGTGCATGTGTCTGCCCCAGAGTATTTGGACGAGACGGACATTAAGGCTTTTGTATTGCAGAAGTTGGCTTGGATACAGCGTCAGCGTGAGGATATCCTGTCACAACCCCGTCAGACGGTGCGGCACTACGTTTCAGGCGAGAGTCACTATCTGTTCGGTCACCGATTGCTGTTGAAGGTAGAGGAGGTGCGAGGGTGTACACCGGCTGTAAGGAAGGTGGGCGGCAAATTGTTGCTGACCGTTCGCCCAGGTACGGGTGAGGCACGCAGAGGTGAACTCATCACAGAATGGCAGCGTGAGAATCTACGCGCGTACTTGGCAGAGGCTGTTGCGCGCTGGTGCAAGACGATGGAGGAAGAGAACGTAGGATGGCAGGTAAAGCAGATGCGGGCAGAATGGGGATCATGCCAGCAGAAGAAGCGCACATTACTCTTCAATCTGGAATTGGCACGTGTGCCGATGCCGTGCATTGACTATGTGATAGTACACGAATTGGCACATCTCGTAGTGACGAACCACAGCCGTTTGTTCGAACGACGCATGGAACAGTTTCTTCCCAACTGGCGACAACTGAGACAGGAACTGAACGACTTCGTGGCAGTTTACAAAGAGGATTCAGGTACCTTTCTGACAGAGAGATGACGACGCGAGATACCATACAAGATTTTCTGCAGATGCTGAACAAGAGTTATTCGGTGTTGCTGGATTTGCTCCTTTCAGGTTATCAATCTTTGCAAGAGGATGACGCAATGGTGCTTGCAGCATACGCCAACAGCGAACAATGATACGAACAACTGCATTGGAAGAAGGATTGTGAGGCTTTCAAGCAGACAATCATTAATCGCTTTCCTTGGAATCCGATGCCAACGATAGTGCAATTGAAGGAGTATTATCAAGAACTGTTTTCGGAATTCCAGAAAACACGATGCGGAGGACTTTTCTGTTCGCATCATCGAGATGAGTTTATCTTGCTTCTGGCTAAGGAAGAAGTCGATGACAAAGAGTTGCACGATTTCTATCGAAAGAAAAAGCAATTGGAAGAGCTGAAGGTGATGATACGCAATGGTAGCAAAGAGGAAGGCAACCCATACGCATTCGTTGTGAAGCCAAACATGACAAAGACCATCGTGTATAAGATTAAAGAGTACCAGAAGGGTAAGAATGGTCCCAAGCAGCTTACCATGCCCGTTCGTGCAGCAATGGATGCAGGCGTCATAGAGCGACCGACATACAGCCAATATTCGGCGATAGAGGGTTTTGCGCATGTTGACAAGTCGAGTTTTTCAAACTATACAAACCCAGAGAAAATACATTATACAGGTGAGGCTTTTGACACAATGGTGAGGGATTTTCAAACGCTGATTTGATGTTTCTGCATACATTTACGACTTGATATTTCGGTCATTTCCGGTCATTCGGAGATGACCGTTTCGCTTTTTAGCCCAACTTTTTCATTTCTTTTTTGTTTTTCTTGCAAATCAGCGATTTGCGTTTTTGATTTGCTCTACTGTGTTCTACAAATCTTGATTTTTCTAAACGGCATCGGTTTGTAGTTCAACATGGAGTAGATGTCGGCGGCTTTGGTTGTCGGTGTGCTGCATATGCGCATCTCTACCTTTTCCCCGAGCGTGTTCGTCGCTTCCGAGGAGACCGCCTTCTGCGTGCTCATT
>JAZLFZ010000030.1:0-17876 GCA_045616065.1 Bacteroidaceae bacterium | reverse complement strand
CCCTATTTCAGGTGGTTATTGTGGCGGGGTTCCACCTCTTCCCATTCCGAACAGAGAAGTTAAGCCCGCCCGCGCCGATGGTACTGCACACCCGTGGGAGAGTAGGTAGCCGCCGTTTTTAATGAAGAAGCCCCGAGCCGAAAGCTCGGGGCTTTCTTCGTTATAGGCGGCTGCCTGCTCTCCAGAGTAAAGGTAGAGATTCCTCACTTTGTTCGGAACGACAACATTGTATCTAAGTTGGTGAAGACGCAAGAATTTATCGTTTTTACCTTCATCCTTCATCCTTTCTTTGTAAAGTGCAGAGGGATAGTGAGTTGTGGAAATTTTTACTTTCAGCCTCTTTCAGTGTGCCTTCAGTACGATTTGTTAGATGTATCTCCGAACATTCTCTGCTATAAGTATTGTTGGAAGGGCAGGATCTGTCATGCAATATTGTGGATGATTTCTTTGTTATGGGGAAGGTGCCCCTGGATTATACCCTTGTCAATGCTAATCCCAATGGTGAAGTAGTGAATAAGAAGAACCAGAACCTTTGGGATGAAATCTGGTGCGATCGTCGTCATGGGATAGATTCCACGGATATGCAACGGTACGTCGAATAACTCTTACGGGAGAGGTTGAATTTTCTGTCTTTCCTTATTAGTTGTATGAATAGGTTGTCATTGAAAACATCACGTGAAAGGATATATGTCGGAATTGATTTTGTATGTTTTGATTTTTTTTGTAACTTTGCAGCCAGAATTTATAACGTATACGAAAAATGTTTGCAGATGTATTGGCGCCTGCCGAAGAAGCAGGCAAGGTGGTGGAGAGCCTGGCAAAGGGTGACACAAGCAGTGTGACAACCATGTTGAATCAGTTGATGGGCATGGCCGTAGAGGCTGGCAAGAGTATTCTGATGGCTGTAGTAATCTATATTGTGGGGCGTTTTCTTATCAAGGTGGTGAAGCGCTTGCTTAACACAATGATGGAACGCAGGAAGATTGAACCGACCATCAGTTCGTTCCTGAACAGCTTTGTGAACATCCTGCTAACTATCCTGCTGCTTATCACCGTTGTGAGTGCACTGGGTGTCAATACCACCTCGTTTGCAGCCCTGTTGGCTTCTGCTGGTGTGGCAGTAGGTATGGCTTTGAGCGGTAACTTGCAGAACCTGGCAGGTGGCATTGTCATCCTTCTCTTCAAGCCCTACAAGGTAGGACATTACATTTCGGCTCAGGGTGTTGAGGGTGTTGTCAAGGAAATTCAGATTTTCCATACGCTCGTTACAACGGTTGACAATAAAGAGGT
This sequence comes from Bacteroidaceae bacterium, assembly GCA_045616065.1. Classification (GTDB taxonomy): domain Bacteria; phylum Bacteroidota; class Bacteroidia; order Bacteroidales; family Bacteroidaceae; genus Physcousia. Next base: position 16,586 of record JAZLFZ010000030.1, on the reverse strand, counting down.
GTACGTGCCAAATGGTGCGCTGAGCAGCGGTACGGTGACAAATTTCAGCCAACATGCTCAACGACGAGTCGACTTAAAGTTCGGCGTGGAGTATGGCACGGAAATCGAGAAAGTGCGTCGTGTGTTGCTTGAATTGGCTGCAGATGACAGTCGTGTGCTGAAGGATCCTGCTCCTTTCGTGGCATTGTGCGAGTTATCCGAGAGTTCCATCGATTTTACTGTCCGTTTGTGGGTCAAGTCGGAGGACTATTGGGGCGTCTTCTTTGATACGAAGGAACGCGTCTATGCTGAGTTCGGTAAGCAAGGCATTAACTTCCCATTCCCTCAAGTTACAGTGCACCAGGCCTAACGACTTGTTTTTTTAGATTTTCAGTTTCAACTGGACAATGATGTCGTTCTTGCAGTTGCTGTAGATGGTCTGAAGCCCAGTGGCTTGTGTCTTTCGTCCGTCCAGATATTGCGTATATCCGTATTTTATTTCGAAGCGTAGACGCTGCTTCCAGAGGTTATACTGCAGTGAGGCCGCCAGTCGCAGGCCGTGTCCGAAGAATGATTGCATGGAAAATGCTTGGCTGACACTTGGTTCGTAGAGGAAGATGCGGCTGTCGTAGTCCTGGGTGTAGAAGTAGCAGGCTGCGAGGGCTGCCTTCCAGGGTTGTGTGGCTGTGTATTGTACCATCTCCCCCAAGGCCTCGCCGCAGCTGCCCCTAAGTGCGTGTAGTGTACCAGTCGTCCTGAAGGTCCATTGTGCGTGTTGCGCTGTCCATTGGCACATGACGCGATGGTTGACTCTCTGTCCCTGGCTCACTTCCTTGCTTTTGACGTTATAGCGGATGAAGAGATGTTGGTTCCGGTTCATGTCATATTGTATTTCGAGGCGCCCGTCCTGTCCCTTGCTGCCGTGGGTTAGCCCATAGCGTGGCCATGGATTGAGGAAGAAATCGCCAAACGCAGTTATGTGTAGTCCGTCGATGGGGGTGGCATCAAGTCGCAGGCTGACGGCTGTCTCATTCTGTACGTTTGTATTGTCGCAAACAGCTCTTGCGAAGTGGCTGTAATAGAATCGGTTGTAGTAACGCTGCGAGAGGGTCAGCGAGTATCGGTTTGTGGCTCTCCAGTTTAGGGTGTTGAGGGTAGCCATTCCGCCTTGTGTGGGGCTGACAGCCGTCTCGCCATGTAAGCTCCAGCGATAGCCCTTGTATGCATAGTCGATGCCCAGCGCAGTCAGCCTATCACCTTGTGGCGCAATCTGTCGGTAGAGTTCGTTTCCTCGTGTCAGAGGCAAGCTTGTGTGCATGAAGTAGCCTGTAGCTCCGACGCTCCATCTTCTATTTTTCCATCCGATGTGCAGTCCTCCCGTCAGCGCTTGCACGTTCTCCTTGTTGTTCCGCTCGGATGTCGTCCTGTGGAGTCCGCTCTTCTGCAATGTCTTGATGCACGAGTCCCCTTGCAAGGTAGCGTCCAGCAAGCGGTGGCTGGCGAACGATGTGAGACTAATTCCACCCCACTTGAACGTAGCAGCCACGCCCCTCATGAAATTCGTTTCGTCAGTTCCCTTGTGCGGTCTGATGCCGTTGCTTGAAATTTTCTGCAATGTGTTTTTACCGAAACTAATACCCTGATTGGCAACCAATCCTTCGCCAAAAGCCACGCGATAGTCGCCCACTATCAACTTGTTGAGATGCTTGATGTTATGCAACGAGATTTGTCCACCATAGCTGTCGATGCCCCTTTCGCCGGCATCGCGTTCGAAACGCAGGCCTGCCTCGATGTGCTGAGATGCGGTGAAGGTGTAGCGCGTTTTGTTGTAGAGTGGTGATCCGTGGTATCCGTCCTTTCTCATGAATCCCTCCCTGTAGTAGAGTGGAATGTCGATTCGTGATAGTATCTCATGGTGGGAGTCGGCTATCATCTCCTTGCATGTCAGTTCTTTCTGCTTTTTTATGTCCCCCTCTCCCACACATAGAAACAAAGGGAGGAAGGAGCGCGTCGTGTATGGGATGGTCTCTATGAGCACCAGTTCGTAGAGCGTTTTCATCCCATTGTGCAATTCGATGTAGTCTCGTATTTCCGTGGCTTGTATTTCGTCGAGGATTGGAATCTGCATCAGCTCGTCCTTCGTGGCCACGTTGATGTTGAGAGGGTGGAGGGTCAGTTCCTCCAGTTCCTCCATTCTTTCCATCCACTCCTCATCCTCTGTCAGTTCCTCGTTGTCAGTGATGTGGGATACGAAGTCCTCCCACGTGCGCATTGTCAGCTTTTGCTGCTGACGAGTTTGTCGTTTGTCCACCCTTGTCTGTGCATACGAGAGAAGGGAGAAGAAAAATGCGAGTGAGAGTAGCGTGAAGCGTAACATCCGAAATAGCTTTATTCGTGGTTTGCGATGCTGTATGCGTAGCCCTTTTCGGGGAAGGAGCAGGTACGCACCACGATACCCTCTCTCTGTGCTCGGGTCAGAATATCGGGGATGTTGTTCTGTAGTCCTCGTCCGGAGCACTTCACCACGGCCTCCTTGGCCGTCCAAAGTTCCGTGAACCGTATGGATGGGTTCTCTGCCAGACTTATTTGTGCGTACTCTTTGCTGTTCATGGTGTAGTGTGCCAGGCCTTCGTCGAAGTTCCTAAATCGTTCGATGTCTGCTCCGATAGGTCTGTCGCTGAGTGCGCATAGCACAGCTTTTTTGCAGTGGCTCAGGTTGAAGTGGATGTCAGGATGCTCCTGCAGGGTTGGTTTCCCATGTGGGCCGATTATAAAATGTGGATGTCTGGAAATATTGAACTCTTCCTGAAGTCCCTTGTATAACAATAGATAGGCCACGGCACATTCGCACTGGCCAGTCAGATGGCGGAACCTCAGTGCCTGCTCGCGCCTCCATTCCGGCAGCTGGCAGAGTAGGCGTCTGACATCGTCTTCGTCATACTGCTCAATCTTGTCATTTATGTAGATATGCATAATGCAAAATTACAAAGAAAAACCGAAAGGTGGAAGTGAAAATGACGGAAAGGTTGCAATTTGGCGTTTTTTGCTTTGTTTTGGAATTAAGAATGCAAATAATTTGCGTATTTTTCTTTTTATTTGTAATTTTGCGCCCAATAATTGCGCTTGTAGGCGCACCCCTCCCTCGATAATGCAGTCCGGAGGGCAGGAAAACAGAATGTAAGATTAAGTGTAAGAAGATATGAGCGACAGACTTTTTATTTTTGATACAACCCTGCGTGACGGCGAGCAAGTGCCTGGCTGCCAGTTGAACACCGTGGAAAAGATCCAGGTGGCCCGCCAGTTGGAGGCGCTCGGTGTCGACGTCATCGAGGCCGGTTTCCCCGTCAGTTCGCCTGGTGATTTCAATAGCGTGGTGGAGATCAGCAAGGCCGTGACATGGCCGACCATCTGCGCCTTGACCCGTGCTGTGGAGAAGGATATCGATGCGGCAGCCGAGGCACTGAAGTATGCCAAGCGTGGGCGTATCCACACAGGTATCGGTACGAGTGAGAGCCACATCCGCTACAAGTTCAACTCCACGCCCGAGGAGATCATCGAACGTGCTGTGGCGGCAGTGAAGTACGCCAAGCGTTACGTGGAGGACGTGGAGTTCTATGCCGAGGATGCTGGCCGTACTGATAACGAGTATCTGGCCCGCGTCATCGATGCCGTGACGAAAGCAGGTGCAACTGTGTGCAACATCCCCGATACGACCGGTTTCCGCACCCCTTATGAGTATGGCGAAAAAATCAAGTATCTTTATGAGCATGTCGATGCCTTTGCTTCCGGCAAGAGCATCCTCTCCACCCACTGCCACAACGACCTGGGTATGGCAACGGCCAATACCGTGGCAGGCGTGTTGAACGGCGCCCGTCAGGTGGAGGTGACCATCAACGGTATCGGTGAGCGTGCCGGCAATACCTCGTTGGAGGAGGTTGCCATGATCTTCAAGACGCATCCCGACCTGGGCATAGAGACCAACATCAACACCCAGAAGATTTATCCCACGAGCCGTATGATTAGTTCGCTCATGAACATGCCCGTGCAGCCCAACAAGGCCATCGTCGGCAAGAATGCTTTTGCCCATTCCAGCGGCATCCATCAGGACGGCGTGCTGAAGAATGCCTCCACCTACGAGATTATGGACCCCAAAGATGTAGGCATCGAGGAGGCCAGCATTGTGTTGACCGCCCGTTCGGGACGTGCTGCTCTGAAGCATCGTCTGCACATCAACGGTGTTGACGTGGAGGGTGAGAAACTGGATTCCCTGTATCAGGAATTCCTCGTGCTGGCCGACAAGAAGAAGGAGGTGACCGACGATGACATCCTTATCTTGGCAGGTGCAGAGCGCAGTGCTTCTCAGAACGTGAAGCTCGACTACTTGCAAGTGACGGCGGGCAAGGGCACACGTAGTGTGGCTTCTATCGGTCTCCTCATCGGCAACGAGAAGTTCGAGGCAGCAGCCAGCGGTAATGGCCCAGTAGATGCTGCTCTGAAGGCTCTGAAGACCATCATCCGTAGGGAGATGACGCTGAAGGAGTTCACCATTCAGGCCATTTCGAAGGGCAGCGACGACCTGGCTAAGGTTCACCAGTCGGTAGAGTTCGACAAGAATGTCTATTACGGTTTTGCTGCCAATACGGATATCGTAACCGCCTCAGTAGAGGCGTATATTGACGCAATCAATAAGTTTAAGAAGTAATGAATAAGTGTTTGTTTGACAAGATTTGGGACGCCCATGTGGTTCAGAACGTGGAAGACGGCCCTACACAATTGTATATTGACCGTCTGTATGCCCATGAGGTGACCAGCCCACAGGCATTCGATACGTTGCGTGACAAAAACATCAAGGTGTTCCGTCCCGACCATGTAGTGGCCATGCCCGACCATAATACGCCCAGCGACCAGCAGGAGCGCATCGACGATCCTATCGGCAAGAAGCAAGTTGAGACCCTGGCCGCCAACTGTAAGGAGTTCGGCATCAAGCACTTTGCCATGGGCACCAAGGACAATGGTATCATCCATGTCGTAGGTCCCGAGAAGGCACTTTCATTGCCCGGTATGACCATCGTCTGTGGCGACTCGCACACCTCCACCCACGGAGCCGTAGGTGCCATCGCCATGGGTATCGGTACAAGCGAGGTGGCTCAGGTGCTGGCCAGCCAGTGCATTCTGCAGTCGAAGCCCAAGACCATGCGCATCAACGTGGAAGGCGAGTTGCCCAAGGGTACCACTGCCAAGGACGTGGCACTCTACATCATGGCTCAGATGACTACCAGCGGAGCTACTGGATACGCAGTTGAGTATGCCGGCAGCACCATCCGCAACATGTCTATGGAGGGCCGTCTGACGCTGTCCAACCTCAGTATCGAGATGGGTAGCCGTGCCGGCATCATCGCTCCCGATGAGACGACCTTCGCCTACCTAAAGGACCGTGAATACGCACCCAAGGGCGAGGCATGGGACAAGGCTGTGGAGTACTGGAAGACCCTGAAGAGCGATGACGATGCCGTCTTCGACAAGGAGGTGACCTATCGTGCCGAGGATATCGCTCCCCGCATCACCTTCGGTACCAATCCCGGTGCTGGCATCGCCATCGACGGTACCATCCCTACACTTGAGAGCGTCTCGGAGCAGGAGGCAGTCCAGCTGAGAAGCATGCTCGACTACATGCAGTTCGAGCCTGGCCAAAAGTTGGAGGGTACTCCTGTTGACTACTGCTTTCTGGGAGCCTGCACCAATGGTCGCATCGAGGACTTCCGTGCCTTTGCCTCTGTCGTGAAGGGCAAGAAGAAGGCCGACTGCGTTGTGGCTTGGCTGGTACCCGGCTCATGGCTGGTGCGTCAGCAGATCATCGACGAGGGCATCGATAAGATTCTCGAGGAGGCCGGTTTCGAACTGCGTCTGCCCAGCTGCTCTGCCTGTCTGGCCATGAACCCCGACAAGGTGCCCGCTGGCAAACTCGCCATCTCCACCTCCAACCGTAACTTCGTGGGCCGTCAGGGACCCGGTGCCCGCACCATCCTGGCTAGTCCCCTGACCGTAGCAGCAAGTGCAATCACAGGTGTAATTACTGACCCTCGTAAAATCTAAGATTATGGCAAAGCAAAAATTCGACAAGATACAGTCAACCTGCATCCCCATTGCGATTGACAACAACAATACGGACAACATCATTCCTGCCCGTTATCTGGCATTCACCACGCGCGATCCCAAGTTTTATGGCGACGCCTTCATGCACGACCTGCGCTACGATGCCAACGACCAGCCCATTGCCGACTTCGTGATGAACAAGCCCGAGTTCTCTGAGGCTCCCCGTCAGGGCGTCCACGAGATCATCGTGGGTGGCAAGAACTGGGGTAGCGGCTCCAGCCGTGAGCATGCAGCCTGGGCCATCGCCGGCTATGGCGTACGCGTGGTTATCAGCAGTTCGTTTGCCGACATCCATCGCAACAACCTGCTCAACTGCTTCGTGCTGCCCGTCATCGTCAGCGAGGCCTTCCAGCAGGAGCTCTTCTGGACCATCAACCAGAATCCTCAGGCCGAGGTGCTGGTCGACGTACCCGCACAGACCGTTACCAATCTCTCGACCGGTAACAGCGAGCACTTCGAAATCAACTCGTACAAGAAGTACTGCCTCATGAATGCCTACGACGACATCGACTTCCTCCTCTCCAACAAGGATAAGATCGAGCAGTGGGAGAACAAGTAAGATTTCGATAAGAAATAGTTAATACAAAGAGAATGGGCAATCGGCTGTGTACCGGTTGCCCATTCTCTGTTTTTGTGGTGGAGTATTGTCTGCTTACATGCATTTCTCGATTTCGCTGATGTCAATTGAGAGAGCATCTGCGATTAATTCGTTGGGTATTCCTTTTGAGAGCATGAGGCGAATGGATGCTACTATCTTTGCTTTCTGCTCGTCCAACTGCGTCTTCTGCTCGTCCAGCTGCGTCTTTTGCTCGTCCAGTTGCGTCTTTTGCTCGTCCAGCTGCGTCTTTTGTTCGGCCAGCATTTTGTCGCGCATGAGTATCTCTGTGTCACGATGCTCGATAGCACTGAAGTACTCGTCTTCGACATTCATGTCGTGACGCAATTTGCTGTCGGATGCAGCTTCCTTGAGTCGGCGAAGGATGTAGAGAATATCCTGATCGTCAGCATATTCGTTCTCGTCAATGGTTATTGTCTGGTGATTGAAATCCTTACGCGTCTGGTCGAAGACGTTCAGGACGCGTTCCAGGCGGTTGTTGAGTTGGCCATGCAGGCGAGGAATCTGTACGATGATGCTGTCGTGGGTCAGGCTGTCTACAAATGGGTCTGGCAATCCCTTTGTCACTTCATTGTCGTTGTAATCGTACGATTTGCGCTTAACGTACAGCACGGGTTCTTCGATGTCCCCCACCTTGTGTCCAAGCAGATATACCGTAACCATTGGGATGGCATATCCGTGGCGGTCCTCCTTGATGATGTTTTCGGGATTGGCATAGTGTGCACCCAGATATTGGCGGAACCGTAGTGTTTCCGTCTCCAGCCAAGTCTTTTGCAGTTCGATGAGGATGAAGCGCAATGTGCCGTCAGCCTCACGTACTTTTGCTCCAAAGTCGATGCGGAATATGGACAGGTTGTCGCGCGAGCTGTTTGAGTACTCATTTCTGCGTGGCTCCACCTCCACAACTTCCTTTTTCAGTAAAGCTGAAAGGATGGTCTTGGCGATACGCTCGTCCTCCATGAGGAACTTGAAGACGATGTCGTAGATGGGATTAGCTACTTGAACCATAATAGTACAATTATGTGAATGTTATTCTGTTTGCAAAATTACATGCTTTTTCCAAATCTTCCAAATCTTTTGCTTAGTTTTTTTTATAGCCGTCACCGCTTCTTCTGCTTCTCAATGACGTTCAAGGCAAATCCGGGTCTTCTGGTTTCCGTCTTGTTGTCCTTATCCTTCCTCTTCCGTGGTATTCTTTTTCGTTTTCTTTTCCTTCCTCACGCGTCCGCTCTTCTTCAGCGCTTCGGCAATGATCCACTGCAACTGGCCGTTGACGGAGCGGAATTCGTCAGCGGCCCAGGCTTCGATGGCAGACATGGTCTCCTCATCGATGCGCAGGACAAAGTTCTTCGTTTTATTCTCTTTGGTTGCCATGGCGTCTGTAACAGTATTTGATATAGCCGGAGAGGATGTTCAAAAGCAGTATTAGAAGTCCAAGGCCGAGCGTGATAATGTAGAATTCTGGATGGCTCAGCTGATTGTTGCCCTTGGCAAAAAGCATGGCGGCCACGACACAAATTCCAACCACGAATCCTATCAAACTTGACCAGAAATGCTTGCGTAGGCGATACTTCCAGAACCATGAGAGGAAAGACCGAAATGAACTTCTGACAAAGTATCCCGAATAGAGCCAGTGAGCCAAAGTGAACATAGAAACCAATCCCATAATGCCCACAAGGACCAGCTTGACCCATTTGCCCTTGTCTGCAATGATGTACAGCAAGACAGCATAAATGGATGCCAAGGTGAGGATGGCTATGATGCGAACGAAGTGGTACAGAAATCTTCTCATAACAAATCGCTTAATCTTCTAATCCTCAACGCGAACGTTAGGGCTGATGCGTAGGATCTCCTCAATGAATACGGCTTGATTGGCCGGAGAGATGATGAGAGGACGGCCACAACCGAAGTCGAGCTTGATGCGTCGGAGAGAGGCGGCTGGCGAACTGATAGGGCTGTAAGACGGACTGATGCTCTTCAGCTTCTTCAACTCGTAGGTCTCCTTGAAGAAGAACAGGTTGCTGATAATCAGACGGTCTTCCTCGATGGTGTAGTTGATGCCAAGGATTATGCAGATGAAGGCAAATAGGACAGCCATCAAGATAAAGATTGTGACATACTTGCCGTCTACCACGGCCTGATAGGTGCCAATTCCAATGATTCCCATGATAAGTAGCACCAATATGATGCTTATGCGTGAACGAAATCTCATAATCTTAATAATGAAGCTCCCCTAACTCTGAGAGGAAATTGGATTCATAATGTTAACAAATTAGAGAGTGAAACTACGATCATCTCGCTTCCCCATTCAACTCCCCTCCCTTTAGGGGAGGGGTTGGGGGAGAGGCTTCTTCTTAGTGATTCAACGTTCCTGAGTTGATGACTGGCTGAGCGGGTTCGTCGGCACAGAGCACTACGAGCAGGTTGCTCACCATGGCTGCTTTCTTCTCCTCGTCCAGCTCTACGATGTCCTCCTCATTGAGCTTGTCGAGTGCCATCTTGACCATGCTCACGGCACCATCTACGATCTTCTCACGGGCGGTGATGATGGCGGCAGCCTGCTGGCGACGCAGCATGACGGCAGCAATCTCAGGAGCGTAGGCCAGGTAGTTGATGCGAGCCTCAACCACCTCCAGGCCAGCCATGGCCAGGCGCTCGTTGAGCTTCGCTGTCAGCACCTCGTTGATTTCGGCCGAACCGCCACGGAGGGTAATCTGAGTGTCATTATCCTTGTCGTCGTCGTTGTCATCGTAGGCGTACATGCCAGCCACCTCGCGCAGGGCCGAATCGCTCTGTACGGCCACGAACTTCTCAAACTTGTTCATGCGGGCCACGGCAGCATTTCCGATAGCGTTGGCACTGGTTACATCCGTATCGATGTCGAAGATAGCCTTGTAGGTGTCCTTGAGTCGCCATACCACTACCAAGCCGATGAGGATGGGATTACCCGTCTTGTCGTTCACCTTGATAGGCTCGGCGTTGAGGTTACGGGCACGCAGGCTGACGTTCTTGACACTCATGAAGGGGTTGATCCAGTAGAAACCCGTCTTGCGGAACGTGCCGACGTACTTGCCGAAGAAGGTCAGTACCTTGGCCTCGTTGGGTTCCTGCTTGGCGAAGCCGCAGCTGCAGATTATGGCCACGATGAAAAGCAGCACAGCCAGGATGAAGAAGTGCCAGCACGTCTCGTTGTGGTTTGCGGCTGCAATGCCCAATCCCAAAGTGCCGAACGTGGTCAGCCACAGTACGATGTCGATGAGGATCATCAGGAATCCGTTCAGATAACCTCCGTTGTACTCCTGCTCCTGCAGGATGTTGTTTCTTTTCTCTTCCATAATTCTTTTTGTTTTTAAAGTGATATCATTTTGATATTGCAAAGGTATTGCTTTTTTCTGAAATGGCAATGACGTATTTCCTTTTTTAACATTAATTTAACACAGCGGGGTAGGGCGAGATTTTGCAAAATACAACAAATTGTTTTGCAGATATAAAATATAATCGTATATTTGCAGCCGGAAGTATATCATTCCGAACGAACCATAAAAAGACTGTATGTACGAAATAGGTTTAGACTTGCGAATAAAGGGTGGCAAGATCATTCTCCGTTACAGTATGCAGGAGTATGAGATACGGTCGAACCCACGGGAACCAGACATCTATATCTGTCAGGATGACAAGATCCTGCACACGGTGCGCAACGGCTTCTATACGGAACAGATAGAGAAGATGATAATGCGCGACAAGGAGTTCAAGAGCGCCACTGGCAGGATGATAAGTCGTGAACTGCTGAGCGACATCCTTGCTTGCGTCCTCGATGACGGACGTGAGTCGCTCGACTTCGGCTATGTGGAAAGGCTTGGACTCCAACGTGGCGACAAGCGACACGAGAGGTTTGAGCAAAATTTCCAGCAACGTATGGAAGAATCGACCATACGCCGCAGGGAGGCACGGGAAGCTGCAAAGCACGAAAAGCCGAAAGCCCCTGAACAAGTCGCTGCCCAGAGATCCTTTGTTACGAGAGCGACGCATTCCGTGGCCAGGGAGGAGAAGAAGCCTTCGGACATGATCACCGACGGCGTGCTCGCGTATGGGGTCATCGTAGGACGATTCCTTTTCGACAGAGGCAGGATCGTTGTCTATGCCATCTCTGACCTGCCGCATATCGGAGCATCGGATGTGCTCATGACCTATCAGATAACCAAGGACTCTTATCAGCTTCTGCTCAAGATGTCTGAGAAGAATGCCATACCACAGCCTGCTGTGCCCGCCACCTTCACCGACCCCTGCCGCATGGAGTTCCTCTGCGGTGAGTCTGCCTATTGCAAGAGAAACACATTCACGCTTGACGATGTCGATATGAACCATGTGGATTTCATGAACAGATTTGACAATATGTCGAACAAGTTTTTCTTCCATGGCGAAGCTGAACGTGAGTTCTATCTTGTGTTCAGCACGTCGCACGACCTGGATGAGTATTACATCCGAGTGGGCGACGAGGAAGCTGTTGAACCGGAAAGGCCTCTCGGAACCATCATTGTACCAAAGGAATACGAGAACAGTTGGATTGCCTTCCGTCGCTATTATCTTGACTGGGAGGTGGTCATAGTACAGGTAGAGGGACAATTCATCAGGGGCTACAACGATCCTTACTGGAAACTGCTGAAGGACAACACGGGTGCCGAATTGAGCGGTTACAAGTATGCCATCTTCCAAAACCCGGAAGGACGCATCGTGGCCACAACACCCCTCGCCGAACTGGATATTGCAGATACCCTTGAAGACTACCTGCTGATGAGCGAAGAGGAGGTCCGAAGCCTGTGTTATCGCAGCGAGATGAGCCGGGCAAGATGAAATGTGCTTGCAGCGGAAAACACTCCAGATTGTATGGGTGAGAGTATCTTCTTCTGTCAAAATGCCTAAGAATATGCTTAAAAGATGTGTAAATGTTCGAAATCTCAAAAAAAATGCGTATCTTTGCAGCCATAATATATATAGATAAGGTAAAAAGAAATGGAAAGCAGGCACATAGAAGTTATGGACACCACCCTGAGGGATGGCGAACAGACGAGTGGCGTGGCGTTCAGCGCGTCGGAGAAGTTGTCCATTGCCCGCAAGTTGATTGAAGAAGTTGGCGTTGACCGCCTCGAGATAGCCTCTGCCCGTGTGAGCAAGGGCGAATTTGATTGTGTACAGGCTGTGTGCGAATGGGCACAGTCGGTAGAAAGACTGGATAGGATAGAGGTGCTGGGATTCTGCGACGACGGCGCCTCGATAGACTGGATAACCCGTGCCGGCGGCAAGGTGATAAACCTGCTGACCAAGGGCTCGGAGAAGCATTGCCGCGGCCAGTTGGGCAAGGAGCCCGAGGAGCATTGGCAGAACGTGCGCGAGAATGTGCTCAAGGCTCACGAGGTCGGACTCAGCGTGAACATCTATCTGGAGGACTGGTCGAATGGCATCCTGAACAGTCCCGAGTACGTTTTCGGTATGGTGGATGCCTTGCAGGATCTGACCCGTGAGGGCTTCGTGCAGCGCATCATGCTGCCCGACACGTTGGGCATCCTCGCTCCCCGACAGACGCGTCAGCTGGTGGGGCAGATGGTGGAGCGCTATCCCTATGTGCATTTCGACTTCCATGCCCACAACGACTACGACCTGGCCGTGGCCAACGTGCTGGCTGCCGTGGAGACGGGTGCCAGGGGCATCCACACCACGGTGAATGGCCTGGGCGAGCGTGCCGGTAATGCCTCGTTGTCGAGCGTCGTGGCCGTGCTGAACGACATGACGGACAAGGTGACGGTCGGGGTGGAGGAGAAGTCCATCAACCAGATATCGCGCATGGTAGAGAGCTACAGCGGCATCGCCACGGCCTCGAATGCCCCCATCATCGGTGAGCATGTCTTCACCCAGACGGCCGGCGTGCATGCCGATGGCGACAAGAAGGGCAAGCTGTACGTCAATCCCCTTTTGCCCGAGCGTTTCGGTCGTAGTCGCGAGTATGCCCTGGGCAAGATGTCTGGCAAGGCGAACATCGAACAGAACCTGAAACTCCTGGGCATCCACCTCAACGACAAGGACATCCGTCGCGTGACGAAGCGAATCAACGAGATGGGCGACAAGAAGGAACACATGACGGTGGAGGACCTGCCCTACATCATAGCCGACGTCCTGCATCATGACACGCCCGACGAGCGCATCAAGCTCGTATCCTACATGGTCACCACGGCATACGGCCTGCACCCACAGGCTTGTGTCAAGCTGGAAATCAACGGCCGGGCTTACGAGGAGTCGGCCACGGGTGATGGTATGTACGATGCCTTCGTGCGTGCCGTGCGCCACATCTACCGCAACAAGCTGGAGCGCACCTTCCCCTGGCTCACCAACTACGTCGTCACCATCCCCCCCGGTGGCCGCACCGATGCCTTGGTACAGACCACCATCTCGTGGGAATATGAGGGCAAGACGTACCGCACCCGGGGCCTGGATGCCGACCAGACGGAGGCGGCCATCAAGGCTACCATCAAGATGCTGAATCTGATAGAAGAAACGTATTGTACAATAACGAATTAACGGATTATAACTAAAATAGATTTTTCCATGGAACTGAAAATTGCAGTACTGGCCGGTGACGGTATCGGACCAGAGATTATGGAGCAGGGCGTGGCCGTGTGCAGCGCCGTTGCTGAGAAGTTTGGACACAAGGTTAGCTACAAGGAGGCACTGTGCGGTGCACATGCCATCGACGAGGTCGGTGACCCCTTCCCCGAAGAGACCTTCCAGACGTGTGAGGCTGCCGATGCTGTGCTCTTTGCCAGCGTAGGTGATCCTAAGTTTGACAACGACCCCACCGCCAAGGTGCGTCCCGAGCAGGGTTTGCTGGCTATGCGCAAGAAGCTGGGTCTGTACGCCAACATCCGTCCCGTCGAGACCTTCGAGTGCCTTATCCACAAGTCACCCCTGAAGGACGAGATGGTACGTGGTGCTGACTTCGTCTGCATCCGTGAGCTGACCGGTGGTATGTACTTCGGCAAGAAGCAGGAGCCCACCCTCAACGCTGATGGCGTAGAGGAAGCTCTCGATACCAACTATTACACCCGTCCCGAGGTGGAGCGCATCCTGCGTGTGGGTTACCAGTATGCCCGCCAGCGCAGAAAGCACCTGACCGTGGTCGATAAGGCCAACGTGCTGGCCAGCAGCCGTCTGTGGCGCAAGGTGGCACAGGAGATTATGGGCGAATATCCCGACGTGGAGACCGACTTCATGTATGTGGACAATGCCGCTATGCGCATGATTCAGGATCCCCGCTTCTTCGACGTCATGGTGACAGAGAACACCTTCGGCGACATCCTTACCGACGAGGGTAGCGTCATCACTGGCTCTATGGGTCTGCTGCCCAGCGCCTCGACCGGTAGCAGCACGCCCGTCTTCGAGCCCATCCACGGCTCATGGCCTCAGGGCAAGGGGCTGAACATCGCCAATCCCCTGGCTCAGATCCTCTCGGTTGCTATGCTCTATGAGTACTTCGACCTGAAGGAAGAGGGCAAGCTCATCCGTGAGGCCGTCAACGCCAGCCTCGATGCCAACGTCCGCACGCCTGAGATTCAGGTAGAGGGTGCCGGCAAGTACGGCACGAAGGAGGTAGGCGAGTGGATCGTGAACTACATCAAGAATAAGTGAAAAGAACTATCCTGACCGTCTGTGCTTGCTTGCTGCCTTTTGCGGCAAGCAATGCACAGACTTACAAAGACCTCATCAGGCAGGGCCTGCATCAGATGGAGGTGGACAGCCTCGTCGAGGCAGAGGCCATGCTGCGCCAAGCCATTGCGCAGGAACCCGCGATGCAGAGCAACGCCCTCCTGTACCTGCACATCGCCCATATCCAGGAGCATACCAACCGTATGCAGGAGGCCTTGGAGAGCTATCGCCTGGGGCTCGACATGGCGCCAGCCAACACGGAACTGCTTTCCGAGCGGGCTTCTCTCTACCTTCGTCTTGGCAACGACGATCGTGCCATTGCCGATTACTCCACCTTGCTTACCCTCGAGCCCTCCCACAAGAAGGCGCTCCTGCTCCGTGCCTGGCTCTATGCCCGCAAGCGCGACTATAAGCGTGCCCGCGCGGACTACGACCAGTTGCTCGTGGTCGACCCCACCCACGAGGAGGCTCTCATGGGGCTCTGCATCCTGAACAGCAAGGACGGTCGTCCGCGCGAAGCCATGGAGCAAGCCAACAACCTTGTGCTCTATTTCCCTGCCCATGCAGAGAACTATGTGGTGCGCGCTGGACTGCATCAGGAGCGCAAGAACTATGAGTTGGCCCTCCTTGACTACAACAAGGCCATCGACCTCGAGCCGGAGAATCCCGACCACCTCATTTCGCGTGCCGGTTGCTACATGGTCATGCGTAAGAAGAAGTTGGCTCGACGCGATCTGCAGGAGGCGCTCAACATGGGAGGCGACAAGGCTCTCATTGCCGAGATGAAGGCGCAGATAAAATAACGCTTGAAAGAGGAAACATGAAAAGAGAGCATCTCTATGTGCTGGCAGCCCTGGCCGTGGTGGCCATCTGGGGTGAGACGTTCGTGTCGAGCAAGGTATTGCTGACGGAGGGTCTCATGCCGGCCGACATCTTCCTCTATCGTTTTGTCATAGCCTATACGGGTATGACCGTCCTGTCGCACAAGCAGATGTGGGCGGACAACTGGCGCCACGAGTTGTTGTTCCTGGTGCTGGGCATTGCCGGTGGCTCCATGTACTTCCTCACCGAGAACATGGCGCTCCGCTTCTCCACCGCCTCCAATGTGGCCATCCTGGTAGGCACCACACCCTTGACGACGGCTCTGCTGCTTGCCCTTTTCTATCGGGACGAACGGCTTTCTATGGGGCAGCTCTTCGGTTCGCTCGTTGCCTTCGCCGGACTCGTCATGGTCATCCTCAACGGTCAGATCGTCCTGCACCTCAACCCCCTTGGTGATGCCCTTGCACTGGGTGCTTCGCTCACGTGGGGTGTCTATTCGCTCGTCATCAAGCGCCTCTCGCCTCGTTACGATGCCCGTTTCATTACGCGTAAGGTCTTTGGCTACGGACTCCTGACCATCCTTCCCTGGTTCTTCTTTGTCCAACCGCTCAACACCGACCTCTCGCTTCTTCAACGTCCCGTCGTGTGGGGCAACATTGTCTATCTCGGTGTCGTTGCCTCCCTCCTTTGTTTCCTGGTCTGGAACTGGGTGTGCCTACGCTTGGGAGTGGGCAAGGCCACCAACATCATCTACACCCAGTGTGTCTTTACGATGCTCGTTTCCGCCTTCGTCCTGCACGAGCGCATCACCCTCATGGCCATTGCCGGCACCCTCGTCCTCATCCTTGGAATGATGATTATCAGCAGTAGGAAGCGATAGAATGGGGTAGGGAAGCCGTTGTTTCAATCTCGTTAGCGTCGGATAGGGGCACGATAACTCCCTTTTTTCTCCCTTTTCTTGTTTGTGTTGTTGAAAAACCAATTGTTACGTTCAGTGGTGATGAGCTGGTACTTACTACCCACATGAACGAAGTGAGTTATCAGTCGGCAGACGTACTGAAGTTTACCTACCTGCATGTTGACCCTACGGGTGTTAATCAAGTTGCTGTTCCGCAGAGTATGTTCTCATTCCGTGAGAATGTACTTTATGTTAAGCTCTCCCCTATTCTATATCTTGTTGTTAACTCTTGCAAAGTTACGGTATTTCTATAACATTACCAAAAGTTTTTGCAAAACAAATCTTTTGTTTTCACCAATTTTTGTTAAAAACTCCGTTCCCTTCAGCACATAGTGCATTTTAAATGCCCTTTATTTGTGAAAA
>JAZLFZ010000029.1:0-4206 GCA_045616065.1 Bacteroidaceae bacterium | reverse complement strand
GTGACGTACTGGTGAATAGTCGGCAAGGAGAGCACCAGCATTAGTAAGTTCGCCCTTCTCGTTGACGATGCCGAACGATTCATAGTCGCTATCCTCAAACGAACGATTGGTGCGCTTGAAGTAAGTGGCACGCAACACAGTGAATGCCATATCCTCAAATCTCCAGCGAGACACTTGACTGCCATACGACACATTGCTGCCCTTCAGCACCAGTTCCTTGTGTTTCGCCACGCTTGCCACCACGCTCTCGTTACCTACACGCACAAAAGCCTGCATCTGACCATCACCAATGTAATAGTAAGGAGTTTGAGCGCCAGGCATTACATCGAGTACTACAAATTCCTTGTCCTCGCACTTGGCAAACGAAAGCTTGAAGTCGGGAATAGGGTCAATATGACTCTTGATAGCCTCGCTAATCTTCTCCGAATCGCCTTTAGCGTCAGCAAGACCAACCAGTGTATTGTCATCCGCGATACCCCATACGAGTTTTCCACCGATGCCATTGGCAAAGGCACTCACGCTCTTGCACCAACTCTTCGGTTTCTTCACCTCCAGAGCCTGCTTCTTATCGTATTCTGTTGCTTCGCCTATCAGCTGGCGTATATCGAGTTGTTCCATAATAACTGTAGTTGTGACTGGAGTCATTTCTTTTGGTTGTCCACAAGTCAGATTTTACAGAGTAAACAAAGTTTCATCGCCGCAGATGTTGCGGATTTTGAGGCGTAGAGGCTTCTTCGTGTTGTCTTCGGTGCTTATGGTACCATTCCAAAGGTCAGGAGTCTTCTTTCCATTGAGGATGACGTAGCCACTCTTGTCTATCTTCACCTCCACGGTGCTGTGCCATGGGGCATCTTTGGCAGCATTCTCGCAGTCAAGTGAGAGCCATTCTATACACTCCAATCCCTCGTCGCTGATCTTGATGGGGGTGAACTTGGCTGTCTTGCCGTCGGCTATCTTCTTGGCCTTCTGCTGCTCGCCCTTCAGGTTGTACTCATAAATTTTCCTGCGCACTCGGTTGCTGTTGAAGGAGAGTACGCTGAGCTGCCACTTTTGGAAGAGGCCATCGCTTACCTCGTCGAGCTTCCATGTGGCTTCGTCCTCCATCACCACTTCATCGAGAACCTGCTTCAAGTCGCGGAAATCAAACTCGATGAGTGTCTCGCGGTTCTGATTCTTGGCAAACTGCTTGAGATTGTCCAGGTCTTCCACGTCGATGTAATACACCACTACCAGTTTCACGTCATCGGGCAGGTCGGACAATGCCTCTCGAATGAGCATGTTCATCTCCACCTTGTCAAGCACTCGCTTGGTACTGTCCATGAGGTTGGGGATGTACACGGGCATCATGCCCTTCTGGCTGTCCGTAATGCTGCCTGCCCAGTAGCGCTTGTCCAGAGTGGTAGCGGTATTGAGGCCCGGTATGAGTGTGCACAGCTTATCCATCGTCTGCACAGGGTTGCGGAAGAGCGAAACACCGTCCTTCACTCGCAACATTTCAAACTCAGCTCCGGCGCTGATGAGTCGGTCGCGTGCCGTTTGAATGCTATTGATGTTCACGTCGTTGTGGATGAATCTACGGCCAAGTTTGTGAGCTACGGTTGCTGTCACGCCGCTGCCTCCGAAGAAGTCGGCAACCAACATTCCTTCATCGGACGAGGCTTTGATGATGCGCTCCAAGAGGGCTTCGGGCTTTTGGGTGGCGTAGTCCTCTTTTTCCGCAGATCGACCAGCTACATAAGCAATATCATCCCAAATATCATTCACCGGAGTTCCTGGTAATTCATCCATAAAAACAATCCTACAGCGTTTAATGGGCTTCCCATTTTTTCCTAATTTTACTCGACCATGGCTATTTGGAACTTCTGTTTGTGGAGAGTTCCATAAGTCTTCGAATTTGTCAGGTGTCGTTCTCCATCTTGCAATAGTTCCATGGAAGTCATAAGCGTCCATCTTTAGTTGAGGATCAAGCATGTTCTCAGCCTTGTAATATCTTCCCGAAGGAAGTTTCGTCCACTCGCTATCAATATATTCTTCTGAATACGGAGTGTATAATGTATTGAACACAGAATCCTCAGACATTGAATAGAAATAGATATGATCTGAAACGCTGCTGAAACTTTTCGTAGAATCATTGTGCGAAGCTGTACTTTTCCATGAAATGTCATTTTTAAAATTCTCTTCACCGAAAATCTCATCCATAAGTATTTTTACATAGTGACCTATGTGATCATCCAAATGCACATAGATACTGGCGCGTTCGCTCATCACCGACTTGATGGCCATGAGGTTCTCGTACATCCAGTTGAGGTACTTCTCCTTGTCCCAGATGTCGCCATACATCTTCTCTTCGAACGCCATCATCTCGCTGTTGTCCAGCTGCTGCTCAGCTTCGGCAATAGCTTTCTGCACCAACGGATTGCGGCGCACGTACACCTTTTTGGCATAGTCGGCTCCGCTGGCAAAGGGGGGGTCGATGTAAACGAGGTCAATCTCCACACCCTTGTCCTTGAGGTAGGCACAGGTGGAGAGACATTCCCCTTGAATCATAAGATTCCCCTTAGGGTTACTTCCCACCATCTCCTGCTGCTCCATCTCGTAGAGCGGAAGACCACGTGTGATGCGCTCCACGACGCGGTCGTTGTCGCGATAGCGGAGCATGCGGCGGGTGCGTACAAAGTTGTCCAGAAGAGCCTGACCCTCCAGCGTATTGGGATAATATGGAATATAACGTACTGCCATAGTGATTATGAGTTAAAGAATTCTTTGATCATTTGTCTGGTCTTCACCACTCGTTCTTCGGGTTTGATGGTGTCCTCCAGATAGAGGAAACGGAAGCGGTCGCGGCCATAGTGCTCGTTGTTCTTCGGTACGAAGGTGTCCTGCATGAATTTCAGGCGCTCGCTGAACTTGGCAGCATAGCCTTCGCCCTTTGTCTCGATGATGCAGATGCGGTCGATGTGCCCTTCTGCGTCTCGGCTCAGCACAAGGAAATCGGGCACGTAGAGGCCATCGTACACCCAATGACTACCGTGTTTCCTGTAGCAGCGTATCTTGAACTCCGTCAGCGTGTCATCACCGTTGAAGTAATACTCCAGCTTTGTGCCACTGAGAGCGGTCGTGAGACACTCTGTGAAGTAAGCGACCTCTAAACCGCTATCGAAGCGGTAAGGCAAATACTGGTACGTCTGCAGGCGTTCGGGATGCGGATCCTGCTTCACCTCAGCCATAATGCCCTGCTTCATGGTGGCAAGCATCTCTTCGGTCACGCCGGGCATCTGCTTCATCTGCTCCAGCATGGCAAGTTTCTCTGCAGAAATCTCGCCCTGCTCAGGGTGCTCGTCCCAATCCAATATCTCGCTTACGGCTTGAGGTGTGGGATAGACCTTCGTGGCATCATGGACGGAGAAGGTCGATTTGAAGTTATCAATGGCAAGGAGGCTTGCCTCGTCGGGCACAACTTCTTCCACCACACGGAAATCACGCTTAGGCACGAATGACTGACGGATGAGCGAGCGGATGCGCTGATGGTCGAAGTCAGGATTCTCCGTCGGTTCACCATCGGTGCTGATGGTTATCTGCGAGAAGATGGTTTGCAGTTCATCATTGTAATCAAGAAGGGTTGAAACAGGGAGCGTACCCATGCTCTCGCGACTGATCTTCCGCAACCACCCGAGGAAAGTGATCTGTTCGCCTTCCTCGCGAGTCAGTTCCTGCCATTCCACGATTTTGCCCTGCATGTCCTGTACAGCAGCCAGCGTGTCGATGGCCTTAACGATAAGGTTGGGGTCTATAAGCCGAGCGTGGGTGTCGGGTTGGTCCTCGATGATGCGTGTCTCGTAGCTCACCTTCAACTGCATGAAGTCGATGGGAGGCACCTTCTGCTGCTCCATGCGGTTATAGCGATTGAAGGTGGTGAGCGGACGCTGAGGCTTGTTGGCAAACTGCTGCAGGGTGATGTTCTGCTGCTGGAGCAGTTCCTTATTCAGTTTGTCAGCATTCCAGCGGTTCATCCAGATGAGAGCCGTCTCACTTGCACCACGCTGTGTCTGACGCAGGCAACGGCAGGAGGTCTGCAACACCATGTTTTTGGGACAGGCACCCTCGTGTGGCAGAATGATACCCGTGAGGCTCTTGCAATCCCACCCCTCCTTGCCGATCTGTACAAGCAGGACGATGCGTACCTTGCTGTAGGCGCTGTCAAGGGCG
>JAZLFZ010000028.1:0-7624 GCA_045616065.1 Bacteroidaceae bacterium | reverse complement strand
GCACATTTTGCTGATTTGCTTACAATCTGTAATTTGGTTGAACGCACTTTTGAAGACGTTCAAAAGTCGACGCAAAGACGCAAAGTTTTTAATGGATTTAGAGGCAAAAAAAGAAATAATCTTTGCGTCGACTTTAGGCCGTCGCCAAAAGTGCGTCTTTGCGTTATAAATTGAAAGCACGTTGACTTTTTATAGTGGACTTATAAATTTATTTTGAGTTGTTTGCGGCCAATCACGTTAAGAAAAACAAGAACAATTTTAGTCCGAACTCTATGAAACATCTCCTCTTCCTTATACTTACAATGTTATGTGTCGCTGCCAGTGCCCAGACCACCATCTCGGGTCGCGTCACCGATGGCGAGGGCGAATCGCTGGAGGGTTGCATCGTGGCAGCACTCACACCTGCCGACTCCAGCATTGTGGGGTATAGCATGACCGACTCTGTTGGACGCTACCGCATCAGTCTCGAGGCCAATCATTCACGCCTGTTGCTGCGATTGACGGGTTTCAACATCAAGCGTGCGTACCGCCACATCGATGGCAGGACACAGCGCATCGACTGGAAGGCTGAGGAGGAGAACATGGTGCTGCGCGAGGTGCAGGTGAAGGCTCAGAAGCTGTGGGGCAGCCGCGACACGCTGAACTACCTTGTCTCGGCCTACATGAAGGACTACGACCGTACCATCGGCGATGTGCTGAAAGAGTTGCCCGGCATCTCGATCGAGGAGAATGGCACCATCAAGTATCAGGGCGTGCCCATCAACCACTTCTACGTCGAGGGCATGGATGTGCTGCAAGGACGCTACAACCTGGCTACATCGGGCATCAGGGCCGAGGATGTGGCCACGGTGCAGGTGCTGGAACACCACGAACATGTGCGTGCATTGCAGGATCAGATACCTCCCGAGTCGGCTGCTATCAACCTGAAACTGAAGAAGAAAGTCAAGGGTGTGTGGACGCACAACATCCATCTGGGAGCGGGCTATGACGATCGTCTCTTGTGGGACTGCGATGCCTACAGCATGAACTTCGGTGCCAAGGGGCAGCATGTCATCTTCTACGGCAATGGCAACACGGGCAACGGCTCCACATTGGGCGTGCAGCACTATGGAGGAATCGGGGTAGGAGCCCACACTTTGACCGGTGTGCTCGGTGCCAGCCGTTCGCCTATCGGAAGCAACCTGCGCGACAATATGCACCACTTCTACACCAACAATCTGAGGAAGCTCAACGAGACCACCCAACTGCACTACAATGCCTCGTACCGCTATGACCTGCAACGCCTGGAGTCCTACACCCGCACCACCTACTCGATGCCCGACGGCACCCAGCTGCTCATGACCGAGGATGCCAGTTCGAGCCAGCGACAGCACCACAGCGAGGTGGAACTGCAGTACGAACTGAATGCCGATAAGCGTTATCTGAGCAACGAACTTAACTGGACTGGCGAGTGGAACGATGGTAGGGGCACCGTGCTCACCAATTCCGACCGTATTCGTCAGGATGCCCGCAACCGTGTGATGGGGCTGAGCGACCGGTTGCATTGGGTGCATCGCACGGCAAAGGGTGGCGGTTTTGATATGTCGGCGGGCGCATCCTTCAGTCGTAATCCGCAGAGCCTCTCCATCACCGATGGCATGGAGGCTTCGCAGGATGTCACCCTCACTTCGGCCCAATTCAGCACCCACTTCTCAACGCTGAAGAATCTCACACAGCATCGCTGGTCCATCGCACCCACGGCAGGCATCGCCATGCAGTACATGGGCATTGAGAGTGAATTGCAACATCCCGAAGTCGCTCAATATCTCTTGGGCGATATGCACTATACTCACTCCACGGCCAGCGCAGGAGCCACAGCTCGCTATGTACGGGGTGGTCTGTCCTTGTCGCTCGATGTACCCCTGGTGCTGTCGTACACCACATTAAGCAATGCCAACAGTCCTGCTGAAGACACTGACGCCCAACGCCTTCGCCTTCGCATCTCCCCAGACTTATCCCTGCTTTGGCGCATGCACGACAACTGGACACTGCATGGTGGCGCCTCTTACGACGCCAATGAGAACGGATGGAGCCAGATGCTCACCTCGTACATTATGAGCAACTATCGTACGCTCAATCGCTATCAGGCGCATATCTATGACTCACATTCCCTTGATGGCCGTCTGAAACTCGACTTCAAGGAGATCTTCGCCGAGGTGTTTGCCTACCTTGAGGCCAAGGCAGGACGCAACTGGAGCGATGTGATGTACGGTTCCACCCTGGATGCCCAGGGACACAGCGTGATGCAGGCCGAAATCCTACCACACCACAGCACCTCATACAGCGTCACTGCCAACCTGCGCAAGGACATCAGTTGGCAGACGCTATCGTTGGAGGCGAATGGCGGCTACGGACGTTCCAACAGCCAGTACCTGCGACAGGGCATCGTCACACAGTACCAAGGCGACACTTATTCTATTACAGGCAAGTTGGGGCTCGACCTCTGGAAGGGAACACGCCTCGCCTACGACATCAGCTGGAGCAACACCCTTCAGCACAGCAGCGTGGGTGACAGCCGTATTTCTTCATACCGCCAGCATGCACGCCTGGATGTCACGCTGCTGAGCAGTCGCATCTTCCTGCATGTCAATGGCAGCCACATCCACAACGCCCAGTTGCCTGGTCGCAGCGACTACGGTATGCTGGATGCGGGTCTGCGCCTCAAACTCTGGAAGCCCATAGAAATTGAGCTCTCGGCCAACAACCTCTTGGGCACACGCACCTTCGTCAGCCGCCAGACCACCGACATGGTGGAGCACTATGCCGAGTACCATCTCCGTCCCCGCTCCTTCTTGGCCAGCGTACGGTTCAATATCGGAAAATGATCGCGCCTAATAACCGCATCCTCTTTACCGGTCTTTCTCTATGACAAAGGATACATTGTAGTTTCGAAGGGGTCGTTCCTTGAGGCTGAGGAGCAGTCCTTGTCTAAGAAGAAAAAGACGGGAGAGTGACAGACCGATGCCTGAGCCGGAAGATTTGGTAGTGAAGAAAGGAATGAAGATTTCACGCGCCACCTCGTCGGGGATGGTACGACCGTTGTTGCTGACATATAGTTTACCTGCACCGCTCGCATCATCCTTGCCCTTCCACTCCATACCAATGGTCTTGGCATCTGCCTCAATGGCGTTCTTCACAAGATTGATAAACACCTGGCGAAGCATGTCTTCATCAGCCTGCCAGATGAGGGCGGAAGGAACATCTACGCGCCATGACAACTCAGGATAGAGCGTTGCCACAGATGAAAGGAAGGCGGCGAGGCAGACATCCCTCCTTACTGGTTCCTGCAACTGGGTGAGTTTACGATAGCTGTCCACGAAGGTGGAGAGTCCGACCGTGGTGTCGTGAATAGCCTTGATGCCCTCCTCGTAGGGCGTTCCCTTGATATGGGGATTGTTGAGGTATGCCTGGCTGATGCTCTGTATGGGTGCCGTAGCATTCATGATCTCATGGGTCAGTACGCGAGTGAGGCGCTGCCAGGCCTCCACCTCGTCGTGGGTCACAAGCTTTTGTATCTCCTGTCCCATGTCGTTGAGTGCCTCTTGCAAAGCCTTCTCGCCAAAGAGCAATCCCTTGGTAGGCAGTCGGAACATAAAGTCACGATGGCGCATGGCATCGCGCATCAGCTGTGCACGCTCCTTCAATGTGCATTGATGATGATAAATGCCCGCAGCAATGAGCAGGAACAGGGCAAGGGATACTACCGTGATGAGCATTGTTCGTATTTCTTGTACAAGGTTTGACGGGTGATGCCCAGCAGTTCGGCGGCCTTGCTCATGTTGCCATTACACTTATCCACCACCCTCCTCACATGTTCCTTCTCCAGCTCGTCGAGCGATACCACTTCCTTACTATTGTCGATGGCATCCTTCAGCACGCGTGTCAGTTCGTCGTTGTCCCAAGGTTTGGTGACAAAGTCAACCGCCCCGTTCTTCAGTCCCCTCACGGCCAGCTTCACATCAGCGTAGGCCGTCATGAGCACGATGGGCGTGTCGGGATGTCTGCGATGGATGGCCGAGAGCCACATCATACCCTCCTGGCCGGAGTTGACGCCCAGCGAGAAGTTCATGTCGAGCAGTATCACATCCACATGTTCCTGTTGCAGGGTGGTGAGGATGACATCGGGGTTGGTGAGCGTGATGATGCGCTCAAACACGCCAGTGAGGCAGATCTTTACTGCCGTAAGAATCGCGGGATTGTCATCCACAACGAGAAGGGTTTCATAATTTGCATTCATAGTGCAAAGATAGGCATTTTCGACGATAAAGCTGACGTTGACGATGACTTTTCTTCGGCCTCCGACTGAAAAGTGTATGATTTTCATACAGTCTTGTGTATGATTATCATACAATCTGCATTTCACGACCTCAAAACACATGGCCACTTTGCTGTTTGCCCTTACCTTTGCATCGTCAATCCATAACGTACACGGGACGATGAAAAGAATAACATACCTACTGCTGATGCTCACCATCTGTCAGGGCATGAAGGCTGGTGACAATGATACACTGGTACTGGGCCTAAAGGACATGATAGGTTTGGCTCAGCAACAGTCGCCCTCGGCACAGAGTGCGCGCAATGCCTTCCTCTCTGCCCACTGGAACTACCGCCACTTCCGGGCCAACTACCTGCCTTCTGTCACACTCAGTTCCACACCTTATGTAAATAAAGAGGTAAACAAGATTACGCAGCCCGACGGTACGGCCATGTGGCTGAAGCAAGACCAGTTTGGTGCTGACCTCACGCTTAAGGTCAACCAGAACATCAGCCTCACGGGTGGAAGCGTTTTCCTGAAGAGTACGCTCAACCGACTCGATGAGTTTCAAAACAAAACAACGGCTTATAGCTCCCAGCCACTTGTCGTAGGTTATGAGCAGAGTCTCTTCGGTTATAACTCCTTGAAATGGGACAAGCGCATCGAACCCATCCGCTATCGCGAAGCGAAGAAGCAATATGCCGAGACACTCGAGATCATCTCTGCCACGGCATGCAACTACTTCTTCTCGCTGGCTTCTGCACAAACCGAACTGGATATGGCCCGGCAGAACTTCGCCTCTGCCGACACGCTCTACAGCATGGCGCAGGGCCGATACCAGATTGGCACCATAACCGAGAACGAAATGCTGCAACTCGAGATCAACCGTCTGAACGAAGAGACCAACGTGATGGATGCCGAGATCAACCTGAGGGAAGTGATGCAGAGTGTGCGCTCGTTTCTGGGATTGGAACAGACGGTGGAGCTACGCCTCACGATGCCCGACAGTGTGCCACAGTTCAATGTACCCTTTGATCGCGCTATGGAGCTTGCCTTGCAGAACAGTCCTGATCCCGACTACTATCAGCGCATCGTCAAGGAGAGTGAGAGCTATCTGGCACAGGCCAAGGCCAACAGCGGACTTCGTGCCGACCTCTACGTACAGTTCGGCCTTTCGCAGACGGGGCGCGACATCAAGTCCTCCTACCGCAGCCCTCAAAGTCAGGAGTATGCCAGCATCTCCCTCTCTCTCCCCATCCTCGACTGGGGCAGAGGCAAAGGGCGCGTGAAAGTGGCAAAGTCGCAACTCGCCCTTACCCACACCCAGGTAGAGCAGGGCATGAACGACTTCCGTCAGAACGTGGAGAAACTCGTCCTGCAGTTCAACATGCAGGCACGCCGCGTCCGCATCGCCTCGCTCACCGACCAACGAGCCGAGCAGCGTTACACCGTTGCCCGCCACCTCTACATCCTTGGGCGCAGCAGCATCCTCGACCTCAATGCTGCCATCAACGAGAAGAACTCCGCCAAGCGCAACAGCCTCAGCACCCTCCGCACCTATTGGAGCCTCTACTACACCCTCCGCAGCATGACCCAGTACGACTTCGAACGGGCAATGCCTCTCTCGGAGGAATTACCGATAAAGTGAATAATACTTAGTGAATAATGAAAAGTTAATAATACCTAATACTATTAATACATAGAGTGAATGCGTTAGCCATTAGCGTATTAAAAGTATTAACTCACTAAGTATTATTCACTTTTCACTTTTCACTATTAAATCGCCTCGTGTTAAATTCTAATTTTTAACTTTTAACTCTTAATTTATACCGTGGACATCCAACTTCCCCCCAAGCCTTGGTACATCAAGTACCGCTACTATTTGCTGGCAAGCACGCTTTTCCTTGCCTTCGCCATCTATGTCATTATCCTTGCACTCGGTCCTCGCCAACTGAAGATTGAGGCCGACGAGTGCAAGATCGTTGAGGTCACTGAAGCCCCCTTCATGGAATACATCGATGTGGAGGGACTCGTGCAACCTATCCAGACCATCCAGATCAATGCCCTGGAGAATGGTTTTGTGGAGCGCATCGTGGCCGAGGAGGGCGCTATGCTGGAGGTGGGCGACACCATCCTCGTGCTCTCCAACCCTGAATTGCTTCGCACCATCGACGATGAGCAGACGGAGTGGGAGAACCAGCAACGCAACTACCGCGAGCAGGAGATTGAGATGCAACAGCGCACCATCACCCTCCGTCAGCAGGCACTCGATGCCGAGCACCAGATGTCGTCGCTCGACAAGTCGTTGAAGCAGAGTCGTGAGGAGTATCGCATGGGCATCAAGAGCAAGGCCGAACTGGAGGTCATCGAGGAGGACTATGACTACCAGCATCGCAAGGCACAACTGCAGATGCAGAGTCTCCAACAGGACTCCATAGCCACACAGCTCAAGCGTGAGATGCTACAGGCCAACCGTGCTTCTTCCAGCACGCGTCTCTCTCGTTCGGTAGACCGAACAAAGCACCTCGTTGTACGAGCCACCGTGGCGGGGCAGCTCTCCTTCCTCAATGTCACCATCGGTCAGCAACTCTCTGCTGGCAGCAATGTGTGCAGTATCAAGGTGATGAGTGATTACAAAGTCCACACCACCCTCTCGGAGTACTACATCGACCGCATCACTATGGGCCTACCAGCCCACATACAGTACCAGGAGCAGAACTTCCCACTACGCATCAGCAAGGTGGTGCCCGAGGTCAGCGAACGCAGTTTTCCCTGCGACCTTGTCTTCACGGGCGACAAACCGTCCAACATCCGACTCGGCAAGAGCTATCGCGTGCAGATAGAGTTGGGCCGTCCCGAGACCACCCTCACCATACCCCGTGGCGACTTCTACCAGGCCACCTCTGGCCGATGGATCTATCGCCTCTCTCCCGATGGCAAGACTGCCCGCAAGGTCAACATTGAGATTGGCCGGCAGAATCCCCAGCAGTACGAGATACTCAGTGGTCTGAAGCCTGGCGATAAGGTTATCGTGAGCGGCTATGACAAGTTTGGGGATGTAGAGGAACTGGTGGTGAAGAGCGAATAGATAGAAAACAAGCGAGCAGGGGAAATGTCTCTGCACGCTCTGTTTATATTTAAACATCATTCTCCACATCACTTGGTGCAGGAACCCCTATTGATAAAATGTGGGTCATCCGACATTTCGAGTGATAGGGTAGTTACTTTTCGAAACCAAAAATGGCACAAAAATATCACAAAAATGAATTCATCTGCTTATTATGTTGTATAGAACAATAAGATGTTCTTTGCCATTTTTGTGCTATTTTT
>JAZLFZ010000027.1:0-28787 GCA_045616065.1 Bacteroidaceae bacterium | reverse complement strand
GGCAGAGTACCACACCAGCGAGGGGCGCATCGACCTGGTTCTCCAGTCGCCCCAGTTCTGCTACGTGATGGAGTTCAAACTGGACGGGACGGCAGAGGAAGCCCTGGCACAGATAGAGGACAAACACTACACACTGCCCTTCGACACCACGGGCTGTCGTATTGTTCGCATCGGCCTGAACTTTGACAGTCAGACACGCAACATCGAAAAGTGGGCCATTGGCTGACGACTGGCACGCGACAAGCATCCTGCAACGAAATACATTTTATCCTAAGTAATGAAGAAACAAAGCAAACTCTCTGGTGCGGTGTTATGGGCAAGCCTGCTTGTTTTCATCGCGTTTGTGACGTACCTTTTATCCGCTAACCAGGAGGTGCTCTATACGGCTCACGAGCGTTCGGAATTTATTGTGGGAAAGGCCTTCCTCCACACTCTCATGCAGAAGCCGTTCGGGCTGGTGCAGTACGTGGGAGCGTGGCTCACCCAGTTCCTCTACAATCCCATGTTGGGTGCCGGGATGCTGGCTGCTCTCTGGCTGCTCATATTCCTTGTGGGGCGCAAGGCCTTCGGCTTGAAGGGAGGTGCAGCGGCGCTGATGCTTCTGCCCGTAGCCTGTCTGCTCACGTCCGTGACCGACCTCGGCTACTGGATTTACCTCACTATGGCCAGGGGCTACTGGTTCTCCCAGTCCGTGGGCTACCTCGCCATGCTCCTGCTCTTGTGGGGAGCACGCTGTACCCCTCGCAAGTGGCACCTCGCCTGGTACGTCGTCGGCTTCTGCCTCTATCCGGTACTGGGATGGTTCGCGTTGCTCTTCGTGCTCTGTCTGGCCGTCATGCAAAAGCTCACGTGGCGCGAGCTGATAGCCCTCCTCGTGCTCCTCACCTCAGCCGTCGTATGGCATGCGCTGCTCTACTCCAATTACAACCTTGCAGACCTCCAGCTGGCGGGGCTGCCCCGTTTTGAGACACCCAACGAGGTCAGCCGTTCGCTCTCCGTTCCCTTCTATGTGCTGGGCATTGTCACCGTGCTCATCTCGTGCTGTGGCCGCTATGCCGACAGGTGGCTTGTTCCTGTGCTCTGTATGGCTATGGGCGTTGCCTTTGTCCACTCGCTCAGTTTCCGTGACAGGAACTACATCGACGAGATGCGCATGCTGCGCCATTCCCAGACCGACAACTGGGACGAGGTGCTCCGCATCGCAGCCGACAACGACGAACCCACCACCACGATGATCATGCTCCGCAACATTGCCCTGATGAACAAGGGTGGGCTGCTCGACCGTTCCTTCAAGATGGGCAACATCGAGACCGACATCTGCAATCCCGATACGCTTCGTGTCGGTTTCCTCAATACGGCAGCCCCGCTTGCCTGCTACCACTACGGTTTGCTGACCGAAGCCATCCGCCTCAATTACGAGTGCGGCATACAGACGGGTTTCTCACCCTTCTACCTGAAGACGCTGGCACGTTGCTGTCAGGCCACGGGAGAGGAAAAGCTCCTTGACCGCCTTCTGCAGATCCTGCATCATCACCCCTTCTACAAGGACTGGCAACCGGCACCCACTACGAAGCACGTACAGGAGCTGCAGAATGCCTATTCCGACGAGATTACCGGTGTGGAGAGCAGCAGCCGTTTCATTGTCAACAGCATCTGCCTTTGGGACAAGGCCGACAGCAAGGTGGCCTCGGAACAGATGCTCTTCTACACCCTGATACGTTGCGATGCCAAGCTTTTCTGGAAAGCTTTCCGCAAGTATATCCCGCTGCACGTCGATGACGACTTCCCACTGCATGCCCAGGAGGCCTACATCCTTTACATGGACCGTGCCCCGGAGGAGAAGCGGATGATGCTCCCCGTAGAGGAGGAGATCTACAACCGCTATAAAGCCTTCTGCACGAAGCTGGAAAGCATGGCAAAGCCTGGTGTGACGCTGGGCATGGCGGCAAAGGACATGCGCAAGGATTGGGGCGATACGTATTGGTATTACTATTTCTTCAAGAAACAAAGTTACTAAAGACTGCTGCCGTATGAAAAGACACATACTCACTCTTCTCACGCTCGTGGCCTTGCTGCTGTCGTCGTGCAACGGCCATCCCGACGTGCCTGCTTCCAGCAAGGACGTACAGAGCCTGCCCGACATCTTTCCGGACTACTGCGACGTCACCGTGCCCTGCAACATTGCTCCGCTCAACTTCATGCTGTCGCTCGATGAGTACCAGGCCTGCGTGGCGCGCGTCACCACTCCCGACGGCCAGCAGCAGACCTACGGAGAAGGCGTGAAGGTGCTGTTCCCCGAAACGGAATGGCACGCCATGCTCGAAGCCGCCAAAGGCAAGAGCCTCAAGGTGGAGGTGTGGGGACAGAAGGGCGGCGAATGGCAGCGTTTCCGTCCGTTCGAGATACACGTGGCTCCGGAGCCCATCGACGAATACCTGTCGTACCGCCTCATCGAACCCTCGTACGTAGCCTGGAACTACATGGAGATTGCCCAGCGCAACCTCACCTCGTTCGAGGAGACGCAGATCTTCAACAACGAGATAACCAGTAACGAACGCGAGAAGGGGCAGTGCATCAACTGCCACAGCTACCAGAACTACCGGACCGACAATATGCTCTTCCACGTGCGCCTTGCCAACAGTGGAACGGTCATTGTCAACGACGGCAAGGTTAGCAAAATAAATTTGAAGCGCGACGTCACCGCCTTCGGTGGCGCCTATCCCGCCTGGCACCCGACGGCCAAGCTGATAGCCTTCTCGAGCAATAAGACGCGACAAGCCTTCCATACGGTCAACCTCAACAAAATCGAGGTGTACGACGAGGTCAGCGACCTCATTCTCTACGACGTGGAGGCCGATTCGGTGAGTGTCATCTGTGAAGACCCCGACCTGCTGGAGGTGTACCCCACCTGGTCGCCCGACGGCAAGTACTTGTATTACTGCAAGACGGTTGCGCTTCCCGACTCGCTGAGCGACAAGGACATCCGCTCCACCTTCTCGTACCTCAAGTACAATCTCTATCGGCGTCCGTTCGACCTCTCCTCGCGCAGCTTCGGCGAGGAGGAACTGGTCTACGATGCGGCTGCGCATGACAAGAGTGCCACGCTGCCCCGTGTCAGTCCCGACGGCCGCTACTTGCTCTTTGCCGAGGGGCTGTATGCTGTTTCCACAGCCGTCATCGCGAAGCCGACATCGTCTGCCTGCCGCTCGATTCCTTGTTTCCCGGCATCGACCTCACGTGCCTCAACAGCAAGGACGAGTCGGACAGCTATCCCACGTGGTCGAGCAACGGACGTTGGATCATGTGTGCCAGCCGTCGTCTCGACGGCACCTACAGCCGCGTCTACTTCTCCTATTTCCACAAGGGTAGGGTAGGGAAGGCCTTTCTCCTGCCGCAGGAGGACCCCGAGCAACAGACCTACCTGCTGAAGAGCTACAACCGACCCGAGTTCATGGTGGAGCCGGTAAGGATCAGCGTGGACGAGTTCAGCCGTGTCTTCGATTAGCTTAGAGAATAGAGCTTGAAGTGGAAAGCTTAGAGAATAGAAAATAGAGCTTGAAGTGGAATGCTTAGAGCTTAGAGTCATGAACGGACAACAATATGACAGCAAAAAGTATCAATAAAACGCCTCACCCCGGAGGCTTCTCCCGATGGGCAAAGTGCATTTTCGGGGGACTTATCTTCGCCCTGGCCGTAGTCCTCTTCTTTGGACTACTCTATCCCCACCACTTGCATTACCAGGAGCAGTTCCAGATGTTCCTCTTCGACGGCAACTACGTCTGCGACATCGTCAGGATGCCCGGCGGCGTGGCCGACCTGCTGGGACGCTTCTGCACCCAGTTCTTCCTCTACGCATGGGCCGGAGCCACCATCGTGGGCCTGCTGCTCATGGCCGTACAACTGCTGACCGCCAGGTTGGTCCGTTGGGGGCGCCTCTACGGATTGAGCTTCGTGCCGGCTGGGTTGCTCTGGCTCTTCCTGCTCGACGAGAATGCCCTGCTGGGCGGCGTCTGGGCCCTGCTGCTCACGCTGCTGAGCTCCTGGGGCTTCGACAAGCTGCCGGTGGGCTGGCTGCGCCGTGTGGCACTCCTCGTTGCCGCCCCCGTCCTCTACTGGGCTGTGGGGCCCATGAGTGTCTTGTTCTTCGTGCTGCAGGCTTGCCGTCCGGACCGTGCCGTGTGGCGCTTTGCCCCGTTCGTGCTGCTGCTCCTGGTGCCCGTCCTGCTGGCCAACAGCCTGCCTGTGCCGCCTGCCAAACTCTGGACCGGCCTCCATTACCACCGCTATCCCACCGTCGTTGCCGCCCTGCTCTGGGCCTCGGCTGCGTCTGTCTTCCTGCTCGTCCTACTGGCACGTGGCGTGAGGCGCTGGGCCAATGCCCCCGGCGGACGCGTGCTGTCGTCCCTCACTTTTTGCGTGGTGGCCGTCGGCATGGGCGTGCTCGTCTGGCAGCACAGCAACTTCAAGGCCGAGAAGACCATGCGCTACGACTTCATGGCCTGCCACCAGCAGTGGAACCGCATCCTCGAAACCATCCACAAGGAGAAGCCCAACAACCAGATCGGCGTGACGGTGCAGAACCTCGCCCTGGGCATGCGCGGCCAGCTCGTCAACCACCTCTTCGACTACAACCAGAACGGCATGCTCGGTCTGCTGCCCGACGTGCAGCGCGATGCCACCAGTTCGCTGACCACAGCCGAGGCCTTTTACCAGCTCGGCATGATCAGCGAGGCCCAGCGCACCACCTTCGAGTCGCAGGAGGCTATCCTCGACTTCCAGAAGAGCAGTCGCTGCTACAAGCGCCTGGCCCAGACCAACCTCATCCTCGGCAGTTACGCGGTGGCCCGCAAGTACCTCCTGACGCTCCGTAAGACCCTCTTCTACCGCCACTGGGCCGACGAGACGCTCGCCCTGCTCGGCCACGAGGAAGCCATCGACCAGCATCCCGAGTACGGCCGTCTGCGCCGTGCTGTCAATCCTCAGGACAGCTACTTTGGCGATCGTCTCAGTCCCCTGGCACTCGAGACTCTTTATACCAGTCATCCCGACAACGAACTGGCCTACCAGTACATGATGGCCTCGTTCATGCTGACGGGCGACCGCGAACGTTTCATGCATTATGCTTCCCAGAACCGATGAAAAAGATACTCCCCATACTCGTCACCCTCCTTCTCCTTGCCTCCTGCACCGATGAGGCCGTCAAGGATGCCCGACAGGAGGCTTCGCAGCCCGCCATCTATCCCGACTACGTGGGCGTCACGGTGCCCGTCAACATAGCGCCTCTCTGCTTCTGTATGGCCGACGAGGAAGCGCTGCTCGTGGATGCTGTCATCACGGACAGCCACGGGCACAGCCTGCACGCTCAGGGCAAGGAGTCTGTCGACTTCGGCCTCAACGACTGGCACGCGCTGCTCGCCCAGAACGGTGGTGATTCGCTCATGGTCACCGTTTCCGCTAAATACGAGGACGGATGGCACAGCTACCGCCCCTTCTCCCTCCACATCAGCCCCGACAGCATCGACCATGGCATCTGCTACCGACTCATCGAACCCGGCTACGAGGTGTGGAGCAAGATGGGCATCTACGAGCGCGACCTCTCTACGTTCGACGAGCGTGCCCTCATCGAGAACACGCAGTTCGAGGGGTGCGTCAACTGTCATAGTTTCAACCGGGGCAATCCTACCGACATGAGCCTCCACATCCGCGGGGGCCACGGGGCCACCCTGCTGCGCCACAACGACAGTCCCCTCACCGCCTTCAATACGCAGACGGACCAGACACTCGGCCTCTGCGTCTACCCCTACTGGCATCCTTCGGGGCGCTACATAGCCTATTCCTCCAACCTCACGAGCCAGCTCTTCCACGTGGCTCATCGCAACCGTATCGAGGTTTTCGACACGGCCTCCGACGTTCTTGTCTACGATGTCGAGACCAACGAACTGCTCCTCTGTCCACAGCTCCGACAGGACTCCGTCTACGAGACCTATCCCGTCTTCTCCCCCGACGGCCGTTCGCTCTACTTCTGTGCGGCCCGTGCCCTCCCCGAGGGCAACATGCAGCTCGACTCCGTCCGCTACAACCTGTGCCGCATCGACTTCGATCCCGCCACTGGTGGGTTCGGCAACCGCATCGACACGCTCATCCATGCCGAGGCTCAGCATAAGTCCGTATCCTTCCCGCGTCCCTCCTACGACGGCCGCTTCCTCTGCTACACGCTCTCCGACTATGGTCAGTTCAGCATCTGGCACCACGAGGCCGACCTCTATCTGCTCGACCTCTCCACGGGCCAGAGCCGTCCCATGACGGCCGCCAACTCGCCCGACACCGAGTCGTTCCACAACTGGAGCACCAACTCGCGTTGGATGGTCTTCAGTTCGCGTCGCGACGATGGACTCTACACGCGCCCCTACATCTGCCATGTCGATGCCCAGGGGCGTGTCGGCAAGCCCTTCATGCTGCCCCAGCAGAATCCGCGCCGCTTCTACCGCGAGCGTTTCTTCTCGTTCAACGCGCCCGACTTCATCACCGCTCCCACCTACTTCGATGGCCATGAGGCCAGCCGCCTCATCAACGACGATTGCCGTACAAAGTTTGGCGTGCGGAAGTAACCTTTCCAAGAAATCGGGCTTTCCCGTTTATGACTGTGTATCAAGTTTCGCTTGCGAAACCTGAATTAAGGAAAATCTCCGATGTCGGGAGCACTGGCTTTTAGGTGTTTCCCTATTGTTCTTGAGGGATTTCCTTTTGGGGTGTTATGCAGAAACGAGTAATTTTGCAACGAGAGAAAAGGAATGTATGTTGAACCTCCCAAAAGGAATGAAAATGAAAAAACTGTTATTTGCTTTGGGCCTCGCCGGTGCTTGCCTGTGTATGCAGAGCTGCATCTGTGCACGCGATTGTTACGACGATATTTATGGCCCGCACGTGCGCTATCGTCGCCCCGTTCCCGTGCGATACTACCGTCCCGCGCCACCTCCTCCACCTGTGCATCATGGTCGATACAGGTACTAAGGCAAGATTGGAAAAATCCTTATCTTTTTTCTATGTATTTGAGTAAACCTTTTTGGTGTCGATGTGTCGAAAAAAGTAAAGAGAAACATAACGTTTAACTAAAAATTCTACTACGTATGAAAAAGATTATGGTGGCCGTAATGGCTCTGTTCATGTCGGTGGCTGCATCGGCTCAGTTCCCTCAGATGAATCCTGAAGATATCGCTAAGCGTCAGGCTGACCAGATGATGCAGACCTGCAAGCTGGATTCTGCACAATACAAGAAGGTGCTGGAGCTCTATGCGACTAGCATGAAGAAGATGATGGCGCAGATGGACTCTATCCGCAATGCAGGTGGCCAGATGCAGTTCAATCCCGCTGACATGCAGAAGCGTCAGGAGGAGCAGAACAAGGCCCTGAAGGCTATTCTGAACGAGGAGCAGTTCAAGGCTTACGAGAAGGCTCAGCAGGAGCGCATGGAGCGTATGCGCCAGGGTGGCTTCGGCGGTCCCAGATAATTGACGGGCGTATGTAAAAAAGAGACGTTTCACTTTTGCGAAACGTCTCTTTTTTATATGAAGGCTTACCTTATCATTCACTTGTTCCAAGTCTTGATGAGTCGGTCCACCTCTTTCTTGGTGAGCCAGATGACGGCACCATGCTTCTGTTCCTCGAAGTTGCGGCGTTTCATCTTGCCTTCGCCGAAGTAGCCGATGGGGTGGTAGGTGAAGAAGTCGTGCGTCTCGACGAAGCCGAAGTTCATGGGCTTGCGACGGAAGTTGTCGAACATCACCACCCAGGTGTCCTCGCCGATGCGCTTCCAGCAGTTGGGGGCCTCGTGGCCCTGGCGCTCACCGTCGAAGTAGGTGTCGTCAATCTTGTAAGGGCCGGTGATGGACTGGCTGTAGGCATGGCGCGGGGTGGCTCCGCCCTCGTGGCTGACGTAGAAGAGGTGGTAGGTGTCGGCCACCTTGATGATGTCGCTGTCGATGACGTTGTACTTCTGCTCGGGAGCCTGGAAGAGGAGCTTGGGTTGGGAGGTCATCTCGGTGAAGTCGTCGTTCATGTAGACGTAGCAGATGATGTTGCGTCCGTTGCCGAAACGCGTGGTGAAGTGTACCATGAGTTGGTTGGTCTCGTAGTCGAAGACCGTCTCGGGGGCCCAGACGCAGCCCACCTCGCCCCAGTCCTGCCCGTCGATGGTGCCGAGGGCGGAGAAGTCGAGGTTGGTGCGCGTCCAGTGCACCAGGTCGTCGCTCTTCATCAGCACGAGGCCACGGTTGTTGCCCCATCCGTACTTTTTGCCGTCGCGCTCCCACTCGGTGGTGCGGAAGCCGTCGCGCACGCCGTAGACGTGGAGGTCGGTCATGGCCAGGTAGAAGGAGCCGTTGGGGGCACGGAAGATGTGTGGGTCGCGGATGCCGTGCTGCACGGCAATGGTGTCGCCGCCGATGATGGGCGCATCGTTGTTCAGTGCCTGCCAGTCATAGCCATCGTAGCTTACGGCCATGTGGAGTCCGTGGTCCTGGTCTTTGTGGTAGACCATGAGGTAGCCGCCCATCTTCTTCTCGTCGAGGGGCTGGACGGTCTTGGCGGCAGAGGGTAGGAGCGTAGCTGCTCCGAGGAGGAGAGTCAGTATCTTTTTCATTGTCTTTTGGGTTTAGAAATCTACGTTTTCGTCGGCTTCCACGCCGTCATAGGTGTTGGGGTCGAGGGTTTCTTCCTCGTACATGTTGGGATCGGTCATGTCGTCGGTGTGGAGGGGATCTGCACCATTGTCGAGCATCTCGTCAAAGATGGGCTCGTCGGCCGTACTGTCGATGGCTGCGGGTGCCGGTGTTTCTTCGCGTTCGTAGTTGGCCTCGAAGAACTCTTCCTCGTCGGGCGTGTCGTCCTTGGGGCGGAAAAGGCTGTCGTCAACGCTGCGGCCACTGGCCGAGTCGCAAGTCTGATAGAGGGCCACGCAGGTGATGACGTTGGCCAGGAGGAGAATGCCGATCCATGCGGATTTGGGAAGTTTCTTGATAGACATGTTGGGGATGTGTGGCTGTTATTATTAAAAAAGTGGTTACTGGTTAACTGTTGGATCTTTAGGCGGGCCGGATGATGAACCGGTTGCTGTCGTGTGTGAGCTGCAGGATTCCGTAGCGAATCCAGCCTGCGAGGAGGCGTATGGCACGGTAGCGTGACAAGCGGCTTCGTCGGCAGAACTGGTTGAGCGTAAGCCCCTCAGCGGGTATCAGCTGCAGCAGTTGGTGGTCGGAATCGGTGAGGGTGAGAGGGTGTGGGTCCTCCATCTGCCGCCATAGTTCCAGGTGAAGCGGTGAGGCCACGATGTTCTCGTCGGCTTGTCGCAGGTAGGCACGGTAGGTACCGTCGTCCTCCCGACATTTGACAGGACGCTGCTGTGAGGGAGCAATGGTGGCAATGAGTATCTGCTTGCCCTCCTCGCGCACCACCTCCATGTGGCAGTCCACCTCGGGGCGGCACTGGGTGGCAGCGGCATCGATCATATAGATCTCCTCGTCGCTCTGCACGCCAGCCAAGGTGCCGTTGTCGCGCACGCCAACAAGGAGCCGTCCACCCTCGGTATTGGCAAAGGCAGAGAGTGAGTGGGCAATTTTGCTCACGCTCGTTACGGCATACTTGAAGTCCTGCTGCTGATGTTCTCCTTCGGATATGAGTTGACGTATTGACACGTTGTCTGACCTTATTTTGTGTGCAAAGTTACAAATCTTTTGCCAATAAGTTGCAATTTTGCA
Organism: Bacteroidaceae bacterium; assembly: GCA_045616065.1. Classification (GTDB taxonomy): domain Bacteria; phylum Bacteroidota; class Bacteroidia; order Bacteroidales; family Bacteroidaceae; genus Physcousia. Next base: position 19,035 of record JAZLFZ010000027.1, on the reverse strand, counting down.
GAGCTTTTTGTAAATTTGCACGCGGAAATATTAATTTATTGTTAGAACGCTATGTTAAAAGTAGGATTTGATAATGACAAATATCTCCGCATTCAGTCGGAGCACATCAAGGAGCGAATTGCTCAGTTTGGCAACAAGCTGTACTTGGAGTTGGGTGGAAAACTCTTCGATGACTTCCATGCCAGCCGCGTATTGCCCGGCTTCTTGCCCGACAGCAAGCTGAGGATGTTACAGCAGTTGGCCGACAAGGCGGAAATTGTTATCGTCATCAGTGCCAAGGACATCGAGCGCAACAAGGTGCGCCAAGACCTGGGCATCACGTATGACGAGGACGTGTTGCGCCTGCGCACGGAGTTCCAGAACCGTGGCTTCCTGGTGGGCAGCGTGGTCATCACCCACTACAACGGCCAGTCCTCGGCCGACGCCTACCGCCAGCGTCTGGAGCGCCTGGGCATCAAGGCCTACTATCACTATACCATTGAGGGATATCCCAACAACGTGGCTCTGATCGATAGTGACGAGGGCTTCGGCAAGAATGACTACGTGGAGACGGAGCGTCCCCTCGTCATCGTCACCGCTCCCGGTCCCGGCAGCGGCAAGATGGCCGTCTGCCTGTCGCAGCTCTACAACGAGCACAAGCGTGGCATTGAGGCCGGATATGCCAAGTTCGAGACGTTCCCCGTGTGGAACCTCCCTCTGAAGCATGCTGTCAACATAGCCTACGAGGCCGCCACGGCCGACATCCTCGACGTCAACATGATCGACCCCTTCCACTTCGATGCCTACGACAAGGTGGCCATCAACTACAACCGCGACATCGAGATCTTCCCCGTGCTGAACGCCCTGTTTGAGGGCATCAGCGGTGAGAGTCCCTACAAGTCGCCCACCGACATGGGTGTCAACATGGTGGGCTTCTGCATCTCGGACGATGAGGCTTGTACCGAGGCTTCGAAGCAGGAAATCATCCGTCGCTACTACACGGCCCTGAACAAGATGGCCAATGGTGCCGGCAACGAGCAGGAGGTGAACAAGATACAGCTCCTCTTCAAGCAGGCTAAGATAACGCCCGACTACCGCAAGTGTACCGTGGCTGCCAAGGCTCGCCGCGAGGCTGAGGGCGGTGTGATAAGCAGCGCCATCGAACTGAACGACGGCACTATCATCACGGCTTCGAGCAGCGTCCTGTTGGGCACTTGCGCCAGCCTGTTGCTCAACGCCACCAAGTATCTGGCTGGCATCGACCACAGCGTGAAACTTATTCCTCAGGATTTCATCGAGCCTATCCAAAAGACTAAGACCGTCTATCTGGGCGGCAACAACCCTCGTCTGCATACCGACGAGGTGCTGGTGGCCTTGAGCGTACTGTCCAAGCAGGACGAGAACTGCCGCAAGGCACTGGAACAACTGCCTAAACTGTATGGTTCACAGGCTCATAGCACTGTGATGCTGGGCGAGGTGGATCAGAAGATATTCCACAAACTGGGTGTAGACATCACCTGGGAACCCGTTCGCAAGAAGTAACTGATGAAAACGTACCATCGCATATTCCTCCTGGCATGCTGCCTGCAGTCGGCCTTGTTGGCTCACGGCTACGACTTGTGGGTGGACGGCATCTGCTACAACATCGTCTCGTTCGACGAAAGGCTGGTAGAGGTGACGTGCGATGATACGCGCAATGGCGGAACGAACACGTACAGCAACTGGGTGGACGTGCCGCGAGAGATTGAGCACAATGGCCGCGTGTTCCGTGTAGTCGGGGTGGGCAGACGTGCCTTCTATGGTTGTCGTGATCTGTACGATGTCACGTTGGCAGAGGGCGTGCAGTATATAGGGTATGAGTCGTTTGCCAATCTCAAGGACATCACCACGTTGACGCTGCCTGCCACGTTGGACAGTATCGCACCTTCGGCCTTCAGGGACAGCAAGGCGTTAAAGAGTATCACGCTGCATGGCAACGTCAGTCTGGGCGACTACGCCTTTGCTAATTGTTCGGCCTTGCAGAGCGTGGCCTTCAAAGGCAATGTCACGAGTATTGGTGAGAATGCCTTCGACCATTGTGGCGCTTTGACGATGCTCTCACTGCCAGCAGGACTGGCTCATATTGGTGAGAATGCCTTTTTGGGCTGCTATGCCCTGACCGCCTTCAAGGTAAGCAACAATAATCCGTACTTCTGCTCTACGAAGGAGGGGCTGATCTTCGATAAGGAGATGACCACGCTTGTGGCGTGCCCGAATGGCTATGAGGGAGCCTATAGTGTGCCAGCTTCGGTGGCAACGCTGGCCAACGCAGCCTTTGCCGGCTGCAAGAAGCTGAGTGAGCTCACCTTGCCTGCCGGGCTGAAGGATATTGGATTTGCCGCGTTTGATCGCTGCCAGTCATTGAAGCACATTACTAACTTAGCCGCTGTTCCGCAGCATGTCAGTGAGGGCACGTTTGCCACCTATGGCACCTTGCACGTTCTGCCAGGCTGCCAAAGTGCTTACAAGGCTGCATCGCAGTGGGCTAACTTCCGCATTGTGGCAGATGCTGTCGATCCCCTGGCTGGCGAATTGACTGTGCCGGATTCCGACGAGGTGCGCTGCCGGGTTAGCAATGGCTGTCTGATTGTGGAGGGAGCCCGTCAGGGTACGCTTATCAGCGTTCACAGTCTATGCGGGGAAATGTTGTGTCGTACGCGTGCGTACGAGCGTACCTTATTCCTTTCTGTTCCAAATCAATCGGTGTACCTTGTCAGAGTGGGAAAGCGTACGATGAAAATACACGAGTAAGAAACGAAAATACGAATAAAAAATAACTAATACGTAAAACTAAACACATGGAAAATGTAAAACACAGGCTGCATCGCAGTATGGCCCTGGGCTTGATGGCTCTGGCCGGTGTACTGTCTCCTTCCGTGGGACATGCACAGTTGTCGTCCAATCCGGACAAGTTCCTGGGTAACATCACCACACGTTACAACATGGATTACAATGGTTTCCAATACTACAAGTACTGGAACCAGGTGACTTGTGAGAATGAGTCGAAGTGGGGGTCGTGTGAGGGAACGAACGGAAGCTACAACTGGGGCGGTGCGGACAATGCCTACAACTATGCAAAGAGTCACAACTTCCCCTTCAAGTGGCACGCCCTCATTTGGGGAGCGCAGCATCCCAACTGGTTCAACAGCAACATGAGCCCCGAACAGCGCTACGTGGAGATTGTACAGTGGATGGATGCCATAAAGAAAAAATACCCCAACCTGGAAATCATCGACGTGGCCAACGAGTGTATCTCGGGGCATCAGGCCGATACCTATCTGTTCGCCGAGGCGCTCGGCGGCGGTGGTGACACTGGCTGGGACTGGTTGGCCAAGGCTTTCGAACTGGCTCACGAACGTTGGCCGAATGCCATCCTTATCTACAATGACTTCAATACGTTCCAGTGGAACACGGACCAGTTCATTGAAATCTGTAAGACACTTCGTGACCTCGGAGCTCCCATCGACGCCTATGGTTGCCAGAGCCACGACTTGACGGGTTTCAACGTGAACAGTTTCAAGACGGTCATGAATAAACTTCAGACGTCGTTGAAGATGCCTATGTACAGCACTGAGTATGACATTGGTACGGGGGATGATGCAGCACAGCTGAGGGACTACAAGGCGCAGATTCCCGTGATGTGGGAGGCTGACTACTGTGCCGGCATCACACTGTGGGGCTGGCATTACGGCTGCACATGGACCACGGACGGTAATTCGGGCATCATCCGCACCAACAAGACGAACCGCCCTGCCATGGATTGGCTCATTGAGTACATGAAGAGCGACAAGGCCAAGAATGCTAAGAGCCCCTTCCCCGGCATGAAGAAGGAGGCCTCGGTATACGTCAAGCCTACCACGATGAAGGTGCAGAAGAACAAGCCGACGGCCATCAATGTGCGTGCCAAGATGCGTACGAAGACCATCGAGAAGGTGGAACTCTATGCCGGTACCCTCAAGGTGGGCGAGATGACAGAACCTACGAACCCTGGCGAATACATCTTCGAGTATACCTCAAACACCACGGGCACAAAGTCGCTCAAGGCTGTTGTGACCTGTACGGACGGCTACACCTGGACACGCTATTCTGAGGTTTCTGTTGTGAATCCCAGCACGCCATACAAGACGACGCTGCCCACGCTGCCCGGCACCCTCGAGATGGAGAACTTCGACAAGGGCGCAGACGGTATTGCCTTCCACGACAACAATAGCAGCAAGCAGGGCGATGGCAAGTCGTACCGCAGCGATACGGGTGGTGTTGACGTTATAAAGGTCGGCTCTGGCTATGGCCTGGGCTACACCGAGGTCGGCGAGTGGATGGAATACACCCTCGATGTCAAGGAAGCTGGCTACTATGATTATGCCATCACCTATTCAGCTCCCGAGGCAGATGCTGCCATCAGCATTGCCCTGAGCGGTGCTGCAGGACGCACCCTGCTGACCGACGAGAAGCAAGTGGTGGCTACCACGGGCGACTGGTCCAACTATCAGGTGGCTCACGGACGTCTGTTGTTGCCCCTTGAGGCCGGACAGCAAACCTTCCGCATCGGAATCACCGGTGGTGCAAGCCAGTACGTCATCAACCTCGACAAGATTGAGTTTACCCGTGTTGACGTGAATGACGATATCAAGTTGGCCGTGAAGAGCACGCCCGCTAAGGTGGCTGCCGAGGAGGAGACACTGCTGCATGCCGATGTCACGTCGGATGCGACTGCCATCAAGAAGGTTACCTTCTATGCCGATGGTGCTGAGGTAGGCACCGCTACCGAGGTTCCCTACGAGGTGACTTACACCGCACTGGCCAAGGGCGCATGCAAGGTTACTGCCATTGCTACTGATGCCGACGGCAAGGAGAGCAAGGTGGCTGCCTACACGCTCACCGTTACGGCCAAGCGTACTCCTTACAAGGGTGCCATCCCTGTGCCCGGTACGATCGAAGCTGAGGACTTTGACATGGGCGAGGAGGGTCTGACCTGGCACGACAACGATGACGAGGTTCACGACGATGCCAACTATCGTACAGACAAGCCCAAGCCCAGCGTGGACGTAGTGGCTGGTAACGATGGCTATGTCATCGGCTGGACGAACAGCAACGAGTGGGTTGAATACACCATCGAGGTTGCCAACACTGGTATTTATACCTGCGAGATGGTGGCTTCGAACGGTACCAGCACTTCTGCTTCGGTTAGTGTACAGATTTATGGTGACAACGGCAAACTCTCCGCACTCTGGTCATTGAGCCGCTCTGGCACGGGAGCCTGGGGTACGTACAAGAGCAGCAAGTCGGGCGTCAAGAAGCAGTTGGAGGCTGGCAAGCATGTCATCCGTGTCACCTTCAAGAATGGCAACATCAACTTTGACAAGCTCATTTTGGAGTGTGTGGAGGATCTTACTCCTGTGGAGGAGATTTACGTCCTCAAGCCCAAGGAATTCGATACGTCCAGCATCTTCGATCTCAGTGGTCGCAAGGTTGATGCCAGCTATCGTGGCATCGTCATCAAGAATGGCAAGAAGATCTGGCAGAAATAGTAGTGTGGAATTATATACAAAAAGCAAACGCGTCCAAGGTTGGGCGCGTTTGCTTTTTGGGGGTGGGGGATAACCGGGGCTTCCGTGAAAGTGGAGTTCCGGATGCAATTACAACTCGCAGGCAGGAACCTCGATTACGGTTCCGTTGCGAAAGAGGACGAGTGAGAGGTTGTCGTGTTTTGCCTTCTCGATGAGGCGCGTGTGGGCCAGCAGAATACCCTGGTCGATGCGACGCGCTAAATCCATTTTTTGCTTGTCATTCAGTTTCATCTTGGGTATTGTATTTGGCGTTATACTCTTCGAATTGTTTGGGCAGGTCTATCTGAGGCTGCTGTCCCTTGAAGCCGCTGGCTATCTTGTTGGTGGGGCAGACGGAGTTGTCGTAGAAGGCCCAGTAGTCCACTACGGGCATGTAGAGCTTGAAGAGGTTGCTCAGTCCGGCACGGTAGCGACGGTAGATGACGTCGAGGGGGATGTTGTGTCCTCCCTGGCTGACGCGCTTAGCCACGCGCTTTACGGCTTGCTCGGGTGTGGGCAGTGAGAAGAATAGGAGAGTAACGAAGTAGCCTCGCTTCTGTGCCTGCTGGATGAGCTTGACGTAGGAACGTGTAGAGAGAGTTGTCTCGAAGGCAAAGGTTGTACCTTCCTTCAAGAGGTGGATGATGCGGTCGATCATGAGACGGCCTGCCTGGATGGCCACGCCTTCGGGGTTGAAGGGGGAGAGGCCTGCCGCAATCTCGTCGGCGTTGACGAACTCGCGGCAGTTGAGCATCTCGGGCAGGGCGGTGAAGCTGGCCGTCGTCTTTCCTGCGCCATTACATCCTGCAATGACGTAGAGGTTGAGGGGTTTGTTTTCTGCCATAGTGGATTAATGTTGTTTGTTCTCGAGACTTCGAGCTTTCGGGCTTTCGATTTCTCGATTCTTCGATTTCTCGATTCTTCGAGTTGTCGATTCTTCGAATTGTCGATTCTTCGAGTTATCGATTCTTCGAGTTTTCTTGGAATTATTTCTTCAGTAGATCGGGGCGGAGGCGCTTGGTGCGCTCCATGCTTTGCTGCAATTCCCACTCCTTGATCTTCGCCTCGTGGCCGGAGAGGAGGATGTCGGGCACGCTGCCCCAGTCGGTGCCGTCGACGGCAGTGTACTGCTTCGGACGGCTGTAGACGGGAGCTGCCAAGAGGTTGTCCTGGAAGGAGTCGCTGAGGGCCGACTGCTCGTCGCCGATGGCTCCGGGCAGGATGCGCACGATGGCATCGGTCATGACGGCCGCTGCCAGTTCGCCGCCTGTCAGCACGTAGTCGCCTATCGAGACCTCCTTGGTGATGAGGTGCTCGCGTATGCGCCAGTCGATGCCCTTGTAGTGGCCGCAGAGGATGATGATGTTCTTCTTCAGGGACAGCTCGTTGGCCATGGGCTGGTCGAACTGCTCGCCGTCGGGCGAGGTGAAGATGATCTCGTCATACTCACGCTCGGCCTTGAGGGCGGAGATGCAGCGGTCGATGGGTTCGCATTGCATCACCATGCCGGCAAAGCCACCGAAGGGGTAGTCGTCGACGCGTCGCCAGCGGTTGGTCGAGTAGTCGCGCAGATTGTGCACGTGTATCTCCACGAGCCCTTTCTTCTGGGCACGCCCGAGGATGCTCTCCTTGACAAACGGCTCGACGAGTTCGGGGAGGACGGTAATGATGTCTATTCGCATTTATGATAGTTCAAAGTTATTCGACATGCGTCTCATCAAGCTTCGCAGTCATTGTTCATAGTTCATAGTTGGCGGGGTGCCGGACTTTGAATCATTTCTTTACGTTGGGTTTCTCCAGGCCGTAGCCCTTCTTCTTGTCGAGGCTGAGCAGAAGCAGGGAGAGCAGGATGGAGATGACGCCGAAGACGGCAAAGATGCTCATGGAGGTGGTGTAGTCGGTGATGCCGTCGGCACCGGTGTTCGACTGGTTCACCTCGCCGATGCCCATGGGGATGAGCGAGAGGCCGATGTTCTGGATGAAGAAGATCATGGCGTATGCGCTACCAAGGAGCTTCATGGGGATAATCTTGGGCACGCTGGGCCACATGGCACTGGGCACGAGGCTGAAGGCAAAGCCCAGTACGATCATCACCAGCACGGCAAACCACCACACGTTAAGGATAGGCAATGCGAAGCATACATGGACGATGGTGAGCAGCACGGAACCTATGAGCATCAGTATGACACCGTGTCCCTTCTTGTCGTAGATGCCGCCGAAGAGGGGTGTCAGGATCATGGTGCCTACGGGAATCAGTCCGGGGATGATGCCGGCAAAGTCGGCCTCCACGCCATACTTCACGATCATCAGCTTGGTGGCAAACTTCAGGAAGGGGAACACGCCTCCGTAGAACATGAGGCAGAGCAGACAGATAATCCAGAAGCCGGGGTTGCTTACCAGAATCTTCAGGTCGCTCATCTTGAAACCCTCCTCGCTGTCCTCGCTCTGAGCGCTCTCGCTGCTGGCATCGAGTTTCTTATCCATGGTGCAGTAGTACATGAAGGCGAGCATGGCTGCGCAGAGCAGCGATGCACCGAGTCCGATGCTGGTGGAGATGCCGCCCATGTGGTTGGCGATGGGCAGTGAGAACCACATGGCAAACAGGGTGCCGAAACGTGCCAGTGCCACCTGCAGACCCATGGCCAGAGCCAGTTCGTGACCGGTGAACCACTTCACGATGACCTTGCTCACGGTGATACCCGCAATCTCACAGCCCACGCCATAGATGGCAAAGCCGAGCGAGGCGATGAGGCACGAGAGGTGGGGTGCATCGATGTTGATGATGACGAGGTGCAGGTGGAACCAGTCCACGATGGTATCGGTGGGGATGAACGTCACGGCATACCACTTGAGGAGGGCGCCCACCAGCATCAGGCCGGTAGACATGAGGCCGGTGAAGCGGATGCCCATCTTGTCGAGGATGATGCCTCCGAAGAAGAGCATGAGCAGGAATACGTTGATGAGGCCGTACGCACCCGAGAAGAAGCCGTACTCGCTGCCGTTCCACTGCAGGTCGCGGTTGAGCATGTCCTCGAGGGGTGACATCACGTCGGTGAAGAAATAGGCAAACATCATCGTAGCACTTACAATGATCAGGGCCGTAAAGCGAGCCGCCTTGCTCTCGCTGAGTTTTTGTTGAATTGCTTGAGTCATATTGTTGATTGTTGTTGGGGGAGGAGGGATTATGTTTCGATGTTTCGATTACTCCTCCTCTTCCCTAATTTAACTTTTAACTTTTAACTTTTAATTTTTAACTTTTAATTTTTAACTTTTAATTTTTAACTTTTAATTTTTAACTTTTAATTTTTAACTTCCTTCAGCCACTTGTCCAGCCAGCGGAAGAAGGTGCGCTGCCAGAGCACACCGTTCTGGGGCTTCAGTACCCAGTGGTTCTCGTCGGGGTAGAGGAGGAGCTGGGCGGGGATGCCACGCAGACGGGCTGCGTTGAAGGCCGACTGTCCCTGGCTGCTGAGGATGCGGTAGTCCTTGTCGCCGTGGATGCAGAGGATGGGGGTGTCCCAGCGGTCGACGTAGAGGTGGGGGCTCTCCTTGAAGGCGTTGTGCTTGCCCTTGGGAGCAACGTCGACCTCTTTGATACGCAACTTGTCTGGAGCCGTGATGCCACGTCGCCAAGGAGCCCTCAGGAGGTCCCAGTTGGCGAACCACATCTCCTCGGTCTCCACGTACTGCTGCTGCGTGTTGAAGATGCCGTCGTGGGCGATGAAAGCCTTGAAACGCTTGTCGTGGTTGCCGGCCAGCCAGTAGACGCTGTAGCCACCGAACGAGGCACCGACGCAGCCGAGGCGGTCGGCATCGACGTAAGGTTCCTTCTTCAGGTCGTCGATGGCCGAGAGGTAGTCCTGCATGCACTGGCCGCTATAGTCACCGCTGATCTGCTCCAGCCATTCCTGGCCGAAGCCGGGGAGGCCGCGACGGTTGGGCGCGATGATGATGTAGTCGTGGGCAGCCATGATCTGGAAGTTCCAACGGTAGCTCCAGAACTGGCTGACGGGACTCTGCGGACCGCCCTCGCAGAAGAGCAGGGTGGGGTACTTCTTCGAGGGGTCGAAGTGGCTGGGATAGATGACCCAGCACAGTTCCTCCTTGCCATCAGTTGTCTTTACCCAACGCTCCTTTACGTCGCCCAGGGCGAGCTGTGATAGCAGGTGTTCGTTCTCATGGGTAATCTGCTTCACTACGGCCACTTTGTTCTTGACGGGAGTGAGCAGGTAGAGGTCGGCGGGTGCCGACATGCTGTGGCGCTCAACGATGAGTTGCTTGCCGTTGGGCATCATCTGCAGCGAACCGTAGTCGTAGTCACCGCTCGTCAACGTCTTCACCTCGCCCTTCAGGTTGGTGCTGTACACCATCTGGCGGGCATGCCAAACACCCACGAAGTAGAGTGTCTTGTTGTCGGGAGCCCAGCAGAAGCCTTCTACGCCCGAGTCGAACGACTCGGTCACGTACTGCTTCTTGCCGGTGGTCAGGTCGAGGATGCAGAGACGGTTTCGATCGCTCTCGTAGCCGTCGCGCTCCATGCTCTGCCAGGCTATCATCTTGCCGTCGGGCGAGAACTGTGGATTCGTGTCGTAGCCGGCATTGATGTCCTCGTTGGCCTTGTTCTTGGCCTGGTGCTCGAGCGATTCCGTAGCGTCGAAGTCAGGTTCTACATAACCCTCTGGCTTGCAGAGGTTCTTGGTGCTTCCTGTTGTGATGTCATAGAGGTAGATGTCGCTGTCGGTCGAGATGGCGTAGGCCACGCCCACCTTCTTGCGACTGGTGTAGGCCACCTGCTTGCTGTCGGGACTCCAGCAGAACTGCTCCGAGCCGCCGAAGGGTAGCATGGGGCATTCATAGGGCTCACCCTCGAGGATGTCTTTGGCCTGGCCAACCTTGTTGCCGTCGAAAGGAGCCACGAAGATGTGGGGAATGACGGTGACGTACTGGTCCCAGTGTTTGTAGTTCATGTCGTCGATCACCATGCCGGTGGCCAAGGGGAGGTCCTTCTCCTTGGGCTGGATGCTGGTGGTCTGTGGCACCTCACGGATGAGTATGACGTGTTTTTCGTCGGGCGAGAACTTGAAGCCGCCCACGTCCTCTCCCTCGGTGAGCTGCTTGCGGTCGCTTCCGTCGAGGTTCATGCTCCAAAGCTGCCCGCCGGTCAGGAAGGCGATGCGCTTGCCCTGCTCGATGAAGGCTGGTTCGCTCTCGCTCTTCTCTCCTTGTGTGAGTTGTCGCTTGTTCTGCCCGTCGATGTCGCTCACATAGATGACCGTGCGGCTCTTGTTCAGCTCCACGCTGTAGTAGCTCACGGTGTAGACGAGCGTCTTTCCGTCGGGGCTCACCTCGTAGGCTCCGACGCGCCCCATAGCCCAGAGTACCTCAGGCGTCATGCGGTCGCTCGTGAGCTTCATCTCGTGTCGTCCGATGGGCTCAGCGGCCAGCATTTCGGTTGCTGTTGCCGTGGTCAGGATGGCTGTTGCTGCCATGATTTTCAGTATGTTCATTGTTTGGCTTGTTCGTCTGTTCTTACTTTCTCTTTTGCTGTTCCTGCATCTTGCGCATCATCTCCTGTTGCTGCTGCATGGCAGCCATGCGTGCGGCAAATCCACTCAGCTTCTTAGGCTCGTTCTTGTGCGCCTCGCGGTAAGCCTCGAGCTGTGCCAGCAGCTTCTTGTCGTCGGTGGTCTTGCGCAGGAACCACATGATGAGGATGCTGATGAGACCAGAGAGGAAGTAGTAGTATGAGAGACCGCTCGAATAGTCGTTGAACATGAAGAAGAACATCACGGGCATGAGGTACATCATCCAGCGCATCATCTTCATCTGCTGTTCCTGCTCGCTCGACATCTGGTTCTTCTGCTGACGCATGCTGATGACGGTGTTGATGATGTTCGTCAGGCAGAAGAGCACGCAGAAGATGCTCAGGTGGTCGCCCAGCAGGGGGATGTTGAAGCCCCAGTGGATGAGGTCATCGTAGGCCGAGAGGTCGTCAGCCCAGAGGAAGCTCTCGCCGCGCAGCTGGATGGCGTTGGGCACAAAGTTGAAGAGTGCGATAAAGATAGGCATCTGTATGAGCATGGGCAGACAGCCACCCATTGGGCTCACGCCATACTCGCGATAGAGTCCCATCACCTCCTGCTGCTTTCTCATGGCATCTTCCTGGTTTGGATACTTCTGGCTGATGGCATCCACCTTTGGCTTGAGCACACGCATACGAGCGCTGCTCAGGTAGCTCTTTCGCGTGGTGGGGTAGACCACAGCCTTGATGATAAGCGTCAGCAACAGCAGTACGATACCCATGGAGAGTCCCCATCCCGAGAGCCAGTCGAAGACGTAGATGATGAAGAAACGGTTGATCCAGCGGAACAGCGGCCAGCCCAGGTTGACCAGTTCCTCAAGTTCCAGGTCCTTGTTGCTGCTGCACAGCTCATTGTGGTCCTGCAGCAGGTGGTAGTCGTTAGGTCCCAGGTAGAGTTGCATCTGCGTAGGCTGCTTGCCGGTGGGGTCGAAGTATGTCTGCATGTCAGCGCAGTAGTACTTGAGGTATCCGCTCTTCTCGTCCAGCTGCGTGCTGGTAAGACGTGCGTTGTTGAAGTCCTGATGCCCGATGAGTACGCAGCTGAAGAACTGGTTCTTGAAGGCCACCCAGTCGAGTGCCTCCTCCATCTCCTCTTGGTCATTTCCCGTCTGTGCGAGGTTGTCGGTGTCGTCGTCCTTCTCCTTGTAGGTCAGCATCGAGTATCGGTTTTCGAAGGTGTGACCCTTCTCCTGCTGTCGGCAGCTGTCGGTCCAGAGTATGTTCATCCTCTTCTCGTTGAGCGAGAGGTACTGGTCCAGGTTGTGTGCCTGGATGGTGAAGTCGGTCATGTAGGCGTCGTCGTGCAAGGCATAGTGCATGTCCAGTGTTCCTCCGTTGCCAGCCGTCAGTCGCATCGTCACGCTCGTGTCAGTCTGGTCCACGGCCTCCCAGTAGTAGTCCGAGCTGATGATGTGCTCGTTCTTTCCCTCGATGGCCAGTGTCATGCTGTTGGTACCCGGTGTCATGATTTCCACCTGGCTCTTCTTATCCTGCGCCTTGAACTTGGGATCGAGCAGCCTGACCCCGGTGAGTGTTCCTCCCAGCGTGTTGAGTGTCACCTCCACGTTCTTGTTCTTCAGCACGATGGCCTTTTCCTCTCCGATTCGGTTCTTGAAGAATGCCTTGCTGCTGTCTGTAGCCGCAGCCATCTTCAGCGAGTCTCCCTTGGCCAGCATGTAGGCCTCGTGCTGGGCCTTGTTGATGGAGTCGAGCTTGGCCTGTGCCTGTTGCTCCTTGAGGTACTCCTGTTGTGCCTTGATCTGTTCTTCACTGGGTCGGCTGAAGTAGCTGAAGCCCACGAGTACGGCTCCGATCAGCACAAATCCTGTAAGTGTGTTCTTGTCCATTTAATTGTATTTTTTTTGTTGTTATTTTCTATTCCGTCCATGCAGGGTTATTCTCGTCGGGCGTACATTGTATACGTATGACGTGCGCCTGCATGCGTACATAATTAGCGCGCAAAGGTAAGAAAAAAAAGAGAAATAACGCCTCTGTTTCAGGATTTATTTGTACCTTTGTGCACAAAAGTGATATGATATGAGAAAAATCGCCTTGTTTTTGGCATGCCTATCCGTCCTTTCTGCCTCCGCTCAGCACCGTTCCAGGACCCGTCGTATGGAGAGCGTTTCCCCCTTGGAGGTGCATGCCCAACAGTATGCCGACTCGTTGCAGAACCTCATCGACGCGTACCGCCATGCAGAGGCCGAGGCACAGTCCACCCCGCGCACCGTTACCATGAATCCCTACTACTATCCCCTCATCTCGGGTGGCACGCTCTACAGCAGTCCCCTTCAGCAGTCGCTCGGCATCCAGTGGGTTCCCTCCTTCCTTGCTGGACGAGTGGATACCATCTGCACCGCAGACCGTCAGCTGGTGGCCGTTGAGCATATCAACGAGCAGCTGACCCACATGTACGGCCTCCACCCCCAACTCTTCACGCAGACGCAGGAGACTCTGATGAAAGAGGGTACGCTCGTGGCAGATGTCAAGGTTCCGATGAAGTCCGAAGCCCGCATGTCGGAACAGATCCAGCTGGCCGATATCGAGCATGAGGTGATCGACAACGTGGCCGCCATAGCACGCAAGCCCAACTTCTGGCGCCTCAAGGGCAGCAATTCGCTTCAGCTCACGCAGAACTATGCCACGGACAACTGGTTTCAGGGCAAGGCCAACTATTACAACGTGCTGGGTATCATTGCTATTGACGCCAACTTCGACAACAAGCGCCGCATCCAGTGGGACAACCGCCTCGACCTCCAACTCGGCTTCCAGACCAACGACAACGAGGGCGAGAAGAAGTTTAAGCCCACCAACAACCTTGTGCGCCTCAACTCCAAACTCGGTATCAAGGCTGCCCACAACTGGTTCTATACCGTCAGCCTCAAGGCAGAGACGCAGTTGGTGCCCAACTATCAGTATACCAAGACCGATGGCGTGGTGACGGGTCACAACACCATTACCGACTTCCTCTCGCCCCTCAACGTCGATCTCTCTGTCGGTATCGACTGGAAGTGGAATCTCAAGCGCTTTACCGGTTCGCTTCTCCTTGCGCCCGGTACCTACAATGTCAAGTATGTAGACCGCCTCGCGCTGGCCACCCGCTACGGCATCGAAGAGGATCACCACTTCAAGCACACCTTCGGTCCCTCGGCCACGGCCAAGTTCAACTGGAAGATACTGGACAACATAAGCTGGGACGGCCGCCTCTACTGGATTACCAACCTCAGTTACACTAACATCGAGTTTGAAAATACCATCACCTTCAGTATCACCAAGTACCTCACCTCCAAACTCTACTTCTATCCCCGCTTCAACGACAGCAGCCTCAAGAACCGCATGCCCGACGAGGAGGGACAGAACACCGGTACGTACTGGATGTTCAAGGAGTGGCTCAGCCTCGGTGTGAGCTACGACTGGTAGGTTGGTTGTCTGAGGGGGGAGATAAGGAACCATAAAACGCAAATAAGGGCCGGCTTCACAGTCGACCCTTATTTACTTAGGTATTAGTTTGGTTTAAGGTAAAAAGATTGTTTTGTTTCAAATCGGTTGCAAAGGTACGGCCTTTTTGGTTCGATTCCAAATATTTTTTTATGTTGTTAAGCATGTTTTGGGTTTTTCTGGTATATTCCTGCCGAAATGATGCTTGTCAGCCCCCCTTTTTTGTTCTATTTCCTGCTTATGCAGCGTCTTTTTGCGGTCGGAGGATTAATCTCACTCCTGGCCGGTGAAGTACGCCACCATGCCGCCGATGGGCTGCGAGAGGATGCTTCCCATCTGCATGCCCTCCATTTGCAAGGCCTCCTCCAGTTCGGGACGGAATGAGGCGGTGATGCCACCCACAAAGTGGACGGGCAGGTCGGGGCGTCCGTAGTTGCGTATGTTGCGGCAGAGGAAGCGACGGAACTCCTCCACCAACAGTGCGTGAATGGCAGGCTCCTGTCGGTGGTGCTCCAGGAAGGGTGTCAGCGAAGCCAGGAAGCGGTTAGGCTGCGGCTGTCGGTAGACACGGTTGATTATTTCGGCCTGGTTGAGCCCCGTCTCCTCGATGAATGCTTCGCGCAATGCCGTTGGCAGCTGCTGTTTCAGTACGTCGGCCACCAGCCGCTTGCCCAATGCCGTCCCGCTGCCTTCGTCGCCCAGTATGAACCCCAGGGCGGGCGTCTGTGCCACCACCTTCTCCCCGTCGAAGAGACACGAATTGCTGCCCGTGCCCAGTATGCATGCAATGCCCTCGTGATGTCCGCACAAGGCCAGCGTGGCCCCCAGCATGTCGCTCTCCACCTCCACCTTGGCACGTGGATAAGCACGTTGCAGGAGTCGTTTTACGGTGGTGGAGTATGGGGGGATGCACCCCGAGCCGTAGAAGTGCACCTCGGTGATGCTGTCGGGGTCGAAGGGTGCCTCGGCGAGTATCTGTGCCTGCTGGTAGAGGCTTTCCCTTGCTCTGTCGATGGCTTTCAGCAGGGTGTCCTCGTCGTCTCGTACTGGGTTGATTCCGAATGAGTTGATAGGGTGCATGGCAAAACTTCTGCCATCCCCTTTCTTGTCCACGCAGGCCCAAGTCGTCTTGGTGCTTCCGCTGTCAGCAATGAGTATCATTGATCGTCGTTTTTAACATATCCTTGTCTTTCTTGTGGCAGTCCGCTCATCACGGCCTTGTAGGCCTCCTCCAGCGTCTGCTGTTCGTACTCCTTGCCCTTGCCCTTGGGATAGATGGCGGGGTGGAAGGTGATGCTGAGGCGTGCCCAGTTCACCAGTGGCGACTTGGCGGTGCGTGGCAGTACGTCGAAGGGTCCGTTGAGGGTGATGGGCACCACGGGCAACTGTAGCTCGTCGGCCAGCTGGAATCCTCCCTTGCGGAAGATGCCCATGTGGCCCGTGAAGGTGCGTGCCCCTTCGGGGAAGAGTACCAGCGATGTACCTCCACTCAGTATCTTTCGGGCATTGGCATAGGTGCGTTGTATGGCCTTCGGTCCACTCTTGTCCACGAAGATCTGTCCGCTGGCCTCGCATGCCTTTCCGATGAGGGGCATCTGTCTCAGCTGCTTCTTCATCATCCATCGGAAGCTGTTGCCGATGTAGGCGTAGATGAGAAAGATGTCGAAGTATCCTTGGTGGTTGGCTACAAAGATGTAGCTCGTCTTTGGGTCTACATTCTCTCTGCCCTCCACACGTACAGGGAGCAGCAGCACATGTATCATCAGCCACGACCAAATCTTGCCGGGCCAGAAAGCCCAGAACTTGGCAAACCCACACATGCTGCCCACCGTCGTGGTGAGCGTGGTAAGGAACGTTGCCACCAGCAGGATGGGTAGCGCAATGACAATCTGATATAGGTAATATAGGTATTTCATAGGTTCGGCTTTAGGTCAATTTTCAATTTTTAATCTTCAATCTTCATTCTTCATAGTTTTGTTTATCTCATCGATGTAGTCGAGCAGTTCCTCGCGTCCCCGCTTGTTCTCGGCCGAGGTGATGAAGTGGGGCGGCAGTTCCTCCCAGCTCTTCAGCAGCTCGTTGAGGTAAAGTTGCACGTTGCATGCCAACTTACTGTTACTCAACTTGTCAGCCTTGGTAAAGACGATGCTGAAGGGAACCCCGTGCTCGCCGAGGAAGTTCATGAACTCCATGTCGATCTTCTGCGGCTCGTGGCGACAGTCAATGAGCAGGAAGAGGTTGGCCATCTGCTGGCGGTGCAGTATGTAGCCCGTTATCATGCGTTGCAGGTTCTCCTGCTCCTTCTTGCTTCGCTTGGCATATCCGTATCCGGGCAGGTCGACGAGTTGCCACTCCTTGTTGATGGCGAAATGGTTGATGAGAAGTGTCTTGCCCGGCGTGGCCGAAGTCTTGGCCAGCTTGCTGTGTCCCGTCAGCATGTTAATGAGGCTCGACTTGCCCACGTTGCTTCGTCCGATGAAGGCGTATTCCGGCTCCTTCGAGTTGGGGCAACGCTCCACGGCAGGGCTGCTGATGATGAATTCTGCGCTCTTAATATCCATGTGTAGAATCTTAATTTACTGCAAAGATACAAATTTTTCCGTTACCTACTATGTTAAATGAAAATAAATTCCTATCTTTGTGACGAATTTTCATACGAACAAGCCGCTAACCCGCAAAAATCACATATAGAAACAAAGCCGTTCTTCCTCTTCCCCTCTTTGTAGAATCCCTCCACACGTACAGCCATGTTCATCTCCTTCGCACTCCTTCTCCCCTTCAGCATCTGCATCCTCTTCACCCTTGTGTTCTTCTTCAAGAGGCATCGCGACACCACCCAGCAGCTCATGCTCCTGCTCGACGTCCTCTGTGCCGTCTACTTTTTCGTCGACAGCATCCTCATCAACGCCTCCACCACGTCCTACGGCTGGTTCTCGGTCATCTGCCTCAGCGGCGTCCGGCAGTTTCTCGGCCCCGTTCTGCTACCCGTTCTGCTGCTTTTCACGCGCAGCATGCGACGTGCCAACTTCTTCAGCTGGACCACAGGTTTCTGGTTCCTCCCTGCCGTCATGCTCGGCTCCATCTGCTTCATGCTGGTAGCCCTCATGGGCCTCCCCGCAGCCTCCGAGTACTTCATGCAGTGCACTACGCCCAACGGCCCCAGCGGCATCTACGCCACCGACATGCTCTATCGCGTCCACTTCCTCTTTGCGCGCAACGTTTTTGCCGCCGTTATGCTCGTTGAGATGATCTATCTTATTGGCTATCAAATTTATCTCATGGTACACACCGGCTACGGCCCACGCAGCGTCATGAAGATCTTGCGCACCGGCGGCAGCGTGCCCGTTGTCAACCTCATCTCGCCCGTCCTCGTCCTCTTCCTCCTTGTCACGGGGCTGCGGCTCGGTGTCGGGCGCCACTTCATCCTGTCCCATCTGGCCTTTGCCGCCATCTGCAACTTCCTCATGGGCTCCCTTATCGTGGCCGTCAACTTCCTGGCCCTCTTTGCCAACCGCTCTCCCGTCACCCTTCGCATGCTTCGCTCACCCCTCTCCATGGCCGACAGCGACAAGCGCTACCACTACGCAGCCGAGAGCGAGGGCAGCAAGAGTACCCCCATCGAGGGTATGAACCCCCTCTCTTATGCCGAACTTGTCGACGGCTTCAAGGCCCTCATCCTTGTCGAGCGCATCTACCTCGAGTCAGCCCTCACCATCGAGGACGTTGCTCTGCGCCTCCACAGCAATCGCACCTACGTCTCCTGTCTCGTCAGCAAGGAGTATGGCATGAACTTCCGCGACTATCTCGCCTCGCTGCGCATCGAGCATGCCAAGAAGTACATGAAGGCCAATCCCGAAGCCACGCAGGAGGCGGTAGCCCTTTCCTCGGGTTTCAACGGTGCTTCCACCTTCAACAAGAAGTTCAGGCAGCTCGAGGGTATCTCACCCCGACAGTGGCAGATCAACAACTGACACAACTAATCGGTTCTTATGGTTTTAGTGTGAAATTGAGAGGACATTACTGCTTACTTTCACACTAAATCCACAAGAACCAGATTTTAATTGGTTTAGAGGCAAAAAAAGAAACAATCTTTGGGTCGACTTTAGGTCGTCGCCCAAAGTGCGTCTTTGCGTTCAACTACAATATCACTTCTCACGTAATACTCCCTCTAAGTTTGCCGGCCCAGTGCCATCCATTTTCTGCTGCGGACGTAGCTGTTGGCTGTACGGGCGCTACCTGTTTCATGCAGCGGAAAGTTCTAGACGCCGTACGGCATTTGTCTAGCCGCCGTACGGCATCTACACAAATGCCGTACGGCGTCTAGAAAATCACGGAGCGTCAAAAAGGTAGAGACGCTAGGGTGGGAGGGTGCACCTGGCAGGTGGAGGGGGTGCCGGTGCATGGGTAATTTTCTCTTGTAAAATTTGCAAAACAAACGTCACCAACGTCACC
>JAZLFZ010000026.1:0-3616 GCA_045616065.1 Bacteroidaceae bacterium | reverse complement strand
CCGAGGAATGGGCGATCGCCGTTCATCGCAACAACGTCAGAACGAACGGCGGAGAGGTTCTGGAAACGAACTATTCCAGCATGGACGAACTGCCAGAGACGAGCGAACCTTTTCGCAATATGCGATTCACGCCTGATGAGTGGTCGGAAAACGAGGTTTGGGACAGTCAGGAGCAAATGCTCTTGTGTCTCGTTCCTTCTCAGGGTATCAACGTCAACAAGGTCTTGTCCTCGTGGCTGACAATGGACATTCCACCCATGCCACCAGCATTCTCTCACAATCCTCATGTCTTCATCCTGCGACTGAAGGACGGAGCGTATGCAGCCTTGCAACTTGCCAACTATGTTTCGCCAAGCGGCGTGAAGTGCTACCTGGCAATAAACTATAAATACCCTTATTGACGTGAACAGAAGATTCTACACAACACTATTGGTTATGCTCCAAGTACTGGCAGTCAATGCTCAGGTAAATGTGCAATCGCTTGATAGTCTTGACAAGGAACTGGATCTGCACGAAGTGGTCGTGACGGGTACGCGTACGCCCAAATTTCTGAAGGACACGCCTATCCAGACGCGTGTCATCACATCCAGGGACATTCAGCGGACGGATGCCACAAACGTAATGGATCTGCTCACGCAGGAACTGCCAGGCGTGGAATTTTCCTACGCCATGAATCAGCAGACGCACCTAAACTTTGCTGGATTCGGTGGTCAGGGCGTACTCTTTCTCGTAGATGGAGAAAGGCTTGCTGGCGAGACGATGGACGATGTAGATTTCTGCCGACTGACGATGGCGGGCGTGGAGCGTATCGAAATCGTGAAAGGTGCTGCTTCGGCGCTTTACGGCAGTAATGCCACGGGCGGTGTCATCAACATCATTACCAAGAAGATGCACTCTCCCTGGACGCTGAACGTAGGAGGTCGCTATGGTAAGCACAACCAGCAGCGCTACGATGCGTCATGGGGAGTCAGCCGGAAACGCTGGAGCAACATGCTGACAGCCAATTACAACTCGTTGGATAATTACGACGTGAAGAGTGATGCCAATCCTGCCACTCGTGTCATCTCTACCATTTATGGTGACAAGACGTTGAACCTCAAGGAGCAAATGACTTGGAAGGCATCCCAGCGCCTAAGCCTCTCGGGACGATTGGGGTACTTCTTCCGAGAAACATGCCGTACACCAGAAATGCCTGAGCGCTATCGTGACTTCTCGGGTGGTGTACGCTCCCTTTGGCATATCTCGGACAAGGACGTTCTGGAAGCCAACTATGCCTTTGACCAGTATGACAAATCGGACTTCCAGCGACTAGCTGATCTTGACGTGCGCGACTACAGCAATGTGCAGAACACGCTGCGCATGCTTTATCATCACACCTTCGGACGTGGTGATATCCTCACCGTGGGAACCGACTACATGCACGATTATCTCTTCAACAGCAATCTTGCCTCCTCCAGGTATCATCAGGACAACTTCGATGTCTTTGCGCAGTACGACTGGCAGATTTCTGATCGTCTTGAAGTGGTAGGCGCTTTGCGCTACGATTGGTTTTCCGACACCCACGACTCTCACCTTACACCAAAACTGAACGTGCGCTACAAGGTTCTTCCCCGTCTTGCGCTGCGTGCTGGTTACGGCATGGGATTCCGTGCTCCTACACTCAAGGAGAAGTACTATAACTTCGACATGAGTGGCATCTGGATTGTGGAAGGCAACCCTCAGTTGAAGCCTGAGGTAAGCCATAACTTCAACGTGTCGGCAGAATATACGCGCGGACACTACAACCTGACGGCAAGTGCTTACTACAATCTGGTGACGAACAAGATTGCCACCTCGCTTCCTTACTTTCGATCGCAGGCTGACCGCCTGCCGTATCTGCCTTACAGCAATCTTGACCGCTACAATGTCTATGGTGCTGAGTTGGGGGCACAAGCGCGATGGTCATCAGGCATCTCCGCACGACTGACGTATGCTTTCACCAAGGAGGAACTACCTACGGGCAAGGATGGTCAGCAGACGAACAATCAGTACATTCCGGCTCGCCCGCATTCACTCAATGCCAACGTGGGCTACGATCGCAGATTCACCTCGCACTATGGCATCAGCCTTGATCTTTCAGGGCGTGTACTCTCTGGCGTAAAAAACACGGAATACCGCAACTATTACGACATCAGTCAGGGAACCGTGGCAATCAACTATCCCGCCTATACCATCTGGAAGCTCTCACTCGTACAGACCATCTATGATGCCTTCCGTCTTACCCTGACCCTCGATAATCTCTTCAACTATCGTCCTCGATACTATTATCTCAATGCTCCCATCACCGATGGTGCATGGTTTCAGGTAGGGTTTAGTGTGGATGTTGACGAAATTGGGAAATCTCACAGGAAGTAAGATGAAACGGACAAAAATAACACGCCACCATTTCACTTCCCATTTTTCCGATTCGCACCTTTGAGCGTTGCGTGTATATGATAATCGAAGTGATCACAAACCCCGGAGCGAAGTACGATGCCGAAGAAAAGGTAAAGGCATTAGCACAGAAGTACGCTAAATAACACGAATTCTAAGCCCCAGCATCATCAACCAATGTTGGGGCTTATTATGTTAAAAAACCGTTAAATTACGAACAAAGGTTTTGTAGTTTGAAATATTGTTCGTAATTTTGCGATCAAAACCAAAACAAGCGCATATTATGGCAGAAAAGAAATATTGTATAAAGACAGAAACGTTGGCGGGATTTGCAAAGGCTCTTGGTCATCCGGCTCGTATAGCTATCATGAAGTTTCTGGCAAAGCAAAACACTTGTTACTTCGGCGACATCCATGAGGAGCTGCCTATTGCCAAGGCTACTGTAAGTCAGCATTTAACAGCCTTAAAGGATGCGGGATTGATACAGGGAGAGATTGAAACTCCAAAGGTCAAATATTGCATCAACCGCGAGAACTGGGCGTATGCTCAGCAGTTGTTTTCGGAGTTCTTCAACATGGAATTGTGCGAGAAGAACGACGATTGCTGTAAATAAACATCATCGTTAGACGTTTTCACTCTTTGACCTTACTATGCCCTCGTCATTTCATTTCGAGGGTTTTCTTAAAACTTATATGTACGTTGTTTTACGAATTACAAATAATATAAATAATACAACCCAAGCCTTGTTACGGTTCTCACCCTTAGGGGAGAGTTTATAGGAGGCAGAAGAATCATGAAACAAATCAAAGTATTGGTGAGCTCATGTACTTGCAATCAGAAGTATGCCTCGCTCGTGGAGGCAGTAGTCAAGAACAACCAGATTGACGCTACCGTAGAGAAGGTGGACGACATCATGGATGTGATGCAGTACAATGTGATGTCGCTACCAGCATTGGTGGTAGATGGTCAGGTGGTGGCTCGCGGTCAGAAGAACGAGACGGAATTGCTCGAAATCCTTATCGTATAGCATTATGATACAACAATTTGCCGATTGGCTTATCTTCGACCTTTTGGGCATGGATGCCAACTCGCGTCTGGGTGAGGCAGTCAACTTCTTCGTCTATGACTCAACGAAAATCATCCTCTTGCTCTTTTCCATCAGCATCGTGATGGGCATTGTTAATGCCTACTTCCCGATAGAACG
>JAZLFZ010000025.1:0-8624 GCA_045616065.1 Bacteroidaceae bacterium | reverse complement strand
TTCAGTCAGATTCCGGCATACAAGCATGTCCTGCTATAGAAATCATTCCAAAATCAAAACTAAAAATCAACCTTAAAATATTTGAACGAATTCTTTTTTAGGGGGGTCGTCGCTACGCTCCTCAAAATCTTACTAAAAATCTATACTAATAATCAACACTCAAAATCTCGGAAGAGCAGAAAAAACTTCGTGCTCTTCGTGCCTTCGTGTGAATCTTTGCACCTCTGCGTCTTCGCGTTCAGAAAAAATTTGCGTCCCGAAATTTGCGTGTAATTTTCGTCTCGAAATTAGCGTTGCGGTAGCACCAAATGTGTTTTCTTATGGCTTCGCCGACGCAAATCCGTGGACGTAAATTAGGCGCAAATTTCGAGACGCAAATTTTCGCACGAAGGCACGGAGAGCACGAAGATATTTCCTTTTTCCCTCTGGGTCCATCCTTCTTTTAGACTTCGCGCTCTTCGTGCCTTCGTGCGGTACAAATCATCAGGCTGCACACGAAGGCACGGAGAGCACGAAGATATTTCTTTTTTCCCTCTGGGTCCATCCTTCTTTTGGACTTCGCGCTCTTCGTGCCTTCGTGCGGTACAAATCATCAGGCTGCACATGAAGGCACGGAGAGCACGAAGATATATAAACTGAAAATGACTGAAAGTGACTGAAAGTGAAATGTAGTTACTTTCAGTGCTGTATTTGTCACGACCATAGTCAGTTATGGGGCGTGGCTGAAGGCTGAAAGTGATTTTTGAAGTTTGATGGTTCTTCATCAATTTAGGTGCATTCATTTTCTTGTAATGTTTAGATACACAACCAATTTGCATTATTTTCAAGGTCACCTAGATGTCATCCCGACGAAGGACTTTTGACTTGATCAAAATGTAGATCTCGGCCCAACAAGGACTTATAAAAACAGGATTGGACTTTGTGATACGTCACAAAGTAGAGATTCCTCCTTCGTCGGAATGACAAGCTAGCACCCAAAGTGGTGAAGAACCAGTTTGATCTGACATTTCGGGTGTGGTTGTGCCTGGCACGTCCGTCAATCCTCCTGGCACGTTCATCAATCCAACTCTCGAAAGAGTCAACTTTTTCTCCGCTGCGTGAAGATTTTTTCTCCGCTGCGTGAAGAATTTTTCTCCGCTGCGTGAAGAGTTTTTCTTCGCTGCGTGAAGAGTTTTTCTCCGCTGCGTGAAAACTTTTTCTCCGCTGCGTGAAAACTTTTTCTCCGCTGCGTGAAAAAAAGGAGCATGCAGGGGTAGGCGACGGGACTCCGACGGTTTCCGTTAGCTGTCTTCACGTCCGTTTTTTACGCTCCAATGGGCAGAATGAGTACAAATGGGCGGGGCAATAGGTAAAAAAGGTTAAAAAAGATGAGTTGTGTGTATATTGTTGGTTTTTAAATGCTTGTACGTGCGGTGGATGTTTTTTGATAGTTTTTGTTACACATTTTTTAAAAAAAATACTTAAAATTTCTTTCAAATCCGTAAATTTATAACTAACTTTGGGGCGAATTTTCATTGCGTTGATGCGCATTGGAGCAATTTTACGACTTGTAACGCGTCTGAATGATTCGGATTGCATGCCAAAAGCCAGGTGGCTTCGGCTGCCGTTACACCTTATATTATATATAATAGGTTAGCGATAAAAATAAACTGGAAAATTAAAAAGCAAAAGATAAAAAAAGAGTGATTAATTTATTCACTATCTAAATCTAATATTAATTATGAGCAAAAACTTCAGAAGGACGGCTTATGCCCTCGGACTCTGCACAGTCTTCGGACTGGGCTTCGCTCCACAGGCACATGCTGAACAGTCTGCAGCGCCTCTTCAGCAGGCACAGCAGACTAAGAAAGTTTCAGGTACCATCTCGGATGACATGGGCCCCGTAGCAGGAGCCAGCATCATTGAGAAGGGTACAAGTAACGGAACCATTACCGACGCCAACGGTAACTACTCCCTGAATGTGAAGCCCGGTGCGACACTCGTTGTCAGCTTTATGGGTTACGTCACTCAGGAGATCAAGGTTGGTACGCGTTCGGTAGTCAACGTCAGCCTTGAGGAGGACAACAAGCTCCTCGACGAGGTGGTTGTTGTGGGTTACGGTACGATGAAAAAGAAGCTCGTCACCGGTGCTACGGTACAGGTGAAGGGTGACGAAATCGCTGCCCTGAACACCACCAACGCACTCGGCGCTATGGCTTCGATGACCCCTGGTGTGCAGATCACCCAGTCATCTGCACAGCCTGGCAAGGGCTTCAAGGTGTACATCCGTGGTATCGGTACCATCGGTGACTCACAGCCTCTGTACGTTATCGACGGTGTGGCAGGTGGCAACCTGGACAACATCAACCCCAACGACATCGAGAGCATCGACGTGCTGAAGGATGCCGCTTCGGCTGCCATCTACGGTTCGCGTGCTGCCAACGGTGTAATCCTCGTTACCACCAAGCAGGGTAAGGCCGGCAAGGTGGAGATCAACTACAACGGTTCAGTGGGATGGTCGAACGCCTACAAGCGTCCCCAGATGCTGAACGCACAGCAGTACAAGACCATCATGGACGAGTACTCATTCAATACCTCTGGTAGCAAGATGGACTGGAGTGCCTACGTGCCCGACGACATCATGGCTAAGGTTAATGATGAGGGTTGGCAGGGTACCGACTGGTGGGATGCCTTCGCCAACAAGAATGCCATGCAGCAGAACCACGCTGTCAGCATGAACGGTGGTACCGACCGCTCCAAGTTCGCCATGTCGTACACCTACACGGGCAACGAGGGAATCATGGGTGCCGACGTGGCTTCTAACTATACCCGTCACACCATCCGTGTGAACAGCGACCACGTGCTGCTGAAGGTGAAGGACTTCGACGCCATCACCATCGGTGAGAACGTAAACATCGGCTACGGCAAGAGCCACGACCTGGCTGAGGACGGTATGTACTGGAGCTACATCCACAGCCTGTTGCAGACCTCTCCCCTCGTGCCCATGTATGCCGAGGACGGTAGCCTCTACAACCACAAGAACAATGGTGCAGGTTGGAACGACTTCTTCTTCAACAACCCCTACGAGAATCTCTCTAAGGGTGGTTTCAACTCAATGGCTGAGAGCCGCAACATCAACGCCAACGCCACTGCATTCATGGTAATCCAGCCCATCAAGGGTCTGAAGCTGCGCTCACAGTTCAACTACAGCTGGGGCTCAGGTGCATACCGTGCATACGGCGAGCCTCGCTCACCTGGTGCTGGTTCTGCAACTGTCACCTCATACAGCGTGAACCAGAGTGCCTGGCTGAACAGCAACTGGAGCATCGAGAATACCCTGTCTTACGACACCAACCTGGGTGGTCACAAGATTGGTGCCATGGTGGGTCAGAGCTTCCAGAGCACTGCATGGAGCTTCAACGTGGGCGGTTCAAACTCAGTGCCCGCTGGTAGCCAGCAGGCAACCCTGCGCGGTTGGGACTCAGCTTGGCTGAACAACTTCAGCACCGACCTGGGTAACGCTTCAATGAGCGGTAACCCCAACGATGAGGAGTATCTGGCTTCTTACTTCGGCCGTTTGAACTACGACTACAAGGAGAAGTACATGGCTACCGTTACCGTACGTGCCGACGGTTCGAGCATCTTCGAGAGAGGCAACCGCTGGGGTGTATTCCCCTCTGCATCTGCAGGTTGGGTAATCTCTCAGGAAGACTTCATGGAGAACACCCGCTCTTGGATGGACCTCTTGAAGATCCGCGCATCTTGGGGTCAGAACGGTAACAACCGCATCGCCAAGTACCAGGGTCTGGCTACCATCGCCATGTCTGGTTCGGCTGGTGACAGCGGCTACAAGTTCGACAGCAGCATGAACGGCACAGTTATGGGTACACCTCATTCTGGTGCTTACGCCAACATCGTGCCCAACCACGACGTAACTTGGGAGACCTCTGAGCAGCTCGACTTCGGTCTCGATGCTCGCTTCCTGGACGGCCGTCTGGGCTTGAACTTCGACTGGTATCAGAAGACTACCAAGGACTGGTTGATCGTAGGTCCCCGCATCGCTATCCAGGGTACCAACCCCGCCTACATCAATGGTGGTGACGTGAAGAACACCGGTATCGAGGTGGCTCTCTCTTGGAACGACAAGATTGGCAAGGACTTCCGCTACAACGCAAGCGTGAACGTGGCTACCAACAAGAACAAGGTAACCCGTATCGCCAACGAGAACGGCTACATCAACGGTACTCCCAGCGTCCTCTCACAGGGTACTGAGTACATCTACCGTGCTGAGCTGGACAAGCCCATCGGTTACTTCTACGGTATGTCTTACAGTGGCATCTGGCAGAGCCAGGCTGAGATCGACGCTGCCCGTGCAGCCGGCAAGGCCGTGCTGGACAACGCACAGCCCGGTGACTGCATCTGGGACGACTGGAATGGCGACGGTATCATCACCTACGACGAGGGTGAGAAGTGTGACCGCCACGAGATTGGTAAGCCCCACCCCGATGTAACCCTGGGTGTTAACCTCGGTTTCCAATGGAAGGGCTTTGACTTCGCCATCAACGGTGCCGGTGCCTTCGGTATGCAGATCATGCGTTCTTACCGTTCGTTCGGTGACAACTGGATGCACAACTACGACAGCAGCATCCTGAACCGCTGGCACGGTGAGGGTACCTCAAACACCATGCCCCGCCTGTCTTCCAACAGCCATCCCAATACGCTCTGGATCTCAGAGAACTACATGGAGAATGCTGACTACTTCAAGATCAGAAACCTGACCGTAGGTTACGACTTCAAGAGCCTCTGGAAGTCTTGTCCTTTCCAGCAGCTCCGTATCTACTTCCAGGCTCAGAACCTCTACACCTTCACTGGTTACACCGGTCTCGATCCCGAGGTGGGCAACGCTGGTGGTGCTGACGGTTGGGCATCTGGTATCGACCTCGGTCTCTATCCCAGCTCACGTACCTACTTGGTTGGTGCAAGCATTAAATTCTAATACGATAATAAGTTATGAAAAAATACATATTTTTATCAGCACTGGCTGTTTCTTCAGCAGCTGTGTTTACATCCTGTGACGACATGCTGGACACCGAGCCCCGCGTGACAGAGATGACCCAAGCTACCTTCCCCGGCAAGCCTGCCGACGTGGAGGCACTGAATACAGCAACCTATGCCATCCTGAACACTATGGGTGGCGGTGACTCGGATACACAGAACCCCTTCTACTGGTGGGAGATCATGTCGGACAACTGCTATGGTAGCGGTGGTCTGCAGGACTACAAGGTGAAGTGTATGCACCACCTTACCCAGATGGGTTCGAACATGTATGAGATGCCTTTCACACTGCTCTATGGTGGTATCTCACGCGCCAACAACCAGATCAAGACCATCGACAACTTCGAGTGGGAAGGTGGCAAGACCGATCCTAAGCGTTGCCAGCTCCTCGGTGAGGGCTACTTCATGCGTGGTCTCTACACCCTGTGGCTCACTCAGCTCTACGGCGATGTGCCCCTGATCACCTCTACCGACATCACTCCCGAGATGGAGCAGCAGGTAAGCGCTGAGGATAAGATCTACCCCCAGATTTTCTCTGACTTCGTATCGGGTGCTACCCTGATGGGTAACAAGGACTTTGCTGGTAATGGTCATGCCAATAAGTACGCATCTGAGTCATTCCTGGCTCGTGCCTATATGTTCTGGGCTGGGTTCTACAAGAAGGTGGCTGAGCTGGCAACCGGTACTGTCCCCGAGGTTGCTCTCGTTGAGCAGGAGGGTTGCAGCGCTGAGAAGCTGACCAAGGATGACGTTGTCAAGTATGTTGAGGATGTCATCGGCAATGGCGGTTACGATCTTTGCGATGACTACCGTTCGCTGTGGCAGTACTCTAACAGCTACGTCTGGAAGGAGACTCACGACCAGGCTCTCGACAGCCTCAAGGGCGAGGACCTGAAGGATCTGAATAAATGGAAGAAGTATGGCAACAAGAAAGACGGACATGCTTACGACTTCATCGCCGACATGGATCCCAAGAACTGTTTCGATATGCCCGGCATGGGTAACGGTAACACAGAGGAGATCTTCCAGATCCAGTTCATGAACGCTTCGCGCTGGGCTATCACCGATCCCGGTCAGGGTGGTGCTGCTGGTCCTTACAACACACAGCGTATGTACTGTAACTACCTCTCTGTATTCTGGGCACTGCGTGTGAACGGTGACAATGGTAACCGCGACTGCACCTATCCCTTCACTCAGGGCTGGGGCCAGGGTACTCCCTCTGTCAACATCTGGGACGACTGGACGTTTGCTGAGAACCAGGGTAACTACAAGGATATCCGCAAGAGCGCCTCGCTCATCGACTGCGACAACGAGCTGGCTGCCTACTCATACGTGAAGGACGACTGCGAGGAGTCTGGTTATGCTGTGAAGAAGTGGAACGGTGTGACTACCGATGCATTGAGCGGTGACGATCCTTGGTGGAAGCAGGCTGGTCTGGATGTTAATTCTACCTACAAGGGTACGCTGGACAACCCCATGCAGGGTGAGCACTACGAGGACTTCTATCTGATGCGTCTCTCTGACGTGTATCTGATGCACGCTGAGCTGACTGGTAAGAAGGAAAACCTCAACAAGGTGCAGCGTCGTGCCGGTGTTCCCGAGACTCCTTACTCACTCCAGGCTATCCAGGACGAGCGTCGCTGGGAGTTCGCCTTCGAGGGTCTGCGCTTCAACGACATGCGTCGTTGGTCTGGCAAGGACGGTGGCGAGAACTGCTACGCTGCCAAGGCTCTGCAGGCTCAGGCTGATCGCCGCATTGTTGTCAAGGGTGACAAGGCTAACAAGATTCCTATGAAGCACATGACAAGCTCTTGGAAGAAGCGTTATGCCGATACCGACGGCTTCCTGCCCAAGCCCCAGACTCAGATTACCCAGATGAACGGTAAGCTCATCCAGAACAAGGGTTGGGATGCTTCGGAGAACAGCGAGTGTGTATACGTGACGTTGTATTAATCTTATAAAAGCAATCAAAATGAAAAAACAGATATTTATGCTTTTCGCAGCTGCATGTGCGCTGGTTGCTTGTAATCCCGTACAGGAGGATTTCAAGAACGGTGGCTACATCACTGTCGAGGAGCTCAAGGCTCAGACTTCTGTATCTCTGGACTTGGCAGAGAACGGTAAGAACGGTAATGTGTTGACCTGTGTCACCCATGCACCTGTCAATGCTGTGTGGAACATCAACGGCAAGAACTACCTCGGTAACTTTGCCACCCGTAAGATGAGTTCACTCGACCAGGGTGTGGAGCGTATCGTCAAGATGACTGCTCTCTGCCCCGACGGCACCGAACTCACTGTGGACTATCCCATCCTGGTGCAGGAGCTTACCGATCCTCTGAAGCAGTATTACATCTACCAGGGTAACCCCATCGTGATGGAGCAGGGTGATGCTGCTGCCGGACGTTTCAGTGACAATGAGGGCAAGGGTCTTCCCTTCCTGCCCGATGAGGTGTATTTGGGACAGAAGACCCTCATCTTTGAGGTACTCGAGGCACAGCCCAGCGAGGCTGGTATCTGGGGTGAGCCTGCTGGTCCTACCATGGTTCGCGTCATGAATGGTTGGTGGAGTGCCACCTACTACGATGACGTTATCATCCCCGGCCCCGGTCTCTGGGAGCTGAACCTCACCGAGCAGATTGCCAAGGATTGCGCAAGCAAGGACGCAAAGGGTCAAGCCATGGACCTCGACATCCTGGTAAGACGCGGTACACTGAAGATTGGCAAGGTATATTACGAGGAGTAATTTCATACTTTGACAACATAATTAAAATGGGGCTGGCTCAATCATTTGGGCCAGCCCTTTTAGTTTGTCTGAATTTCAGTGAAAAAGCAAAGTGGAACGAGCGTGGCAGAATTTCGTACTTTAATTTGGATTTTTCTGATAAAATGTATATCTTTGCACGATAGATTCAACAAAAGGGGTTGATATGGATGCCGTGCAGAAACTACCTATAGGGATACAGGACTTCGAGAGCCTGCGTAAGGATGGTTATCTTTACGTGGACAAGACACGCCTGGTTTATAAGCTTGTGAATGAGGGGAGATATTATTTCCTCTCCCGCCCACGTCGTTTCGGCAAGTCTTTGCTGCTATCTACAATAAAGGCTTATCTTCAAGGAAAGAAGGAACTCTTCGAAGGACTGGCCATCGAACAACTCGAAAAGGAATGGACAGAACATCCTGTCTTGCATCTTGACCTGAATGCGGAGAAGTATGACAGCGCTGAGGCTCTGGATAAGAGACTTGATGCTCAGTTAAAAGTGTGGGAAATGTTGTATCCCACGGGATTTGAGACGTATTCTCATAGTGTTCGTTTTGAGCGTGTCATAGAAGCTGCCTACAAGAAGACGGGGCAGCGAGTGGTAATTCTCGTTGATGAGTATGACAAACCTTTGCTTCAGGCCATTGGCAACGACGAACTGCAGGAGCAATATCGCGGCATACTGAAAGGGTTCTATGGCGCCTTGAAGTCAATGGACGGCTGCATTAAGTTTGCCATGCTGACGGGTGTCACGAAGTTTGGCAAGGTGAGCGTGTTCAGCGACCTGAATCATCTGAATGATGTCTCACTTTCCCTGCCATACTATGAT